>JBALXL010000046.1:0-4045 GCA_036960805.1 Pseudomonadales bacterium
CAGAAAACTTCTAAGGGGCATCTATGAAACGTGTCGTAGTCACTGGTATTGGCATAGTATCTTGCTTGGGCAATGACCAGGCAAGCGTACTTGAATCGCTGAAAAACGGAAAATCAGGAATCACCTTCAAGGAAGAATATAAAGAAATGGGCCTTCGTAGCCACGTTTCTGGCAGCATTAATATTAACCTTGAAGAGCTGATAGATCGCCGCCCTCGCCGTTTCATGAGCGATGCAGCAGGTTATGCCTACGTGGCTATGCAGCAATCAATAGACGACGCCGGGCTGAGCAAAGAACAAGTCTCCAACTTTCGCACCGGCTTAGTAGCAGGATCCGGCGGCGGATCAATGGAAAGCATGGTTGAAGCCGCAGACATTTTACGCGACAGAGGCGTGAAACGTGTCGGCCCTTACCGTGTACCTAAGGTCATGTCGAGCACCGTATCCGCGTGTTTGGCCACACCCTTTGAAATTAAAGGTGTTAACTACTCTATCACGTCAGCCTGCTCCACCAGCGCACACTGTATTGGTAACGCAATGGAGCTGATTCAACTGGGCAAACAGGACATTATGTTTGCTGGCGGCGGTGAAGAAGAACACTGGTCTTTGACTTGTCTGTTTGACGCCATGGGCGCGCTATCCACGAAATACAACGAAACACCTGAAAAAGCGTCTCGCGCCTATGATCAGGATCGTGATGGTTTTGTCATCGCAGGCGGCGGTGCCATGTTGGTACTAGAAGAGCGTGAACATGCTCTAGCACGTGGCGCAAAAATCTATGCTGAAATCGTCGGCTACGGAGCCACATCAGATGGTTTTGATATGGTTGCTCCTTCAGGCGAAGGTGCGGTACGTTGCATGCAGCAAGCAATGGCTACTGTTGACGCACCGATTGACTACATTAATGCTCACGGCACTAGCACACCCGTTGGCGACGTAAAAGAGCTTGGCGCAGTTCGAGAAGTATTTGGCGACAACATGCCTTATATCACTTCAACAAAATCCCTGTCAGGTCACTCTTTAGGCGCAGCAGGCGCCCATGAAGCGATCTACAGTATTTTGATGATGCAGAATAACTTTATCGCGGCGTCTGCCAACGTAGAGACTCTGGACGAGCAAGCTGTTGGCATGCCGATTGTAACTGAACGCCTGGACGACGCTAAAATCGACACCATTATGTCTAACAGCTTCGGCTTTGGCGGCACTAACGCATCACTGGTATTCCAGCGTCATAAGTAATCTGACGCTGGAGCTTCACCAGCCTCCAGCATAAAACCTAGCTCTTCCCGAAGACTCTTTCACGGTTCGCCTCAATCCACTGGATTGAGGCGTCGTGCATTTGAACGGCGCTTTTCCCTTCCGGATCAATAGCCGGGCCAATCACAACTTTCAACACACCAGGGCGCTTGATAAAGCCGTTCTTCGGCCAATGATCGCCCGCATTATGCAAGACTGGCACCAAAGGTTTGCCCGCTTTAGCCGCCAGTAGCGCGCCAGTCTTCGAATATTTACCTAGCTCACCAGCCCCCAAACGCGTGCCTTCCGGAAAAATCAGCACCCAAAAGCCCTGCTCCAATTTAGCTACACCCTGTTCGGCAATCTGCTTCAATGCATTGGTCTTTTTATTACGGTCAATCGCAACCGGCTTAACCATAGCTAAAGCCCAACCAAACAAAGGTATACGCAACAACTCCTTTTTCAGCACCGTGCAAAGAGGGAACACCAATATCTGCAAATAAAAGGTTTCCCATTCACTTTGATGATTGCTAATCAGCACCCCATTCCCGTCTTTTGGCAGATTCTCTTTACCTTCGATCTGGTAGCGCACCCCACAACAAAAGCCAAACCACCAAACGACAAAATGGTTAAGGCAAATACCTAAACGAAAACGCTTCCGCAACGGCAAGAAGGGAAACACCAGCAAACAAAGCAGTGAAATTCCAAACACTGCGATGCAAAAAACTATGAAGAACAGTAGAGATCTAACCCAGATACATAATGTGCGCATTATCAATATTGCCTGTAACTATCGCCTGAAACAGCCGCGGCCAAAAAGCCGAAAAGCCATGAACTAGAAGGCCGTTAGTGTAAGCCAAAAGCATTGTCTTTAGAACGCAGGACTGGTAAGTCTTGGGCAATAGCGCCATCAGCTTCATTATTGATCTAGATCAAGCTATAGAGTACCACTCGCTACTAACTCTTGATCCAAATCAAATCCGCCGTTATCCACCTCCGTATACTTGCGCCAACTTAAAAATTCCTAATAACTAAGAACGAGCGTAATCATGAAAAACTCTCTTAAATCCGTCCTATTTGCTACTACTGCAGTCGCGCTATTGGCCAGCGGTTATGCCGCTGCCTATGAAGCTGGCGACTATATTTTCAGAGCGGGCCCGACCACTGTCTCGCCGAATGAAGACAGCGGCACAGTAGCTGCAATTGCTGGCTCTGAACTAGCTGTTAACGAAAGCACTCAATTGGGTCTAACTCTAACCTACATGTATTCCGATCACATCGGTATAGAGCTGCTGGCTGCAACACCGTTTGATCACGATGTCTCTGGCAACAGCGTATTAGTTGGAGCGGGAATTACAGATATCGCTTCGTCCAAACAACTACCTCCTACGCTGACAGTAAATTATTACCCTGCAGCACCGAGCTCCAAGATTCAGCCTTTCTTCGGCGCGGGCATTAACTACACCATTTTCTTTGATGAACAAGCTGACAGTGCGTTTGAAACTATTGCCGGCTCAACCGATGTAGAATTAGACGATTCTTGGGGCTTGGCATTACGCGCCGGTGTTGACTATCAATTGAGCGACAACTGGGCCCTGAGTGCCAGCATGTGGTATATCGATATCGACACTGAAGCCACTTTAAAAACCTCAAATCTTGGCACACTCAAAGTAGACGTTGATATCGACCCTTACGTATACATGGTTGGTCTTAGCTATAAATTCTAAGCAGTACTCAGTGAAGCTGACCAAATCGGCCAGCTTCACTCTTTATTATTCTGTATATTTTGCTGATAATCTTTTAATCCCCGCTTAATAACCCCCTCATTAAGCGCGTTAAAATCACCTTCTACGGCTTGTCTTCCGAGTTTTTCTCGCTGCCTGTCATCATTACTTAACATCTCTGTGAGTAGTCGCTTTATTCTCTGTTTTTCGGTTCGAAAATATTCGTTCGCTAAATCCCAACCATACGACTTGTTAATATTTTGTGCATGCAGTGCGCTTGCAGCTAGTGCGAACAAAGATTCGCCAATCATTTCAATGCGGTTTTGACGACCCTGATCCTCTTGCAGTGTTTTATGTTTCAAAAGCATTGCATAAGATGTTGTCCGCGCCAACGCGCGGCTGCGACTCTCGATATAGATTAATATCCTCTTCATTTTTCCGCTTCGCTGCAGCGCTCCTAAATCCAGCGCCTGGCGTCGCCACAACGAAACATACCAAGGCACATAAAAACGCAACAGGTCCATCAGACGCTCGCCACTAAAGCCTTGTTCAAGAACTTTGTGGGCCCTTTGCAGATGAAAATTCAGCGCTTCACGCGCCACAAAGGGTCGCAGAACATCCGTGGCACCCTCTCCAATCCGATACATGGTGGCATCTCGTACCAGCTGTTCTAACTCAAATGCCGGTTCACCGCGCAACTGTTTGGATTCAGCGGTTTCATAACCCATGCCGCCAAAAATTATCTGTGCATCATTAAGAAACTGTATCGTTTGCTCCGAGCAGAACATCTTAGTAACGGCCGCCTCCATGCGCACATCATAGTTTTCCTGATCTGCCATATGCCAAACCAATTCGCAGAGCGCCTCCATCACAAATAAATTGGTCGCCATCTTGCCGATCCGAATGCGTTGCGTTTGCCGATTAGCCAAAGGTTCGCCAAAGGTAATTCGCGTATTTAAACGATCCAAGGTGGGTTGCCAAGCCTGTTTAGCCATGCCCAAACAAATGGCAGGCACACTGACCGCGCGACCAATATTTAAAATCGACAGCGCATACCGCAAACCCGCACCAACTTCACCAATGATA
>JBALXL010000045.1:0-4045 GCA_036960805.1 Pseudomonadales bacterium
GATTACTGGCTCTGGGAATACCATTGGTTCCAGTGTTACTGGGTGCTTAGGATCGCACAGTGTGTGACCTGTTTGTACGTTTTTCATGCCGACGATAGCGATGATGTCGCCCGCTTGGGCGCGATCGATTTCGTTACGGTCATCAGCGTGCATTTCAACCATACGGCCGATACGCTCAGTTTTACCCGTGTAGGAGTTCAACAACGTGTCGCCTTTGTTCAGTACGCCAGAGTAGATACGTACGAAAGTCAGGGCGCCAAAGCGGTCATCCATGATTTTGAATGCTAACGCTTTTAAAGGCGCATCAAGAGTTACGGTTGCAACTTCACCTGTTTCTTCGCCTTCTTCGTCAGTCAGCGGCTGAGGCTTAACGTCTGTTGGGCATGGCAGGTAAGCAACAACAGCATCAAGAATTAGTTGAACACCTTTGTTTTTGAAGGCAGAACCACAGTACGTTGGGAAGAAGTCCAGCGCGACAGTACCCTTACGGATGCAGCGCTTGATGTCGTCCATTGCTGGCTCAGTACCGTCTAGGTACATTTCCATCAGGTCATCGTCTTGCTCGACAGCCATTTCGATCAGCTTCTCGCGATATTCTTCAACCTGGTCAACCATGTCGGCAGGGATGTCAACGATATCATAGTTTTCTGGTTCGCCAGAATCGTCCCATACGTAGGCTGTGCGGCTTAGTAGGTCAACGAGGCCAACAAAATCTTCTTCAGTGCCGATAGGTAAAACCATAACCATTGGGTTAGCACCCAAAACGTCTTTAACCTGTCCAACAACGCGTAGGAAGTCAGCGCCCATACGATCCAGTTTGTTAACGAAGATGATACGTGCAACTTCTGAATCGTTCGCGTAACGCCAGTTAGTTTCTGATTGTGGCTCAACACCGCCGGAACCACAGAATACACCAACGCCGCCATCAAGAACTTTCAGTGAGCGATATACTTCAACTGTGAAATCAACGTGACCCGGAGTATCAATGATGTTGAAACGGTGATCGTCCCAAAAACATGTTGTTGCAGCGGACTGAATAGTAATGCCGCGCTCTTGTTCCTGTTCCATGAAGTCAGTTGTAGCTGCGCCATCATGTACTTCACCAGTTTTATGAATTTTACCGGTCAGTTTCAGGATACGTTCTGTAGTTGTGGTTTTACCCGCATCAACGTGCGCGAAAATACCAATGTTTCTGTAATGGGATAATTCAGTCATTGTTTTACTCGATAGTAGGGGTCGAAATTGCGCGTAAGTATACAGGTTTATTAGAGTTTTTGTGAAAAATATAGTGCTATATCGTTAATAATATGAGGCGTAAAAAGTTTGGCCTACCTAGTGGGGTTTATGTTGTTTTAGCGTGTTGATAGTGGGCGATAGCGGGTGCACGATAGAGAGTAAGATGCTTGATTAACGAGTGTATGGAAAGTTGGTGGTTTTTGGGTTCTATCAAAAAGGGGTTGTTATGAAAAGGAAGTTAATAGTAGGGCTAGTGGCGTTATTTTTGGCGGTTCCGGCATTGGCTGATAAGCCTGAATGGTCGGGAGAAGGTAAACCTTCGGCGGAGCAAAAGGACGCTCATAAGCAGGCTATGAAGGCCAAGCCTGATTACGACGATGAAAATGATTACTTGAATAAAGAGAAAAATAAAAAGGATAAGCAGAAGAAAGAGAAGAAAGAGAAAAAGCTCAAGGATAATCAGAATGAAGATTATGATGAATTAAAGGGGTTGGACAAGCAGGCTCTTAAAAAATCTGAGCAGGAGCGAATGGAGCAGGGTAAAGGTTCTGACATCGGTCAGGAAGGACGCGAGGGAAGTAAGAAGTGGTGGAAGTTTTGGGAGTAGCTCTAACGATTATCTAGCCTGATTGTATAGATTAAGTTGTTTAAGGAGGGCGCATTGAGAATGGAGCGATACGCCCTTGTTGTCTTTAGCGCTAGATGTTGGACCACTTGTAGCTGAAATAAATAAGAGGGTGATCGTGCTGGTTCTGGGTGAAGAAATTTCGTGGTTAAAAAATCTGAAATCATCTTTTCGGCGTCATTGGTTGCTGTGGGCGCTTTTTTTTCTGACGGTTTTTTTCGATTATTTCTCAACGCTTTATTTTATGTTTATCGACGGTATTGGAACTGAAGCGAATGGGACTGTTCGTTGGCTGGCTTATAAGTTTGGTTTGATTGTAGGTGTGTTTCTGGGCAAGAGTTTGCAGGTTGTGGCTGCGATAGTGTTTGTTTCGTTAACGCAGAAGCTGGCGCGGGCAGTGCTATTGTTGTTGGTTCTCTTGAATGGCCTGGCAGTGCTTAATAATTTGCTGTGATTTGAAGAATTTCCGTCAATAAAAAAGGCGGGGAAATCCCGCCTTTTTTGTGTTGGGAGTTACTGAAGTAGGTTTACAGTGCTTCCAGATATTGGGCATCAATATTCTTATTGATATACGCCATGCCCAAGATGTTCAGGTAGTCCATACGGTCGGCTTTGATCGGATCAATTTCTGGCAACGATTGGTCATTGGCTTTATAGATTTCAGCTAGGTCGGCAAGGTAGCTGCTGCCTCCAACCATTAGCAGGCCGGCTGCGCCGGTATCAGGTTTAACCTTGCTCAGAAGCTCTTTGGGTAATTTAACGGCTAAAACAACAGCGTGCTCTTCGCCTTCAAAGCGTACGCTACGTTCGCGTAGGGTTTGTTCGGCCCAGTAGTAAGCCAGTTCTTTGCTTTGGGTTAGGAATACCGGCTCAACGCTTTCAGTGTAGCTGTTGCCGATAGTTGCCATGGTCTTTTTGGCGGTCTGCTTGAGAGCTTTGTCGCCGGAGCGTCTCAGGCCCTGTTCTTTGATTGATTCCAGTAGCGCTGAAGACGTGCCGTGATACCAGGTGTCGCTGGCGGCAAAACCGGCTTCGCTAAGGATGTCTTTGGCGTCTTGTAGATGATCTGGAATATTGCTCATAGTTTGGAATTACTCTTCGGTCGTTGTGCAATCGTTCTTTTGCCTTCTGGCGTTGTTGTCTGGCCACAAAACAAAATTACTGCACGCTATTGTTTTCGTATAGCGGAAATTCTAACAAAAAAGGCGACCCGAAGGTCGCCTTTTTTAAACGCTTAAAACTAATTCAGCTTAGCCGAACTGGTTAGAAGTGTTGTTAGCGCCACCAGCTTTCAGTGCGTTCTCACCAGCAAAGTATTCTTTGTGGTCATCACCCATGTCAGAACCTGACATGTTTTGGTGTTTAACACATGCGATACCTTGACGGATCTCTTTACGCTGTACACCGGCAACATAGCCCAGCATGCCAGCATCACCGAAGTACTCTTTAGCCAAGTTGTCAGTAGACAGCGCAGCAGTGTGGTACGTAGGCAGAGTGATCAGGTGGTGGAAGATGTTCGCTTCGCGAGCAGTATCCGATTGGAACGTACGAACTTTCTCGTCTGCAGCTGCAGCCAGGTCAGTTTCGTCATATTTAGCGTTCATCAGGTCAGCACGATCGTATGCAGCAACATCTTGGCCAGCTTCAACCATTGCGTCGAATGCTTGCTGACGGAAGTTAAGAGTCCAGTTGAATGATGGGCTGTTGTTGTAAACAAGCTTAGCATCCGGGATTTCTTTACGAACGTCGTTCATCATGTTGGCGATGTCAGCAACGCTTGGTGTTGCAGTTTCGATCCAGATCATGTCTGCACCGGCTTTAATAGCTTCAACGCTATCAAATACGCAACGCTCTTCGCCAGTACCTTTACGGAACTCATACAGGCCAGAAGGCAAACGCTTAGGACGAACCAGTTTGCCGTCACGGTTGAAGCATACATCGCCTTCAGCCATGTCAGCTACGTCGATTTCTTCAACGTCTAGGAAAGAGTTGTAACGATCGCCTTGATCGCCTGGCTCTTTAACAACAGCGATTTCTTTAGTCAGGCCAGCACCTTCAGAGTCAGTACGTGCAACGATGATACCGTTGTTGATGCCTAGCTCTAGGAAAGCGTAACGCAGTGCGCGAATCTTAGAATGGAAGTCAGCGTGAGGAACAGTTACTTTACCGTCCTGGTGACCACAT
>JBALXL010000047.1:0-3943 GCA_036960805.1 Pseudomonadales bacterium
ACTGAAAATTATTCAGTAAGTTGAAATCGGCGAATTGGCATCCCTAGCAAGGAATTGGGCATAAATGATTTACGCTCCGTGGCACATTTTTGGACAAAAGTGAGTTAGAGGTATTAATTAACTCAGCTTACTTGGTCTTGGTTTAGCTTGATTTATAACGTAGCTTCATTTGAACTTATTGCCTGCAGCATGCTGATGTGCAGATGATTAAGCGAGACGCCACGAGCACATCCCTGTGGGCTTAACCAAAACATCCCTGTTTTGGATACTCGCTGACTCATCTACACCTGTAATTTAACTCTCTTCGATTTAGCCGCATAGTTGTCTATAGATGAAAGCTAAATAGGAAAAGCTCAAATCTAATTAGCTGACTTACTTTGGGGCAAAAATGAGTTAGTAATACTGGCTTAAAAGGTATTGATTCAACTCTGAACTTAAGAACGTTGAAGACTCTTTATAACAGAATGCGTGAGCCTGACAGGCCTTTCTCGCACATCTGACCTATATGGATATTGGAAAGTCGGCAACATCATTGATCATGTCCTTCAAGGTATTCAGGCATCCTGCCTATCAGAATCAGGCTAGCTTACGCGGTACAGGTCGATTGGCATCTAACCGATATGGATATGGGGAAAATGAGTTAAACAAGTATTTACGTTAGAGTAAAAAAACGGAATTGGCGTGTAAGATCCAATCCCGTTTTTCACTTCTTGGTGCTTATCTGCTAAGCGCTGGCGTGCGTGTAGGGATCAGGCGCTTGCTGCCTGTCGCCTCAAATGCACCCGCAAACCTCAGCAGGTTGTTGTCGTCATAAGCACGGCCCGCGAAAGTTAACCCTACAGGCATGCCAATATCGGCCATTGCCCCCATCGGCACAGTAACCGTTGGTACACCTAAGTGGCGAATAGCAAGGTTGCCGTTAGCGACCCAAATACCATTGCTCCAAGCGATGTCAGCGGAAGCAGGATTAACGTGCGCATCTGCTGGACCCACGTCAGCCATGGTTGGGAACAGCACTGCATCGAGTTTGAGTTCGTCCATCCAGTCTTCCAGATCCAGCTTGCGAGTCTTCTCTAAGCCGCGCAGACCATCCGGTATGCTGTCGATTTGGTTATACGACTTGAGACCTCTTTTGGCCATGTTGACGTACTCGTCCATGCCAGCAGCAAGATCGCCCTCACGGTTCGGCAAGGTGCCAAGATCGTGCGGGAAAATCAAATGCCCATTAACGTCAGCTAATTTGTTCAGTTTAGGGTCATTGTTGGCACGCAAGAATTCATCTAAAGCCCACCCCGATAGTGCCCATAGCTCATCCTCGAGAAACTCAGGTGTGACTATGCCACGGTTGAATACCGTCGGCGCACCAGGTCGGTCACCTTCACAGTTAGAAACCAGCGGGAAGTCCACTTCAATCACTTCGGCTCCGGCAGATTCCAGTGCTTTGCGTGCCGCTTCCCAGAGGTCGATCACCGATGCTCGAGTATTGATGCGCTGACCGGTCGGGCCTCCGATACCGGGGTTTTCGCTAGTGCCAGCCAATTCATCCTTGTTAATGAACATGCGTGGCACCCCGAAACGCTTGCCTTTAAGCGTATCAGCTTGGGCGGCAAGTTCCAGATAAGAGTCTGGACGAACTGTTGATGCTTTTGGGATCTCGACCCAAGGTTGTAGACGCCATAGGTCGCCACGGGTGATAGGGTCGTCTGCCACGATAACGTCAAGCACTTCGAGCATGTCGGCAATAGTACGGGTATAAGGCACCACTACATCCATGGTCGGTGTCAACGGCCAGTTGCCGCGCACAGAAATCACGCCCCTTGACGGGGTATAGGCGCACAGACCGTTATTTGATGCAGGTCCACGACCGCTCGACCATGTCTCTTCGGCTAGACCGAAAGCAGAATAGCTTGCGGCGGTCCCAGTACCCGCGCCATTGGAAGAACCAGAGGCGAAGGGAGCTGTAAGGTAGTTAGCATTGTATGGGCTTTCGGCGCGACCGTAGTGACCACGCTGCATACCACCATTGGCCATAGGTGGCATGTTGGTTTTACCTAAACAAATGGCACCCGCTTCGCGCAGACGTTCAACGGCAAAGGCATCGTATTGAGCAATCAAATCCTTAAACGCTGGGCTACCCGAAGCCGCAGTGAGCCCCTTAACAAGATAGCTGTCCTTGGTGGTATAGGGAATACCATCGAGTGGGCTAAGTGTTTCACATTGAGCTCGGCGTGCATCAGAAGCCTCAGCTTCCTTGATCGCATCTGGATTGTGAACCACCAGCGCATTCAGCTTGGTCTGTGTCGCTGGGCCGTCGTAAGCATCAACCCGTGCGAGATAAGACTTCACCAGGTCAACCGCTGTGGTGCGACCGGATTCGAGCGCTGTACGCAGCTCGGCAATAGAAACCTCAGTGACTTCGAACATGTTACGACCTCTTATTGAAAGCCAATTGTGTTGAAACAACAGTGACATACATGGTCATTGTGTTCTCCTTAGTTTTTACTTACTGTCCAGAGGGGATCTGTTGGGTGATGCAATGGATGTTACCACCACCTAATAAGATCTCGCGGGCAGGTACTCCGACAATTTCATACTCGGGGAAAATCTCCTGCAATTTTTGTGCAGCGATATCGTCAGTTGCAGGGTCGAGTAGTGGAAAAACGATACTATTGTTGGTAATTAAAAAGTTCGCATAAGAACCCGCTAAGCGTTCACCCGCCGTGCGTGGAACACCAGTCCCCTCAGTTACGCCTTGCGCTTCCTCTGCTGTGCAATACAAAGGACCTGGCTGTGGTAATAAATGGATTTTTAATTTACGGCCTTTTGCATCCACAGTATTTTGTAAAATATCCAAAGCGGCTTTTGAACGAGGATACTGCGGATCGGTTTGATCATCAGTCCAGTGTAAAACCACTTCGCCTGGGCGAGCAAAACAGCAAATATTATCAATATGTCCGTCGGTCTCATCCATGTATACGCCTTCTGGCAACCAGATAAACTGCTGCACATTTAAATAATCACACAGTAATGCTTCTATTTGTTCACGATTAAGATCTGGGTTGCGATTGCTGTTAAGCAAACATTCAGCCGTCGTCAAGCAGGTGCCTTCACCATCGACATGAATTGAACCACCTTCGAGGATCAGCTGAGCCTGATAACGCTCAAAACCATGCTGCGTAAGCATCTGTTGTGCGACTTGCTCGTCCTTATCCCATGGAGAGTACAACCCCCCGTTATGACCGCCCCAGGCATTAAAGCCCCAATCAACACCACGGCATTCGCCTTTGGCATTCACTACTACAGTCGGCCCGGTATCGCGAGCCCAGCAATCGTTGCTATCTATTTCGACCAAAGTAACGTGGGAAGGCATAACCGTCTTGGCTTGAGTCAAAAATTCCTTAGGTACCCCCATATAAACAGGGGTAGCAGCACCAATGGCATCGGCCACTTTAGCAAAGGTTGCCTGAGCATAAGCCCCTGCAGAGCGCCAGTTATCAGGACGATATGGCCAAATCATCCACACAGCTTGCTGCGGCGCCCATTCGGCGGGCATGCTAAAACCATCTTGAGATGGTTTAGTGGTTAACTGCGTGGCATCCACATTCATGTTTGTCATGAGTTTTGTCTCCGGTAATGCTGAAAAACTATAAGGGAGTGCGCCCTAACATAGGACGACAGAATAAAAATACGCCTAACATTAATCAAATGAATAAATCGAATTACCACATTCATCACGCAAATAGTTAGGCCGAAATTGCCACGTCTACACTAGGTGAGCTTTAGCTTCGATGAAATATCACTGTATATCATATCATTTAAGACTACTTGCGCTAAATACTTGTATGCAGGTGATAGATAAGAATTTATACGGTAAAAAGCTTGCAAGTTTATTGCAAGCTAGATTAAGTGCAATCACAAAATGGGCCAAAAACGAGTGATATTT
>JBALXL010000048.1:0-3653 GCA_036960805.1 Pseudomonadales bacterium
CTCTAAACTAAGTAATGCTGTTAATGATAATGCATCTCACTTAGAATTGTTCCTCTTTAGAAATCACTAGTCCTTTTAAAAGCAGGGCCTCAGCTGAATGGGGATAACCTTGCGTGCTTCTTTTCATCTTTTAAGTATGGTGTCGCTATTTATATGACGAAAGAACTACTACCGCCTTCCTTCCTTATCGAGCTCATGGAAAAGAAACGCTATGGCGTTGAATACCAGCCTATTATTGATATTAATAACCAGGAAATTTATGGCTTTGAATGCTTGGCAAGATTCTTTGATGCTTCAAATAGACTGGTCCGTCCAGACCTTGTTTTTTCCTCCCTGCACGATAGTCCCTTAAGCTTGTTTCTTGTTGAGTACCAACAAAAAGAATTACAGCTGTGTAACGCACCAAGCAATGGATCCATTTTTGTTAATTTAGATCAAGATTCCTACTTTTCATCGGGTGTTGAAGGGCAAGATAACCCGTTTTTGGTACTTTTTAATAATTATAAAAAAGCCGATATCACAGTTGAGTTGATTGAGAATTCCGAAATCAACGATGCCATTATGAGCTTGGCAATGATTGACACCTTATCAAAAAATCACATTAATACCGCCATTGATGATGTATGCAATCCACAGTCAATGGTCTCGACATCTGTAATACAGCTCGTGGATTTTATAAAACTAGATAAGCACGTGGTTCACAATAAGAGTGACGATATGTTTTTGTGTTTGGTGAACGCACTCATTAATTACGCTCACGACGCCGGGAAAAAGGTTATTTTGGAGGGTGTGGAAAACGAGGCTGACCTATTGTTTGCGAAGCAGCTGAATGTGGATTTTGTGCAGGGATTTTTATATCGCGAGCAGTTCATCAACGTCGCGTGATCGGCTGGTTAAGACAGCTGTCTCATTGAACAATATGGAGCAGGCTTAATTAATAAACCTGTTCCCTATTATAAACAGATTTTAACGAGTAAACCGTATCGTTAACGCCGTTACCACGCCCCATACTCCGTTGAAAAACAGCACTGCCACCGGCGTGAGCAACCCAAGTTCTAGTCCAGCAATGCCATATCGTGTCTGATAAGGGAAAACCACAAAAAGCTGAACGATCGTCGGGAACAGACTTAGCACAGAGCCCTTCAGCAGCGGTTTCGACTGCAGCATCGGTAGTATAAATAACAAGCCCCAAAGCCCGCCCCACACGATTCTTGGATACAGCCAGACGGCAGATAAAGACGGTGATATGGAAACACCAATAGAAGACGTAACGCCTATGTCACCAAAGAACCAAACGGTGAGACTATTGGCCAATGCGCCTATACATCCTGCTGCAAAGAAGATTAATAATTTTTTCATGGATTATCTAAGTCTTATTTTATTTTGGGAATGAGACATCAGCATTATGTGGCGAGCACAGTAGTTATGCTGAGGTCTCGAAGTAGGTGTTGGACGACATCAAGTGGATTTAGTGCGAGTAACGCTGTGTAATATCAATTGCCTCGCGTCCTTTGTTTAGGGTTGTCCAAGGTTGGTGCTTTCTTCGCGGTACGGGCCGTCCAGCAAGCCTTGGTCCGGGGTATGGAAAAGCGAGTGGTTGGCGATGCGTGCTAGCTGCGGTGTATGATCAATTTTGTTGTTGATGATCTGCGTTATGGCTGCGCTGACTAACGCGCCAATAAGTCCGCCGCCACCATCGTCCGATTGTTGAACTGCTTCGGCATGACCTTCCCATAACAGGGTGCCTGTATCCACATCAACTAATTTCCCGCTGACTTTTACTACGGTTGTTGAGCTGATGACCTGATATTTCTGCCCCCAATTATCAATCGTTATATAGAGAACAGCATCAGGGTCGATGATCTCCTTGATTTTGGCTAGTGGCACATTATGCATGTCGGTGCTTGTGGGTAAGCCGTTTTCTTTCATTAACTGGTCAATGACAGCGACAGGGAATACGTAATAACCCTTTTCGGCAAGCGGTTGCGTGACCCTCGATAAATAAATATAAGGTGCTCCTACTTCGATTGATTGGTTTACTGGCGGTAACACTAGGATTGAGCGAGGCTTGTGAGCTTCGAAAGCGGTGTAATCATAGGGCGGCGTTGTTGCGCAGCCAGTTATTAAAGCAATACATGCTAAACCGAAACCTGCGGCCACTTTTTTTGCAGAGTGTACGAAGTAAATACTCATGGCTGCTGTCCTGACTGCATTCTATTGATCATGCCCGTTAGGAAGGGATAGGACTCGGGGAACAGCGTTTGCTCCATGTTAAATGCTTGCAAGGCAGCAGCCTCATCACCGTCGGAAAAATACAAATAGCCCAGATGAGCATATAAGCCGGGAGATACTTTTTTGCCCTTATCCTGAGCTTTGGTGATGTCGGTATTAAGCATTTCAATTTGCTCTTGAATGCTTAGTTCGCCGGGTTTTTCATAGCTCTTGTAAATGATGTTTTCGTACGACCCCCAATGGTAAAGATTGGTGCTCTGTTGCGCGCAGCCAGAAAATAAGGTTGCAGCGCAAAGAGTAAATACAGCAATTTTAAAGCGGTTCATAATTGTCCTTTATTATGATTTGGGGGCAATGTTATTGGCGGGATATGAAAACGCCTGAAAATTCAGGCGTTTGAAATCGTCATTTGAACAATAAAATATTGGCTATTGTAACGACCACTGGCCATTTTCAATACCGGACACTAATTGTTCAATCGCTTCAGTGATAGCTAAATTCAGCACTTTGCCATTCAGCGTGCTGTCATAACCCGCAGTACCACCAAAACCGACCACTTCGCGATTACTTAAAGCGTATTCTCCCGCGCCTTGAGTCGAATAGATGATTTCGGATGTTTCAACATTAACGATATTGAGAGCAACTTTGGCATAAGCCGTTTGTGTTTTACCTTGGCCTAAAATACCAAACAGCTGATGATCGCCTGTGACTTTACGACCAAACTCAGTCACGTCGCCAGTAATGATAAGTTGCGCGGCTGTCAGGTTTTGCTGTTTGCCAGCCAGTTTTAACTCGGCTGCAATTTCTTGCATATTGGCGCGATCGAGCACAGTAAAGCGTCCTGTTTGTTGAAGGTGGGTTTTCAAAATTGTTTTTGCCTGGCTACCTAAACGGTCACTACCGCTAGAGAATAAGCCTTTCTGGTAAGACGAGCGGTTCTGGAAGTTGCCAACCATCAATTTATGTTTGATTCCTTGGTAGCTCGCAGCGGTCGCTTTAGACGCAACTGTTTGAGGTTGTAGAGCAACATGGCTTTCAGTTGCACACCCGCTCAAACCAGCAACACTGACGACGATGGTCAGTGCAATACAGCGAGAGAAAGATAGAAGTTTAAATGTCATTGAGACGATCCCTGTTTTGGCTAAAAAGATGGGTGCAAATATAGTTGTTTTGTAACGTTAAGCGAACACTTTAGATGTAATTCAATACGCATTGGATTACTTTTTATTGATGCGCTGGTTTTATTGCGGTTGTAGTTGGGGGTTCTGCCCTTATCCTCGAGGATTTGATGGATATGGCACCAGATTTACAGAGCAGAACTATACAACTACAAGTTATACATGTTGTTCCATTTACCGTTGCCAGCACGTTGATCCATGCCTGTACGGCGATCATCTTTTTCTGGTTCAAAGCGTAGCATG
>JBALXL010000012.1:0-44393 GCA_036960805.1 Pseudomonadales bacterium
TCCTCCGGAAACGTCTTAGGTGCCTTTGGCATGTATTACAACCATCCGGCCCTGCCAAATGAAGAAGAATCAGATGATCTCACCTCTGCGGCACGGCTTGCCGGAATTGTCATGGAGCGAGATCAAGCTCAAAAACGTATCCGAGAGTTAGCTTATACCGATGAGCTCACAGGCCTTGCCAGTCGCGCCCACTTTTACCAACACCTTGAAGAGTTAATAAAAACATCTGACCGGCATAATCGTCGTTTTGCCCTGCTATACATTGATCTAGATGACTTCAAAGGTGTCAATGACAGTCTTGGCCATGATGCTGGCGATTTTCTCCTCAATAGCATTGCACAACGTTTGAAAAACACCAACCGTGAAATAGATTTTGTTGCTCGGCTTAGTGGCGATGAGTTTTGTATTCTTGTCGAAGAGATAGGCGATGATTATGCTGCAGCCCATGTTGCGCAACGTTGTCTTGATGCCGTATCTCAACCCCTCGAAATTTCTGCCAGACAACTCACTACTGCGTGCAGTATTGGAATTGCCCACTACCCCGATGATGGAGAAGATATATCCACCTTAGTAAAGGCAGCGGATACTTCGCTTTACGCTGCCAAGGAACAAGGCAAAAATCAATATGCCTTCTATAAACCCGAACTGACACAAAAAGCAGAGTATCGTTTCCAGGTCGAGCATTACCTCAGGGAAGCGATCGAACAACAACAGTTATCACTCGTTTATCAACCCCAGGTTAATATCAATACCGGTGAAATTATCGGTGTTGAGGCTTTATCACGCTGGAATCATCCAATACTAGGCCAAGTTTCACCCATATATTTCATCGCCACAGCCGAAAGAATTGGCATGATAAAACCGCTCACCGAATGGGTATTGCGCACGGCCTGCAATCAGATGGCTACCTGGAAAAACGAGGGCGTGCCTGCTTTGCGTATGGCCGTCAATATTTCCCCAAGCCACCTTCTCGATAAGGAAATTGTACCGCTGATAAAACGTATTATCGACGAAACAGGCATAATTCCAGCTGAACTGGAGCTAGAAGTTACCGAAAATGTTGCTCAAACCGATTCACGAAATCTGTCAGTTTTTCAAGACTTGAAAGACCTGGGTATTCATCTGGCCATTGATGATTTCGGAACAGGTTATTCATCCTTCGCGTCGCTTAAACACCTTAAGGTTGACTGTCTGAAAATAGATAAATACTTTATTGATGACATGCTGACCGATAACAAAGCCCTAACCCTTATTAGCTCTATGATAGAAATGGGACATAAGCTGGGATATAGCATCATCGCGGAAGGTGTCGAGACATCAGCACAACTTCATATCCTCAAAGGCCTTGGTTGCGAGGCTGTGCAGGGGTATCTGTTTAGTGAACCGGTCATAGCTAATGAAATTTCAGCGCTACTGAATAATCATTTTGTTGTTTGAGTTGAACGCTTTTTATAAGCCAAATTTTTCTGACGTCAACTGCGGCTTGTCGCTACAAAGTATTAACAAGCCCAGTCATTATACTCAGGTCTCATAGGATATTATTTCCTATGACGCCATTGCCATAATTCGCCATCATTGTTCACCGCATTGCCCTGATCCTTCCCCTTGGAAGTCCTTTTTTGATTGTTAAATATTTCTTGAAATATCCAAACAATCACGAGGACTGATCCATGAAAAAAACACTCTTAATGTGCGCTATTTTAAGCCTAAGCGCAGCAACGACGGCCAATGCCGCATCTATTGAATTTTCCGAAGAAAGTAAACGCAATAGTGTGGTCTGGGGCAGTATTGCCACCGGTGCCGTTGCAGGAGGGCCCATAGGCGCAATGGCGGGAGTCGTTGCCGGTATGTGGTTGGGTGATAAGGTTGGGCAAGCAGATAAGTTAGAGTCTGTCGAAACACAGCTGGCTGAAGCAAATCATCGCGCCAACGACTTATCGCAACAATTAACGCAATCAGAAACGATCGTTCAAGGTTATGACCAAGCCGCGCTCGACCTGCTCCAGTTAGAACTACTATTCAAAACAGGTGAAAACCAGCTCACAGCCTCAGGACAGGAAAGAATGGCCTATGTGGCAAGCCTGCTGGCGAAACGCACGGAATTAAATATCCGCCTCGATGGATATGCCGACCCGCGCGGTAATGCCGATTATAACCAGGCACTTTCCGAACAGCGTGTACAAGCAGTAGTAGACCTTTTAATCGCCAATGGCATTGCAAGCAGCCGTATCAAATCCTACTCACATGGCGACAGCCAATCCGCTGCTCCAAACGGTGATTACGACAGTTACGCGTTGGAACGCGTGGTAAAAATCGAACTCTCCAAGAGTGATGCCCAGGATTCTTTTGCCCAAGCCTCCATGCCGTAGCCTCTAACTCCTTGAGTGCTGCAGCTTTAGCCTGGCATTAGCCAGGCTTTTTTTGCTTCGTAGCTTTTGGTAAAACAACAGTAAAAATCACTCCCGAACTATCGCTTCGATTACGACCGATCACCGAGCCTTGATGATATTTCACAATCAAATCAACGATGTGTAGCCCCATGCCTAAATGGGGCCTGTCGTTGTCTTTTTCACGCAGTGACACCATATTATCAAACAGCTGAGTTTGCATAGCTTCGGGCAGCAACGGCCCATCGTTACCGATATTGATGGTAATATTTGTCGCCGACACCTCATAACCAATCTCGATATCACTACCCTCGGGCGCAAAACTACAGGCATTGTCGATAAGCTTGTCCAGCATCTGCACCAACAAATCCGGCGCCGCCATCAGGACATTCTCAGCGTCTTCCATAGATGCCTCGTCAAGACCCCGTAAAACAAAACCATGATGTCGATAGGTATCTCGGTAAGCGCGGCTGATGTCCTGTAGCAGACCGGCAATATTGATTGCCTCAAGCTCTGCCTGTTCAATGCTTTCCTCAACACGGCGCGATTCACTCATCGCCGTGATGATGCCGCCAAGCCGTAGTGCTCCGTCCTTAGCGCGCTGCTGATAGATATCACTTTGCTCATCAAGTGGCTGGCTGGCCAGATTATCCAACGACGAATGAATGATCGCTAAAGGTGTACGCAACTCGTGCGAGAGTTTGCGCGCCAGCGTATGCAGGTAATTAGTGTATTCCTGAATGCGCCTCATCAACTCGGCATAGCTCAGCGTTAATGAATCAATTTCATCATTGGCTCGGCTAGACCGCAGATGCCCAAACGGCTGACCAATAACAGGGCTCTGATCGGCAAGCGCTTGCTGAGTGGCCCGATTCAAACGACGAATACGCCAGGACAACCAGTTTGCATAGGCAAGCAATGCCAAAGCGGTCAAACTAATCACCGCAAAACTAAGTAAAAACAGACGACTAAAGGCCTGGTCGGTGAGCCCAGCGGTTTGTTCACTACTTTGCTCAGCAACTAAAACCGCAATAGCCTGCCCTTCATGTTCTATCGGCACAGCGGTGGTCAAAATATGATGATCAGAACGATTCGGGTCACGATACCAACGACTACTGACGGCTCCCTGCAAAGCCTCTTTCACCTCTGCTCTTTCGGTGAAGTTAACACCATTGCTATAGGGTATTTTGCTGACTTGATTCGATGACAACAACGCACGGTATAACTTACTTAATAACCAATGCGCCTGAGATTTCTTTTTGCTTTCCGGGTTTCCCGCCGAAGCAATCAACCAACCGTTAGGATCGGTCAACCTAAGCCGCAAACCGGCTTGAGAAAAGGCCGCTATCGCCTGTTCTGATGACGAAGACTGATAGCTAAACCAGGGCGGTTCTGCAGAACTCAGCAACGGACCATAGCTGTTAACGCCCTTGGGCGATTCATCGATCACTAAAAAGCTCAACCGCCCCGCAGCCAAGTGCAGCGGCATTTTAATTTCCAGTTGGTAACCTTTGTCCTGATCCACCCAGGATGCATCAATGCGCGATTCACGATACGTTGCGCCGCTATCATTCAAATAACGAGCCGTAATTGAACCCGGCGCTACTGCAGTAAAAATGTACTCCCGCCCAGAACCTGTTGCCAGAACCAAACGGTCACCATTTGAAGCCAGCGAACGCACCGGATTATTAAACATAACCTGCTCATCAGGGACCGCAAAAAACAGCCCTAACTCTTTGCCAGCCCCAGAGCCGGAAATAGCGCAACGATAACGTAAATTGTATTGCCCGTCGGCGGACGCATAATCCGTCCAGGGGATTTCCAGCCACTCGTCATCATAACCATCAGCCCAAATCGGCGTATCGTGCGAATGGCAGTAAAAAACGGGAGCAGAGCTCGCTGGCTGACCGACTTGGCCATGAGGGTTTAATGCCGCGGGGTTTTGTTGCAAGGCACGCGCAATCACTTCAGCTGTCGCCTGCAGGTTTGACTCTTGCCCAAGCCGAAGCGAGTTATCCATTTCTTTCAGATACTGGCAGCCAGCCCAGGGCAAACTGAGTAGCAACAAACTGACACACACTAACTGTTTATTGAGTCCCACACGACCCACTTCTTATGCTCTTACTCATCGGGTATGCCTGCCAGCATGTCAGTGACGCCTACATCAATGCCTGCTTGATAAAGCAGTGTTGAAGCCTGCCCTCGATGGTGTGTTTGATGATTAAAAGCGTGCTGCAATAAATGACCAAAGTTTTTATTAAACTGGTGGCCTTTAGAATTTCTATAATTTAACGTGCTCGCAATAGCATCATCCGTAAGCTCTGATGTAAAAAGGAGAATACTACTATCCATTTTCTCTCGCTCTTTTGTAAGAGATGCAAGACTCGTATGTATCACTGCTTTTAGCGAACTTGGTGTTTCGATCAAGCGAAAATACTCAAGCGAGGGGAATTTAAACTGATGTTCAGCGAATCGTTTGAACCAGAAAATATCTCCTACCATTAGATGATTTAAAGTCCCAAAAATTGAGCCGAAAAAAGCACCACGATCTTTGTTAAGTTCATCTGAGTTCACTTTGGAGGAGGCCTTGTATATGGCTTCGTTCATCCACTGATTGTAGCGGGCCATTCTTTTATAGCTTAATGTAAAAGACATGATTTTCCTTTGGCATAACAGACTCTTAAGCGTGCCACCGGTAACCTAAGCCATAGGCGGTATTGATAGCGTCGAAGCTGGCATCAATAGCTTGAAATTTTTTGCGGATACGCTTGATGTGAGAGGTGATGGTATTGTCATCAAGAATCACATTAGCCGCCTCCATTAACTGTTGGCGGCTTTTCACCTGGCCCGGATAACGCGCCAGATCACGAATAATCCAGAACTCCGTCACGGTGATATCCAACGGCTGATTATCCCAAGCCACCGTCATGCGCGCTTTATTCAAAGCTAGCTTGCCTCGCTCGATTATTTCTTCCTGCGCTTCGGGCTGGGAAAACGCTTCGATACGCCGGAACAGCGCCACAATACGTGCCATCACATGCGGCAGGCTAGTATCCTTGGTGAGATAATCATCAGCTCCCAAACGCAAGCCAGAGACCTTATCAAACTCACTCTCACGGGCACTTAAAAAGACAATCGGTAACGTTTTAGAACGACTGCGCAGATCACGACACAGATCAAAACCGCCTTCAATTTCTTCGCCAAGGCCAATATCAATCAGCGCCAAATCTGGCAACCTCTGATCAAACGCCGACATAGCCGAACGACGATCAGGATAAATGCTGACCTCGTAACCCTGTTGCATAAAGGCATCGCGGTAGTTTTCCGCAATACTGATTTCATCTTCCACAATCGCGATGCGTTTGGCCATCGGCTAGCATTCCCTGTTGTTATTTCGAATCATTGTAGCCTAGACATCTATTGAATGGGCACGTTGCCACAATTCATCACAATTGCTCATGTTTTTGTCCATTTTGAACCCTTAAATTGTCCATCTCATCCGTTTTACTTGCTCCCAATAATAACAACTCAATAAGGAGCTCAGTATGCGTAACGAGCGCGATCTATTCACAGAAAAGAATGACCACTTTGCCAACCCCTCCTCAAGCCGATGGCCTCGATATGCGATGATGATTGTGGCTGTATTACTGGGGAGTTTCCTGTGGCTTTCCGCCCAGGCCAGTGAATTAGCGAGCACATCAGAAACAGCCTCAACATTGGATAACATCAACTCTGGGGAAATGTTACTCAAACCTATCGGTGGAGGACAGTTTATCCCGGCCCTCACGCAGAAAAGCACCGTGCATATCAAGGTCAGCGGCATGCTGGCGCACGTTTCCGTGAGCCAGCGTTTTCAAAACCAGAGCGCGCAATGGGTTGAGGGTAACTATGTTTTTCCATTACCGGATAAAGCCGCCGTCAATCGCATGCGCATGGTCATTGGCGAGCGCGTCATTGAAGGCGAAATCAAAGAAAAGTCAGAAGCTAAAAAAATCTATCACGAAGCCAAAGCTGTAGGAAAAAAGGCCTCATTGGTCACGCAACAACGGCCCAATATGTTTACCTCCAAGGTCGCTAACATTGGCCCCAATGAAATTATCACTGTACAGCTCGAATACATCGAAACCATCGCCTACGATCAGGGTGAATTCAGCCTGCGTTTTCCGATGACCATCACACCCCGCTATATTCCCGGTACGCCTTTGCAAGATCAGGATGCAGAAAACAGCGCTCCATTGGTCAGCGGAGCATCAGGCTGGGCAGTGAATACCGACCAAGTGCCAGATGCTAATGAAATCACACCTTTCTTAAATCCGAATCTGCCAACACCGCAGCAACTCATTAACCCAATAACGATAACCGCTGAACTGGATATGGGCATGCCGTTGCAGGCCGTTGAAAGTGCTTACCATAATATTGTGCTGGTTCGAAAAGATAACCGCTATCAACTACGCCTCGCCGCTGGCCAAGTCTCCATGACACAGGATTTTTCCTTAACCTGGAGCCCGCAACCCTGTAATGCGCCACGAGCTGCCGTGTTCAGCGAACAGGTTGAGGGTGAGAATTATGCTTTGCTGATGATGGTGCCGCCCAACAAAAGCACCAGTGCTGAAGCATTGCCCAAAGAAGCCATTTATATCATCGACACCTCGGGCTCGATGGATGGTGTCTCTATCAAACAGGCACGCCAAAGCTTGCTCTACGCCCTTGACCAGTTGAATCCTCAGGATCGTTTCAACGTTATTTCTTTTAGCTCCGACACCCACATGCTGTACAACAGCGCCGTACCAGCCTCAACAAAAAATATTGATTACGCCCGACGCTATGTAAACGGCCTCAACTCCGGTGGAGGCACTGAAATGTTACCGGCGCTAAAAGCCGCGCTGCGCGACGAAGCCGAACAGGGTTTTGTACGCCAGGTGATGTTTATCACCGACGGTGCAGTGGGCAATGAAACGGCACTATTCGAGGAAATCCATAGACAGTTAGGTGACAGTCGCTTATTTACTGTTGGCATTGGCTCGGCGCCTAATTCTCACTTTATGCGTAAAGCAGCACAGTTCGGTCGTGGCAGTTTTACCCATATCGGCAAAGTCTCCGAACTTCAGGAGAAAATGACCGCCCTGATCAGCAAACTGGATAGCCCCGTCGTCACTGATATTCAAATTAACTGGCCTAACGGTGCCAAAGTGGAGAGCTATCCAAATCGCATACCTGATTTATACAAAGGTGAACCACTACAGGTGGCCGTCAAAATATCAGATTTAAACGGCGCACTGTCACTGTCTGGTAAAACGGCTGGCCAACACTGGCAGCAAGAACTACAGCTCAATGGCGTCCAAAATCACTCAGGCGTAGCAACACTCTGGGCGAGAGAAAAAATTGCTAACTTGCTGGATGAAAAAACCACCGGCCGACCTGAAACTGAAGTTCGCGAAGCCGTGCTCGACGTGGCATTAACTCACCAGCTCGTCACCCCTTACACGAGCTTTATTGCCGTCGAACAGAAAATTAGCCGCCCCGCTGTCGAGGGCTTAGAAGCTGAAAACCTCTTGAATGCCCGCGCTAAAGGTCAAGGGGGTCAAGCCTATGCCTACCCACAAACCGCAACTAGCGCACAACTTAGTATTTTATGGGGAACACTGCTGATGCTAATGGCTTGGATATTCAAAGTCTGGGCGCCATTAGTGATTAGAAACGAACAGCGCTCATCTCTAGGAGGTGCAAAATGATGCTGCTACTTATGCTGATTATTAAGGTTTTGAGAAAAAGTATCATTGCACTGTGCTTGGTTGCTGGCGGTTACCTGCTCGCAGATGGCGGTTGGATTTATGCCAAAGCGCAGCTGGCGCAACAACTGATCGAACAGGCCTGGCAGGAAACACTGGAAACTGGCAAAGCGATTAAACCCTGGCCCTGGGCTGACACCTGGCCAGTTGCCAGATTGGTGGCCAAGGAGCATGACGTAGACCTTTATATCCTACAGGGCACCCACGGCAGCTCATTGGCATTCGGGCCGGGCTATCTCATCGGCAGTGCCGAGCCCGGCGGCAACGGCTCAACAATCGTGGCCGGTCATCGAGACACCCACTTCCGATTTATGAAAGAACTGCAGCAGGGTGACAAGTTGCAACTAACCGGACGCTCAGGCGAGCCGCACAGTTATCGAGTAGACACACTCTCGGTGGTGGATAGCAGCAAACAAGAATTATTCGCCAGCTCTGATCAAAGCCAGTTATTGCTCGTGACCTGTTACCCGTTTAACAGCATTAACCCGGGCGGGCCTTTGCGGTTTGTAATCAGTGCCGTTCCAGAAGAGCCACGCAGGGTGATGTAACTGGAGAGCAAGCACAGCGTCTTGCTTGAATCCTTGACTCAATGCTTATCTGAACTGCCTCGTCATTGCGGCTCTCTCTGGGAACACAGTTCCCGCTAGAGAGAGTGCATCAAACCTGAGGGAGGTTTAATCTGCATCCTTTGCTCTGGTAGCTCAAAAGTCACGCGTATCCTTGTCCTCTTCCTGCGCCTTTTTATCCTTCTTGGGATCAACCATATCCTCTTCATACCACTTGTTCTCGCGCCGAATCTGCACAAAAACAAACGACGGCAGCATCACAAGGAACACAAACAGGATTAACAGAGCCATGCTCATGCCTTCGCTCATCAGAAACCCTCCTGCCTTCAAACGGCATAATTTATCTATGCCTACACCAGTTAGACGCTAAATTCGCTGACATAATTCCAAATTTAAATGGTTCATAACGATCATTGAATATTTGACTGGGCTTCTTTTAATTTTTTAGTTCTGCATGGGTATTAAACCAACCTAACGCCGCTATTAAGCAACCATCACGAAAATAGCAGTGGAAAGGGTGAATTCCTGCAATTTACAATCGTGCAAGCTAAAGTAATACAACCGACCACGAACACCCCGGATTCTGCCGCCTTAAGCGCCAAGATCAGGGGTATTAATTAAGTTCATTAGCTCTTGTCTGTCGATTGGTTTTTTCATCACACTAATATCATCAAAACCGCTTATAAGAGCTTCAATATTCAACTCGGAGTATCCGGTGCACAAAATAACAGGAAGATCAGCTTTAATTTCTTTCATTTCAGCTGTGAGTTCCACGCCCAAAATCCCGGGCATCGTCTGATCCGTAATTACGACATCATACTTCTCTGGTGATTTTTTAAAGTCGGCTAGGGCTTTTTCACTGCTGTTGTACGCGCTCACCTGATGTCCCTCTGACTCCAAAAGTTCGCGCAGATAATCCGTTATCATCTGTTCATCATCGACCACCATCACGCGTTTGCACAACCCTTCAGCCTCTTCGCTGAGCAATTCAACACCGTCAAATTCATTTTGAAGACGAGTAACCGCTTTAAACAAAACTCGGAAGGTACTGCCCTTTCCTTCCTCTGACTCCACCAGAATATGCCCATCATATTCATGCACAATGCCATGAACGACGGACAGCCCCATGCCCGTCCCTTTACCAACATCTTTTGTTGTATAAAAAGGGTCAAAGATTCTTTTTAATTCTGATTTGGATATACCGACGCCGTTATCTGCGACGGTCAACTCAACATAGTTCCCATCAATCACCTTATGGCAAGCAAGACATTCAGCTGTAAGCCCGTTGTAAGTTTTCACGGAAACTGAAATAGCTCCCTTTTCATCCAGTGCATCACGCGCATTAATCACCAGATTCATCACAATCTGATTTAGCCTGACAGGATCCATGGAGATGAAGGGTACGTCTGTATCTCCGTCATAGTTAACTTGAATGCTTGAGGGTAATGTCGGGCCAACCATTTTGAGGGTTTCTTTTACGATCGGCCCCATAGCCAAATCACTGCGACTACCACCGCCTGCCCGGCTGAAGTCCATCATCTGACCAACCAGATCCCTCGCACGCACGCCCGCTTTATAAACTTCGGTCAAATACTGATTAAGTTTGCCCTCTTTATCCTGGCAAAACTTCATCATAGCCAGATCGGTATAACCCATAATGCTGGCAAGAATATTATTAAAATCGTGTGCAATACCGCCGGTCAAAGCGCCTATTGCTTCCATTTTTTCAACCTGTTGCAGACGGCGCTGCAATCGCGACTGCTCATCTGCCATGTCTTTTTCAGGGGTAATATCGGTAATCATTCCGACCATATATGCCTCTTCTTCCTCCGCACCAACGGAAAAGGCTGATAAACGCCCCCAGACAGTCGAACCATCCTTGTGTATATAGCGCTTCTCTATCTGATAACTGCCAATAACACCACTAGTGAAGGCTTGAAGTTTACTATCAGAAACCTCGATATCATCTGGGTGTGTAATACCTAGAGGGCCAAGCTCTTTGATCTCATCTTCGGTGTATCCCAACATATTTTCAAAGGCCTTATTGACCTTCAAAATGTTGCTGTCCCTATCAAAAAGATCGATTGCCGTTATCGCGTTATCGAAAAAAGAATCGAAGCGTAAGTTAGAGTGCGAAAGCTGTTTTTCTGCATTGAGTTGATCGGTTATGTCATGCATTGATACCAACAGGCCAGCTCGCGTTCCACAGGACTTAGCCAATGGATAACAGCTCATAAGAAAATCATGCATCTCCCCGTTTTTTTGGGCAGGAAGAGTCATTGGAACACCGCTTGAAGCTTTGCCACGCATAGCATTATTAATGGCCGTTTGTATTTCTTTTGGTATTCGCGCCTTACTGTTATTCAGGCTACTGTCAGCGGTATTTCTAATATCACTTAAACAGTTAGCTGCCGCGGGATTTTCAAACGTTATCTCGCCCTGTTCATTCAGTACGATAATCCCATCTTTAATGTTTTCCAGCGTAGTATTAAGGAATTCTCGCTGCTCTTTTAAACGGCTTTCCGCTTCTTTAATTTCGGTGATTTCTGTTCGAATTGATAAATAGGAATCGGGTTTATTGTCAGCACCAATATGAGGAACAATGGTTGTTGCAACCCAGTAAAGACTTCCATCCTTTCTGCGGTTACACACATCGCCTTGCCAAACATTACCGGAAGAAATCGTACGCCATAGATCTTTAAAAAACGCTTCGCTATGAAATCCTGAATTAACGGTGCGGTGATTATGGCCGATTAGTTCTTCCGATGAATATTGACTAACAGAACAGAACTTGTCATTCACACAATTAATAATACCTTTCGCATCTGTGCGTGAAAGAATTGCATGTCTATTTAAAGAGGTTCGCGTAAATTCCAGGTCATATAACAGCCTATTCAATCGCTCCTCATCATCCTTCTTAGCGGAAATATCCTGTATTTGAGCGTAAATATTATGATCCTGATTCTCTCTTTGAATCAGGTACAGGAACACCCTCACCCATTTCCACTCTCGGCCACGACATAAACAGCGAAACTCTAAAGCACAACTTTCCTGCCCCTCAGAATCTAATTTTTCAGAAGATGTTAAGTACTTTTCATAATCATTTTCTGTCAAAAAATCTTTTATATTTGTGCTGATCAATTCTTCACTAGAAAAACCCAGCAGTTCACACAAAGCCTGATTTACTCGAACCCAGGAACCATCACTCCCGAGAAGGGCTGAGCCTTGCATTGATGACTCAAAAGCACCTCGGAAAAGACTCTCACTTTGGTCGGCTATTGCTTCAACATGCCGTCGCTGCTCTGTTTCCTGTAAAAGCTGGGCCGTTTTAAAGGAAATGATACTTTTCAGAATAACGATAAAAAGTATTGCCAGGACTGCAAAAAAAGCGAATGCCGCTATCGTGAAATCGAGCGAGCGCTGGGTTTTGGCATGAGAAATGGCTGTTTGATCTGTACTCCTAATCCACGTCTCAAACAACGTGTCATAATGTCCGTTATCACGAACCTGCTTTAATCCTCTATTAAGAACCTCTAACAGCGCTGTTTGTTGCTTACTAACACCAAAACCAAACGATCTTGAATACCAGTCAACCGGGGTATCAAGCGCTTCAATGCCATCTAAAGACAAATTACGTATCGTTTCTAACCCGGGAAGGCGTGACATAAGCATTGCGCTGCCTTCCCCTGCCGCTAACCGGGCCATCCCCTCAGAAGCACTTACAACGATAATCAAACGTTTATGTTTCTGTTCACCAGCCAAATACTCATGTGCAATGTCATCACTAACAACTATCACATCGCTATTTAACAAATCAGACTGACTGGTAATTGTTTTATCGCTGCGCCGCACAAATATGGCATCAAAGGAGTGTATATAGGGATCACTAAATGTGACTTTAGCCTTACGCTCCTCGGTAATAGCCATAACTGGCACTAGATCAGTTTCGCCTGATTCCAAGGCCTCTAAGGTTTCCCCCCAATCTCCAACTTTCCAACCAAGATTAAGCCCTTCTTCCTTGGCAATTGCATTTAACAGCTCCACAGAAAAACCTGTTACAGCACCGTTTTCGTCAACCACTGAATAGGGAGGATAATCAAACTCTGCAGAAACAGACAGCCTCTCTTGACCGGCGTCTTGAGCCCGCAGCAATACAGAAAGCGGTAAAGCCAACAAAAGGAACAGGAGTTTGTAGCAACGCTTAGCGTTCAAAAAAAACATTCGGTGGTATCCGTTGAAAAATGTTTATGTACTATGCCATTTAAAACTTATTTGATAAGAGCGTCGGCTGGCTGAGCGAGCACTCCTGTGCCTCTGATTTCCTCAAAAACTTCTTCACTCAAATCAGGTTTTTTATCGGCGGGCAGATCAAGCATTTCAGGTGAGTGCTTTAGAATTTTTATAAACTCTTTGCACAACAAAGGATCTCGCCATCCTGAATCCATCTCCGTTTCAAACATGTTAATCACTTTGTCTGATTCCCAGGCCGGCTTATAGGGTCGAGGATTCGTCAATGCGTCGTGGATATCGACTAACTGAAAAACCCGGGCAAGTAGAGGAATCTCTTTACCTTTAAGGTTATCCGGGTACCCTCCACCCTCCCAGCGTTCGTGGTGTGAACGGATGATTGGAACAACCCGCTCGAAGCTTCTCAAACCGCTACATAATTGAGCCCCAATCACCGTATGCTGGCGCATGACTTTCCATTCATCGTCATTCAAAGGACCTTTTTTTAATAGCACTCGATCTGGAATCGCCAGTTTCCCAATATCATGGAGAACCCCGCCACGCCTTAGCACCTCAAGATCATCAGCACCAAGTCCAATAGCCCGACCAAATGCAGATGCTGAATATGCCAGTCTAGAGCAATGATTGCCTGTCGCTTCATCCTTCGCTTCAACCATCCTTGCTAATGTAAACAGCAGTGTTTCGGCGTTATCCAGGTCATCGGTTTTACGCTTTTGTCGTACCGCTGAATTAACACGCGACAAAAACTCAACGGTGCTATATGGCTTGCGGATAAAATCACTCGCGCCAGCCTGCAGGCTATCGGACAAAGTTGTATCGTCATAACAACCCGTCACCATAATAATGGGCAACAGTTCATACCGCTTATCATGACGAATTAAACGGCACACCTGATCACCCTTCATCCCTGGCATGCGCTGATCAAGCAGGATTGCATCAAAGTCGTTCTCTTCCAATAACTGCATCACGTTGAAGCCACTTTCAGTGTCTATCACGTTATAGCCGGACGATTGAAGGATTTCTCGCTCCAACATCCGATGAGAGAACTCATCATCAACGACCAGCACATTAAAGCTGCTGTCTCGCTTAAAGTCTTTTCTTGCTAACATCCTAACTCCTTCTAACTTCCTGCTTCGCTAAATTGCAGCACCATCGTTTTCATACTCTCCACCTGCGTTGCAAGCCGCACACTAGTATCAGCCATCGCATTGGACGTATTGGTGGTTTCATCGGCGGACTCACGAATGTTAGCTATATTGCGATCCATAGCCGCAGTAACCTCACCCTGCTCATCAAGTGCAGAAGCAATTTGCATACTCATCGCCCTAATTGTCTCAACAGCCTCACCAATTGACACGAGAGACTGCCCCGCCATATCCGCCTGCGCCACGCTAGCCTGGGCTTTACCACGCCCTAACTCCATAATATCGACCGCTTCCGTTGTACTTTTCTGTAATTGGTTAACACTGTTCTGAATGAGCTCTGTAGATTCTTTGGTTCTACTGGCCAAACTACGCACCTCAGCCGCAACAACAGCAAAACCAGCGCCATGCTGACCTGCACGGGCTGCTTCGATGGCCGCATTCAAAGCTAACAGGTTAGTTTGAAAGGCAAGTTCGTTAATCACATCAATCACCGAGCCAATAGCTTTGCTCTCGGAATCCAGTTCTTTAATAACGTCAGAGGCATGTTCGATTTGCTCAGACAGATTCTTAATCGTTGCCGCCGTCTCACTAACGACCTGTCGGCCCTGCTCAACCTCCTTATCGGCAGTCTGAGCAGCCTCAGCAGAACGGCGCGTATTACCCGACACGTCTTCAACCGTTACCGCCATTTCGTGCATCGCCGTTGAAACATCTTCAATTTCAGCTTGCTGCTGTGTTACAGCCTGGTTAGTCGCCTCGACAACTTCACCGTTACTACGAGCAATCGTGCCAAGCTCTTCAGAAGATTCACCAATTCGGCTCAAAATAGTTCTGATTTCCGATTGCAGGGCTTTGATTGTTAACTCCAATTGCCCTAACTCATCATCTCGACCGGTATAAACCTTACAAGCAAGGGAGTTATCAAAGACAGCTCTAGCTCTTTCAGCAGCTTCACGATAGGGACGGTATAACCGGCCTATAACGCTATAAGCGATCACCAAGCTAAGCGCCACTGCAGGGACCGTAAACAACAAGTTATCCTTAGGCAAAAACAACTGTACAAACAAAACAGGCATCAGTGCAGCCACAAAGCCAGCAAACATCTTTTGCATAAAACTCAGCTTTATTTTTTTGTACCAACTGACAGGTTTTTGGATTTGTGAATACAGTTTTTCCGCTTGCTCTAAGGTTGCTCTGTCAGGCTTAGAACGAACCGATTGATACCCCTTAACTTCAGAGCCTTCAAAAATAGGGGTTACATAGGCATCAACCCAATAGTGATCACCATTTTTACAACGGTTCTGAACGATGCCCATCCAAGAGTCACCCCTCTTTACCGACGCCCATAGATTCCCAAACGCCTCTTTTGGCATATGGGGATGGCGCACAATATTGTGCGGTGAATCCTTTAACTCAGCATCAGAGTAACCTGAAATAGCCACGAAGTTTTTATTCGCATAAGCAACAACGCCCCTTAGGTCTGTTGCAGAGATCAGCACCTGATCTTCTGGGAATGTGCGTTCAACTCCTGTTAACGCATTTGAAGCTACCACTAAATTTTCTCCTTATTAATTAACGCTAATAACTCAAGAATGAAACGAAATACCTAATACAGAAAAAAGCTGCTTCCTATCCAATGGCTTAGCCAAACAGTGGGTAGCGCCCGCATCCATTATTTTTGTGATGTTTTCTTCATTGTTATAACCCGTCATAGCAATCACGCGTATCCCCTCATGCTCAGGGCAGGACTGAAGCCTCGCGCACACTTCAAATCCATTCAGTCCAGGCATCATCAGATCCAACAGCACAACATTGGGTTTAAATATCTCAACCTGTTGTCCAGTTTCAAAGCCGTCTCGAGCAACACTTACGGCCTCAACACCAGGCATTCCATCAAGCAATTCAAACAAATAACCCCGTAATTGATTGTCATCATCAACCACGAGGATTCGCAACCCTTCAGATGTTTTCTTGGGAATATCAATACCCCGGTTTTGAGCAAAATCTTCAACCGTGCTGCGCAAAAATCGTCTATGCCCCCCCGCCGTTGTAGTTGCTTCTAACAATCCTTTTGCAGACCAAGAACGGACAGATGCTGTCGACACCATTAATAAATTGGCTACTTCCACAGGGGTTAAATAGCTTCGATCATGTGCCACAACGTGTGCCTCCTATTGTTTACATCTAATGACATGATATTTTTTCCACTCAGAAAATGTGTTGCTCGATAAACCAATAGAATGAGTGTAGCGTATTTTTCGATTTTAGCGATTCTTGCGAATTTATTTTTGGTTGGATCTTTTCAGGCAGGTGTTGTTTCGTATATTTGGAATGAGGGGACAGGGGAAAAGGGAAACGCCGGTCGTTTACAAGCATATCTAACAAGCTCTTCCATTGAGCCCACTGCACCAGTAGAAGCAGCATTATGCGTAAAACCAGAGATGCGCACATAGACACCATCGCAAACCCTACCGTTGCAGCAAAATTAAACAGTTACCTACTCAACCGCGAACCGCCGCCTGTACTCACCGGGGGTTATGCTCAGTAAAGACTGGAATACCTTTCTAAATGCCCCTGTATCCTGGTAACCGACATCCCATGCAATCTTACTCACAGGCAAGTTAGTTAACTCCAATAACTCCCGTGCTTTACCTATTCGCAATTGCTGAATATAAGATGTTGGCGTCATATTCAATGCACTATGAAAACGTCTGATCAAGGTTCTGACGCTGGTGGCTGCAACCTCAGCTAATTTATCGAGCGATAACGCTTCGGCGTAATGCGTTTGCAGCCAACGCTGGGTTTTTACGACAATTTCATCGCCATGATTCAACTGGGGGGAAAAGGCACTGTAGAACTTTTGTTCTCGCCCATTCGGGTCAATTAGCAAAAATTTCGCCACGGCCAACATCACTTCAGAACCCGCAAAGCGATGTATCAGACGCAAGCCTAGATCGAGCCATGCCATCACACCTCCCGCGGTAATAACGTCACCGCCGTCGATAAGAATTTTATCAATTTGCACGTGCACATCGGGGAATTGAGTGGTGAATTCCTCCTCAAGCGCCCAATGCGTTGTAACAGTGCGATTTATCAACAAACCACTCTGAGCAAGGATAAAGGCCCCTTTACAAACTGAGCAGGCAATGGCGCCTTTCTCATGTTGAGAGCGAATCCACTTAAGTAAAGTGGGGTCTTGCTTACAGTCATAGTCTGAATTGAGGCTACCAGGAACAAGCAGAATATCCTGTTGCGGCGGCGCGGATTCCTGGCTGCAAAACTGTGGTTGTAGCGTTTGCTTATCGCCAGACAGGATCCAGTGACTCACACAAAACAACGGCGTTCCCTGCTTTCCCAGTTCTTGAATAAAACGGTTGGCGGTTAACAGCATATCAGTCACACCATGCACGGCGGTTAACTGGGCGGAGGGATAATTGACGATGCCAACGGCGGTATAAGAATTATTCATCTGGCAATTATGACACTAAAAATGTCAATTCTGCCAATCGAACAGAATGGGAATCCCGCATACAATTAATCATCCTAATGAATAAGTGGTAACTCTATGAAATCGATATACATAATACTTCTGGCGGCAATCTGCAGTCTGACCAGCGCAACTATTCAGGCTAACGAGATAGATAACCGTGTATCTGTATTGGCCTCAGGCTACGTTCAAGCCATTGAAGGAAAAGAACCCGTACCCGGCGCACAATCCGATGGCGCACGTAAGGTTGCCAGTACAATTTCACTGGTGCAGGGCAAAGATCTTGTACTTATTGCAGACCCCGGCATGGCCGCGCCGGGCGTGTGGGATCAAGTGCTCACGTTATTGGCTTCCAAAGGTATAACCCCCGAAGAGGTGACCCATGTTTTTATCAGTCACCATCATCCAGACCATGTAACCCAACTGGGTTTATTCCCAAATGCCACTCTGGTTGATTTCTGGGCGACCTATAAAGATGACGTTTGGTCAGATCACCCCGACAACTATGAACTGGCCCCAGGCATTAAAGTCATTCGCACTCCAGGCCATACCGATGAAGACGCCAGTTTGCTTGTGGAAACTTCCGAAGGAATTTATGCTCTCACTCACTTGTGGTGGGCCCCAGACTTTCACCCAGCAAAGGACCCTCTGGCGGAAGATCACGACGGCATGGAGCATTCTCGAAAACTTGTTTTGCAGCAAGCAGATTGGATTGTTCCCGGCCATGGTTCGACATTTCTAAACCCGCATCGTAAACCTGTAAAACTGACAAAAAGCCTGAGCGACACTTTGGTTAAGGCCGTCAACAAAGCCAGTGAAAATTGGATTCGCTCGTTTAACAACGCAGATGCCGCAGGTTGCGCAAACGCTTATGAGATCGACGGCATCATGACAGCCAAACCCTTTGGTACCTTCGCCGGCCGTGAAACCATTCAAGCCTTTTGGGAAAACTTAATTTCACAGGGCTATTCCGACGTGCGTTACATTGACCGTGAGATTGAAATCATCAGTACGACAGCCGCGGTGATTTCCTCTAAATGGGCCATGAACAAAGTACACGGCGTCATCACCAAAGAGCTTTGGGTTTTACAAGAAAATGGTGAAGCTAAATTAAGAATTGACCAGTTTGAAGTACTCGGCAGCAACTAGAGGCTGAACTAGTCACAATTAAACCGAAAGAAATCGACATTAACTAATAATCTGCAAAGGTGAATTAGCGGTGTCCCAAATAAGACATTTTAGAGGCGAGTATGAACGTTATTGAAGCAACAGAAGCTATGTCGGATGAACAGCGCTCGGAAATTATATTTGGCGGAGATTTGATTTTATTTCGTCAAATACCCGCCATGTTGGAGCTGTGCCAATATGTCGATCAGTTTATGTCAAAAGCACTCGATGGCAGCTCGCCGGAGCATGCAATGCATCAACTACCTTCCGATGAGTATCTGCAATTTATTATCGATATGCAGCAACGCTTTCAGGATGACGCCGAAACTAAAAAGATTTTCTTCCGAGTGCTGCAGGAAACAGGCGTTGATTTGAGCGCAACTTACCATGACTATTTCCCAATGCGCGTGGTATCCGCTCAGGAAAAGTTCACCACCGGTTTACGCACAACAGTAGGTCATCATCGTGATACCTGGGGTGGCAATGTGCAGTCTCAATGTAACTGGTGGGCGCCAATTTATGATTTAGAGGCAGAACGAACCATGGCCTTTTATCCTGACTATTGGGATAAACCGACGGTAAACACCACTGCCGACTGGGAGTTCAGCAAATATTTGGCCGCTCGTCGTGAGACGCCTAAAGGAGTGAAAGTCCCCTACCCTGGCGCACCGGAATTACTAGAACCCGTCGATGAAGCGAATGCCTTTAAGGTCGTGCTGAACGCTGGTGACGTGCTTTGTTTCTCCAGTGCTCATTTGCATGCAACCGTACCAAACACAACCGATGTAACACGGTATAGCGTTGAGATGCGGACGATTAATTTGGCTGATTTAAAAGCAGGCCGTGGTGCACCGAATATAGATAATGCTGGCAAGAACGTGCGTTACAACTGGTATCGACATACCCTTGATAACGCCTCACTGAAGGACGTTATGGCATAAAACAGTTAGAAAAATTGAGGGCAAAGTCCAATTATTTGATTTTACTCTGCCCCTAATTATTCTCTTTCCAGGCAGGTTTATTGTTTTCATCGATGATAACCGCAAGCGAGTATAAAACACCTGGGTCGCCATAGTGATCGAATACAAAATCAAAACAACGCACACAGATTGCATTGGTTGAGTCATCGATACGAAGGTTGTAACCATCCTGCTGGTAAATTTCAGACGTCCGCGCAAACTCTAAGGCAATATTCATTAAAGTATTTTCTGCCTGAGGAAGTCCTGAGGAAATAAGTTTTTGTTTTCCTAAATGCTCCTCCGCTTCGTATGTAGCGAGTAGCGCACCTCTGCGATCAAAGAAATCAAGACCACGTAACTCTGCTCGCACGGGAACAAGGACCTGATACACATCCTCTCGCTTCCAAACATGAACGGGGCGATAGCCGGTTTCTTCTGCATATTGCTCTTGGAAAAAATCTTTAACCTCCTTAACGTCCGGAGATTCAGCCAAATCATTTTTCAGTAATACGAAAATTTCTTGCCAAGCCACAGAGCCTTCATCTGTTGTAACGACACCATCAACACTAAAACCGTTCTCAGGCGTACATGTATTGCAAACACCCAGGTCATCCTGCCAAGTTCGTGTCGATGGCATGAAGTAAAGCGTCTCCATCGGCATGAAAATATCATCATCGGTGAAGTTAAACTTATAGATTCCAGCCCCGATAACGCACAGGAAAACAAACACGGCCAGACTAATAATAATTTTTATTATTTTCATAACGATATTTCTTTAAATACACCTGTGATGAACAATCCAACAGTACTCGTAATAACGGCGTTTGGATTCAAGCAGTTAATACTCAACGGTAAAGCTCTGATAAAGACAATTAGGCAGCTCATACGGTTGTTCGTTTTTGACATGCCTTTTTATGCACTGCAACGTATTGGTTAAATTGAACAATCTACGATCAATCATGTTCCTTTCACATGTAAGCGCATAGTAACTAGGCCATGAACCACCGGATCCAGTCATCACACCAACAGTCATACATGTTGAGGCAACGTAATCCCCCCAGCTCTCGTTATGACGGCCAAATACACTAGATAAATGTTCGCCTTTATAAGGGCTATGCTCTTCAAGGTTACTTCTGATTTTTAATACTATTTCAGAGGCCTTACTTTGTTTCTTTTCTAATATTTCCTTTTGACTCAAGCCTGCATGCATCGCACTTCCTTCAGGCCAATTCGATTTTTCTGATGCAGTCGCAAACGACACAAAAACCGTTAATAGGAAGACTTGTAATACTTTCATAACGCCATTCGTACCTTAAAGTTTATTACGCACCTAACTCACCCTTTGCCGAATAGCATCGCAGTTGCGTTATGAGTGACAGGAATTTGTATGTAGATAGCAAAGCTAAAGGGATCATAGCGATTATTCAATATTCAATATTCAACGAGTCCCTTTTATTTTTAATTTACCTCAATCGAAACGTTCGCCGCCTTTTCATCATTAGCAACACCTCTAAAAACTCGAAAGTTAGGGATAACTAAACAAACTTCATTTTTACTCATATGTGTCAGGAAATTTAACACCTTACTAAAAAAAATAAGTAACCTACTGTTTTATATGAATAAAAAATATGGCCTAAATCCTGCATAACATATATATATCAATCATATTTTATATATACAAGGATAATAATAATGAGATACGGACACAAAATTTGTGGCGCAGCCGCAGCCCTTACCATTCTACTTAGCGCAAGCCAAGCGAGTGCGGTTCCCGTCATTTTTGAAGGCGTTGACAACGCTCCAGGCGGAGTTTTAGGCGCAAACAGTACTGCAGCCAGAAGCAACTTTCTTTCGAATTTGTCTGGCGTTGGAACCGAAGATTTTGAAACATTTTCTGACGGAGATATTCCACCCCTCAACTTAAACTTTCCTGGTTCAACAGGTGGTTTAACCGCAACTTTGTCAGGTTCAGGTGCAATAGACGGTAGCGCTGGCGCTGGTCGTTTTGCAACCTCAGGCACTAACTTCGTACAAATTGACTCAGGTAACAACTTCCAAATCTCCTTTGGTACAGCCATTAGCGCCTTTGGTTTCAACGGAACGGATATTGGTGATTTTAGCGGTCAATTTACTCTCGTTTTAACTGATATATTAAACCAAACCTCCAGCTTTGATATTGATGGTTCGTCGACCAATGGCTCATCTCTATTCTGGGGCTTCGTCGATTCAGGCAACTCATACACAAATATCGCGTTCACATCGACTGCTGGCTCAGATGTTTTAGGCTTTGACGATATGACAATTGGTGATGCCCAACAAATTATCACTGGAGATGTTCCTGAGCCTGGAACACTAGCATTGATGGGTTTAGGTCTACTTGCTTTCAGCCGACGCTTTTGGGCACAAACTAAGTAACAACAAAATCAATAATTAGGATACAGAGTCGAATAAGCACCCTGCCCCAATTACATTGATTAACTGGCACCTTAGTGAAAACCAGGTCCAATTTAAATAAAAAGGCCCCTCCACTTAGTGGAGGGGCCTTTTTATTGTGATCATGTCAGCATTTTTTACATATCCTAGAGCATCCATATTTAAACGGAGTTCAATTTAAACCTCTCAGTAAACAGGAGCTACTAAAGTAAGCAAAAAAGAAATTAAATGCCGAACAAAGTAATTAAAAGAATAACTCATTTATTCAACAATCGGCCCTCCCATTTACGGCGCAGAACACATCAAATCTGAACCGACTATGGGGATATTATTCCTCTTAATATAATTCCTTGCTCCGTTATTTTTCAGATATATGTTTCCCAACCGAAATGGCATATGCGTCTCTCCGCGCTTGCAATAAGGGATCTTCCGATGGTTCAAAACCTGCAGATAAAACCAATGGATCATAATTAATACTGCCGCACTCACCTGCTTGTTCGGAGCTAACAGATACCAGATTCAGTTTTGCTGCCACAATTTGTTGGTGTTCGCCTTGCCATTGAATCGCGGCGTTATCAACCACATCATTGTCATTACCCAGCAGTTGTTCTCAAAAACGCTGCTGTTTGAAAAATAGAACAAAATAAAACCTGCGACATATTGTCGCAGTGATCAATAAGCAATTGACTTGGATCAAGTCATCTTTTAGTATTTTCAGAAATCTCTGAAACTTCTGAAAGGTTAGAATTATGGATCTATCTCGACAAGCTGAGGCGTTCGTTTCGCACTTTGGTGAAATGAGCAGTCGATGGGGCTTTAACCGTACTGTTGGTCAAATACTTGCGTTACTAGTGGTGCGTTCGACGTCACTCAATGCCGACGAAATTTCTCAGTCGCTGCACATCAGTCGCGGCAATGTCAGCATGGGGCTCAAGGAATTACAGTCTTGGCGTCTTATTCGTTTAGAGCGTATCCCCGGCGACCGCAAAGATTATTTCACAACCGCTGGCAGTATCTCGGATATGGCAAGAACCGTATTTGAAGAAAGGCGTAAGCGCGAAATAGATCCGACCCTTTCCCTGTTAAGAGATCACTTGCTCGACACCCCTGCTGATGAAGAAGAAATGCATGCTCATAAGCAAATGGCCGAACTGCATGACCTGCTTGAACTGCTAACACAGTGGGCCGGACATCTTAACAACATGTCACCAGAGCAACTGCAAAGCCTGATGAAACTCGGTGCGGGTATCGGCAAGGTATTAGAATTCAAAGATAAAGTCTCAGGCAAAAAAAAGGACGCCTAAGTGTCAACTCCCCCATTTTTAGCTGCTGTTCCGAGGTTTTCCCATGTTTGAAACGCTTATGTTGTCGCGGATGCAGTTTGCCGCGAATATCAGCTTCCACATTTTGTTCCCAGCAATAAATATCGCCATGTGCTGGTTCTTGCTGTACTTCAAAGTACGTTATGACATTTCCGGCAACCCCGTCTGGATGCGTGCCTACCGCTTCTGGGTCAAAATATTTGCTCTTACGTTTGCCTTAGGTGTTGTCACCGGAATCACCATGTCTTTCCAGTTTGGTACCAACTGGCCTGGCTACATGGAAACGGTCGGTAATATTGCTGGGCCATTGTTAGGATACGAAGTACTAACGGCGTTTTTTCTGGAAGCGACCTTCCTCGGTATTATGCTGTTCGGTATGAATCGAGTACCGCCAAAAGTTCATACTTTTGCCACTCTGTTAGTGGCTATCGGCACCACCTTGTCAGCTTTCTGGATACTAGCGCTAGACTCCTGGATGCATACGCCTGCAGGGTTTGAGCTACGTGATGGTGTGGCTTTCCCGACTGACTGGTGGGCGATTATTTTTAACCCCTCATTCCCTTACCGATTGACCCACATGTTATTGGCCTCCGGGTTAACCAGTGCCTTTTTTATCGCTGGCATTTCAGCCTATCGTATTCGCAAAGGTGATACGAAAAAAGCGCCCTATAAAACACTGAAAATTGGATTGATAGTTGCGGCAGTTCTCGCCCCGCTACAAGCCTTTGTTGGCGATCTACATGGGTTGAATACTCTGGAGCACCAGCCGCAGAAAGTTGCTGCGATGGAAGGTGTCTGGCATACCGAAAAAGGCGCGCCTTTATTGCTTTTCGCCATTCCAGATAAGGAAGAACAAACTAACCACTATGAGATCGGTATTCCCAACCTGGCCAGCTTAATTCTCACGCACGAAGCCGATGGTGAAATCCAAGGAATCTCAAATTTTGGTGACGATCACCCGCCAGTTGGCACCGTGTTCTGGAGTTTCCGCCTCATGGTAGGCATGGGTCTCATGATGATGGCCGCTTCATGGTTTAGCCTCTATCGCCTGCGTAAAAAAGGCGAGCTGCCCTTCTGGATGCTTAAAACGCTTGAGGTAATGACGTTCTCCGGCTGGGTCGCGACATTAGCGGGCTGGTATGTAACGGAAGTTGGCCGCCAACCTTGGCTGGTTACCGGTATTCTTCGTACGGCTGATGCCGTCACACCCGTTGCAGCAACCTCTGTCGGCATATCTCTCGTGCTTTACCTGACACTTTATGCCTTTTTGTTAACAGCCTATATCCACACAGTGCGTGTTATTGCTCGTAAAGCAGTTAAAACGGAGGAGTTTGAAACAAATGAACCAACAGCGACAGGCAGCCTTATGAATGTCGCTGTCGATAGCACAACTAAAGGAGCAGCATCATGATAGACGAGCAATGGTTACCAGTAATCTTTGTTGGCTTGATGGGGTTCTCAGTATTGGTCTATGCCATTCTGGATGGCTATGACTTGGGTGTGGGCGTTCTACTACCCATGGGCCCTAACGACGAGGCCGATCGCGACACTATGATCGCCTCCATCGGCCCCTTCTGGGACGCTAATGAGACTTGGTTGGTACTAGCGGTTGGCTTGATGCTTATTGCCTTCCCCGCAGCTTACAACATGGTGTTTCTGCACCTTTATATTCCTTCTGCGATTATGCTGATTGGCTTAATCCTCAGGGGCGTTTCCTTTGATTTCAGAGCCAAAGCGGCCATTGACTACAAACTGGCTTGGGATCGTTGTTTTAAAACGGGCTCCATACTGACCACCTTGTCACAGGGATACATGCTGGGGCAGTACGTCATGGGCTTTGAGCAGGGTTGGGCAACACAGCTATTTTGTTTGTTGAGCGCCTTATGCGTCACAGCGGCTTATAGTTATATTGGCGCTGCATGGCTGATTCTGAAAACAGAAACAACACTACAACGCCGTGCTGTAAAGTGGGCGTTACTTTCAGGACGGATTAGTTTTGTCGGCGTAGCCGCAGTTTGTTTAGTTAATCCGTTGGTTAACCCCGGGGTGTTCGATCGCTGGTTCGATTTCCCGTTGGTCATGTTTGCGCTGCTGATTCCCGTATTATGCGTACTGATCTTTATCTTCAATGAAATATTGCTGAAGCGATTACCTAAGCTCAACGACCGTCATTGTTGGGTGCCCTTTGTTTTCGTCGCGAGTATTTTCTTACTGTGCTTCAGTGCCCTAGCGTTTAGTTTCTTCCCAGATATCATTCCGGGCAAGCTGGATATTTGGCAGTCAGCAAGCGCACCTGAATCACTGCGTTTCATTCTGGTCGGCGCGGTTATTGTTGTGCCGGTCATCCTGCTTTACACGATTTTTGCCTATCGTGTATTCCACGGTAAAGCCACGGACCTGCACTACCATTAGGCATGATTGGATAAAACATTAGAGGGGTCGTAACGATTAATAAATACTTAATCTGACCCCTTTAATGTCATAACGTCTGAGGCAAAACAACGTTTACAAATAAGCCTAAGAATCAGGCTTTGCAAACTGGCATAAACTTAGCCAAGACGTCACATTTTGTGTCAGCGCCCTGTTGCCAACCAACTTCAAATTACCTTCTTCTACTTCCTTCCGATAAGTTGTTTCACCCATCCAAATATTAGAGAGGCATTTAACAGTAGAGGTAAAATAGACATCCACCTCTCTGCCCGTATCCAGCACACAGACATCGATTTGATCCCCGGATACAACTATCCACCAGCTTGGCTGTTCCTTAAAGTCGGTGAAGTTAAAACGAATAACGGTTGTTCTACCTGGCAAATTCTCCGGCTTCACGCTGCGCTGCAAATAAAGCATTAAAAATTCAGCGTCATAATCAAGGCTGGTTAAATGCGAGCGTGTCCAACGCATGCCCCAAGCACCTAAATCGAGGAAGATAGGCAGCAACTCTTTTGCCGACGGGCTGGGCAAATATTCATATCCCTTCTGCCCCGGTAGCTTTGTCTTATAAATCAATCCATATTCAGCCAGTGAATTGAGCCGCTTGGTCAGTACTGCCGGGGAAATAAGGCTAAGCCCCCGCTGCAACTGATTAAATCGAGAGCTCCCCATGAGGATTTCTCTCAAAATGAGAACCGTCCACTTTTCACCAAGTACTTCCATGGCTTTTGCGATTGGGCAGAACTGTCCGAATTCCATAATAAAGGCCTGAGGTTAAACACAACCCAAGTATAACTTCATAAAAAATAGTTTTTAACTTCATAAAGTATAGTTAAACACTATGGATTAGAGAGTATCGGCAAAGGCACCCAAAGCACATCATTTCCATACCAGTTTAAAAACCAACAAATGGAGATGACAATGAACACACCAACCCTACATACCACCGCATCAGCACCTGAAAACTCTGTAGCTTCCCTGCAGGCCCTAGAGAATAACCTCGGTTTTATACCTAATGTATTTGCCGCCATTGCTGAATCACCAAATGCATTGGCAGGACTCATGGCCTTAAACAGTAACTTTGCAGAAAGCAGCTTTACCGGCGAAGAACAGCAAGTTATTCAACTGGCTACCAGTAGTGAAAATGAATGCGGCTATTGCATGGCAGGCCACACGGCATTTTCCTGCCAGATCAACATGCCCGAAGATATCACCAACGCCATGCGAAACAAGGAAACCGTACCCAATGCACGCCTGCAAACTTTAAACAGCTTAACCAAGGCGCTCATCAGAAAAAAAGGGCAAGTTACAGAAGAAGATACCCGTGATTTTTACGCCGCAGGGTTCACTCAAGCACAGCTTATTGAATTAATAATGGGCATCTGTGTTAAATACTTCACCACCTTTGTAAGCAATGCATTTCAACTCCCGCTAGACGACGCTTTCAAAGCCTACGCCTGGGAAGCCGCATAATAATCAAAGATTCAAAGGGGCATATTGATTTTAAAATCATTCAGTTTGGCCCTTTTGTTTAGCTGGCAGGACAACGACCCGCTAGAAGCCGCCGTTGATACTCATTCACCCTGCGCAGGTAATACGCTTCCATTTCAAGAGAGTCCGCTTGGTCAAGTTTCCCTGTATATTCTGTAATTTTGCCGACCCAAATAGCGCATTGCTCAGGTGTTGCCGTGGGAATAGCAAAAGCAGTTTGAACGCTGAAGAGCAGTAAAGCTGTGATAAATAATCGCATGCCACTCCCCTACGTTTGCTTCGACATATCGACCTGCGAGCCGTCATCTACTTTTTCCAAACAGAGTGCCGCTTTTGGCTCACAAACCGGGCAGTCCTTCATAAAAGTACCACAGGCACCTACACAGCGATGAAACCGCGCAATGCAAACCTCAGCGTCGTGAGATACGGGAGGCTTACACAATGCTGGCAGCGGATTTGTTTGCACCACCCCGCGCCGAATCAAATCACAGTGGCTCTGTAACAATATCTGCTCACTACCCTCCTCTTCAATTTGCGGGCCCAAGCGTTGCTCCAGCAAGTGCCGGTGCGTATAGGCCATGCTGCGAATCAGACTAGGGTGATCGACTTCCGGAGTGCCGGAGACTGGGTTTTGGCTGCAGGCCGTTAAGGCCAGGATTAAGAGTAGCGTGATTATTGAGGATATTACTTTCACCTTAAGCTCCTTGGTGTGATGTGTTGTCCATTTCTATTTCATTTCTTCTTGGTGCATTCACTGAAATCATTTATGGAACAACGATACCGGTAACCGTACCTATCAGCTCACTGAGTATGCAGTGCATTACTAAAGTTTTCTTTTCTACTTTCTAGCGATTATTGATGCTAATCAAAAAAACCCTCATCACAAACAGACCACACGTCTACATTTGACGTGTAGTCTGTGTAGATAAAACTGCGTTTCCTCTTCAATGAGGCTCATCTACACGGATTGTTTTAGAGGTAGCAGGGTTTGGACTCAGATAAAAAAGGCGTGAAAAGAAAACCTAGCAATATGCTTCTAAGCGTTCTAGCTAAGAATGTTAAACAAATAAGGGAGGCGCGCGGGCTGACACAAGAAGTCCTTGGAGAAGCATGCGATTTACACCCAACCTTTATTTCTCTCATTGAATGTAAGCAACGAAACGTCACGATCAGTACATTAGAAATAATTGCCGATGCCTTGGATGTGGAAGTTTACGAATTAATTCAAAAGTAGCTGCCAGTATCCATAAAACTAGCGCGACGAATAAACAGCCTTTCCAAGCTTAGCTCATTGCCCTTCACCACCACATACGTTAAAAAGGAGCACTACATACACATTTGCACCAAGGACTGGTCTGCATGAAACCCCCTCAAGCCTTTCTGTCATATCACATTGATGTCCCATTGCAGCTGCATAAGCCCTATTGCAAAAAACAGCCTTTAAATAGGTAGTTATGCGACACAGTCTTTTTGAAAAAATCAAAAAATACTCATGAATCAACATGAAGTAATAATATTAGTTAGTTCATTAATTATATTTTTAGCTGTTAGAAGTTTCTTTGGGTTATTCGATCAAAGCACTGCTGTCTTATTTTTGGTTTATATTTTTTCGTGGTTTTATTTCATACTTCCATTCATTACTGGAAAAGATATAACGGTAAGCACTACAGCTTGGTTGTTGAAAAAAGGAGAGGATGACAAATGGAGGCTTATTTATTTAATGATCGGCTGTACTCTGTCTTTGGTAAGTCTGTTTGCTCCCATAGCAGGCAACACTTAACAAACGGGTCGTGCGGGACTGAGTTCCGCTTCGCTGGCCCCGCCACCCTAAGCGATATATTTTTCGAGCTACGTATGAACGTTATTATCCAAGAAGAAAAGACAGGCTGCGGCATTGCCTCGGTGGCCAATATTGTTGGGCTTTCGTACGAAGAGGTAAAAAATAAAGCTAACTCAATTGGTATTTTTGCTAAAGATGAATCGCTTTATTCAGATACGGGCTATGTTCGTAAACTGCTTAATGAATACGCGTTTAATACCTCTGATAAAGAAGTATCGTTTAACTCATGGGACGAGCTACCCAACCTGGCTCTACTTGCTATTAAATATCACTTAGAAGCAGGTAAGCCTTATTGGCACTGGGTAGTATTTAAGCGAGAAAAAGAAGCCTACGTTCTCGATTCAGCATCATATTTAGAAAAAAACAAAATCACTAATTTAAGCGGATTAACCCCTAAATGGTATATTGCAGTAACAAAAATATAACAAGTTACTCAAATATCATTCTGGTCAAAAAATAGCGCCACTTAGCAAGACGTTACTCATTAGGAACTAAAGACCTCCGCTATGGATTTTACGATTACATTTGTTCAGATTTTCCTATGGGGAATATATTTAATCGCCCCCATTTTGATAACTATGTTCATTCTTATAGTTACCTTGGGGCTCATAGTGGGTCAAATTGAGTCATGGACTAAATTCGACTCTCTCTATTGGGCCTTTATTACAGCTCTGACTATCGGTTACGGAGATATTAGGCCACTTAAAAAGAGATCGAAGATAATATCAATATCTCTTGGAACCCTTGGAATTATGCTGTCAGGAATTCTCGTCGCGATTACCGTAGAAGCGTCATCAGGCGCCTTTAAAATTCATATTGATCCAGAGCAAATACACAGTATTAAACAAAGTTTCGGTTAAATGTATAACAAATTTTAGCAGTCGCGACTGGCCTATAGCCTGCCGCTGCACTAAGCGTTATGGAGAAAATTGTGTCGGTAACTGGAGAATGTTTCTGCGGAGACATTAAGTATCAAGTAAACGGAAAACTTCGAGATGCTAAGTCTTGCCATTGCTCTCGATGTCGTAAGGCATTTAATGCACAAGCATCCGCATCAGCTTTCGTAGAGCCGGATGAATTTGTGTGGCTTTCCGGGGAGTCTCAATTGACTTCGTTTGTTGGCGAGCTTGGATATGGCTTACAGTTTTGCAAAAACTGTGGCTCTACTCTGTGTACTATACATAACGGAAAGGTCTTCCAGGTCACGTTAGGATGTGTAAACGGCTCTCCCGATATCGAGATTGGCCAACATATTTTTGTTGGTTCAAAAGCTAATTGGGAAGTCATTCCAGAAGGTGTAATACAGTTTAAAGAAGGCTCTCCGTAACATCCTGAGCAAAGCCACGCTAGCTAGAGTCGTATCAAGCATATGAATGAAGAACACATTGCCGAAGGCATGGACTATCTCGCGGGAGTCGATTTAGACATCGCAAAAGCACTGAAATCATTTGGCCCGCCTTCGCCGCGCCTCCGCCCTAGTGGGTTTGAAACCTTTCTGTCGATTATTGTTAGCCAGCAAATATCCACCCACGTTGCCCGCGTGATTATGGGCCGTGTAACCAATTTATTACCCGAGGTTTCCGCCGGTGCAGTGCTGTCGATCGAAGATATCGCGCTCCGCGAGGCGGGGTTATCCTACCGTAAGATTGAATACGCAAAATCTCTCGCCGATGCCGTTCAGTCCGGCCGTTTTGATGTGGATGGATTGGCGGCAATGAGTGATGAAACAGCGATCAAGGAGATTACTGCATTAAGAGGTTTTGGCCGCTGGAGTGCAGAAATCTACCTGATGTTTTCACTGCAACGGGAAGATATATTCCCGGCCGATGATTTGGCGATTCTCGTATCGCTTGGGCGATTGAAGCAGCTTGAGAGTAAACCGACACCAAAACAGGCTAGGGATCTTATTGCTCATTGGGCACCATGGAGGAGTGTTGGATCACTCTTTTTGTGGCACTTTTATCATGGTGCACCGACGTAGCCATTCAAGTAAATTAAAGGGTTCGTATCGATGATTAAATAATCAACCTGCCCCCTTTTATTATGATTATTGAGGTTAAACTTTCTTTTTTATTTGTATAAAATCACCTTCCATTGGGCTGTCAGATAATCAAATACAAGAGTAGTCATGAACCGAGTAAAGTTGATTCAGGTGCGAGCGTCAGTACAAGAACCGCTGCGTATTGTTATGGATAAGGTGCGCGCTACGGTGAGCAAGGTGTGTGGCGGAATTGATGACATGCAGCTGCTCGGCAACAAGGCTTTGGTCATACGTGCAGAGATCTATCCAGAAAAATTACCAGCGCTCTATACGGCATTAACGTCAATCGGAATAACGATCAATAAGCAAAACTTACTCGATCAAGATGCCTTAAAAGAAAAACTCGAACATCCAATAACACTACAGATCACAAGCTTTTCCGACGAAACAGATAGTCGCGTTAATATACCGAAGGTACCTGGGTGACGATGCCGAACAGGTCCGTCATATAGGCCCGGTAACGCTTCGCTTATTATGCATTTCAACCTAAGCGTTAACAATACGGAGAAATCATGATCCATCTAGTATGCGGCCCTATCGGCGCAGGCAAAACCACTTACGCAATGAATCTTGCTGCTGAAACTAATTCAATTCGTTTTTCAGAAGATGAGTGGCTTTCAAAGCTGTTTGTCCCAGACGCTCCAGAAGGACTTTTAGAGCAACCAATGCAAGTTGTTGGGGCGTGGGCTACAGAAAAATATCTTCGTTGCCGTGGTCAAATATGGACGATCTGCAAACAGCTGATAACAAACAATGTCAGCATTATCCTTGATGGTGCAGCTGCAAACAAAACACAACGGGATGCGATTCGTGAAAAGGCTTTAAACAGCAATGTTGGTTTTCAACTGCATTATGTCAATGCTCCCGCAGATATTCGGCATAAACGAGTATTTGATCGGAATGCAGAGCAAGGTAAAACTTATTCTCTTGAGGTCACACCGGCAATGTTTGAACACACCGAGTCTTTTTTTGAACCACCTATTGGAGATGAACTAGAAGCGGCTATTCTCATTGAAACTAGTTAAAGGAATCGTAGCGATTATTAAATAATCCATCTGCCCCCTTTTCTGAATTGAGAAGAAAATGAATATTGAAATTATTAACTTCCCAGAAACCAACATTGCAGTCATCGAGCATCATGGTTCACCTGCGCTTGAACACGAGTCAATTAAGAAGCTTATCGATTGGCGTATCGAGAATAAGTTGCCGCCATCTGATATTCATCGTAGCTATGGTATCCACTACAACGACCCAGGCAAGGTAACTCCCGCAGACTATCGTGTAGATCTTTGTGTTTCTGTCCCGCAAGCCATCCCAGAGAATTCGTCCGGTGTAATAAACAAGGTTATCCCTGCTCTACGTTGCGCGAAAGTTCGCCACTGCGGTTCGCGTGAAAATGTAACGGCGGCACATTACCTTTATGCGCAGTGGCTACCCAACAGCGAAGAACAACTGGCTGAATTTCCTCTGTTTTTTCATTACGTCAATGTCGGGCCTGAGGTTCAGGAGCAAGACATGATCACTGATGTATACCTTCCTATTCTTTAGTTGCTGTTCCAGCATAAATACCCTGCCCCCAATTATTTAATTATTACATGCCTTAGTTTACCGGTATGGCAATAGGCCGAATTGGCGCTGCATCCGCCCCACGTAATTTCAGTGATCCACCAATAAAAGCGAATTCGTAAACGGCATCCCGCGATAGCGCTTCTAAATTAACAAGCTCAAGAATGGGCGCGCCCTGCTGCGACAGGAGGTACGTGTGCAAGGGGACATAATCACCCTCTTCCTCTGAGGGAAAAGCTTCAAAGCTTAGGTTATCCGCTCCCACTATCATTGCACCTTTTTCTTCGATCATAAATTTTGCCGCTGCCATGCTCAGACCCGGCGGGTTAGCCATATAAGCCTGTGCGTCTTTATACACCTGCATTCGCCCCGTTCTGATGAGTACAACATCGCCTTCCTGAATATCGATACGTTGCGCGTTCAGTGTTTGGATTAAGTCATGGCGAGTAATGCGGTAGCCATCACTCAACATGTCGAGCTTCTTGGCGGCGGCAACATCGATGAGAACACCACGGGCGATGATGGGTGGGATTTTCTCCGCCCCGGCCACATTCCAACCACGATCGCCAAGGTGCTCCTCTGCCGAAAATCCATTCCAGATTTTCCCATTCAAACCAAAGTGGTTGAGGGCATCAATGTGTGTGCCCATGTGCGTGTACATTGAAATTGCTGAGCCGGTGTAGCTAACACGATTATTCATTTCATCGCCCATACCCATCGGGTCATCGACAACCGTACCTTTAGGCGTGTGAGTCATCCAGATTTGATAACGCGGGTCCCCCGCAGCTTGCCAGCTGGGCATACCGATAAAGTACTCAACGGAGAGGTCATAAACAGCTGTGCCATCAATACGCGACAGGATGTTAACGCGTGATTCCGGTGTAATGAGGTTGAGGCGGCCTATTTCATCGGTTGCTCCCCAGGGGCTGATGCCGACGACCTTCTCATTAGCGTGAGCAGACATAGTTGCCATTCCTAAGATCAAAATACAGGCGTAGATGAGCCCTTTTTGAGGTTTTCTGTACTGGTAACGTTTCATAGCATTTCCTTGTGTGTTGATTTCAACGGTTGACTAAATCGGTGCGCCGCTCGGTTATTTGCGCGACAACGGTGATGACGATTCCGACGGCGATAATGGCTGCGCCTACCCATGTCATAGCGCTGTAGTGCTCATCCAGCAAAAAGGTTGCGGCAATCAGCCCAACGGCTGCTGCGACGTAACCGAGCTGACTCAGAAAGACGGGGCCGCCTTGCTGCTGGAGTCGAAAGAACACGGGGAACATCAATCCGGCGACGAGCATTTGAGCTAATGCGGCTAGAGGTGCGAGCGTCAGCTCACCTACTGGTATCGAACCCTTGGTAGCCCACATGAGAGATAAAAAAACCACTATTGAAAACGCATGACTCCAGAAGGCGAGCACATCAGGCGAGGCATTTTCAGGCCAATCCAGCGTTCGGTAAACATTCCCGCAGGCAAGCGTCACCGGAATAACCAGAGCCGCAATAATCCATAGGGTTGGTGGTGCCGAGGGTGCCGCCCCGCGCGTCACGCTCACAATCATCGCGCCGAGCAAGCCTGCGGCAATGCCGATCAATCCAATCCGGCTTGGAATTTTGAGTCGGAACACAATACTCAGCGCGAGAGTGAAGACCGGAGACAAAGCAAACATAAGCCCTGTATAACCCGCTCCGGCATGCGGAATAACGCTGAAAAGTAGCAAGTTAGGCGCGATGAAGGAAATGATCGCGGAGATAATGACGTAGCGGATCATGCGACCTTTTGGTACGACCAAACGCCGTTTGGCGATAAGCACAGGCAGTAACAATACACAGGCACCGAGCGAAACAATCATCGCCCAGATCATGGGTGATACGCCTGCCTCACCTGCAATTTTACCCAGCGGGAAATTAAACCCAAACAAGGTGCCCGTCACCAGCAGCAAGACAACCGGCTGCTGTGCCAATTGTTGTAATCGGCCAGAGCTGGCACTCCCTTGCCCTTGTGACGCCTGTAAATACACCGCGCGGCTCATTGCGGAAATGCCCCGGCAAAAGCAATTTCGTTTATCGAGAATCGTTGACTGGGCTGCTCACGCTCTTGAAGCTCTCCCGGCAACATCGCCGGAATATCCTGCTTGCCAATCGCAATGGCGATCTCAACCCGGTAGCGTTCTGGCACAACAAGGCTTTCTCGCGTTTGATCAAAATAAATACCCGCCATCGCATGCGCTTGATATCCCAACGATGTCGCTTGTAGCGCAAGTTGCGCCCAGGCAGCGCCAGTGTCGAAGCTATGGTAGTTCGATAACTTATCCGAACGATTACCGTCACCGGGCATCACCGTGTCTGACAAAACAAACAAAAGCACTGAGGCATGTTGCGCCCAACCGGCATTGAAAGGATCCAGCAGATCTAGAAATTTCTGCCAATTGGCATCGTCACGATGAGCGTATAAAAAACGCCATGGCTGCACATTAAAGGCCGAGGGAGCCCAGCGCGCGGCCTCAAGTACTGTGAACAAATCAGCCTCTGGCATTGAACTGCTGTCATAGGCTCTAGGTGACCACCGGTTGAGGAAGATCGACTCAATGGGGTAATCAGGGCTTCGTTGTGTAGTCATCATTTTCTCCTTTCAGCTCTCTTTAAACAGGGGTTCAGCTACCGACCCTTTGGTACTACTTTTGGGCTGGTCGGTAGCTAGAAACCACTTTATAACGTTTCCACTTGACTGATAATCCGTCCTTAAGGAAAATGACTGTCAACTAAAAGTCGACAATAGAGGGCGTAATGGAAGGATTCGGTGCTATCCCCGTGTTTGTTGCGGTTGTTGAGAAAGGTGGATTTTCTGCAGCTGCGCGGTCGCTTGAGATTTCAAAATCCGCAGTAAGCAAGCGCATCAACCAGCTTGAAGCGCAGCTCGGCGTGCGCCTGCTGCACCGCACGACGCGCAAGCTCAGCCTGACTGAAGCCGGAGAACGGTATTTTGAACATGCCGCCCAGGCATTAGCCTCTGCCAGACAAGGCGAAGATGCGGTGACAGAGTTACAGGGAGAACCGCAAGGAAAGCTGAAGATCAGCAGCCCTATGTCGTTTGGTCGCCTGCATGTGGCGCCGTTGATCCCCAAATTTTTGAAGCGCTATCCAAAGATTGAAATCGATCTAGTGATGGACGATCACAAGGTGGACCTTGTGGCGATGGGCGTTGATATAGCCATTCGATCAGGATCAGGAAATTTACCAGACTCAGCGCTGGTCGCTCGCAAGCTAGCGCCCTTGCGCCAAGCCTTATGTGCTTCCCCGGACTATATCGAGCAATACGGGCTGCCCGAAAGACCTGCCGAGCTAACCGCTCATAACTGTGTGCTATACAGCTATTCCAGTGATGTAAACGAATGGACACTGAACAAAAAGGATGAAACAGAAACGGTGTTGGTGTCTGGTAACTATCGCGTCAATAACAGCGAAGCCTTGCTGGAGGCTCTAAGGGAGGGATTAGGCATTGGCCGATTGCCAACGTTTATAGCAGGCCCCGACCTGAAGTCAGGCCGGTTAGTGAAGCTCTTTGAATCGTATCAGATACCTGATCACACCTTCTTCGCGGTTTTTCCAGCCCGTGAATATCTGCCCGCCAAGGTGAGAGTTTTCCTGGATTTCGCGATAGAGTATTTCGGCGGCGATGAGCCCTATTGGGATGAAGAATAGCCAGTCGCCGTGCCGAATGTATAACTGAATTTAAGAGGCTCAACGGGCATCAAATATTCAATATGCTGAGACCTATGCCCGAGCAGGAGTTTTGTTTTCAGGCAAGGCAAAAGAACAGTCGTGCAAAAGTCTCATGCTCTTCCTTTTTAAAAGGACAGCTTGCGTGCGCTATGGCTGAAAAAAGACAAACTCTGTAGTTTTACGAGTTGCCAAAAGCAATAACCGGCTAAGGGATAGCAAACAACCCTCTTTATATTCAAACGGCCTGATGTAAGTCAAAAAAAATCAGCTTTCAAAAAAACATCTTCTAAACTGTAACTAAACTAATTTCTTAACACTTTCATTATTACAGCCTTGGATTGACCGGTAAGTGATTACTATTCTTTCCATTACTTAATTTAACCGGAGCACTTGATGCGCTTAGTAGAAGTATCAGCGTCAAAACTGCAACCAGGGATGTTTATTGCGGAGTTGGATCGGCCTTGGCTAGAGACACCGTTTGCCCTACAGGGCTTTGTTGTCCATGACCACGATGAAGTAATGTATATCTCCATGTATGTCGATTCTGTCTATGTAGACATCGACTACAAAGGATCTCGCGTGTTTCTTCCGCGCAACAAAAGACCATCTAACGTAAGCCATCCAGCTTCAAACGGGCTAAAACTTAAAACCGATTTTGAACAAGCAAAGCTCTCGTTCGAGAGTGCCAGTCAATCGTTGGATCGCGTCTTTGAGTCGATCAGCAACGGGCGTCATACCGATATCAACGTTATAAAAAAATCAGTTCAACCTTTGTTGGACGGTGTATTCAAAAACAAAGATGCCGTCGCCGCGTTAGTCCGTCTTAAAGAAGCCAGCGATTACCGTTATAACCACGGTATTTCCATGGCCGTATGGGGCGCTATTTTGGGCCGACATATTGGTTTACAGCGGGATGAACTAGAGAAGTTGGTGGTCGGTTGTGCCATGAGTGACGTGGGAATGACCACGCTGCCAGACGAATTAATAAAACAATCAAATACCCTAACAACACAGCAGCGCGAAGCCATTTTAGATCACCCCATAGTAGGGTCTCAAATGATCAACAGCAGTGGCGGCGCTGATATTGAAGTTCTAGCCATCATTGAAAATCACCACGAGCGCCATGACGGCTCAGGCTACCCGCGTGGACTGGAGGGCACGACCATTCCTTTGCTCGCGAGAATTGCGGGGTTAGTGGACACCTACGATGCAATGATCACACACCGTCCCTATGCGCCAGCTCGCAGCTCCTATGAAGCCGTTCAGGAGTTAATCGATGCCAAAGGACAGTTATTCCAGGACGCATTAGTAGAGCAGTTTGTTCAAGCCATTGGGCTTTTCCCTACAGGGTCTCTCGTTGAGCTAAACACCGGTGAAGTGGCTATTGTCGTCAAACAAAACAGTATAAGGCGATTAAAGCCAGAGGTTGTTGTTGTACTGGACCGCAACAAAAACCGTATTACACCTCTTGATTTGGTTAATTTAGGGGCAAGCAACATGGTGGGCTCCGATGCCCGTTGGATTGCCCGTGAATTACAGGCTGGCACTTATGGTATCAGCAGCGAGGAATTTTTTATCTAATGCTAGCACCTCGAAAGAGCTTTCTCGGCATGGTAGAAATTGCCAACTACGAAGACCTCATAGACACCCATGGTGCAGAGCCAGCACAGTACCTGCGCGACGAGTTTTTCAAACGAATTCAAAGCTGGGTTCGTCCCGGTGATCAATCGAGCATTCAGAAAAACAACAGCTATCTTGTTGTTTTAAAAGGCGTCAGTACGCCTGCTGAACTTGAATTGGCAACGGCCAAACTGACACGTATTTTTGAGCAGCCTTACGTGCTTCTTGGACAACCTACCGCTATCAATATTCATGTAGGTTTTGCGCTACTTGAAGGCACCTCAAAAAATATACAATCAGAAATAAAAAAGGCAAGAATAGCGCTTAGACAAGCAAAAAAATCCGATGAGCTCTATCGAATATTCAACATCGACACCCAGAATCGATTAGATGATCATTACAACCTCATTAAGTCATTGGAAGACGCTGTTGAGCTGGGTGAATTCCAGCTTTATTACCAACCAAAGATTCATGCTGGCTTTGGAAACCTGGTTGGCGCTGAAGCACTCATTCGCTGGCATACCAAAGATAACAAGGTACTATTGCCCTACCATTTCATTGATGTCGCAGAACGCCATGAAGTTATCCGACCTATCACCTGGTGGGTCATAAAGTCAGCTGTAGCTCAGCTAGCCAAATGGCCGTCACAACTGGGGATTTCAGTGAATACGCCCCCGTCGTTACTGCTCGATGATGAGATTTTTTCCGTCGTGCATGATGCCCTACAGATATTCGATATAAAGCCCTCTCGTCTGACGCTTGAAGTCACTGAGAACATCATGATCAGCAATCCCGATTTAGTCTTATCTCAGCTTGCTCGACTACGCGAATTAGGTGTACAGATATCCATCGATGACTTCGGAACGGGTTATTCTTCACTGGCTTACTTTAGGAACTTACCGGCTGATGAGCTTAAAATCGATAAAAGCTTTGTTATGCCCATGCTCGAATCAAAAAAAGACGAGGTTATTGTTAAAGCCGTGATTGATCTGGCACACAACTTTTCATTAAAAGTTGTCGCAGAAGGCGTAGAAGATGAGGCCACCGCAAAACGTTTAAGTGAGCTGGGCTGCGACCACCTTCAAGGGTTTGTATTTGACAAACCACTGCCCATTCAAGAGTTCGAAAAAAGACATCTTACCTAGTTTTAAAAGTCAGCTCGAAAGTCAGGTCAGATCGAAACTAATACAGATTAATCAGGATCTTGCGCCAGCTCGATCAAATGCCCATCGGGGTCACGTACATAGGCGGTGCGTTGCCCCCACGGCCGAGTGGTGGGTGCTATCACTTCTGGGGCTCCGTTCTCACGTAACTCACGGTAGGCTTCGTCCACATCATCAACCTTAAAGCCCAGCTCAAAGCCTGGTGCATCTGGATCAGGCGCTTTGAGCTTCATGCCTAAGGTTGTCGACATTGCTTCACGGGTAAAAAGTGCCAAACGTGTTGCGCCGGTTTCCAACTGAGCAAAAGCTTCGGCTCGATGCTTGAGCTGCATACCCAACACCTCGGTGTAAAACGTTAGAGACAGGTCAAGGTCTTCCACAATCAAGACAATGTAGTCCGGAAGTCGTAATTTCATAAACACACCCTCTTCTCTTTAGCCCTATTCTTAACCAAATTAACAGCTTTTCATTTGGATGAGAAATTCAGCCTCAGGTTCGTAATTAACCACATCGACCTTGCCTGCCATCACGCTCACCAATTGTTGTATCCGTTAAACTGGGGGAGGTTCTGACCCCTGTAATTGTGAACGTTGATATTCAACAGATCCATTGAATAGCGGTTTATTGGCGTTGCCCTTACGTCACAACAATAAGGGTCATATCAACCGTCTATATGGCCGCGTGCTTTTAGCTCAAAACAGTCCGAGACTAAGGTGAAAAACATTCCAGTCAGGATTTATAATTAGTTAGTAAGTATCGTGAAAGAGAGGATAAAACCATGAGTATTTCAACTCGTGTTGCCGGCTATTTAGATGCAGAAGGCATCAAATATCACACCATCCAGCACGCCCATACCAGCACGTCTGTTGGTTCGGCCATCACTGCCCACATCCAGCCAAAATCAATAGCAAAAGCGGTTGTGCTTGAAGATCATGAAAGCCGTCATCTGATGGCAATACTGCCCGCTAGCCATAAAGTTAGTTTGCATAAATTGAACGACAAGATGGATGTGGCTCTGCATTTAGCCGATGAAGAACAGATTTATAAAATGTTCTCCGACTGTGAACATGGTGCAGTGCCTGCGATTGGTCAGGCCTATAACATGAATGCAATTTATGATGAGAGCCTGGACCAACTGGATGATGTCTATTTAGAAGCCGGTGATCATGAAACCTTGATTCACCTGAGCAAAGCGCAGTTTGGTAAATTAATGACTAATACCAAACACAGCCAATTCAGCAGCCAGACATATTATTAGTTGTCTCGCATTAAACGGCTTAGGCTAGTTTAAAGGTTTGAACCGTCTAGTTTTCGGGCGGGATGTTTTTGTGTCAAAAGCGGTCATTGAACTTACCAGGATTTGACCGTCGGCGGTGCATCGTGCGTTACACGCGCTACAGCCACTCCTGATTGATCGCCGTGATCATGACTTCAGTAGCCTCTTCGCAGAGCGTGCGAATCCGAGTGGTGTCCGACACCAGTTGACGTTTATCGCTGCCCACAAGACAGACCGCCAGTACAGCCCGTTGCCATTTGTCCTGATATCCCACCTCTGCAACTGAGGCATTGAATTTTCCACGAATACGATCCTTCAGTCCCCGTATCTCTCGCCGCTTGTCTTTGAGTGATTGGGCGTAGGGGATGACCAGCTCAATGGTCAGAAACGTGATGAAACAGGTTTGATCGCTCATGGAATATCACCAGCTATTAATCGGCACAGCGAAAGTGGCATCTACGCGTCAGTACCCACTATTTTCATTTGTATGCGAAACTCTGCGCCCGGTTCGCAATTCACTACATCGACTCTCCCCCCCATCGAACTCACCAACTGCTGAACAAGCGCCAAGCCAATACCTGTACCAACCGTTTCACGAGTCAGTTCATTTTCGCTGCGGTAAAACAGCTTGAAGATTTTCTTCATTTGATCGGCGGCAATACCGGGGCCGTAGTCACGCACCGAGAATTGAATTTTACCGTTCTGCATGAGCTGGTAACGAATCTCAACGCGCTTCGATTCGGCATTGGCTGAAAATTTGATGGCGTTATCCACCAAGTTAATGAAAATCTGGATGAACCCGTCGATATCTATGCTGATTTTCTGGTCATCAACTGACGAGTCACCATCCATTGATAACTCAAAGCCTGACGCTTCAAGCTGTGATTCCAAGCGGGGTTTTAAATCTCTCAGTGCCTCACCAACCGTCATGATCTCCAGCTTTGCTGCCTGCTCATTACGTGACATGCGCGCGAGCTGTAATACGTTATTAATCAGCCGCGTTAAGCGCTCGGATTCATGAAAAATAAAATCGTAATAGGTTTTCTTCTTCTCTTCATTGGCCCAGCCTTCGCGCAATATTTCACCGTACATACGAATCGAGGTTAACGGTGTTTTGAGCTCATGACTCACCGCTGACACAAAATCCTGCTGCTGCCTGGCCAGTGCAATCTGGCGTATGCCTAAGCGATACAACATCAGCAACCCACCAACCAGTACGATAGCCAAAACCAGCGCAGCCCAAATAATGACTTGGCCACCGGCACCAATCGGTAAACGCGCCAGTGTATAAATCAATTCGATATCACCGAAAGGCGCAATGAGTCTGCTTTGGTAGAGCAAATCACTTTCAGTTTGGCTGGCACTCGGTTTATATTGTCGACTGTATTGCGCCGCCAGGTTCTGTAAAACAGTGCCCTGATAAGTGATGATTAATTCACTCATCGACGACAGGCTTGATTCACGAAACGCGGGTTTGATCAATTGATTAATGAAGGCATTTTGATCAACTAGCAGCCCTTGAATATAGCGCTCGCCATCGTGCCATACACGGCGAAACAGCACGAAGTGCCCGCTATCAAGCAGAGCAAATTCCAGCGGTTCAACTTCACTCTCGAAGGTTCGAATTCTGGTTATTTGTTGATTAAGAACCTGCTGATTCAATGCCTGCTCGGTTAAATCGAATTCACCCTCTGACAAACCTGCCAGACTCCTTCCGGGTGATGCTTCTTGTTCAACAACTACCTCTGGCAGGTTTACCTTTTCCTTACGTGAACTCTTAACTTCGCGTTGTTTTTTAGCTGTGACTTTCTTGGCTAGTTTCGACTCTTCAACCTTCTTAGCCGCCACCTGATAACGGTCTTCCAGTTTTAAATCTTTCACCTGCTCTGCCGCCGAGCGACTATCTTCGGGGGACTTCAGATTTTTAGTGGTTAGCTCGTCAAAAACAGACTGGCCCTGGCTATCGGTGGAGCTGTCGTCATAGCGATAACTATCACTGTCTGATCGCGGCGCACTCGAAGAGAAGCTGGCCATTTCCGGAGCAGAAGCCACGCTCGCCTCTTCGCTCACTGCTGTCTCCTGCTCGGCTTCAACTCTGCCAAGGGCTTGGCTGGCTGGAGCATCGCTTTTGCGAACCAAGCGATTGGTATCAAGAATGCCTCGTATGCGAGTTTCCTGTTGCTGGCGTTGCTGCAGTTCAGCGCTGGATATACCGTAATCTGAGGCATTGGCCTTGGGCACAATAGGTGTGCGTAACTGCCCCTTCGCATCAACCTGAAAATAACCCAGCAAGCCCGGCACTTCAGACTCCGCAGGAAATACCGACAAGGGCGAACGCTGCAAAAATACCGAACCTTCAGAGCCAGTGACATTAAGAAACGCATAATCGGTAAACGGACGTTTTTCTTCACGCTCGATTAATTCACTGAAGCTGGCATCGATACGTAAACTCAGTTCGCGCGCCAATTGTTGATGCTGGTAAAAGGCCTCCCACTTCAATTGCCCGTAGGCCTGGTAAACCAGCATCGAGGTTGGTAATGCCAGTGCGGTGAAAAACACCAGCAACAAGAGAGTCAGACGCCGCCGATTCATGGTACTTCGATCATCAAACGATAGCCCGCGCCACGCACGGTCGCGATAGTTTCTGGATTGCTTGGATTTTTTTCGATTTTACGGCGCAATTTAGCAATATGAATATCCACCGTGCGAGTTTCAATATCCATGTTATTAGCGTAGCCCCAAACCCGCGCAAGCAGCTCATCCCGCGATACAGGCCGATCTGATTGCTGAGCCAGATACAGCAGAACATCCATTTCCCGTCGGGTAAAAACGACATCTGCCGCGCATAGGTTTTCAGTATCGATGACCATGCCGTTACACAATTTAATCTCGCGGCTGGCCTCTTCACCAACACCCGAACGACGCAGCACCGCCTGCACACGTAATACCAATTGCGTGACTGAAAAAGGTTTAGCTACATAATCATCAGCACCAAGGGTCAACCCCTGCACGATGTCTTCATCGCTGGATTTTGCCGTCAGCATAATGACCGGTTGCTGGCGATCCTGTAGGCGAATCTGATTGCAGATTTCAAAACCATCCGTGCCGGGCAACATTACATCGAGCAGGATCAAATCGAATTGTCCGCTCAGCGCCATGCGCAGACCATCGTCACCGTGCGCGGCGGTTTCCACCTCATAACCATGATAGACAAAGACGTCGACCAGCCCACTGCGGATCGCATCTTCATCTTCAACAATTAATAACCGCACCTTTTGTGACATCTGGCCATCGCCCTCTTATTTAAACAACTTAATCCTAGCACCCCAGAGTCTCTGCTATGTAAATTTTTTGTAAACACAGCCAGCCAAGCTTTACCAAAGCCGGCCTATTTAAATGCCCGGGCCAGCGCCAGAATTATCACATCATTCACAAACAACGGTCTCCGACGGAGAAAACATTATGGCGCTTATTAATCGACTCTCACGGCTGTTTCAAGCCGACTTTCACGCGGTGCTTGATCGCATCGAAGAACCTGACATTCAACTCAAACAAGCCGTGCGTGAAATGCAGCTGGCGCTTGATCAGGATGAGCAGCGTTTAAGCCTGTTACAGCACGAAATAGAACAGCTCAATAAAGCAGGCACCGCCGCTAATGAAGCATTACAGACCTTCGACGAAGAGTTGGATATTTGCCTCGCTGCTGAAAAAGAGGATCTGGCCCGCGATTTGATTCGCCG
>JBALXL010000049.1:0-3336 GCA_036960805.1 Pseudomonadales bacterium
AAAACAAAGGTGTTCAACTAATTCTTGATGCTGTTGTTGCTTACCTGCCATGCCCTACAGACGTTAAGCCTCAGCCGCTGACTGACGAAGAAGGCGTAGAAACTGGCGAAGTTGCAACCGTAACGACTGAAGCACCTTTGAAAGCACTTGCCTTCAAAATTATGGATGACCGCTTTGGTGCCCTGACTTTCGTACGTATCTACTCTGGCGTACTGAACAAAGGCGACACTCTGCTAAACTCCTACACGGGTAAAACTGAGCGTATCGGCCGTATGGTTGAAATGCACGCCGATGACCGTAACGAAATTGATCGCGCCCAAGCTGGCGACATCATCGCTATCGTCGGCATGAAGAACGTACAAACAGGCCACACATTGTGTGATCCTAAGCACCCAGTAACACTGGAACCAATGGTATTCCCAGAACCAGTAATCTCTATCGCGGTAACGCCTAAAGATAAAGCCGGTTCAGAGAAAATGGGCGTTGCCATCGGTAAGATGGTTGCTGAAGATCCATCGTTCCGCGTTGAATCTGACGAAGAAACAGGCGACACCATCCTTAAGGGTATGGGCGAACTGCACCTGGATATCAAAGTCGACATCCTCAAGCGTACCTATGGTGTTGATCTTGAAGTGGGCCAGCCTCAGGTTGCTTACCGCGAAACGATCACTCAAGAAATCGAAGACAGCTACACGCACAAGAAACAGTCTGGTGGTTCTGGTCAGTTCGGTAAAATCGATTACCGCATCAAACCGGGCGAGCCTGGTACTGGCTTTATATTCAACTCGAAGGTTGTGGGCGGTAACGTTCCTAAAGAATTCTTCCCCGCTGTTGAGAAGGGCTTCAAAGGCATGATGGGGGAAGGCCCTCTTGCTGGCTTCCCTGTTCTTGATGTTGAAGTTGAGCTTTACGATGGTGGCTTCCACGCGGTTGATTCCTCGGCTGTAGCCTTCGAAATCGCTGCTAAAGGCGCTTTCCGTCAGTCTATGCCTAAAGCCGGCCCTCAGCTGATCGAACCGATCATGAACGTTGACGTGTTCACGCCAGACGACCACGTAGGTGACGTTATTGGTGATTTGAACCGTCGTCGCGGCATGATCAAAGATCAGATTGCTGGCGTTAGTGGCGCACGTATTAAAGCTGACGTTCCTCTTTCAGAAATGTTTGGCTACATTGGTACACTGCGCACAATGACATCTGGTCGTGGTCAGTTCTCCATGGAGTTCGCACACTACTCAGCATGTCCTAACTCAGTATCTGAAACTGTTATTGCTGCTGAAAAAGAGAAGAAAGCTAACAAGTAATTTGTTTTAGCTCTTCTACAAAAAAGCCCGGTGATTTGCATCACCGGGCTTTTTTTATTTATTACACAACGAATTGAAAACGTATAAATTCCGCACCGCCTCCCCTCGACTCGATTAAGCAGCCTCTTTAGCCACAGCTGCCCTCTTTGATCTATAGTAATTAACAATGCCAACCAAACTAATCAACAACCAGAAGAACTCAATGGCAAAAGCCGAGAGATTAAACTCATAGATTAACGAGACGATAATAAGTATCGCTCCCACACCATTTAAAACTGAGTAACTAAGCTGATTGCTGGACAGCTTATTAAGCTGCAAAAGCAAGTAAGCGGCTAGCAGCAAAAAAACACCTACATTACCCACAAAATCATACCAAGTGTATCCCATTATCATCTCCTAACTAGCTTCGGTGAAAAGTTGGCGGTAAGTATAAGGATTGTTAAACGGTTATCTATGGGCAATAATTCAAGTTAACTTTCATAATTGGAAAGTTACTTGGAGACCTATGAAGAATATCCACGATGTCGACCTAAAACGACTTCGCATATTTGCCGCCGTCGTTGAATGCGGTGGCTTTACTGCAGCCGAGAATGTACTGAACATCAACTGCTCTACCATCAGTAAAGCAATGTCGGATATGGAATATCGCCTAGGAGTAAAACTCTGTAAACGCGGACGCGGAGGCTTTGAACTTACCCCAGAAGGCGAAGAACTCTACCAATCCAGCACCAAACTGTTTTCCGCGATAGGGAGCCACTTAAACGAAGTAAGCAACCTTAATCGGAGCGCACAACGCATTTTACGCATTGCCGTGGTTGACAACACGACACCTGATCCAAACTGCCCGCTAATCTCAAGCTTGCAGCAACTACAGCATGAAGAACCTACCGTAGTCATCGATCTACACATCATGACCCCCAACGAAATCACCATGGGATTACTCAAAGGCGAGCTAGACTTGGGACTTACTTTGATTCACAGGAAAGTAACCGGCTTACAGACCACTACCCTCTACCACGAACCAGTTCGCCCCTATGTTGCAGCTACACATAAAACACTATGGCAACAACCAAACCTTTCACTCAGCGATATTACTAACCTCAGATTAACCACCTACACCCATCGAGAACCCAGCCCACTAATGGAGCTCGGAGATGGAGGTCAATTCTATTTCTGCCCACAGATAGAAGGGGTTCTGATTTTAATACTTGCAGGCAACCATGTAGGCATGTTGCCGGAGTTTTATGCGCAAAGCTGGATTGACTCGGGCCAGATCAAAGAGCTCCCCGTAGACGAGTTGCGTCTCGACTCTCCCATTGTCGCAATGAGAAAAAATGAAGGACCAAAGCAAGATTTGGTGAATCGATTAGTTGAGATCATGACGAAATAAAAAAACTACGGCAATTTTGTATAGTAGGCAATCACCTCCGAGCGCACTCCTGACACATCGACTTTAACCAACGCACTCCCAAGGAGCCCACTACCGGGTATTTCCCACGAGCACCACGCCCGTAAACCGCCACCAACAACATCAGTTACTACTTCGGTTACTCTAACAAAGGGCTTTGGCAGCTGACCACCACATGCTTCCATGGCCGCGCGCTTAAACCCGTCCATCAAATCGACAAACGTATCTTTGGTATAAACCTTTGAGTCAGGATCATCATAAGTATAATCATCCGCTAAGACACTCAGGACCTTTGCAGTATCACCCTGAACCCAACCATCGATATACGTCTTATAGTGCGCCAAGGCAGTACTCATAAAGCAATCCTGTCTACTTATGTTTTTTCAAAGTATTACAATTCCACACCAATCACATCGATGCTCGCCAACCTGACTCTCTTCAAAAATCTAAATTAAATTAGATTTATAATCCTTAAAACGCATCATCGTCACCAGCCGATTCCTCACGCATCATTTGCATGATATGGGCTTCCATCTCCACAAAACCGTCACAACCAATCACCTCTTCTTTATTAAGCATCCGCTTACCCTGCTTAAACTCTGGCACTAAAATTTCACGAATACG
>JBALXL010000003.1:0-159501 GCA_036960805.1 Pseudomonadales bacterium
TGAATGAAACGTCGATGGATGTTGCCCAGAGCGCTTCTCATGCCGCGAAATCTGCGACTGACGCGAATGTGGCCGTGGCTCAGGGATCTCAGGTTGTTGAGGTCACGGTGGGCGCGATTAATACCATGGCTGAAGATTTGAATGAGGCGGTTGAAGTTATTAAAGGGCTTGAAGAATCCAGTGAGAGTATCAGTGATATTTTGACCGTGATTAAAGAAATTGCCCGCCAGACTAATCTGTTGGCATTGAACGCGACGGTAGAAGCGGCGCGTGCTGGTGAGCACGGTAAAGGTTTTGCGGTAGTTGCGGATGAAGTGCGAAATCTGTCACAACGTTCACGTGAGGCTGCCGATGAAATTCAGGGCATGATTGGTGTCTTGAAAGGCAGCACCAGCAAAGCAGTAGCGGTCATGAGCAGCAGTAAAGAGAATGCTCAGATTTGTGTTGAGAAGGCCAGCCAAACCACGGAAGTACTGGATAGAATTCAGGAATCAGTGAGCCAAATTAACGACATGAATGCGCAGATTGCTGGCGCGGCGGAACAACAGAGTTCGGTTAGTAGTAATATTAATACGTCGGTGGGTTCAATTAGTAACTTGTCGAAATCGGTATACAGCTCCGCGGATTCAATTTCTGCGCTGGGGCAGCGTGTTAGTAATCATTCTTCTGAATTGAGTGATTTAGTAGGGCAGTTCAAGCTGTAATTTGAAGCCTGCTGGACTTAATAATTAAAAATGCCGCTTGGACCTGATCAGGTCCAAGCGGCATTTTTATGTTTTCTTATCGAGGAAACGTTTTCTATGGTGTCCTGCATATCGGACATTGCGGGTCTTGCACGAGCTTAAATTCCTGCCAACTTAGCTGTAGTGCGTCAAAGCGGATTAGTGTGTGTTTCTGAGTATCTAACCCCGCCAGGTGCTTGAGGGTTGTCAGCGCCTGCAAGCTGCCCATCATGCCCAGCACAGGCCCTAATACTCCATTGTTTGCGCAGTTGGCATCCGGACGTTTGCCTGTGTCGGGCACCATACACTGATAGCAGGGTGCGTTTTCCACGGTGGGGTCAAAAAAGGTGAAGTGACCTTCCATGCCAATGGCCGCTGCTTCGGCGAGCGGGGTTTTATGTTTCACGCAGGCGGCATTAATGGCGTAACGAATATCCAGATTATCCGTGCAGTCCAGTACCACATCAGCCGATGCCACCAGGGGATCAAGACTGTCAGCATCCAGTTTTTTTGATAGCGCCTGAATTTCAACGTGTGGGTTAAGTGCGGAAAGGTTTGCACTGGCGGCTTGTGATTTATCTTCATCAACCTGCGAAGTGCGATAGAGAATCTGGCGCTGTAAATTAGTCAGATCCAGTTGGTCGTGATCGACTAATATAAGTTTGCCGATACCAGCCGCGGCCAGATATAACGCGGCCGGGCTGCCGAGGCCTCCAAGGCCAACAATCAATACCGTGGCCTGTTTAAAACGCGTTTGCGCCTCAAAGCCAAAGGGCTCTAACAACAACTGCCGACTGTAGCGTAAGAGCTCTTCGTCACTGAGGATGTCGGTTTCAGTGCTCGACATAACGTTCACCTGTAATTTGCATTAAATCTTTGACGGCTTGTTGGTAATTGTTGGCTTTGGTAATAGCGGTGACCAGCGCAATACAGCCGGAACCTTGTTCCCAGACGTCACTGGCGCGAGCTGTTGAAATACCACCGATGGCCACCAGCGGGTAATGTTCGCCCATTACTGTCACGTAGTCGTTTAGCTTTTTTAAGCCCTGCGGTTTGCTGGGCATGTCCTTGGTGGTGGTGGCGTAAATGGCGCCCATGGCAATGTAGCTAGGACGATAGGCATGGGCGCGCAACATTTCGTAATAACCATGAGTGCTGAGGCCGAGCCGCAGACCTGCATCACGAATAGCATCCAGGTCGGCAATGTCTAAATCCTCTTGCCCTAAATGCACGCCATAGGCTTGGTGTTTGATAGCCAGCTGCCAGTAATCGTTGATAAACAGGCGCGCCTGATATTTCCAGCCCAGCGTGACCGCGGCGATAATTTGCTGCTCAAGGTCTTCTGTTGACGTGTCCTTGATGCGCAACTGCAGGGTTTTAACACCGCATTTGAGGAGTTTTTCAATCCATTCGACGGAATCCACTACCGGATATAGCCCCAGTTGTGTTGCGTCACAGCTGGCAAAGGCTTGTGTAGGTTTCAGATCGTCGATGAGAGGGAAATCTACAAGATTAGTGGGCCAGCCGGTATGAGCTACAGGTCCTGCTCCGCGGCCAATAGCGTGAGCTTCGCGGATACCGCGATTGATATAGGCCTTTGCCAACACCAGTGCATCTTCGATGGGGTAATCCAGCGCCACAAGAGCGGCCATGGCGGAAGCAAACACACAACCGCTGCCATGATGGTGAGGTGTTTTTTGTAACGGGCTGGTTAGGCTCAGAGTGCGTTGACTGTCCACATAAAGGTCGCAGGCCTGGTCTGTCTCGAAGTGACCGCCGGTAATGACTACGGCACCGCAGCCGCTATCAATTAAAGTTTTCGCCGCCGCTTCGCGGGAAGACTGATCGCTCAACATGAGACCGGTGAGTTTTTCGGCTTCGGATTTGTTGGGGGTCAGTAGGTCAATATAGGGTAATAGCTTGGTGCGAATGCTTTCGCAGAGGTCTTCTTGGCTGAGCGCGTCACCTGAGGAAGCGACCATTACCGGGTCGTAAACCACAAAGGCTGGTTGCGCCCAGTTCTCTTTATAATAACGAAGTTGATCTGCCAGTATTTCCACCTGTGCTTTGCTGACCAACATGCCGATTTTAATAGCATGCGCAGGCATATCGTCGGCCAATGCGGCCAATTGCGGTTGAATATTCACCGCTTCAACGGCCTGTACAGAAATAGAGTTCTGGCTGGTGACGGCTGTCACTACGGTGCAAGCGTGGGCGCCGAGGCCGCCGATGGTTTGCAGGTCGGCTTGCAGACCAGCGCCACCGCCACTATCTGATCCGGCAATGCTCCAGACAATCGGTTTGATGGATGTCGACATACTTAATGGCCTGAATCCTGATGCCAGAACGGAGTGCCCAGCGTTGGTGTAGAGGGTGCTGCGGTATTTTTTTCCGGCATTGGGTTGGCGAGGTAAGCTTGTCGGCCGGCGCTAACGGCACCGGAGAAAGCTGTTGCCATGCTCACTGGATCGCCTGCTTGTGCCACAGCAGAATTTAACAGAATGCCGTCGAAACCTAATTCCATGGCTTGGCAGGCATGTGATGGCAGACCGATACCGGCATCGACAATCAGTGGCGTATTGGGCAAGCGTTCGCGCAAGGTAGTGAGCGCGTAGGGATTGATTAGACCTTTGCCGGTGCCGATGGGCGCTCCCCAGGGCATCAGCACTTCACAGCCAACATCCAGCAATCGGCGGCAGATGACCAAATCATCGGTGCAATAGGGGAAGACATTGAAACCCTCTTTAACCAGGATTTCGCTGGCTTGAAGCAGTGCAATAGGGTCGGGTTGCAGGTTGTAATCGTCGCCAATTAATTCCAGTTTAATCCAGTCGGTATTGAATATTTCACGGCACATATTTGCCATGGTGACGGCTTCCTGAACGGAATGGCAGCCTGCCGTATTGGGCAATAATTGGCAATTGAGTTCTTTGAGCAGACCCCAAAAATCATTACCACCTTGTTGTTGCGGCGCTTGGCGGCGTAGCGAAACGGTCACCACACCAGCACCACTGGCTCGAATGGCATCACACATAATGGCGGGCGAGGGATAAAGTGCGCTACCAATGAGCAATCGACTGTTCAATGTTTGCCCAAATAATTGCCACGGGTCTGTTACGTGAGTCATCGGCTAACCGCCTTGAATGGGTTGTAGTACTTCAATGCGGTCACCGGCTTGAAGGCTTTGTTGATGATAACAGGAGCGTGGTACAAAGGTTTGATTGATGGCCACTACGTAGGGTTCCTGTGCACCAAAATCATCAAGCAGGCTCTGTAACGTTTGCCCTGCTTGCAGGATGACCGATTGGTTGTTGATTAACACTTCAAGGCTCATGCTGCGGCTCGATACAGTTCTGGATATTGGCTGGCTAACTTACGTTCCTGCACGCTAGCGGAGCTGTTCAGGGTTGCGATGACTTCCTGTAGCAATGCCGGTGCGATCAGATAACCATGGCGATAAAGGCCATTTACCTGTAATAACTGATCACCGATAGTGATCATTGGAGCATTGTCCGGTAGTGCCGGACGGCAGCTGGTTTGCGTTTCTAATATGCGCGCTTCGGCAAAACCAGGATGCAGTGAGTAGGCGGCGCTTAATAATTCTAGTGTTGAGCGCACGCTAATCGCGCTATTGTCATTGCTTTCAATTTCGGTAGCGCCAATGACATAGTGATTGTCGGGTTTTGGCACGATATAGATTGGATAACGCGGGTGCATCAGTCGGATTGGTCGAGTGAAGTTAACCTCTGGAGCATGCAAGCGAATGACTTCGCCGCGAACACCGCGCAATTGTGAGATGTCGTCACGGGCACCTAGGCCGCGACAATCAATGACCCAGTCAAATTGTTGCTTTTGATCTCCGTAGCAAACGTTATTGTCTTTGATACTTTCCACAGCGGTATTGATAAAGCAGGTTATATCACTGTTTTGAATGGCTGTTGCCGTTGCCGCGTAGAGAGCACGATTATCCAATTGGCCTTCACCTTTGAGATGCATGCCCATTTGGAACTGTTCGGCTAATTCGGGCTCAAGCGCGCGCAGTTGAGGCGCGTCACAGGGGCAAAGCTCGTTGGCTAAATCTGAATGCTGTAAATTGCGTTGCAGATGGTTAACAAAATTCAGGTAGTCACCGCGATCCTGTGGGTGCGAAACCACCAAGCTGCCCTGTTGTTGAAAAAACACCGGTTCGGGTAGCTTGTCTAGAATGCTTGGCCACTGCGCCAGTGAGGCGCTGCCTAGCCGAGTAATCAACGAACTGGCTGAAAAGGCTTCCGCCATCGGCGCTAACATGGCGGCGGCAGTATAGCCTGCACTGTTCTGAGCGCGCAGATCGTCGCGCTCAAACAGGCTGACTTGCCAGTTGGTTGAATGTTCAGGGCGAGTGAGCTCCAACGCTAACAGCCGCCCGAATAAACCTGCCCCAACAATTGCTACCTTCATGACCTTAACCCTTTGGTTATACGGCCTTGTGGTAAATTTCACTGCCCGTGGCAAGAAATTCTTCAGATTTTTCCTTCATGCCAGCGGCAGCATCTTCGGCCAGTGCGATGCGGTCAGCTTCTTGCTGTTTGGCGTAAACGCGTACATCCTGAGAAATCTTCATAGAGCAGAATTTTGGTCCGCACATGGAACAGAAGTGAGCGATTTTACCGGATTCCTTAGGCAGCGTTTCATCGTGATATTCACGGGCGCGATCAGGGTCCAGCCCCAAGTTGAATTGATCGTTCCAGCGAAACTCAAAGCGTGCTTTGGATAGTGCGTTGTCGCGGATTTGTGCGCCAGGGTGGCCTTTGGCCAAATCAGCCGCGTGGGCAGCAATTTTGTAAGTGATAAGGCCTTCTTTTACGTCTTCTTTGTTCGGTAAGCCCAAATGCTCTTTAGGTGTTACGTAGCAAAGCATGGCGCAGCCGTACCAGCCAATCATCGCGGCACCGATGCCGGAGGTGATGTGGTCATAGCCGGGTGCAATATCAGTCGTCAGTGGGCCGAGTGTGTAGAAGGGCGCTTCGCCGCAGTCACGCAGCTGCTTCTCCATGTTTTCTTTGATCAGGTGCATGGGGATATGCCCCGGGCCTTCGATAATGGTCTGGATGTCGTGCTTCCAAGCGATTTTAGTCAGCTCGCCAAGGGTTTCTAATTCGCTGAACTGCGCTTCATCGTTAGCGTCGGCAATCGAACCTGGACGGAGGCCATCACCCAATGAGAAGGACACATCGTAGGCTTTCATGATTTCGCAGATATCTTCAAAGTGGGTGTAGAGGAAACTTTCCTCATGGTGCGCCAGACACCATTTTGCCATGATCGAACCACCTCGTGAGACAATGCCAGTGACCCGTTTAGCTGTCATCGGTACATAACGCAGCAATACACCGGCGTGGATGGTGAAATAATCGACACCCTGTTCGGCCTGCTCGATCAGCGTATCGCGGAATACTTCCCAGGTCAGGTCTTCAGCGACGCCGTTGACCTTTTCCAGCGCTTGGTAAATGGGCACGGTGCCAATAGGTACAGGCGAATTACGGATAATCCATTCGCGCGTTTCGTGGATATTTTTACCAGTGGATAAATCCATGACCGTGTCAGCGCCCCAGCGAGATGCCCACACCAGCTTTTCAACTTCCTCTTCGATGGATGAACCCAGCGCCGAGTTACCAATGTTGGCGTTTACTTTTACTAGAAAGTTACGACCGATAATCATCGGCTCACTTTCAGGGTGGTTAATGTTGTTGGGGATAATGGCGCGACCACAGGCGACTTCCGAGCGTACAAATTCCGCTGTAATTTCCTCTGGAATGCTAGCACCAAAATCTTCACCGGGATGTTGCTCGTGTAATACGGCATCGCCCATGGCGATACGTTTGGTGTTCTCGCGAATGGCGATGAATTCCATTTCCGGCGTTATAATGCCCTGTCTGGCGTAATGCATCTGCGAGACGTTTTTACCGGCTTTGGCGCGACGTGGTTTGGGTAAATCCTGGAAGCGCAGGTGATCTAAACCTTCGTCAGCCATACGTTGTTGGCTGTAAACGGAGCTTTTCGAATCAAGCTGTTCGGTATCATCACGCGCTTCAATCCACTCGTTACGCATCGGAGCAAGACCTTTACGCAGATCAATTGCCACGTCAGGGTCAGTAAAAGGACCAGAGGTATCGTAAACACGAAGTGGTGCGTTAGGTTCTAATTCCGGATTGCTTTCGTCGCCGCCTAGTAGTGTGTCGGCGAGACTAATTTCACGCATGCCAACACGAATATTTGGGTTTGATCCCTCAACGTAAACTTTTTTGGAATTTGGAAAAGGTTGTTTGCTGAGTTCGTCTAGCGTGCGAAGTCTTTCGTTGTCGGACATGGTCAAACCCTCATTTACGGCACATTGATGCACGTATTGGCGATTAAAATATGGGTCTTGCCGAGAGAGGGCTTCATAGCCGACCAACAAAGGGACTGATGGCGGGGTAAAACCTTGTTTCCTACGCAGGTGTTAGCCTGAATCAGGTTCAACGGATTCCGCAAATGCGGTCTCAGCCTTATTCCCCAAAACAGGGGCAGCGCTCCGACAAGAGATGGCAGTATAAGAGTAAGCAGCGATAGGCACAACTGGATGGCTGTAAAACTGAGTACGCAAAAAGGTGGATTTGGGGTATATTTGTCAGCCGTTGCTAGTAACTATTAGCATTATTCGACGTTTATCGTTGTTGCCGCAGATCAGCGGCGTTGGGATGTTGTTTGTGTAAAGGATTACGCGTTATGAATACCCCTCAGATGGATTGTACCAGCAGCACTCGTTTCGAGTTGCCCGCACCGCTCACCTTTCGACATGTTTTTCAGAGTTGCCCTTACTGGGTTGGTGTTGGCGGTGGTTTTGTACCTCAGGTAATTAAACCGCTGCGGCAAAATCAGCGTAAACACTCTTATCTTTTGAGTCTCAATGATCGACAGGTCGTATTATCCGCTACAGCACGACAAGCTCCATTTTTTGATCTGCACCGGCATTCAATCAATCCGATCATCGAACATGCAGGGCAAGCAGGCATTGGACCTGGCTTGATTTATAGCTCCTTTGATAAAGGTTTTGTTGTTACTGAATATCTTGAAGGGCGCGGCTGGACGGCGATTGATTTTCAGCAGACCAACAACATTGAGCGTCTGGCCGAATTGTTGAAACAGTTGCACAGTTTGCCGAAGGACGAGGCGCCAGTTTTTTCAGCGTCTAAAACAGAGCAGTGCTTCTGGGCAGAGATTAGACGTGAATGCACTGTCATTCCCAAACGTTTGCAGGCGTTACAGTTGCGTATGCAAAAAGTGATTGGTCACCTGCAGGCGGCGCATCGTCAAGGTGTTGTTTGTCATAATAATTTGCAGGCCTCTCATGTGCTTGAAACCGAGCAGGGTTTGCGATTGGTGGGCTGGGAAAGCGCGGCCATCAATGACCCCTATTATGATTTAGTTGTGGTGGCCAATGACCATCAGCTGAGTGAAGAGCAGCTTGATCATCTGCTGTTTTGTTATGCGGGAGAGACCAGTTTTGATGAGCGTGAAAACTTTTATTACAACATGGCGATTTATATTTATCTGCAAACGCTAAGTTGTGCAATGGTGGTGGATAAGGACCGACAGCCCGTTCAGAAAATGATGATCGAAGCTAATATTGATACCTTGCTGGCTTTGTTGCATCGGTTAGGTGCTTAGCCTGAAGCTTCTGTATTTTGGCGGTTATATAAACAGCGCCACTAAGTCATCAAGAAACAATCGGCCTTTGCTGGAGGGCTGAATAAGATTGTCGGCAGTGACTGTTATGAGTCCTCGTTCATGGGCTGCTGCCAGACCCTTATCAATTTCACTGCTCTCAAGGCCGCTGTATTGCTCGAAGTGCTCGGCTGTAAAACCTTCATTGAGGCGCAGTGCGTTCATCATAAATTCGCCAGTAATATCTTCGCTGGCAATCACTTCTATATGCTGGTGCGCCGTTATCTGGTTGAGATAGTCATTGGGCGCTCGGGTTTTTCGAGTGCGGATTATCTGCGCCGGTTGTTGGGTCGTTTCAAGCTGGGTGATTTTGCCATGAGCACCGGCTCCGATGCCGAGGTAATCCCCAAACTGCCAGTAATTAAGATTGTGCTGCGATGCCTTGCCGGATTGGCTGTAGGCAGACACTTCGTATTGTTGGTAGCCATGTTCGGCTAGCAATAGCTGGCCCTGCTCAAAGATATCCCAGCGGGCATCATCGCAGGGTAGCTGTGGTGGATGTTTGTAGAATTCGGTGTTGGCTTCAATGGTGAGTTGATACCAGGACAAATGAGTGGGCGACAACTCGATGGCCGTTTGCAAGTCGGCCATAGCTTGCTCGATGTTTTGTTCGGGTAATCCATGCATCAGGTCGAGATTAAAGTTATCGAAGCCTGCCTGTCGCGCCATTTCAATAGCCTGCAAGGCTTCGGCGCTGTTGTGAACACGGCCTAAGCGTTGCAGTTGTTGCTGGTTAAAACTCTGAATGCCGATGGAGAGGCGATTAATGCCTGTTTCTCGGAAAGCGGAGAATTTTTGTTGTTCGAAGGTGCCAGGGTTGGCTTCCAGCGTGATTTCGATATTGTCTGTAAAACCGATTTGTTGTTCGGCGGCCTGTAAAATAGCTGCCATGCTTGCGGGTTTGAAAAGGCTGGGGGTGCCGCCGCCAAAAAAGATCGATTTGAGTTTTCGGCCCTGCACAAAATCGAGGTCGTTGTTTAAATCATTAATCAGTGCGGCGACGTATTGCTGCTCTGGAAGCTCCGTCGGGGCCGCGTGAGAGTTAAAATCACAATAGGGGCACTTCTTGATGCACCAGGGAATATGGATATACAGGCTAAGTGGTGGAAGCTCGTTAAACTGTGGTGCGTGGCGCTTGTTTTTTTCAGGCATGGCTCATGAGTTCGGCAAACTGTGCTAAAGCTCGTGCTCGATGGCTGTGCTGGTTTTTGATCTCTGGGTCTAGTTCGGCGGCTGTACGCTGGTGCTCCGAGATATAAAACACAGGGTCATAGCCAAAGCCTTTTTGACCGCGTGTTTCCTCAAGAATAAATCCGTCCCAGCTGCCTTGGGCTATAAGCGGTGTTGGATCTTCCGGGTAACGTATGAATGCCAGGACACACTGAAAACGGGCGCTGCGGCGCAGGGATTCAACGCCTTCCATGTCGCTGAGTAGTTTTTGTACATTGTCTGCATCGGTTGCCATGTCGCCAGCATAACGAGATGAGTAGATGCCGGGACGGCCTTGCAGGGCATCAACTTCGAGCCCTGAATCATCGGCCAGCGCCGGTAAGCCACTAATAGCTGAGGCATGACGAGCCTTTATGATGGCGTTTTCGATGAAGCTCAAGCCGGTTTCGTCGGCGTCACTAATATCGAATTCAGATTGCGGTAACAACTGCAGGTTGAGGTGTTTGAGAACCTGCTGGATTTCGCGCAATTTACCTTGGTTAGAGCTGGCAAGAACAATTTTTTGCATGATGAGTACGCTATAAAGAACGAGTAATGGAGGCTATTTGCCGGTGAATACACGGCGCTTAAATTTCAGGTCATAACCCGGTGAATCAGCATTGGTGCGGATTTTAATGTCGAAGGTGAGCAGGTCATCGTCGGTGACACGAAAATCACTTATGTAATAAATAGCGCTGCCTTCCTGGATTTCTTGGAATTCTAGCGAGCGCTGCTGCTGCACGATATTGGTCACGGTGCCTTGCAGTATAACTGGAATGGGTTTGTCTTCAGTGGCGCCCTTCTCGTGTACGGCAAGGTTCAGCATTGAGTGGTATTTGCTGCGTTTGAGGCCGTATTGCTGAGCTATTTCAGGCGTTAAAAAACTGCTGTTAAATACGTTGAAGTGAATGATGTGAGTGTCGGTTTCACGTGTTGTTTCTTCGACGCCCGCGTTAGCGGTGCCGATCAGCAATGTTGATAGTACTAGTGACGAAATCAGGGGGAACCATTTCATAGATTTTTCCGCAGCCGGATATTTATTGTCCGGCGTTATTTACTGAGGTGATAGATCGCTGTTTGTGCAAACAGATTAGGTAGCATTTGTTTGAGCGAATTATCCGGGAATTGTTCCGAGACCATGGTGCGATTTAGCACGCGGATGCCTTTTTTCTGGCACAAGGCTTCAAAGTCGTTGACGGTACAAAAGTGAATATTGGGAGTGTTATACCACTCCCAATCCAGCTGTTTTGTGACCGGCATACGACCGCATATAGCCAGATGGACGCGTGCGCGCCAGTTACCGAAGTTAGGGAAGGTGATAATACATTCCTTACCTACGCGCAGCATCTCATCGAGTACTTCATCGGGACGGCTCATGGCCTGGATAGCCTGTGTCATTAGCACAGTATCAAAACTGTTATCAGGGAAGTCTGTCAGTCCGTCGTTGAGATTTTGCTCAAGAACGTTAATACCGTTATCAATACCGGCAATGATAAATTCGCGATCATTTTCGATACCGTAACCCTGAATTTGTTTGCTTTGCATTAGCTGCTTTAGCAGGGTGCCGTCACCACAGCCAAGATCCAATACGCGGCTGCCCGCGTGAATCCATTGTTGTAGTAGGTCGTGATCAGAATGTTTAACGGTGCTCATGATGTGATCTCCAGAGCGACGCGCTGCATGTAGGATGTGAAAACACGAAGATAAGGATCGATAGGTAGCAGGAAGGCATCGTGTCCCTGTGGCGTGTCAATTTCGGCGTAGCTCACATCTTTGTTGGCAGTGATGAGCGCGTTTTTAATTTCCTGTGAGCGTTCCGGCGAGAAGCGCCAGTCAGTAGTGAAGGAAATTACCATGAATTTACACAGCGCATTGCGAAACGCTTCAACAGGATCGTCATTGTATTCGCGAGCTAGGTCAAAGTAATCCAGTACGCGGGTTAGCATGATGTACGTGTTGGCATCAAAGCCGGTTGAGAATTTTTCACCCTGGTAGCGCAGATAGCTTTCCACTTGAAATTGCACTGGATTGTGGCCGCCGCGTTCAAAATCACCGGAGCGCAATTCACGACCAAATTTTTCACCCATCAGGCCATCAGTTAAATAGGTTAAGTGGCCGATCATACGAGCCAGCGCCAGACCTTTTTTAGGAATGGTTTCTTTTTCCAGGAAATAGCCGTCATGGAAATCTTCGTCAAAACGGATTGCGCTGCGAGCCACTTCGTTAAAGGCGATGTTTTGTGCGGTCAGCTTCATGGCCGATGCAATGACCAGCGCGTGGCGCAGTCGCTCTGGGTATTCCAGCGACCAACGCATCACTTGCATGCCGCCCAAACTACCACCGACAATTGCGGCCCATTGGTCAATGCCCAATTTGTCCGCTAGGCAGGCTTGAGATTTAACCCAATCGCGCACCCGTAATGGCGGAAAATCAGGGCCCCAATATTTACCCGTTTCCGGATTGATGTGGTTGGGGCCAGTGGAGCCGTTACAGCCGCCAATGTTGTTGGGACAAACCACATAAAATTTGTTGGTATCTATCGCTTTACCGGGGCCAATACAGGTATCCCACCAGCCGGGGTGTTTATCATCCATGCTGTGGTAGCCCGCAGCGTGATGGGTGCCGCTCAGCGCATGGCAGATGAGAATAGCGTTGGATTTGTCAGCGTTTAGCTCGCCGTAGGTTTCGTACACTATTTCATAACTGTTTAGGCTATGACCACTAGCGAGCTGCAATGGCGTGTCAAATTTCATGGTCTGCGGAGTGACGATACCGACGGAATTTTCAGGTATTGATTCAGGCATAATTTTCATTTCATTTAGCGTGAACGAAGTCTACTGACAGCGTTATTTGAAAGCAACAATGAATCGTTTCAAGACCTTATGGTTAGCTGCTTTAGGGCGTTTAAATATACCCTGCAATAGAGAGAAAATGCGGATAGCATCAGCTTATGGGCCGTTTTTGTGTTGATTTTAATCACAGTTGGCTGGGTTTTCCGCAGCTTGCGGAGGTGTGAGTTATTCGTTAGCGCTGAATATTGGCGTTGGTACAGGGTTTAATGAAGGCGCCGATGTGATGGCACGTACGGCTATTATCTGGCGGTTTTGATGGGTGAATGATGAGGCAAGGGCCGTTCATTGGCCCTTGCAGATCGAGAGGCTATAGGCCCAACATTAAGCCTTGCGGGATATGCAGTGCCATGGAAACTGGTTTGATCAGCATGATTTTCAACAGGTTGATGGCAATAAAAATGAAAATTGGCGTTAGATCGAGTCCGCCAATGGCGGGTATCAGTCGGCGCACGGGGCGCATAACTGGCTCGACCAGTTGTTGTATTAAAATGGCCAATGGATTTTGGCTGTGTGGGGCAACCCAGCTTAAAATAATAGTTATTATCAGGGCGAAAAAATAAACATTCAGGACTAGAGATAGCATGCCGGTGAGGGCCCAGCCAAGCACTAACAGAATATTAGGAATCTGGTAGCTGTGCAGTAGAAGAACCAGGCAAATTGCTACCGTTTGTACGATCAATGCCAGCACTAATGCCGAAATATCCAGCCCTCCCAGCCCTGGGATAATGCGGCGCAGAGGCTTGATCGGGGGGTTCGTGACTTTTACGATAGCCTGGCAGACAGGGTTATAAAAATCGGCGCGGGCGATCTGTAATAAAAAGCGCAATAAAATGGCCAATAAATACAGCCCAAATAAGGTTTGAACCAGATAAGTGCCTGCAGTGGCGAGCGATTGTGACATGAAATAATCCTTGTTGGCTGTGTCGGTAGATTGACCTGTCGATTAAATTATAAGTTAACCGGCTAATTCTTTACTGCGTTTTGACGCTGCCTGTAGCGCGCTATCAACTAGTTCTCGCAAACCGCCTTCTTCAAAGCATTTTATTGCCTGCTCAGTGGTGCCGCCCGGTGAGGTCACGCGGCGACGTAATTCAGCGGGAGGTACGTCACTAGCTTGAGCCAGTTTGGCGGCCCCTAGCGCGGTTTGCAGGGTTAGTTCGCGAGCAGACTCAGCGGAAAGCCCCAGTTTAACACCGGCTTCTTCCATTGCTTCCATAACCATAAAAAAGTAAGCCGGGCCGCTGCCAGAAATAGCCACTACGGCGTCGAGATCGCTTTCCTTGTCAAACCAGCTGGCGATGCCAATGGCAGAGAAGACGGTATCGGCAATGGCCTTTTGTTCTGTTGAAACAGCCGGGTTGGCGAAGAGTCCGGTAGCACCGGTTTGTACCAGCGCAGGCGTGTTAGGCATGGTGCGGATAACGGGTAAATCTGCCCCCATCCACGACAGTAAATTACCGATCGTAATGCCCGCTGCAATGGAAATGATGAGCGGTTTATTACTGCTAATGCTGTCCTTAAGCGGGCTTGTTACAGCTTCCATCACTTGCGGTTTGACGGCCAGAATAATCGTGTCAGCTTGTGATGCGGCCTGCTGGTTGTCTGATGTGGTGTTGATGCCGGTAGTTTCAGCAAGTTTAGTCAGCAAGTCGGCATTGCGATCAGTGGCGGTGATTAAGTGGGCAGGATAACCATGGGATACCAATCCGCCAATAATGCTGTTTGCCATGTTACCGGCGCCAATAAAAACCAGTCGTGAAGTTTGTGTGTTGAGTGATGACATAATTTAGGTAGTGGCCTGTGGTTGGTTTCTGGGTCCGAAAATAGCGGTGCCGACACGCACCATGGTGCTGCCAGCGGCAATGGCGGCTTCTATGTCGCCGGACATGCCCATGGATAATGTGTCCAGTGATAGCCCATTTTGATTGAGTGAATCAAGGCTGCTTTGCATGCGCGAAAAATCCGTCGCTAAGTCAGCTTCTGATTGATTAGGCGAAGGAATTGCCATCAAACCACGCAGTGTGATGTGTGGCAAAGCATTGATTTGCTGTGCGAGTTCCGGCAAGTCGGCGAGCAATACGCCGGATTTGCTTGATTCATTACTGATGTTGACCTGTATGCAGATATTCAAGGGCGCTTTTTTAGCGTCGCGCTGGTCATTCAGGCGTTGCGCAATTTTTAGACGGTCAACACTGTGTACCCAGTCAAAGTTGCTGGCGATAGCTTGGGTTTTATTAGATTGAATCGGACCAATGAAATGCCAGACGATATTCTCATCGTGCAGTTCGGTCTGCTTACCCAGTGCTTCTTGTAGATAATTTTCGCCAATATGATGCGCGCCTGCAGCAACGGCTTTTCTGATCTCATTTGCCGAGCGCGTCTTGCTAACAGTTATAAGCTGTACTATACCCAGTACACGGCCTGCGGCTTTTTCAGCGGCATTGATGCGCGAGGATACCTGTTCTATATTTTCGGCAATTAACGTGCTCATGGAATATCGACTTTACGTTTAGAGATTTGGCGTTGAGTGTATCGGCAAAGGCTAACACTTATTAAGAGAGTTTTGCATAACTATTGCGCTTGACAATAAGGCGTTAAAAATCGGCTAAAAATGCTCATTATATGACATATAAAAGCCGCTTTTTTGCCTTCGCTCATTACATTATGCAAAGCTCTGATTAAATAAAATTATAAATAGAGATTGGGTGTCATGGATATAACCGAACTGCTTTCTTTCAGCGTGAAACAAAACGCATCCGACTTACATTTGTCTGCAGGTGTGCCGCCGATGATTCGGGTTGATGGTGATGTCAGGCGGATCAATGTGCCAGCCATGGAGCACAAAGAGGTGCATGGGCTGATTTATGACATCATGAACGATAAGCAGCGCAAGGATTTCGAGGAGTTTCTGGAAACTGATTTTTCCTTTGAGGTGCCGGGTGTGGCGCGTTTCAGGGTGAATGCCTTCAATCATAACCGAGGTGCTGGTGCTGTATTTCGGACTATTCCCTCCAAAGTCTTAACCATGGAAGACTTGGGCTTGGGTGGTATTTTTACCGAGCTATCGATGTTGCCTCGCGGCTTGGTATTGGTAACGGGGCCTACCGGTTCCGGTAAAAGTACTACGCTAGCAGCGATGGTTGATTACATTAACAACCAGCGTTATGACCATATCCTTACGGTTGAGGATCCCATTGAATTTGTTCACGACAGTAAAAAATGCCTGATCAATCAGCGCGAGGTTCACCGTGATACCCTCGGTTTTAACCAGGCGTTGCGCTCAGCATTGCGCGAAGATCCCGATGTCATCATGGTTGGTGAGATGCGTGACCTTGAAACTATTCGTTTAGCGCTGACCGCAGCCGAAACCGGTCACTTGGTATTCGGTACCTTGCACACCACCTCTGCGGCTAAAACCATTGACCGTATTATTGATGTATTCCCTGCGGAAGAAAAATCAATGGTACGCTCCATGCTGTCGGAATCTCTACGCGGAGTAATTTCACAAACGCTGCTGAAGAAGATTGGTGGTGGCCGAGTGGCGGCTCATGAAATTATGATTGCCACCCCGGCGATTCGTAATTTGATCCGAGAAGATAAAATTGCGCAAATGTACTCTGCAATTCAGACGGGTGCGGCATACGGCATGATTACCCTCGATCAGACTCTTAAGGATTTGTTGAGCAAAGGCCTGATCTCTAAAGAGCAGGCCAAGGAAAAAGCTGTTAACCCGGATTCGTTTATGTAGCGGGTAGTGCGGATAAATAATTGAGTGATATGTTTTTTGATAGTGTTGGTCAGGAGATAGGCGATGGATTTGGATAAAATGCTCAAATTGATGGTGGCAAAAAAGGCGTCTGACCTTTTTATTACTGCTGGTCTGCCGCCAAGCATGAAGGTGAACGGGATAATTCACCCCATTACCAAGGAAGCCTGGAGTCCGGAAAAAGCACGCGAGATAGTATTGGGCTCGATGAACGAGCAGCAGCGCAAAGAATTTATGCTCAGCCACGAGTGTAACTTTGCTATTTCGGCGCGTGGTGTTGGTCGTTTCCGTGCCAGTGCCTTCTACCAGCGCAATCTGGTGGGCATGGTGCTGCGGCGTATTGAAACCAATATTCCAAAATCTGCAGACTTAGGGCTGCCACCGATTATTGATGAGCTGTCGATGACCAAGCGCGGCCTGGTATTGTTTGTGGGTGCAACCGGTACCGGTAAGTCGACGTCTATTGCGTCGATGATTGGTTACCGCAATGAAAACAGTAATGGCCACATTGTCAGTATTGAGGACCCCATTGAATTCGTGCATCAGCACAAGGGCTGTATTATTACCCAGCGCGAAGTGGGCATTGATACGGAAAGCTTCGAAATTGCGTTGCGTAATACGCTGCGACAGGCGCCGGACGTGATTCTGGTGGGCGAAATTCGTACTCGCGAAACCATGGAGCAATCAATTATTTTCGCTGATACCGGCCATTTATGTATGGCTACCCTGCACGCCAATAACGCCAACCAGGCATTGGGGCGTATTCTTAACTTTTTCCCGGCTGATCGACATGATCAGGTGTGGATGGATTTATCGCTCAACCTTAAAGCTATTGTGGCTCAGCAGTTGGTGCCTACGATAGATGGTAAAGGACGGCAGATTGTCACCGAAGTAATGATTAATACGCCGGTAATGGCCGATCATATTCGTAAGGGTGAGGTGCATCTACTCAAGGATATTATGACGCGCTCCACGGAAGTGGGCATGCAGACCTTTGATCAGTCGTTATTTAAGGCCTATAAAGAAGGTAGGATTACCTATGATGCCGCCTTGACGCATGCTGACTCCATGAATGATCTACGTTTGATGATTAAGCTGGATTCAGGCGAGTTGATTGAGCAGGCGAAGACTATTGCTGACAAGTTCACTATGGAGTGATCGCCCTTCAGACAATCTGCAAAGGGCTTAATGAAGCTGCCGTTATGGCTGCTGCGGGAATATTGGTCGCCCGGCCAGTATGGTATGACGGACACGTCCTTTGAGAGTTTGCCCCATTAGCGGTGTATTCTGGCCCTTGGAGTGCAAGCTGTCGCTGGAAACCTGCCATTGTTCGCTGGGGTCAAAAACGCAAATATCTGCAATATCGCCAGCGGCCAGTGATCCTGCTTTGATCTTAGCCGCGCGTGCGGGGCCAGATGTTAGGCGTGCAATCAGGTCTGACAATTCCAATAGATCTTGATTAACCAGCTGCAGGCCTTGAGCTAATAGCGTATCTAGTCCTGAAATGCCCGGCTCAGTGGCAGCAAAAGGTGCCATTTTGGCGGCCGTTTCATGGGGTTGATGATGCGAGCAAATAGCCGTGATGACGCCATCCTGAACACCTTTGATTAATGCTTGGCGATCAGTTTCGGTGCGCAGTGGCGGCTGGATATGGTTGAGGCTGTTGAAATTCTGAATACTGCTGTCAGTCGCTAGCAGGTGGTGAATGCAAACATCGGCAGTGACAAGGAACCCTTTGGCTTGTGCTTCGGCAACCAGCGCTACAGAGCGGGCGCAGGATAACTGACCAAAATGAGCGCGCACGCCGGTTTGCTCGATTAACAGAAGGTCTCGTGTTAAGGCGACTGTTTCGGCAGTTTCTGGAATGCCCTTAAGGCCCAATCGAGTGGCAAAACTTCCCTCGTGAACGCAGCCGTCATCGGCGAGTGCGTGATCAATCGCATTAAAAAATACCGTAACATCATAACTGGAGGCATATTCCAGGCAGCGAAGTAGCACGCGGCTGTTTGCAAAGGGGGCGCGAAGATTGCTCATGCCAATGCAGCCGGCATCTTTGAGTGTCCCCATTTCACTAAGCTGCTCGCCTAGTAAGCCTTGGGTTAGTGCGCCAATCGGCCAGACGTTACAAAAACCGCCCTGGCGAGCCAGGTCTTGAATCAGCGTTGCTACCGAGGCGCTGTCAATGACAGGGGCTGTGTCGGGTAAGCAGCATATGGATGTAATACCACCTGCTGCTGCGGCACGTGTTTCAGTAGAAATGCTGCCTTTTTGTTGTTTGCCGGGTTCAGGCAGGCTGACCGAAAGATCCACCAGTCCAGGGCAGACGACTAAGCCTTTGGCGTCAATGGTTTGTTCAGCTGTGTGGCTGTTGCTTTCACCGATATGCGTGATTTTTCCATCGCTGATATATATATCGGTGATAGTGTCGATATGGTTAGCCGGGTCGATTAAACGACCGCCTCGGATACAAAGCTTCATGCGTCTGTCTCCGCGCTACCATTTTTGTTTTGCGTGGTTTGGCCGCTCATTGCCATCGACATCACCGCCATGCGCACGGCAATGCCGTAACTGACCTGATTAAGAATGACCGATTGTGGACCGTCAGCGACATCGGAATCAATTTCTACGCCGCGGTTGATGGGGCCTGGGTGCATGACAATAGCATCGGGCTTCGCGTACTTTAGTTTGTCGGCAGATAGCCCGTATAGGCTGTAAAATTCGTGTTGGCTCGGTAGTAACGCGCTTTGCATACGTTCGCTCTGTAGGCGCAGGGTTATTACTACGTCGGCTCCGGCGAGACCTTCAATCATCCGGTTATAAACGGTTACGCCCATCGATTCGATGTCGTAGGGGCGCAAGGTGTTCGGCGTGATAACACGGATATCCGGTACGCCGAGTATTTTTAAGGCGTGTATCTGTGAGCGCGCTACCCGTGAATGAAGAATATCCCCAACGATGGCTACGCTGAGGTTTTCAAAATCACCTTTGTGGCGACGGATAGTGAGCATGTCCAGCATCGCTTGTGTCGGGTGGGCATGACGCCCGTCTCCGGCATTGATGATGGCGATATTGGGGGTGACTTGCTCGGCAATAAAATGTGCTGCACCGCTGTTGGCGTGACGAACCACAAACATGTCGCTGGCCATCGCTTCGAGATTTTTCAAGGTGTCGAGCAATGTTTCGCCTTTGGAGGTGGCGGAGGTGCTGATATTGAGGCTGATAACGTCGGCAGATAAACGCTTGGCTGCGAGTTCGAAGGTGGTGCGAGTACGAGTGCTGGCCTCAAAAAACAGATTGACGACGGTTTTACCGCGCAACAAAGGGACTTTTTTAACCGATTGTTGTTCCATGCTGATAAACGAATCTGCGGTGTCGAGTATTTCGGTTAACAGCGATTTTGACAGGCCTTCTACGGTAAGAAAATGACGTAGTTGACCCTGTTCGGTCAGTTGTAATTGAGGGCTTTCAGCAAGGGGCTCCATAGGGCGAATAGTGTACCGATTTTTTAGTCTGTGAGAAATTATTTTGTGTGTCTTAATCGCGTGCTTTGCTGTTATCTAGGGCTCGATTTCCTGGATTTCCAGGCCGAGCGGTTCTGGCCCGGTTAGCTTAATACGTTGATGCGATGGCAGCTGTAGATGTTGGCCTACTATATCTGCACGAATCGGTAGTTCATTGGCATCTAAATCAAACAGTGTCACCAGTGTGACGCTGGCTGGCCGGCCAAGATCGAACAGTACATTGAGTGCGGCGCGGATAGTTCGACCGCTCATTAATACGTCATCGACCAGAATAATGTGACGGTCTTCGCTGGCAACAGGTAGATCTGACGGTTTAACTTTTGGGTTCAAACCAATACGGGTGAAATCGTCACGGTAAAATGAGATGTCTAGAGAGCCCAGTGGATCGCTAATCAGGCCTGCCTCAACAAGGCGTGGGTACAGACGTTCGGCAATCCAGCTGCCGCCGGTATGAATGCCGACCAGTAGTGGGTTGCGGAGGTTGCGTTCGGAAATTCGAGCTGACAATCGATCGTAAAGATCATCTAGCAGTGAATCAATATCGGCTAATGGCAATGTGCTATTCTCGTTAAGAAGCTATTTTAAAGGCGCTCTTCAGGCACTTGTTCCCTGAACCAGCTTTCGAGTATAAGCGTTGCGGCCATGCTGTCCAGACCGATAGAATTTTTAATGCTGCTATCGTGCAGCTTTTCTCTGGCTTCAACACTCGACAGACGTTCATCCATGGAATGAATAGGGCGGTGAAAACGGCCGTGCAGACGATTGCCGAATTTTCTGGCGCGAGGTGTAATGGGGCCTTCGCTGCCATCCATGTTCAGTGGCATGCCCACCACAAAGGCATCGGGTAGCCACTCTTCAACCAGCTTGGCAATGGTTTGCCAGTCAGGAACTCCATCACGGGCAGGAATGATCGCTAGCGGTGTGGCGGTGCCAGTGAGCTCTTGGCCAAAGGCAACGCCAATTCTGTGAGTGCCAAAATCAAAAGCTAAGATACGACGTTGAGTCTTGTTCAATGCCATACGTTAGGCGTGACCTGAGTCAGGAGAAAGTTGTTCCAGGCTGATACCAAGTTGGGCTACGGCTGCATTAAGGCGCTCGTCGTGGGGTGTGTTAAAGATAATGTCTTCGCTAGCAGGCACAACTATCCAGAAGTTGTCGGCAAGTTCTTCCTCCAGTTGTCCCGCGCTCCAGCCAGCATAGCCGAGTGCGACTAAGCAATCCTCGGGGCCTTCGTCACGCGCAATGGCGGTGAGAATGTCCTTGGATGTGGTGAGGCTGATGTTGCCCGCGATGTTGACGGTGGAGTCCCACTGTTTGTCATTGGGGTGAAGAATAAAGCCACGGTCGGTTTGTACTGGGCCGCCAGAGTAAATAGGCTGGCGTGCATGTGCGCGAGTATCGTCGTCGATATTAAGTTGGCTGAAAATTTCATCCAGAGGAATATCGGTGGGGCGATTGATAATTAAACCCATTGCGCCATCTTCATCGTGGTCGCAAAGATAGGTGACGGTATGGGCGAAATTCGATTCGGCCATGCTTGGCATGGAAATAAGAAATTGGTGTTTAAGTGATTGCATGATAATCCCCAGGCTTTGTATCTTAAATATGGGGGTGAACGCCCTAAAGATCAAGTGAAGTGGTTAATAACTGCGGGTACGTTGTTTTGCCGATATCAGGATATTAAAAGCATCAGCGGCCTTGATTGTAGATAGCAGACAATAATGAGAGTAGTCAGCGCTTTAGAGGCGGGTGCCGGAAAGGTTAAGGCTCTTGTTGTCCTTGGTGAATTGCCATACGCGTGTGATTTCGAGTTGGTCATAGTGCTTTTTCATTTCTGAAGAAAAAGGGGCGAAATGACCTGCGCGGCGAACAATGTTGATAGCGGCATCATCAAGTACCTGGTGACCGGAGGAGCTGATTACTTTTAGTTCACGGATGGTGCCGTCAGCCAGTAAAATTACTTGTAAACTGAGCTTACCTTCAATGTTTTTACGTAATGCTTCGTTAGGGTAGTTTAGGCGACCTACACGTTCGATTTTATCGATCCATTGTTTGACGTAATAGGCGTCACGGGTTTTTAGTGTGGCAAGCGAATTAACTTTTAATGTGCGCTCTTTGGTTAGGAGTTGGTCAAAGATATTCAGCTCTGCATCGCGGCTTACCAAGCCCATGCTTTGTTCCTGTAATGAGATTTTCTCTTCAAGTTGAGCCAGTTTTTCCTGCTGCGATGCGCTTTTGGATAAACTCAATGCAGAAAGTTCGGCTTCTTTTTGTGTGGTGATAACGGCGGTTTGTTGCTGTTGTTGTTCGCTCTGCGAGGGTGGCGGTGCTTCTGGTGTGGTGTTGGTTGTTTCTTGACTGACGTGTTCGCTGAGTTGTGTAACGCTTGGTAATGCTGCGTCGGCGAGCAAACCGCCACCAAGCTGATTGTCGGCAGCCATATAATCAGCCTCGTCTGGGGCTATCTCGCTGGGCGTACGAGAAATGGTTACCTCTATAGAGGGGCTAGCTTGATTGCCGTGATAGACATCAAAGCCAATGCCTACAATTAGTGTGAGGTGCAGGGCTGCGGCAATAAACAGGGTGAAGCACAAGCGGTCAATGCTGCTGACTTTAGGTGACGATGGTGCTTGTGTTGGTGCTATAGCTGCTTGTGTCACAACAGGGTTTAACCTCGGTTTGGGATCTTAATTTGGCAATTTATTTTCTATGCAGTCCATAAGGGTGCTGGCGATATCCAGATCAAACGCTTCATCTAATTGACGAATGCAGGTTGGGCTGGTGACGTTGATCTCTGTCAGGTAGTCGCCAATAACATCAAGGCCCACGAACAGTAGTCCCGATGCCTTGAGTTTAGGTGCGACTTGCTGACAAATCCAGTGATCACGCTCGGTCAGTTCGACCGCTTCGGCACGTCCGCCTGCAGCCAGATTGCCGCGAGTTTCACCCTGCGAGGGTATGCGAGCCAGGCCGTAGGGAACGGGTTCTCCATCTATTAGTAGGATACGTTTGTCGCCGGCGCTGATTTCAGGAATAAAACGTTGCGCCATGATTTGCTGTTGACCGTGCTGGGTCAGCGTTTCCAAAATAACACTGACGTTAGGGTCGCCTGCCTGCGCTCGAAAAATAGAGGCGCCGCCCATGCCATCTAGAGGTTTGAAGATGACGTCTGTGTGTTGTTGATGGAAGGCGCGGAGGCGTTTCATGTCGCGACTGACCAATACCGGCGGGCAGCATTGCGGAAATTGCGTTGCAAACACCTTCTCGTTGAAATCACGAAGGCTGCGGGCGCGGTTAACTACCAGGGCGCCTTGAGTCTCGGCACGTTCGAGAATATAAGTGCTATACAGAAACTCATTATCAAAAGGAGGGTCTTTACGCATCAATATGACGTTTAGTTCGCCTAGATTGCGATCCTGCTCTTCACCCAGTTGATACCACTTGTCGGCATCGTGAAAGACTTCAAGGGGGCGCATACGTGCACGAGCTTCGCCATCTTGAAGGTATAGGTCGGCCATTTCCATGTAGCTAAGTTGCCAGCCGCGTTGCTGTGCCGCCCACAACATGGCCAGGGAGCTGTCTTTTTGGTAGTTAAGATCCGCGATGGGGTCCATCACAATGCCGACGTTAATTGTCATTTGCAGTATTTCCTGCTGTCATCTTGGTTTTAAAGAGGTGCTTTGCTATAAGCTTTTTGGATGAGCATTGTAGCGACTTATGGTGCAGGAATGAACCATGCAGTTTAGCGCTTGTCTCTGGCTTGTGTGACAGGTTTTTTGGTGATTTTGCTTCTTTTTAAAACGATGAGTAAATATTTCAAAGGTGACCGTAGAGGCTTGAATTACGGGGAGCCCATCGATAATTAAAAATTCTTTCGCTTTAAAGATTTTCTACTATCTTTAAAGAGCAAAGCCAAATGAGCATTTGAGGTTGAATGAATGAGTGACGAATTTAGTGGTTTGACGGTAATGGTTGTGGACGACAGTAAAACCATCCGTAAAACCGCAGACACTTTATTGAAAAAAGCGGGTTGTAATGTGATTACGGCTGAGGATGGCTTTGATGCCTTGTCCAAAATTGTTGATCACAAGCCGGATATTGTTTTCGTTGATATTATGATGCCGCGACTTGATGGTTATCAGGCGTGTGCGTTGATTAAGAACAACAAAGAGTTTAAATCGACGCCCGTGATCATGTTATCAAGTAAAGATGGACTGTTTGATAAAGCAAAGGGGCGCATTGTTGGTTCCGACCAATATTTGACCAAACCTTTTAGCAAGGAAGAACTGTTAGGCGCTATCAGAGATCATGTCATTTCCAGCAACGTGGCCTAAAGCAATAACAGATTTTAGACTTAATTATTTTTAATACCGGTGAGCTATGACAAGTGTACTGATAATCGATGATTCTCCAACAGAAACCTATGCCTATGAGGTTATGTTGAAAAAGAAAGGCTATGACGTTCTTTCAGCTGACAATGGCGCCGATGGCGTGACGATGGCTAAGCAACAGCAGCCAGATGTCATTTTAATGGATATTGTGATGCCTGGACTGAACGGTTTTCAGGCCACACGACAACTAACCAAAGCGGCTGAAACCTCACATATCCCTGTGATTATGATTAGCACCAAAGACCAGGAAACCGACAGGGTTTGGGGACAGCGTCAAGGCGCTAGCAACTACCTGGTTAAGCCTGTTGCTCAATCAGCATTATTTTCAGCGATTGCTGAAGTCTTGAAAGCCTGATTTTCACTGGTAAGGGTGTGGTATGAGTGAGATGCAAAATAGTCCTTTTGAGCTATTGGCTCAAATTTCAGCTGCTGGTGCGCGTAATGCGTTACCTCTGCCGAATGAAGACGCGTTAGCGGATGACTGGCGAGGCATCGGTTTTCGTTTGGCGGGGCAAATTTATGTGGCGCCAATGTCGGAAGTGGATGAAGTGCTAACGCTACCTACCTATACCAAAGTTCCTGGCGTGAAACATTGGCTCAATGGTGTTGCCAATATTCGCGGACGTTTGTTGTCGGTTGTCGATTTGGGAGCCATGTTGGGTAATAAAACCTGCGTGACATCAGCTAAGACAAGAGTGCTGGCCATCAGAAAAGATGACCTCTACAGTGGTGTTATTGTTGATGAGGTGTTGGGTTTGCAGACCTTTTCAAGTCACGATCAATTTGAAGAAAAAGTAGAAAATTCGGATAGCGAGAGCTTTTTTACTGGCGGTTTTGAAAAAGATGGACAGTTGTGGACGGTATTTAGTTTGCATCAATTAGTCGACACCGCAGAGTTTTTGAGCGTTACGGCATAACTTGTTTTGAAGCCTAGATGGGCTGAATTGTTAGGGAGTTAAAGATGAAACAGTTAAATTCGAGTGCTTCGATTAGCAGACGATCTATTGTCCTGCTGGTGGTGGCTCTAGTGTTGGGGTTAACCGCTTTTATGGTTTGGTTAGCGTCATCGAGTGGAGATGATAGTAGTAAACGTGAATATATCTCTCGTGTAGATGAATTGCAGGCAATCTCTCAACAGCTAGCACGATTCTCTCAGGCGGCGTCTGAGAGTGATGAGACCGCGTTTGAAAAACTATTGGTAGGCGCTGATGATTTCTCTCGAATTCTGGACACGCTAGTACTGAGTTCGGAGAGCGGCAAGTTGCCCGTGAAAGTGCAGCGGTTGCAGAAAGAAATTGATCAGGTGCAAAACACCTGGGGTCATATGGAGCTTGATGTGCGCACCATTGCTGCCAGTAAACCTCACGTGCTTGATTTAACCAGTAGAGCCGATGTTACTAGGCTAGCTTTGTTTTCTCTGCAAGAAAAATATGATGAGGCAACCAGTTATCTGGTTCGTAACCGTGCTGATGTAAACAGTGTTGCGTTGGTGCAAAGACAATCTTTGCTGGTTGAAAAAGCACTTCGTAACCTGAGCGGTATTATGTCAGGTGTGGATGAGCCGTTGATAGCAAAAGCCTTCCAGTTAAATATTGATGAATTGGTGAGAATTCATCAGAGGCTTGTCAGCCGTGGCGTTGCGGGATCACGCGTTGCCTCTATTTTGGGTAAAGGTAAGGCGCAGCTTCAAGTGCTTCAGGAAAATGGCGACAATATTTTTTATGCCTCGCCAACCCTGCGAAGAATTAACCGGTACTCTGATTCTATTTCAACAGTGTCGTCACAATTGTTAGTGGAATCCTCAAAACTGAATGATGGTGTTGATCTGCTGTTCACTGAGCAGCGTTACGCTCGTATCGCAATTGTGGTGATTATTGCCTTGGTGGTGCTGTTTATTATCTACCGCAGAAACGAGAAACGGCTTGGCGCTCAAAAGGAGGCAAACCAAAAAAACCAGGATGCGATTTTGCGTCTGCTGGATGAGCTGGCCGATTTGGCCGATGGTGATTTGACGGTCAGTGCAACAGTAACCGAAGATTTTACCGGCGCTATTGCTGACTCCATTAACTATTCGATTGACCAATTGAGAAGCTTGGTAGTGTCCATTAATCAGACCTCGGTAAAGGTATCTCAAGAGGCCAATGATACACGTTCGACAGCGACTTATTTATCCGAGGCATCGGTCAGCCAAGCGGCAGCGATTACCAACGCAACAGACTCTATTAAAGAGATTGTAAGCTCGATGGATGAGGTGGCAGGTGATGCTGATAAATCATCAAAAGTAGCGATTAACTCGGTTGATATCGCCAACAAAGGTGCCGGTGCGGTACAGAATACCATCAACGGTATGGATAAAATCCGTGAGCAGATTCAGAAAACATCCAAGCAGATTAAACGTCTGGGTGAAAGCTCGCAGGAAATTGGCGATATCATCTCCCTGATTAACGACATTGCTGACCAAACCAACATTCTGTCATTGAATGCTGCGATTCAGGCTTCGATGGCGGGTGATGCGGGTCGTGGTTTTGCGGTGGTAGCCGATGAGGTACAGCGTCTGGCGGAACGTTCAGGTGCTGCAACCAAACAGATTGAGGTATTGGTTAAAGCGATTCAGGCGGATACCAATGAAGCGGTTATCTCGATGGAACAAACCACCGCAGAGGTGGTACAGGGTGCTCGACTGGCTCAGGATGCGGGTGTAGCGCTGGAAGAAATTGAGGATGTATCAAATAACCTCGCGCAATTGATTCAAGGCATCTCTGAAGCAGCGGGCAAACAGTCCCTGGCGGCGGTTGATGTGGCGAGCACCATGGGCGAAATTCAGGAAATTACCACACAGACCTCATCAGGTACGGAAGAAACGGCTAGATCAATTGGTAGCTTGGCGGAGCTGGCAAAAGATATGCGTAGCTCGGTATCTGGTTTTACATTGCCAGCGGACGAAACCATTAGCACTGATTTACCAGAGTTGAGTGATGTGGCGAATGTCGGCCAAGCCTCGGTAAGTGTTGGGCAGATGGAAAATAAAGAGGGCGTTGATCCGGCAGCTTCGGCGGCCTGATCATTAGCGGCTGGTAAATCGATAAAACAATCGGATCTATCATTTAAAGTGGCCATCGGTATATGCCGCTAGCCCGGATTAAAAAACGGAGTCACTATGGGTGAATCCCATGATTTAATGAACCTGGACTGGGTTCAAGCTGACATTGAACAATCTCTTTTGAAGGCTCAGGAAGCACTGGAAGCCTATCTTGAAGATGCTGTGTCAATGCATCTGCAGACTAGCTATGACGCCATCCATCAGGTGCGTGGTTCGTTGCAAATGGCCGGTGTTAGCGGCGCAGTGATGTTGGCTGAAGAAATTGAAAGCCTGCTAAAAGCAATGTTGGATGAACAGGCTATCGATAATGGCGAGGCATGTAATGCCTTGGCTCAAGCCTTGGTTTATATGCCCTCTTATTTAAGCCGCATAAAAAGTGGTGATGAAGATTCGCCTGCATTATTACAGACTGTCGTAAATGATATTCGTCGGGTGTTAGGTGAAGAGCCGCTTGATGAGCTGGTGTTGTTTTCTCCTGATCTTGGTGAGCCGCGTGAGCGTGCGTCGGATGAGGTTAAGGATCGCTTCGATCTGATAGGCCAAAGTGACCTGCGTAAGCTGAGACAGGTTTATCAATTCGCCTTGGTTGGCCTGATCCGTAAAGAAGAGATTAAAGTTAATACGGCGCGTTTATCTAACGTGCTGGCGCGCTTGAGACAAATCTGTCAAGACGCGCCGATCAATCAGTTATGGGAAGTGGCGACGGCTTTTATTGAAAGTTTGTTGCATGATGGAACTGAGCTGAACAATACCTCTCTGGGGTTGCTCCGCAGTCTTGAGCGTGAAATAAAAGAATTTATCAGAGCCGGTGTTTTTGCCCTAGATAGACAAGCGCATCCGGTCATTATGAAAGGCTTGCTCTATTACGTAGCAAAAAGCAGCCAGACCGCCCCACATATCCAATCTATTCGTCAAGCGTATGATCTGGATCGTTATGACCTGGGCGATGCGTATGGCAAAAAAACCAGCCTGTTAGCTGGCCCCGATCCTGAAACCTTCAAAACTGTTGCCTCTGCCCTTGGCGAAGAGCTAGTACGTATTAAAGATGCCATCGATTTGTATGTGCGAAATACTGATAAAAGCTCTGTTGATCTGGATGTATTGTTGTCTGGCTTAAATCAGATTTCCAGTACCTTAGTGATGCTTAATTTGGAAGCTCCGCGACTGGTTGTGCAGGAGCAAATTGATGCCCTTTCTGGAAAAATTCAAGCAGGTGAAGACCTTTCTGATTCGTTGCTGTTGAATACTGCAGAAGCGTTACTATTTATTGAAGCTGAACTAGAAAGCCTGGCTGGTAATGTGAGAGGTGTTGATCAGGGTGGTTCTTCTGCCTTAGTGGGAGCTGCCGCAGACGTTGTTATCAGCGAAAGCCTCAGTAGTTTGCGTAAAGCCAAAGACATGATTCATGCCTTTATGGCCGACGATAAAAACTTTAGCTTACTTGAGCGAGTACCTAATACCTTACGCAGTGCCTACGGTGGTTTGGCGATGTTGTCTCAATCGGCCACGGCGCAATTGGTGCTGTCTGTTTCTCAATATGTTGAAGATGATATTTTGGCCCAACAGCGGGCGCCGAGTGAAGAGGCTATTGAAGCGCTTGCTGAAGTAATGGCCAGCGTTGAATTTTGTTTGGAAGGCGTCAGCCTCCACCAGCCAGCAAATAAAGCAGTATTGGAGAGAGCGAATATTAACATTGCTCGACTGGGTTATCCGGTTGAACAAACGGATGGTATTAGTAGCGATGATGCAACAGCGGATAGCTATGAGATAGATCAGGTAGTTGATAGTTTTGATGCCAGTGAGTGGCATGACACGTCTCTTGAGCCGCTGGATGATGCTTCCAGTACGGACGAGCCAGGTGGCGAGTTTGAGTTTGTCGAAGAGCAGCCCAAAGGTCAGCAAGAAGACGCTGAGCTGGTTGAGGATGACATTGACGAGGAAATCACTTCCGAGCCAGTGGATGCTTTTGAGACGATTGAGTTTGAGCTGCCTGCTAATGAGTTTGACGAAGTTAGCAATATTGAGGCTGTTGATAGTGAATTAATGCTAGACGTCGGCGGTGATTTAGTTGATCTAGACAACACTGAATATCTCGAACAACCTGCAGAAGCAGAAGCAGAAGCAGAAGCAGAAGCAGACGATGACCTGATTGATGACGAGATTCTGGAAATTTTCAGTGAAGAGGCGCAGGAAGTTTTTGAAGAGATTGATATTCATTGGCCTGTGTATGTTGCTGATAATAGTAACCTCGACGCTCTCAAAGAAGTACGCCGTGCATTCCATACCTTGAAAGGGAGTGGACGCATGGTTAAGGCGAGCATTATTTCTGAGCTGTCCTGGTCGATTGAAGACATGATAAATCGACTACTTGAAGGCGAGTTGGCTGCCAGTTCATCTATTTGCGAACTAGTGAATGATGTTCGACCCGCATTGCCAACGCTGTTGTCGCACTTTGAATCAAAAACAGCCCCTGATATTGATGTTCAGCCATGGATTGAACGTGCTGAAGCCATTATGGCTGGCGAAACTTTCGATGCGGGTGACGCTTCTGACAGCAATGAAACTGCTGACATCCCTGATGTTCCTGCCGTTGAAGATATCGTCGAAGAAAGTGACGAGTTGAGCAGCGAGCTATTGACTGCCGAATTAGATAACACCTTTGATGAGTCTTTAGAGCCTCTTGATGACGCTGAATCATTCGCTGAGTTTGACGAACCGATAGCTGATCAAGAGCCAACAGTAGAGCAAGAGTCTGTAACGTATGAAGCGTTTTCAGAATATCAAGAGCCTTCTGACGATGAGGGACCTGAAGATTTGTTGGATGAAGCGTTGCCTGAGGTAGCAAACCTAGTTTCAGCTATTGATGATCAGAAAGACGGTGATGAAGACGACGAAGATTCTGATACGGTTCTTTATGAGTTGTTTGTAAAAGAGACAGAGCAGCATCTTGCGACGTTGCAGGACTTTATTAACACCGTACATCCGACTGGAGAGCCGGTACTAATAAGCGACGAGTTGTATCGGGCGCTCCACACTCTTAAAGGCAGCGCAAAAATGGCTGCCCTGGATGTTTTTGCCAGTGTTGCTGAGCCTACCGAAGAGCTGTCGATTGCGTTAATTAACGCAGAAGAACCCGTTGATGCTGAAGTGTTGCAAGCGCTACGCACGGCACATGACATGATGGCGCATGCCGCGTCTAATCTCCCAGAATACCCACAGCAGGCATTAGAAGGCAGTGAAGATTTTATTGCCCAGCTGAAGCGCCTGACGGAAAGCTTTACTCCGCAAGCAGAAACAGAGCAAGTATCTGTATCGCCAGGACAGGGCTTTATTCGTGACCATATTGATCGTATTTGTGATCTGACCGATGGCTATGAAGATTGGCGTCAGCAACCACAAGCTGATAGTGCTGAGCTGGAGCCGCTGCACAAGCACGCTAAATTGTTGCGTGAAGCCGCAGACGAAGTGGATATGCCGCCGCTGCAGAAATTGTTAGCGGGTATCGAGAACGCATTGGCACGGGTGTTAACTCAGCAAGTGCAATTAGACGATGCGGCATTGGATGCATTGGATGCCGCAAATAATGGCTTGATCGGGATTTTTGATCAGGTCGCAGCCAGCGAAGCGGTGACTGATACCGGGGAATTGGTTAATCGCCTAGAAGCAGATTTACAGCCGACTGATATTGAACCCGAGCAAGATGTTGCTGTGGCTGTTGATATGCCGGAAATGATTTTTTCTGCGCCAGTTGATTCGGCTCCTCAAGAAGAACCTGATGCCGAGTTGGTTGAGATTTTCCTTGAGGAAGCTGACGAAATACTTGAGCAAGCTTCCGCGGCAAAACAGCGCTGGATTGAAGACAGTGCCGATACTCTTGCGTTAGATGAATTACAGCGTTGTCTGCACACGCTGAAGGGCGGCGCCAGGATGGCCGGCATCATGGCGGTTGGTGATCTGAGTCACGAACTGGAATCGGTCTATGAATTTGTGTCTGAGGGTAAGTTGGGGCTCACTCCTGCTCTGTATGACATAGTCCATGCTTGCGATGATCGTATCGTGGATATGCTCGGCGAGCTGAAAACGCAATTACGGTGTGGCTCTGCTGACGATCTGATAAGCCGAGTTCAGCATTATCGCCACACGGGTGATGTGAAAGTTGATGACACGGCTAGTGCTGAAGCATTATTGCAACAACTCACAGCGCAGATAAAAAGCAGTAGTCAGCCGGATATTGATGCCAGCGAATTGCTTGCCGATATGCGCACCAATCTTGACGCTTTCCAGAATGCGGCATATCAAGCCTCTCTCAATGAGGCCGGTGATTTATGTCTTGTTTTCGGTGAAGTGCTAGCGACAATTGATGTTGAAGAGTTGCCTCAGGAAGCCGCCCAAACGGAGCTTTCAGATTGGCTGGAACGACTCAATACCAGTTATAACGAAGCGAAGCAGGAGCTGGAAAGGGTAGATATTGTTCCGTCTGCAGCCGTTCCAACGAAACAAGACACCATGCAGCAGGATGCACGTAAGCCTGCGCAGGACAATGTACGTGTTTCATCTGCCTTGCTGGAACAGTTGGTTGATTTGGCTGGTGAAACCAGTGTGTCGAGTTCACGTGTTGAGCAGCAGGTTAATAATTACGGTTACTCGATTGAGGAAGTGGGCTCTACCGTTGAGCGTTTACGTGAACAGCTTAGGCGTCTTGAAAATGAAACGGAAATCCAGATTTTATTCCGGCAGGAGCGCGAAGGCCCAACTCATGAGGGTTTTGATCCTCTGGAGATGGACCGCTATAGCCGTATGCAGGAGTTATCTCGTGCCTTGATGGAATCGGTTTCGGATTTGTTCGATTTGAAGGAAACCTTAACGGATCAAGTGCGAATTACTGAAAACCTGTTGTTACAACAATCACGTACCAATACCGAATTGCACGAAGGTTTGATGAAGGCGCGAATGGTGCCTTTCTCAAGAGTGGTGCCTCGCTTACGTCGTATTGTGCGCCAATTAAGTAGCGAGCTGAATAAACAGGTTGATCTTGATTTTAAAAACCCTGAAACCGAGCTTGACCGTTCCTTGCTGGAGCATATGACTGCTCCGCTGGAACACATGGTTCGTAACGCCCTGGATCATGGTATAGAAGCCGTTGATCAACGTGTCGCGGCAGGTAAATCCGATACGGGTCAGGTGACATTACGATTGAATCGTGATGGCGGTGATATTGTGCTGGAGCTACAGGACGATGGCGCGGGCATTGCTATTGATAGAGTACGAGCCAAGGCCATTGAACGTGGTTTGATGGCGGCCGATGCTAAATTAACGGATCACGAAGTGCTGCAATTTATTCTGCAGCAGGGCTTTAGTACCGCCGAAAAGGTAACGCAAATTTCCGGGCGCGGTGTTGGAATGGATGTGGTGCACAGTGAAATTCGCCAGTTAGGCGGTAGCATCAGTATTAGTTCTGAGGTCGGACAGGGAACCTGCTTTACCGTGCGCTTACCTTTCACTGTATCGATTAGCCGTGCGCTGATGGTAAATGTCGGTGAAGAAACTTTTGCCTTGCCGTTGAGTTCTATTGAAGGGGTTGTGAGGATTAACCCTTACGAGCTGGAAGAGTATTTCAAAGAAGACGGCCCTGAGTTTGAATATGCGGGCGTGAAGTATGACCTGCATTATTTGGGTGATTTTGTTGGCCGTACTCACGGGTCGCCGGTGCAAGCGGGTGTATTACCCTTACCGGTGATTTTGGTACGTACCAGTGACCATGCGATTGCGGTTCAAGTTGATAGCATTAGTGGTAGCCGTGAGGTTGTTGTGAAACCGTTAGGGCCGCAGCTGAGTAATGTGCCGGGCATGTCTGGCGCCACCATTCTTGGTGATGGCAGTGTCGTACTGATTCTTGATATGGCATCGATGATTCGTGAGCACCTTGCTAAAGAAGGCATTGAATACGAAGAGGAGATCGTCGAGGCAGTACCTGATCACTTACGTGTGATGGTGGTGGATGACTCGGTGACAGTACGTAAAGTGGCATCACGATTGTTAGAACGTCATGGCATGGAAGTTATTCTTGCCAAAGATGGTGTCGAGGCGATGACTAAGCTGCAGGAAGTTGTGCCTACGATTATGTTGCTGGATATTGAAATGCCACGGATGGATGGTTTCGAGCTGGCATCGTTAATGCGACATGATGAAATGTTTAGTCATATCCCTATCGTTATGATCAGTTCCAGAACGGGTGAGAAGCACCAGGCGCGTGCTCGGGAAATTGGTGTTAACCGCTTTATGGGTAAACCTTTCCAGGAATCTGATTTGCTTGAAGCAATTAGTGAGTTAACCGGCGCTGAGTTTGAAGCTCAGGAAGCTTGAGAGCGTAAACAGGACTAAAAAATGAGTGAAGACAGTATATTAAGTGCGCTTGTTGCCTTGCAGGATCGACAGCTATTAGTGCCGGATAACCTGCTGGTAGATGTAACACCATTAGGTGGACTGATTGTGGAGTCTCATAAGGAAGGCTGGATTCTGGGGCATAAATATTGGCGAAACATGCGTATACCGGTGGTGTGTTTTGAGAATTTATCGGGTGGCAGCCTCAAAAAACACTCGGAAAAAGCCTGTATTGTGATTTTAAATCGCAGCTCTGAATATGAAGGCCAAAATTTTTGGGGCTTGCTGGTGCAGGATGAACCGCACCGAATGACGCTTCGAGAAGAAGATATTGAAGCCGTAAGCGCGCAGCTTAGTCAGTCTGAAATTGCTGCGGTGCGAGTGCATGGTAAAGAAGCTAGTGTGCCAAACCTGGTGTTTGTTGAGGAGCAATTACAAGCCTCTGAGCTTACTCAATAATAGGCTGTTTGGTCTGTCGATGAGGTTTCTCACTTAGTCAGACTGTTGTTCCTGCTAATTCAAATCTCCCCAGTGGTGTTGCAAGATGCTGATCGCCACTAACGGTGCAGTTTCGGTACGTAAAATACGCGGGCCGAGACTGATGCTGTCAAAGCCTGCCTTATTAGCCGTTTGAACTTCCAAATCAGAAAAACCGCCCTCTGGGCCTACTAGCAGCGCAACAGTTGCTGGTTTGCTTTGCTGGAATGGCTGGTTGGTGCCGGGCTGCATGATCAGCTTGATCGGTTCATCGCGGTTGTCTAGCCACTGAGCTAAATTTACCGGGGGGTGAATAACCGGAACCCGGTTGCTGCCGCACTGCTCGCAGGCGCTGATGCCTACTTTGCGCCAATGCTCGACACGCTTATTTAATCGATCACCCTTGAGTTTAACTTCCGTACGCTCGCTGTTTAGTAACGAAATCTCAGTCACGCCCAGTTCAGTTGCCTTCTGAATCACAAAGTCCATGCGATCCCCCTTTGATAGGCTAATACCAAGGTGAATATGCAGTGGAGAGCTGTTGTCAGTGGAATCAAACTCGCCAATCGCAAGGCTCATAGCATTCTTGCTGGCTGCGCTGATGTGGGCCTGATATTCGCCGCCTAAACCATTAAATACCCGTAATTGCGCATCAAGAGGTAATCGTAAAACGCGAGACAGGTAATGACTGGTTTCTTTTGGTAGTTCAATTGTTTGGTTTGGGCCAAACGGCACATCAATGAATATTCGTGGTATACGCATGTTTGAATGTCATTCTGAACGAAAAGGTAATGTTATTACGGAGTATAAAGATTTCTCCGAAAGGTCGAAATGACAGGGTTGAATTTAGAGTGAAATTGAAGGAGGTGTTGTTTGTTGATTTGGGGAAGGTGGTGATTGGAAAACAAGCTGGGGCTGACAATTTCAGCGCCAGCTTGTTAAAACACTAAAGCTTAATAGCGGTAAGCATCACCTTTGAACGGACCGTTTTGCGGCACGTTAATGTAATCGGCTTGCGTTGGTGTGAGTTTGGTAATCACGCCACCAAAACCGCTCACCATGTGTTGAGCAACTTCTTCATCCAACTCTTTAGGCAGTACTTCAACGGTAAGCAATTCAGCTTTACGGTTGTCGTCCTGATCAGCGAACTTCAGATCCCACAGGTAAACTTGTGCTAATACCTGGTTAGCGAAGGAGCCATCCATGATACGTGACGGGTGACCTGTAGCGTTGCCCAGGTTAACCAGACGGCCTTCGGATAACAGCAGTAAATGGTCATTGGCAGCGCGGTCGCGGTAGATTTTGTGAACCTGTGGTTTTACTTCATCCCATTCCCAGTTATCACGCATAAACTGAGTGTCGATTTCGCTGTCGAAGTGGCCGATGTTGGAAACCACTGCGCCATTTTTTAACGCTTGCAGCATGTTTTTGTCACACACGTTGACGTTGCCGGTAGTGGTTACAATCAGATCCGTTTTGCCTAATAAGTCGCGGTTAATGCAGCTTAATTCGCCAGTGTTAACACCGTCGATGTAAGGCGATACAACTTCAAAACCGTCCATGCAGGCCTGCATAGCACAGATGGGATCGATTTCGCTGACCTTAACAATCATGCCTTCTTGGTTCAGCGATTGTGCGGAACCCTTGCCCACATCGCCGTAGCCAATAACTAAGGCTTTTTTACCTGACAACAGGTGATCGGTGCCACGTTTGATAGCATCGTTCAGGCTGTGGCGACAGCCGTATTTGTTGTCGTTTTTAGATTTTGTTACTGAGTCGTTGACGTTAATAGCCGGAACTTTTAGCTCGCCTTTTTCCAGCATGTCGTAAAGACGGTGCACGCCAGTGGTAGTCTCTTCAGTGATGCCGTGTACGTTTTCCAGAATCTGTGGATATTTTTCGTGCAACAGGGCCGTTAGATCGCCGCCATCATCGAGAACCATATTGGCATCCCAAGGCTGACCGTTTTTGAGGATTTGTTGCTCCAGGCACCAGTCGTATTCTTCATCTGTTTCACCTTTCCAGGCGAAAACAGGTGTGCCAGCAGCCGCAATAGCAGCAGCGGCGTGATCTTGTGTTGAGAAGATGTTACAAGACGTCCAGCGAACCTCTGCGCCCAGTGCTTCCAGTGTTTGGATTAGTACGGCAGTCTGGATGGTCATGTGAATACAGCCCAGAATTCTGGCGCCGGCTAAAGGCTTTTCGTTGCCATATTTAGTGCGTAATGCCATCAGTGCAGGCATTTCAGTTTCGGCAATACCAATTTCTTTTTGGCCCCATTCGGCAAGGCTGATGTCGGCTACTTTGTAGTCAGTCATAATGTCGTCCTAAAATGATTAATTAATATTGTTATCCCGACTGAAGGGAGAGGTCTTTATGTCGTTAAAAAATTTCTCCCTTCAGTCGAAATGACAGGTGTTATTTACAGTGCGGCTTTTAATGCGACAGCTTTGTCGGTACGTTCCCAGGTGAAGTTTGGCTCTTCGCGGCCAAAGTGACCGTAAGCCGCCGTGGCACGATAAATCGGGCGCTTCAGATCCAGCATTTTTATCAGACCAGCAGGTCGCAGGTCGAAGTGTTCGCGAACAAGCTTAACAATGGCGTCATCGCTCAATTTACCAGTGCCAAAAGTATTGACGCTGATGGACGTTGGCTCGGCAACACCAATGGCGTAGGAAATTTGAATTTCACAACGATCAGCCAAGCCAGCAGCAACAATGTTTTTCGCCACATAACGACCGGCATAAGCAGCCGAGCGATCCACTTTGGATGGATCCTTGCCCGAGAATGCGCCACCACCGTGGTGAGCCATTCCACCGTAAGTATCAACGATGATTTTACGACCGGTCAGACCGCAATCGCCCATTGGACCACCAATGATGAACTGGCCAGTTGGATTGATGTGATACAGGGTATCGCTGTTTAGCCATTCAGCAGGCAAAACAGGTTTGATGATTTCTTCCATCACTGCTTCCCGTAGGTCAGAAAGCGAAATGTCAGGGCTGTGTTGAGTGGATAAAACCACAGCATCAACGCCAACCGGTTTACCCTCGGCGTAACGCAAAGTAACCTGGCTTTTGGCATCTGGACGTAACCAGGGTAATACGCCGTTTTTACGTAGTTGTGCTTGGCGTTCTACCAATCGGTGAGCATAGGTAATAGGTGCCGGCATGAGAACTTCAGTTTCATTGGTAGCGTAACCAAACATCAAACCCTGGTCGCCCGCGCCGAGTTCTTTTTTGTCATCTTCATCAACGCCCATGGCGATGTCGTGAGACTGTTTGCCGATGGCGTTCAGAACTGCACAGGATGCGCCATCAAAACCAACGTCTGAGCTATCGTAGCCGATATCCAGAATGACCTGACGAACTAAATCTTCCAGGTCAATGTAAGTGTTGGTGCGCACTTCACCGGCGATGACCGCCATGCCGGTTTTTACCAGGGTCTCAACCGCTACACGGGCGTCGGGGTCGTCGGCGATAATCGCGTCCAGAATGGCATCAGAAATCTGATCGGCCATTTTATCAGGATGTCCTTCGGACACAGATTCGGAGGTGAATACTGAGTAATTGCTCATGGTGTCATTGTCCCTTTGAGTCGGTTTTTCTAAAAAGTTGTAGTTGGATCTGGAAGCCGTTACGCAGTCCCAGAAACAAATCTTGAACGGGTGTCAAACCAGCAGTTTGTGCCCAGTGTTTAAGTTCTTCGGGTTCAAAGCCCAGCCACAGATCGCCGCAGCTTTCCTTTACCCAGTTTTGATCGTGGTGGCACAGTTCGGCGACCAGCATATAACCGCCAGCGTTAAGTAATTGTGCGGACTGTTCAAAAATAATGTGCGGTGATGGAATATGGTGCAGCACCATATAGCAGGCGATAAAGTCAGCTTTCAGCTGTTGGGCGATGGCATCACTGGTTTCGCCGTGAATAAACTGAATATTATCGAGATGTTTGTCGGCACTGTGTTGTTTTGCCAGAGTTAGCATCGCTGCCGAGTTATCGATGGCGTGCACTTCGGCAAAACGCTGTGCTAGCTCTGGCAGGTAGCGACCTTCGCCGGGACCTATTTCGATAGCCGTTGCGTTATTAGATAATCCTGTAAGTTTGATTAGCTCACGCGCTTGCAGCACATATTCCGAATTTTCAGTAATCAGTTCCTGTGTCTCCCGGAATTTAGCTGCGTTCTTGGCAAAGAAATCCAGCGACAGGCGCGAGCGATCGGCTTTAATGTGGTTAATACGGTCGATGACGTCGTTATTAAGCACTTCACTATCAACGGTTTTAAACAGTGCCTGAACAAATCCTGCTAACGGCGCACCTAGATCGAGTAGTGGCCGACGATAAAAAATAGAGTTGCCGTCACGACGCGTGGCCACCAGCTTGGCATTAGCTAATACTTTTAGGTGGTGGCTAAGTTTAGATTGTGCCAACTCCAAAATTTGACATAGCTCTAGCACACCAAATGACTCAGCTTTTAAGGTGCGTAATATTTGAAGCCGCAGCGGGTCAGCTGCGGCTTTGCAGGCTAATGCGAGTGCCGGAGTAATATCAGACAGGCTGATTTGTGGCACTAATGTTGTCGCGGAGTATGGCATGGGGGGTAACTATAGTAGCTGAAATTGGTCTTGGCAAATCTATATCAATAAATGTTGATATAGATTTTTAAGGCAAGGACATGCAATTAGATTTGATGCTTGGCGTCAGTTAAGTGAAAATATGCGCCTTGCAAATTTCGACGTCCCGTTGCGGGGCGATCAAACAGTCCAGAGGTAGTTTCAATGTCATCCCCAGTAGCCCCCCGTTTTCGCTTAGCCAATGCCATTCGTGCCCTGAGTATGGATGCCGTACAACAGGCCAATTCCGGTCACCCCGGTGCGCCGATGGGCATGGCGGATATCGCCGAAGTGCTGTGGAACGACTATCTGCAACATAACCCTGAAAACCCCGAGTGGGCGGATCGTGACCGTTTTGTATTGTCTAACGGCCACGGCTCGATGTTGCTGTACTCTTTGTTGCACCTGAGTGGTTATGATCTGAATATTGATGATCTGAAAAACTTCCGTCAGATGGGTTCGAGAACTCCTGGGCACCCTGAGTATGGTTATGCACCAGGTGTTGAAACGACTACGGGCCCGTTGGGACAGGGTTTGGCTAACGCGGTAGGCATGGCGCTGGCAGAAAAAACATTGGCGGCACAGTTCAACAAACAGGGCCATGAAATTGTTGATCACTACAGCTATGTCTTTGCGGGCGATGGCTGCCTGATGGAAGGTATCTCCCATGAAGTGTGTTCATTGGCTGGTACGTTGGGTCTAGGCAAATTGGTTGCGTTTTACGATGACAATGGCATCTCCATTGATGGCCAGGTTGAAGGCTGGTTTGCCGATGACACGCCAAAACGGTTTGAAGCCTATGGCTGGCAAGTTATCCCTGATGTCGATGGCCACGACCCTGAGCAAATCCGTGCGGCGGTTGAAGCCGCTCGTGCCGATACGGCTCGTCCTACACTGATCTGTTGTAAAACAGTGATTGGCTTTGGTTCGCCAAACAAACAGGGCACCGAAGGTGTACACGGCGCGCCATTAGGTGCTGAAGAAATTAAAGCGGCACGCGAAACACTGGGTTGGGAATATGGGCCGTTTGAAATACCCGCCGATGTGTACGAAAACTGGAGCGCTAAAACGCGTGGTCAGCAACAGGAAGATAGCTGGAATCAACGTTTTGCTGATTACCGAGCGGCATTCCCTGTTGAAGCAGGTGAATTTGAACGTCGTATGAAGGGCGAGCTACCCGCCGATTTTTCTGCGAAAGCGCAGGACTTCATTGCTGGTGCACAGCAGGCCGCTGAAAAAGTAGCCACGCGTAAAGCCTCTCAGAATAGTATTGAAGCCTACGCGCCAATGTTGCCTGAATTGCTTGGTGGTTCAGCTGACCTGATGCACTCTAACCTGACTAACTGGAGCGGCAGCAAACCCCTGACGCCTGAAGATTCCAGCGGCAACTATATTTTCTACGGCGTGCGTGAATTTGGTATGTCGGCAGCCATGAATGGTATGGCTTTACACGGTGGATTTATTCCTTACGGCGGCACTTTCCTGATGTTTATGGAATATGCACGTAACGCACTGCGCATGGCTGCTTTGATGAAGCAGCGTGCCATTTTTGTGTATACCCATGACTCGATTGGTCTGGGTGAAGACGGCCCGACTCACCAGCCGGTTGAGCAGGTCGCTTCTCTGCGTACCACGCCAAACATGTCGACATGGCGCCCTTGCGACACAGTCGAATCTGCGGTGGCTTGGAAGGCTGCAATTGAGCGTGCTGACGGTCCGACTTCGATGATTTTCTCTCGTCAGGGTTTGGAAGTAATGCCACGCGATGCACAGCAAGTCGCGGATGTTAGTCGCGGTGCTTATGTGCTGTTGGATTCTGATCAAGCGCCACAGGCCATTATTATTGCAACCGGTTCTGAAGTGGGTCTGGCTATGAAGGCGGCAACACAGCTGCAAAACGATGGTGTCGCAGTACGTGTTGTTTCTATGCCGTGTACCGATGTCTTTGAAGCACAGGATGCCGCTTACCGTGAGCAAGTCTTGCCTGCGGGTGTAACGGCACGTGTTGCTGTTGAAGCCCTACACGCTGACTACTGGTACAAATATGTTGGTTTGGATGGTCGCATTATTGGCATGACGACCTTTGGCGAATCTGCACCAGGCGGCGAACTGATGGAGCACTTTGGCTTCACGGTTGAAAACGTGACTGCCACGGTTAGTGAACTGGTTTCGGATCAGCTGCTTTAGGGCTTGCTGCTTTAGAGGTAGGGAAGGCTCATGAGTTATCGGATTGCTATTAATGGTTACGGCCGTATCGGACGCTGTGTGCTGCGCGCGTTATATGAGACGTTGCACTGCGAAGGGTTACAGGTTGTTGCCATTAATGAACCTGCGGATCTGGAAACCATTGCTCATCTGACCAAATATGATTCCACCCACGGGCGTTTTGCTGGTGTGGTGAAAATGCTGCCACAGGGTTTGCTGATTAACGGCGATGAAATTCGCGTAACGCACCAGTCAACGTTGGATGACTTGCCTTGGAAAGAGCTGGAAATTGATCTGGTGCTGGAGTGTTCGGGCGTTTTCAGTGACCGCGCAGCGGCTCAGCAACATCTTGATCGGGGTGCCAAGAGGGTGTTGTTTTCCCAGCCCGCTGAAGCAGATGTGGATGCGACTATTGTTTATGGTATTAACCATGAGCAGATTAAGGCAAGTGATCGCATTATCTCTAATGCCTCCTGTACCACCAACTGCATTATTCCGGTTATTCAGAGTCTGGGTGATGTCATCGGTATTGAATCCGGTCATATCACCACCATTCACTCGGCGATGAATGATCAGCCGGTGATTGATGCCTACCACCATACGGATTTACGCCGCACGCGCAGTGCCAGTAATTCGATTATCCCCGTGGAAACCGGACTGGCGAAAGGTATAGCACGTATTCTGCCGCGCTATGAAAACAAGTTTACTGCCACCGCAATTCGGGTGCCGACGGTCAATGTATCGATCATGGATATCACCATGTTAATGTCACGTGATACCAGTGTTGATGAAGTAAACGGCGTATTGCAAGAGGCTGCAAACGGCCCGTTGTTAGGCATTTTGGGCTTTACCGATGAGTTGTTGGCGTCCTGTGATTTTAACCATGATCCGCGTTCCTCCATCGTTGATGGTGGGCAAACCGGTATCACCGACGGTCGATTGGTGAAGGTAATGGCCTGGTTTGATAACGAGTGGGGTTATGCCAACCGCATGCTCGATGTGGCCTGCCAGTTAAAAAATCTGTAATCAAAATTTAAGAAGAGAAACAGCCAATGAACGTATTGAAAATGACCGACCTAGATTTGGCCGGAAAACGTGTATTGATTCGCGAAGACCTTAACGTGCCCGTTAAAGATGGCAAAGTGACCAGCGATGCCCGTATCCGTGCTTCTCTGCCAACCATTGAGCATGCTCTGAGTGCTGGCGCTAAAGTGATTGTGATGTCTCATCTTGGCCGTCCGAAGGAAGGTTTAAGCTGGCAGGAACAGGAAGAGTTTTCATTAGCACCGGTGGCTGAACACCTTAGTGGCCTGTTGGGCAAACCGGTACGCCTTGAGCGTGATTGGCTGAACGGCGTAGAAGTTGCTGATGGCGAAGTGGTCGTGGTTGAAAACGTACGGTTCAACAGTGGTGAAAAGGCCAATGATGACGAACTTTCAAAGCAAATGGCTGAGTTGTGTGACATCTATGTGATGGATGCCTTTGGTACTGCGCACCGCGCCCAAGCTTCTACTCACGGTGTCGGTAAGTTTGCACCAATCGCCTGTGCAGGGCCGTTGCTAGCCGGTGAACTGGATGCGTTGAAAAAGGCGTTATTGGAACCTAAGCGCCCGATGGTGGCAATTGTTGGTGGCTCTAAAGTATCTACAAAATTGACAGTGCTGGAATCTCTTTGCGGCGTGGTGGATCAGTTGATTGTTGGCGGCGGTATCGCTAATACGTTTCTTGCCGCCGCGGGGCACCCGGTCGGGAAATCTCTGTGTGAGCATGACTTGATCGGTGATGCGCAGACTTTGATGGCCAAAACTAGTATTCCTATTCCAACGGATGTTGTGGTTGCCAAGGAATTTAGCGATTCAGCGGAAGCAACGGTTAAGGCCGCAGCGGATGTGGCTGACGACGACATGATCCTGGATATCGGTCCTGAATCAGCCGTGGCGTTGGCGGAAATGCTGAAAACCGCAGGCACGATTATTTGGAACGGCCCAGTGGGCGTGTTTGAGATTGATCAGTTTGGCAATGGTACCGAAGTACTCTCCAAAGCCATCGCAGATAGTGATGCTTTTTCTATAGCCGGTGGTGGCGATACGTTGGCGGCTGTTGATAAGTATGGCATCGAACAACAGATTTCTTACATCTCCACAGGTGGAGGAGCGTTTCTTGAGTATGTTGAAGGCAAAGTATTGCCTGCTGTCGCCATGCTGGAAGAGCGCGCGAAAAATGGTTAATAGAGCGTTGCCGTGCTGACTTGGCACTAAGCTAGCTAAAATAAAGAAAGCCGCTTCCCTGCAAAACAGGGGCGGCTTTTTTGTTGGCTTTTGCTATTCTCTTAATATGAGAAATAATAACGAACAGCAGATTATGTCATTTGACTGGGATAAAGAGAGCATTCAGGCGCAATGGCAGGCCTTCGAGTTTTCATGTGCACAAATGCTTAGCCCAATGGAAGCATCTTACTGCCGTTATTACCAACTGGATTTCAATGCGCATTTGCATAACGTACAGCACCGTTTTGGTTATGTTGAGGTCGATGGATATCAGCTTGCCACTCATTACTATTGCCCGCCTGAGAAGCCTCCTCGTGCAACGGTGCTTATCCTGCATGGTTACTTTGATCACAGCGGCCTCTACAAACATCTGATCGAGTTTTGCTTGCAGCGCGAGTATGCGGTTTTGATTTATGACTTGCCGGGGCATGGTTTATCAAGTGGGGGAACAGGTGAGATCGGTGATTTTCAGGAATACGTACGAGTGTTGGCACATTTTGTTGATCTGCATAAACAGCACGTTGATGTGCCTTGCCATGTGGTCGGCATCAGCACAGGTTGCGCTATCATCATGGAATATTTGGCAGCACATAAATTTAATGCAAGCACGACGCCCTTTGCGTCTACAGTGTTGCTGGCGCCCTTGGTCAGGCCTGCTGAATGGCGAAAATTACGCCTTATGTATCTACTGTTAAGACCTTTTGTAAAAAGTGTTAAACGTACTTTTGTCAGCTCGTCTCATAATGCGGATTTTGCGCATTTTGTTGAACATGCCGATCCCTTACAAAATCGACGTGTTGCGGTTAACTGGGTGGGCGCCTTGATTCAGTGGGTTAAGCGCTTTAAACGAGTGCGGCTGGACTTGTCGCCGGTAATTATTCAAGGTGGTGAGGATGAAACGATTGATTGGCGATTTAATTTAACAACGATTAAACGCGTATTTAACGATCCGACGATCCACTTTATTCCCGAAGCTAGGCATCAGCTGGCTAATGAATCGTTTGAAATAAGGCGGCAGGTGTTTGAATTTTTGGCGAGGTATTTACCTTCAGGTCATTATCAGGAACCACCGGCTGAGGCTGTAAAAAAGTAACGTGACAGGGATATTCTTTTGTCAGCGGTGGAGTCGATTTCGGTAATTGGTTGTCTACATCGCATTATAATAATTTTAAATTTCTCAGGAGTTATCGCGTGAAAAAACAATTGTTAGGACTTTCTTTGGCGGCCATGCTGGTAACAGGCTGCGCTTCTATTGACCCTTATACGGGCGAGCAAAAAACCAGCAATACGGCAAAAGGTGCCGGCATTGGTGCGCTCAGTGGTGCGCTTATTGGCGCCCTAGCAAACCACGATGATCGCGGTAAAGGCGCGTTGATTGGTGCTGCTGCTGGCGGAGCTGTGGGTGGTGGTGTTGGTTATTACATGGATCGCCAGGAAGCTGTTTTACGACAGCGCCTGGAAGGCACGGGTGTACGTGTTCAGCGAGTAGGTGATGAAATCAAACTCATTATGCCTGGCAATATTACCTTTGATACCGGCCGTGCAGAATTGAAAGCACGTTTTTATTCGACGCTGGACTCGGTGGCATTAGTGATTGGTGAATATAATAAAACACGAGTTGATGTGGCAGGGCATACGGATTCTACTGGTGGCGCAGCGTTGAATCAGCGCTTGAGTGAACAGCGTGCTGCCAGCGTTGTGAACTATTTGGCAAGTCAGGGCGTTGCTTCAGGCCGGCTCTATACAACCGGTTACGGCTCACGTTATCCGGTAGCGGATAATACGACGGCGTTGGGACGCGCATCTAATCGGCGTGTTGAAATAAACCTTAAGGTTACGCAGTAGCCACTGAGTATTTTTCGACTAGATTTAAAGGGGGCTTAGGCCCCTTTTTTGATAGAGCTGGTAGTAGTCGCACAGAGAATGTAGCGTTGTGAGTTTTTGAGCTCTTATTGACTGATTAGCTTGAAAATAATCGGATATTAACTAGTCTGAATAAGTACTGTAATGGTCTTGATGCTTAGTTAGTAGATAAGAGGGTTTATAAGCGCGTACGAACGTACTGATATAATAAATATGATTAACTGTAATGCTCTCACATGGCTGCTGAAAAGAAGTAGCCTGTTTATTCTGCTGCTATCAATGGCCTCTCCTGGCACGGCGGAAACGCAGGCACAAGTGTTGCGGCTACTGGTTTGGGAAGGCTATGCGCCTACTCTTCAACGCCAGAGTTTTGAGCGTCTTATACAAGAAAAATATGGCGTAGAACTGCATTTGGAAGTCAGCTATATCGCTGAAACAGAAGACTGTTTTCGTGCGTTACGTTTGAAAACAGCCGATATTCTCAGCCCTGCGCATAACCGTATCAATGACAAACGGTTTCGAATGTTTGATTTGGGTTTGTTGTTACCTTTGAACCTCGACAATATTCCTAATTATGCTCAGGTGGATAGCAGTTTCCAATATTTGCCGCATTTAACGTATCAAGGCCAACCTTATGGTGCGCCCTTTGCTTGGGGGCCCTATGGGTTGATTTACAATGCAGACCAAATTACAGAGCCACCTACTAGTTGGAATGCCCTATGGGAGCCTCGTTATCGTGATAAGTATACGGTTGCCGATTTAGACGAGCATAATATTTATATCACTGCGTTGGCGCTAGGATATGGCGAGGCGGACTTAAAAAGTTATGATGAGCTCGACAATGAGCGTTTTAGAGACAAGTTAGCGAGCCTGGTTAGTAACAGCCATAAGCTTTGGCAAGGTGTTGATACGGCCGATGATTTGGATGGCCTCTTGATGGCGACTTCCTGGGGGTTTTCTTTGCCACAGTTACGTGAGCGTGGGGGGAACTGGAAATGGGCGCCGTTACAGGAAAAATCTCCAGGCTGGATTGATAATTTTGTGATCAGTCATACCCTTAAAGATAAACCGCAGCTTAGACGTATTGCCGAAGAATGGATTAATTATACCTTAAGTCCTGATTTTCAAGCGACAGTGCTGGTTGAGGGGCTGTCGGCACGGCCGGTAAACAGTCATAGCAAAGAATTATTAAGTAAGGAGCTAATTGAAACGGTTGGGCTCGGTGGCGCTGCGTCCTCGGAGGAGCTGTTTATTTTGATGCCGGAGCTGGATCGTAGGACTCGCAACGGTTTTAACTTATTGTGGCGTATGGCTATGAAGCAGCGAGCGGACAGGCAAGAGCAAGGAGAGCAATGAGAAATTTAGCAAAAAGGTCGTTTGGTAGCCGGTTGTCGTTTATTCAGGCACGTAACTGCGTGTTTGTGGCGTTTCTGGTTGGCATGCTGCTGAGTGTGATACAAATTACGGTGGATTATGCGCGTGAAACCGATGCCGTAGAAAATTTTGCTAATGAGGTACTCGAAGCCAGTAAGTTTGCCGCGGCGGATGCGACTTTTCACCTTGATGGACCTGCGGCACAGGAAGTTGTACGAGGGGTTTTGCAGTATCACCCGGTGGTGAGTGCTACGATAATTAACGAAGAAGGCTTTGTGCTTGCCAGCCTTAATAAAAATCTGGAAGCAAAAAATTCAGAGTCTGTTCGTTATCAGGTGTTTGGTCAGAACAAGATGTTTACTGCCAGGTTACATCTTGAGACAGGTGAGGTATTGGGCAAACTGGAGATTGAAGTTGACCCGGTTTTGGCGGCGAAAGGGTTCGTTGATCGCTCGGTGCTGGTTATTGTATCGGGGCTAATCCGTAATATTTTATTATCTTTTATTTTGATTTTTGTGTTTCACCATACCATCACAAAAAAACTGGTTTCGATCAGTGATCGTCTGGCTGATGTGGATATTAAAAATCCACATGAGCACCGTATTCCCGAGGGTAGTTTTAAAAAGACAGGTGAGTTGCGTGATTTGGTTCATACCATTAATCGCATGTTGGGTATTATTGCCAGCGACATTGAAGAGCGAGAGCTACGTGAACAGGCGCTGTTGATGAACGAAACAGAGCTGGCCTATCAAGCCAACCATGACACCTTGACCGGATTGGTGAATCGGCGTGGTTTTGAACGGCATATGAGCAGTGCGCTGGAAAGTAGTCAGTTGGACCATGCTGAGCATGTGCTGTGTTATCTGGATTTAGATCAGTTTAAGGTGATTAACGATACCTGTGGACATATTGCTGGCGATGAATTACTTCGTCAGATTGGTGCGGTTTTGGCTGGAGGCATTCGCCGCCATGACATATTAGCGCGCTTGGGTGGTGATGAATTTGGTATTTTGATGGAGCATTGTGATCTTGAGCATGCCAGTAAAATTGCCGAATCACTGTGCAATTTAGTAGATGAATACCGCTTTGAGTGGGACGGGCAGCATTTTTCTTTAGGCGTGAGTATTGGTGTTGTCGCTATTACCCCCAAGGAAACAGAAACGACGGAATTATTGAAAAAAGCCGATGTTGCTTGTTATGCGGCTAAAGCGGCGGGGCGGCATTGCACGCGCCTTTATCAAGAGGATGACCTTGAGTTTTCTCGATTGCACGGTGAGATGGGCTGGGTGGCAAAAATAAATCAGGCGCTGGAAGAAAATCGCTTCCAGTTATTTGCTCAAACGATTGAGCCGGTAATAAAGAAAACCAGCCACGGTTTGCATTACGAAGTTTTGCTGCGAATGATTGATGAAGAGAATGGCCTGGTACCTCCAGGTGCTTTTTTGCCAGCTGCGGAGCAGTACGACCTGATCACTAAAGTAGATAACTGGGTAATTGATACACTGTTCAATTACTTGAGTGATAACCCGCAGCATCTGCAAGATCTTTCGCTGTGCTCAGTTAACCTGTCGGGCGCCTCGATAACGCAGTCGGGTTTTCAGGACTTTATTCTTGACCGCTTGGAAAGTCTGAATATTCCGCCCGAAAAGATCTGCTTTGAAATTACCGAAACGGCTGCTATTACTAACCTTGCGCTAGCCACTAAATTTATTGATGCGTTAAGAGATAAAGGCTGTCGGTTCGCTTTGGATGATTTTGGTACAGGTCTTTCTTCTTTTGCTTACCTTAAAAATCTTAAGGTGGATTACCTGAAAATTGACGGTGTCTTTATTCGCGATATGGTTAATGATCCCATTGATTATGCAATGGCTAAATCTATCAACGAAGTGGGTCATGTAACCGGTATGCAAACCATTGCTGAGTTTGTAGAGGATGACGCAATTCGTGAAAAATTAGCAGAAATCGGCGTCGACTTTGCTCAGGGTTATGGCATTAGTGTGCCACGGCCTATTGAAGATGTGGCGGCGAGTTATAAGCGATCGAGATTAAATAAGTCGGCAACCAGCTATCGAAAAAGCAGTGCGTCGGTGCATGTTTTGGATGAGTATAAAAATAATAGCTGAACGGCACAGCTAAATTCTAAAGCCTCAACGGCAGAGCTTGTTAACCTGCTCCCTTAACGTGACGGCACGTTGCTGACGCTCTTTTTCAGTGACTTTTACGTGGTGGCCATTTTCATCGAGAAAAGCCACTCGTCCTTGCATTATCCTTAATCTTTCCTTAACGACCTGACACTGGCGCGCCTGTTGCTCTGCTTTGGGACTGGTTTGCGATTGCTTCTGTTGGGTTTCTGTTGTTTGAGCCTGTTGGCGAAGGTCTATTTGTTGCAGAGACTGTTCGGTACGCTTAGCACTATGATCGAGATTCTTCAGCTTCACATCCTGTGAAATATCTTTTGCTTGTTGGTTACCGTTCACTTTGTCTCCAAAGTGAACCTTTCCTTGCTCATCCACCCAGCGATAGATTTCTGCATAAGCTGCATTGTTTGTGAAACTAAGAGTGGCTAAAAGTATCAATCCATAGAGGCGCTTGTTCATATCCCTGATCCAGCTGGCTTTTGTTGTCGTAAGTTGTTTGGTAAGGGCAGTATAAAACACAATCAAATGACTGTAAGTGTTGTGGTGAAGCCTTTGTTGGGATCTTGTTCAGTTTTGCCATATAAAACGCGGTCAAGGAGGACATGATGCGAATTTTAATAACTGGTGGTACGGGGTTTATTGGTGCTCAGCTGTGTCACCATCTTGTGGCAGCCGGCCATCAATTAACCGTATACAGCCGCCACCCTGAAAAGATATCCGCTCGCTGTGGTGATAAAGTTGCTGCGCTTGATTCACTTGAGTTGCTTACTTCAGCCAGTGAGTTTGATGCGGTTATCAATTTGGCTGGCGAATCTATAGCGGGAAAGCGGTGGTCTGCACGGCGTAAGCAGGTATTACTGGAAAGTCGTTTGGTTACGACCAGAAAGTTAGTGGCTGCGTTCCAGCGTATGGCTAAGCCACCCGCTTGTTTAATTAATGCCTCGGCGGTGGGGTTTTACGGCGATCAGGGTGACGTTGATGTTGATGAAAATACCCTGCCAAAGGATGACTTCGGGCACCAACTTTGTCAGCAATGGGAAAGCGCTGCCCGGCAGGCTGAAGCTTTGGGTGTGAGAGTTTGTATTGCTCGTATTGGTTTGGTGGTGGGTAAGGGTGGCGGTTTTTTGGAAAAGGTGCTGTTACCGTTTAAGTTGGGAATGGGTGGACGTTTTGGCAGTGGCGAACAATGGATGTCTTGGATACATCGAGATGATTTAGTAAGGTTGATTGATTGGCTGTTAGATCATTCTGACTGCCACGGTGTTTATAATGCCACCAGCCCTTATCCTGTTACCAATGAGCGATTTACGAAAACTCTCGCTGGTTTGCTAAAGCGTCCGACACTGTTACCCATGCCGGCCATGGTTGTTCAGTTAATGTTTGGTGAAATGGCTCAGTTACTTTTGACGGGGCAGCGGGTATTGCCTTGCCGTTTATTGGAAGGAGGCTTTGAATTTTCCCACCCTGATCTTAAATCAGCCCTGGAAGAGGCGCTGACTTAAGGGGAGTCACTTTTGTTAGATGGGGCAGGCAATCTGGCCTAGCTTTTCAGTCAGCTTGTTATTCTCGCGGTAGTCAATGGGAACTACAACTAGGCTGGGGCCATCCTCTTGAAAAGCTGCTTCCAGAGAGCTGGCCAGATCACGGCTGTTTTCGATCCAGTGACCATGCCACCCAAAGGCTGATGCTAATTGCATCCAGTCCGGATTGCTGAAGGACAGATCGGTATGGCGGCCAAACTGAGTATCCTGTTTCCAGGCAATCAGGCCATAGGCATTGTCTTCCCAGACCATCACCACGATATTACTGTTAAGGCGTTTTGCGGTTTCCATTTCCTGTACGTTCATCATGAAACCAGCATCACCGGCGATGGCCAAAATACGGCGCTCAGGATGCACCATATGCGCAGCAATCGCACCTGGTAAGGCAAAACCCATAGAGCAGAAGCCGTTGGGTATTAGACAGGTGTTGGGCTCATGACACTGGTAATGACGTGCGATCCACATTTTATGGGCGCCAACATCGGACAGCAGAATGTCATGCGGCCCCATCACCTGACGCGCATCCCACAATACTTTCTGAGGCTTGATAATGCCCTGAGTATCGTCATCTTTATATTCGGCAAAGTCAGCCTGCATTTCGCGACGTACTGCGGCATGTGTGTTGACTTCAAAGCGCAAGCCGCCGTTGGCGTCTACGCGCTCATTGAGCATCCACAGGGTGTGGGCTAAATCACCTACCACTTCTGTTTCAGGGTGGTAATTTGAATCAATTTCAGTGGGATTGAAATCAGCGTGGATAATTTCTTTGTCATCGTTGGGATTCCACAGGTGCGGGTGGTATTCCACCATGTCATAACCCAGAGTGATAATCAGGTCTGCGGCATCTAGCGCGCAAGCAACTCGATCTTTCGCGCCTAGCCCGATGGTGTATAGACAATAATCGGCATCCATATCGACACAGCCCTTGGCCATGAAGGTGTTGATGACACCAATGCCGGTTTTTTCACAGAAGATGCGTAACTGCTTACTGGCACGGCGGCGAATACAGCCGTTGCCCGCCAGGATCACCGGGCGCTTGGCGTCACGAATCATGGCAAAAGCCTTATCGACAATTTTGTCGTCAGCAACCGGGCGGCGTACTCGATGGCGTACTAGAGGTGGATGGGTGGTGTCGTGTTTGGCGATGTCTTCAGGTAGCTCCAGATGCACGGCGCCGGGTTTTTCAAGGCAAGCCAAACGAATAGCCTTGCGTACTGTTTCCGGGATGGTGTCGGCGTGGATGATGGTATGTGCCCACTTGGTCACTGGTTTGAACATGCCCACCACATCCATGACTTGATGAGATTCCTTGTGTAAACGTGCGGTTTCGCCCTGACCGGTTAATACAAGCATTGGTGCACGATCCATGTTGGCATCGGCGACGCCGGTAATTAGGTTGGTTGCACCAGGCCCTAATGTGCCTAAACAAGCGGCGGCCATGCCGGTCAGGCGGCCATAAATCTCAGCCATAAAAGAGGCGCCTTGCTCATGACGAGTGAGGATGAACTTGATCTGCTCTGACTTTTCCAGAGACATCATAAAGTCGGCATTTTCTTCGCCGGGTACACCAAAGATGTACTCTAACCCTTCAGATTCCAAACATTTCACAAACAGGTCGGACGCTTTCATGGTTCTGATCCTTGTTTCGATGGCATAACTGACAACAGCATGTTCATGTTAATAGTAGATCAAGCGTAGAGTCTGACAAGTTTGGGTATTTTCAGTTCGTTCCGGAACCATCTGTTGATGTTTTGAAGATAGTGAGATACTGACAGCAAGAATTAAATCTATAGCAATGAGGGGCACGTGTTTAGAAAAGAAGACACAGCAGATGTTTTAGCGGCGTTGGGGGGATTATTTCCAGGCGATGGGCTGCGCACTGATAGAGAATCGCTGACCTATTATGGCCGCGACTGGACTCGGATGCATGACCCAGATCCTTTGGCGATAGTGTTTCCGTTAACGACGAAGCAGGTGCAGTCCTTGGTGCAGTTGGCTAATGAGGTTGGTATTGGCTTGGTGCCATCAGGTGGGCGTACGGGGCTGAGTGGCGGCGGCATGGCTCAGTCTGGCGAAGTGGTGGTGTCTTTTGAGCGCATGAATCAGCTGCGCGATTTTAGTGCGGTAGATCGAACGGTTGTTTGTGAAGCTGGCGTGATTACGCAGGACTTACAGCAGTTTGCGCTGACACAGGGTTTTTATTATCCGGTTGATTTTGCCTCCAGTGGCAGTTCCCAAATTGGCGGTAATATCGCCACTAACGCTGGTGGTATCAAGGTGATTCGTTATGGCCTGACACGAGACTGGGTGGTCGGCCTTAAGGTTGTGACCGGCAAAGGAGATGTGTTGGAGTTAAATAAAGGCCTGCTAAAAAATGCCACCGGTTATGACTTTCGACACCTCTTTATCGGTTCCGAAGGCACGCTGGGTTTCGTCACTGAGGCGACCATGATGCTAACCCAGCAGCCGCAGCATTTGACGGTAATGGTATTGGCAGTTGCTAACTTTGATGCCTTGATGCCGGTGTTGGATAGTTTTCAGCATTGCACGGCGCTCACGGCCTTTGAGTTTTTTTCTGATCGAGCGCTAAGCTATGTACTGGCTGGCGGCGACGTGAAAAAGCCGATGACAACTCGTACCCCCTGTTACGCGTTGTTGGAGTATGAAGCGGTTTCTGAGGAAGTCGAGAATGCTGTCATGAAGGCCTTTGACGACTGTGTAGAGCGAGGCTTGATTGTTGATGGCGTAGTGAGCCAAAGCGACAAACAGGCACGTGATCTTTGGCATTTACGTGAAGGTATCTCTCAGTCATTGGCCGCCTATACGCCCTATAAAAATGATCTTTCAGTGACGGTTTCCAGAGTACCGGAATTTTTGTTTCGCATTGAACAAGTGGTGGCTCGGCGTTATCCGGACTTTGATATTATCTGGTATGGCCATATCGGCGATGGCAACCTGCACCTGAATATCTTAAAACCTGAAACCATGGATAAAAAAACCTTTTTTTCGACCTGTGTTCATGTCAGTGAAGATATTTTTGAAGTGGTGGCAGAGTTGGGTGGCAGTATTTCAGCAGAGCACGGCGTGGGATTAATGAAAAAGGCGGCGCTTGTTTACAGCCGGAGTGCCGAAGAGCTGGTTTATTTCCGTGGTATGAAACAAGTGTTTGATCCCAATGGAATTATGAACCCAGGAAAAATGTTCGACTAAAGTAAAGCTTCAGCTGGTACATAGCTGCCTTGCCTTGCCTTGCCTTGCTCTGCACTTAGCTGAAGCTTTATTGCAGGCTCAAACCTGATTTGGGTGTGGGGGGAATTAAACCTTCCGCTCAAACACGCTGGAATTACGCTGCCAGTTATACAACGAGCGTTTACTTTCCGGTAGCGCGTCCACTGAGGACTTCACAAAGCCTCGCTCCAAAAACCAATGTGCGGTTTGAGTTGTCAGTACCAGTAGTCGTTCCAGTCCTTGTGAGCGGGTTTGTTCTATGACCTGCTCCAGTAGTTGTTCGCCACGGTTTGCTTGCCGGTAATCGGGATGAACTACCACACAGGCTAATTCAGCGCAGCTGTCTTCGCTGAACGGGTAGAGTGCCGCGCAGCCGATAATCATGTCGTCGCGTTCGATCACCGTGAAACGCTCAATCTCACTTTCCAGGCGTTCACGTGAGCGCCTGACCAGCACACCTTGCTCTTCTTGCTGACGAATTAATTCAATGATTCCTGCGGCATCGCTAGCTTGAGCCTGACGTATTTGTTCGTAGCTTTGTACAGTCACTAGCGTGCCTGAGCCGTCGCGAGAATAAAGCTCGGATAACAGTGCGCCATCCTCAGCATAACTCACTAAATGAGTACGGCTGATACCGGCATGACAGGCTTTGCAGGCTGCGTTCAAGTGCCTCTGAATTTCCGCCGTTTGCTGACCATCAGCCAATAATTGTGCAGTTTCATCGGTGTTGAGCTCACGAATGAGTTGTCCGTCGGTATTTGTGGCACCCTGTTCGCCATACATAAGGATCAGTTTGTCAGCCTGTAACGCAATGGCGGTTTCGGTTGCTAGGTCTTCACCAGATAGATTGAAAACTTCGCCGGTACGCGAATAACCCAAAGGTGGCAGTAGCACAATGGAGTTTTCGTTGAGTTGCTTTTGAATACCTTCACAATCAATACGCCGTACTTCGCCAGTGAAGTGGAAATCTATGCCATCGAGAATACCGACGGGTTTGGCGGTAATCATATTGCCGCTGGCAACTCGCAGGCGTACACCGTGCATGGGTGAATTGGCTAGGCCCATGGATAAAAGTGCTTCGACTTCAGCGCGCAGTGCGCCAGTGGCTGCTTTCACGCAATCCAGCGAAGCTTGGTCGGTAATACGCAGATCACGATGAAATTCACTTTTGATATTCGCTGCTTGCAGGCGTTGATCAATTTGCGGACGTGAACCGTGAACAATCACCAATTTAACGCCGAGACTGTGTAGCAGGGCGATGTCATGGATGATGTCGTTAAAGTGCTCGTGTTGGGCTGCTTCGCCACCGATCATTAGGACCATCGTTTTATTACGATTGGCGTGAATGTACGGTGCCGAGTCTCGGAACCAACCTACGTAGCCTTTTGTGTCCCTGCTCATGTGCATCTCTGATATTGTCTTGGTGGGTCAGACTCAGTGTGCCCCGCTTGATCGGGTATCAGTCTGACATGTAAGGCTAATGCCTTAGCTACGGTTGTGAGTCGGTTATTAAAGGCAGAAGCGTTTAATCATTTCTTCCAGCAGCTCAATTGTAGGCTGAATTCGGTCAAGAGATAAATACTCATCGGGCTGATGGGCCTGATCAATATCGCCGGGGCCCAAAATAATGGTATCCATGCCCATGTCGCTCAGGAAAGGTGCTTCGGTGCCGAAGTTAACGCTACCTGCTTTATGACCGGTGAGTTTCTCTGCAACTTTGACAATGTCACGGCTGGCATCTGTTTCAAAGGATGGAATGCCGAACAGCGTGTGCATATCGAATCCGACCTGATGCTGATCAGCGATTGGGCGCAGACGTTTTTCCAGTTCTTCGCGTAGGTTGTCCAGTTTCATGCCCGGAAGAGGGCGTAGATCAAATTGTAATTCGGTGCTGCCACAGATGCGATTAGGATTGTCACCACCGTGAATGCAGCCCAGATTCAGTGTTGGGAAGCTGACATCGAAATGACTATTGGAATAGTCGCGTTGCAGTTGCTGACGAAAGGTTTTTAGCTCAGTCATAACATCGTGCATGGCATCCAGCGCATTAACACCCCATGCTGGATTGGAGGAGTGGCCAGATTTTCCTTGTAAACGAATCGCCTCCATCATCATGCCCTTGTGCATACGAATTGGTCGCATGCCAGTGGGTTCGCCGATAATGGCGTGGCGCGCCACCGGGCGGCCCATTTCGGCTAATGCCTTGGCGCCTGCCATGGAGCTTTCTTCATCGGCGGTAGCAAGAATAATCAGGGGTTGTTTGAGTGGCGTATCGAGAAATTTCTTGGCAGCTTCAATGGCAATCGGGAAAAAGCCCTTCATGTCACTGGTGCCGAGGCCGTAGAGGCGTTCGTTATGCTCGGTCATGCCGAGAGGGTTGTGCTGCCATAGCTCTTCATCGAAGGGCACGGTGTCGGTGTGACCGGCTAGTACCAATCCGCCGGGGCCTTCGCCAAGAGTGGCAATCAGGTTAGCTTTGTGCGGTTGTCCGGGGATGGGACAGATTTCACATTTAAAGCCCAGCTGCTCCAGCCAGCCAGCTAACAGGTCGATGACCGCGCGGTTGCTTTGATCAATACTCGGTGAAGTGCAGCTGACCGAGGGTGTCTCGATCAACTGCTGCATCAGAGTGAGTAATTTTGGTAGCGCTGTGGCCATTTAGCCGGTACCTAAAGTGTGAGCAATCCTTAGCTGAATATACCTTTAAACATAAAGAAGAACATGATGGCGAGACCTGCACCTGCTGGTAAGGTAATAATCCAGGATGCAAAAATAGTGCGGATCATGCGCATGTTCAGTGCTGAAATGCCGCGCGCTAAACCAACACCTAATACCGCGCCTACTAACGTATGTGTAGTGGAAATTGGCAAACCAGTACCCGATGCAATAACAACGGTGGTAGCTGCGCCGAGTTCAGCAGCAAAACCACGGCTTGGGGTTAAATGGGTGATCTTGCGTCCAATGGTAGCCATTACTTTGAAGCCATAGGTAGCCAAACCTAGCACTATACCGCCGCCGCCCAGAGCAAGAACCCACACAGGTAGCGGTGAGCTTTGCACGATGTCACCGCCACTGTTGATAACGCTAATGATCGCAGCTAGTGGGCCAATGGCGTTGGCAACATCATTGGAGCCGTGAGCGAAGGCCATGCTACAGGCAGTGAAGACCATCAAAATGGCAAAAATACGCTCTACGTTAGCAAATCGGGCTGTTTCTTCTAGGGCCATATTACGAGTAACGCGGCTGACTAATACAAAGCCCAGTAGCATGGTGGCGATACCACCAATTAACGCCAGGCCGATACTATCGGTAAAACTCAGTGCCAGGTCGGTGTGCTTGAGTCCCTTGGTCAGTGTGACCATGGAGATCATAAAGCCAACTAAAAAGATGTAGAAGGGGATATATTTCTTGGCGTTTTGGTAGGGATCTTCCGTATTAAGGATGAACTTTTGTACGCTTTTAAACAGTGCAAAAGACAGCGTTCCTGCTAACACCGGTGAAACCACCCAGCTGGCGACAATCGTACTTACCTTGCCCCAGTTGACTGCGTCGACCGAAATTCCGACCACGGCAAAACCGACAATGGCGCCGACAATTGAGTGTGTGGTGGATACGGGCCAACCCAACAGGCTGGCAATGAAAAGCCAGACTCCGGCGGCAAGTAATGCCGACATCATGCCGTAGACCAGTAACTCCGGGGTATCCGACAGCATGGCTGGATCGATAATGCCTTTGCGGATGGTGGCGGTTACGTCACCCCCGGCCAGATAAGCACCGGCAAACTCAAAGATCATGGCGATAACAATCGCCTGTTTAATGGTGATGGCTTTTGAGCCAACCGAGGTGCCCATGGCGTTTGCCACGTCGTTTGCACCCACACCCCAGGCCATAAATAGACCAAAACAGGCGGCCATAATGAGAAATATATCAGCGTGTTCAGCAATAATAGTCATAGTGGTATTGTTCTTATTTAACGGGCTAGTAAGAGTTGCAGACGTTGGCCAACATGCTGGGCCAAATCTGCCAGATCACCAATCCATTCGATGACTTTGTAGAGAAACATGACATCTACAGGGGCTAATTCCATTTCAATTTTAAACAGCTCACCGCGAATTTTGATTTCGATCTGATCGGTTTCCGACTCAATACTATTGAGTTTGGTGATCATTTTTTCAATCAGTTTGATTTCGCGACCGCCAAAGCCGGTTTCGATCAGTTCGTCCAGTTCATTAATGACTTTCATCGCCTGCTCTGATGCAGCTAATGAGCGCTTTAGATAGTCCATAACTGGTTTTTGTAGAGGCTTTGGGATCGCCATTTGACGGCCTAGCATGATACCGGCAATATCTTTTGCCCTGTTGGCAATTTTATCCTGAGTGCCCAGTAAGTCTAATAAATCGGTACGAGGCACGGGCATGAACAGGCTTTTTGGTAAATGCAGGCGGATCGACATTTGCAGGTCGTCGGCTTCATGTTCAAGCTTTACAATGTCGCTTTGAACCTTGCCAGCCAGTTCCCAGTCGTTCGCGTAAACGGCTTTTAGAAAAGGTTGGAGCTGTGTCGCGCAATCATGGCAAATGCCAATATGCTTTTGAATTGGCTCAACAGGCGAACGCCCGAAAAGCTCAGTGAAAAATCTACCGGTACCCATAATCCCCCCAAGGATAAGAATAGGTGTTTGGGCACTTCCTGATGAGGAAGTCCTCTAAAGGTGCGATTATAAGGGCATAAGGCATGAGGTCCAATCAAAAGATTTATTTGTAGTTCAGGCTATACTAACGATAACCCTCTTTTTATGCGTCGCTTTAGCGCGTAATGAACCCACATAGACACTAGAAAATATGACCTCTGCACTTAAGGTAAAACGGTTGGCTCAGGCCGGACAAAAGCTTGTTTTTCGTAACCTTTTAACGGATTTAGCGTCCGCAGGACGGTTATCGCAGAAGGATGTGGATCATGCCTTGATCAGTCCACGAGATCAGAATCAGAAAAGCCTGCATCCCATTGAGCAGGTGAGTAACTTTGAATTCTCGGATCAGACAAAATCTGCACGCCATTTGGATCAATACGCTATTTGTCAGTGGCTTGCTGAACAGGTAGAGCAGGATTATTTCCATATTGATCCGCTTAAAATAGCGGTAAAAGATGTAGCGGCGGTGATGTCCTATGCCTTTGCCGAACGTCATAAAATCCTAGCCGTTGCAGTTAATGCTAACGAGGTTGTAGTGGCCAGCGCTGAGCCGGATATTACTGCCTGGCAAGCTGATCTCAAGCATGTGTTACGTAAGGAAATTCGTCAGGTGGTTGCTGCGCCTGGTGATATTCAGCGTTACACGCTGGAGTTTTATTCGCTGGCAAAATCAGTCAGTGGTGCCGAAGGTAAAGGTGGCACTGATTCAGGGCTCTCTAATCTCGAGCAAATGCTGGAACTGGGGCAGTTAAAATCCCCCGAAGCCAACGATCAGCATATTGTTAATATTGTTGATTGGTTGCTGCAATATGCCTTTTCCCAGCGAGCCAGTGATATACATATCGAGCCGCGCCGTGAGCAGGGCAACGTGCGTTTCCGAATTGATGGCGTGTTGCATCAGGTTTACCAGTTGCCAGCGCAGATCACCATGGCGGTGATTAGTCGTTTAAAAATTCTTGGTCGTATGAATGTGGCAGAAAAACGCCACCCACAGGACGGGCGTTTAAAAACCAAAAGCCCGGAAGGCAATGAGGTGGAATTACGCCTATCGACGTTGCCGACGGCCTTTGGTGAAAAAATGGTGATGCGGATCTTTGATCCCGACGTGTTGTTAAAGAGCTTTAATGAGTTAGGTCTGGCCAACGAAGATTACAATCGCTGGACCGATATGACCGGTAAACCTAATGGCATAGTACTGGTGACAGGGCCTACCGGCTCAGGTAAAACCACCACGCTGTATTCTACGCTCAAACAGCTGGCAACCTCTGACGTAAACGTTTGCACCATTGAAGATCCGATTGAAATGGTGGAAGGCAGCTTTAACCAGATGCAGGTGCAGCAAAATATTAATTTAACCTTCGCCGATGGAGTGCGTGCCTTATTACGGCAAGATCCAGACATCATTATGGTTGGCGAGATCCGTGACTTGGAAACAGCAGAAATGGCCATTCAGGCCGCATTAACCGGACATTTAGTGCTGTCGACATTACACACAAATGATGCGCCGTCAGCGGTTACACGGTTACTTGAATTGGGCGTGCCGCCGTATTTGATTAAAGCCACCGTACTGGGCGTGATGGCACAACGATTGGTCAGAACACTGTGTCCTGCCTGTAAAGAAGTGACGACAGTTGACGAGCAGGACTGGGCAGAATTAACTAGTCCGTGGCGCTCGGAATTACCACGTAATGCGTGTAAGCCAGTAGGGTGTCTGGAATGCCGAGATACGGGCTACAAAGGGCGGCAAGGTGTTTACGAAGTGTTGCCGCTAAGTCCGCAGGTCAAATCATTGATCGGCGAGCAAACGGATATTGCCGAACTGCGCAAGCAGGCCATCAAGGACGGTATGAAAACATTACGAATCAGTGGTGCACAAAAAATTGCCTCGGGTATGACCACCATTGAGGAAGTGCTGCGGGTTACGCCGGTGTCGCATTCTTAGTGTGCGTTTTAAATGAGCAAGTAGGCCGGAAAAGCAAAGTGCCTTCCGGCAGTATGAAAAGCCTGATGGCACCTACGGTTTATCAGGCCTACATCAATCCTCGATTTCCTTCTCGAGAGTTTATTGCGTGGTTTTTCCTTTAGCTATTTCCAGTTAGAATTAAAGCCTAATTAAACGCATCCTGCTTTGGATAATCCTATGTCAGCCTCGCCCGTTCACACCTTGATTTTACATGCCTCAATGGAAAGTGTTTTTCAACACCACTGGCAAAAATTCAGTGAGGCAGCGCAGGCAGAATTCGCACTGCAATTAGCCAGACTGACCGCAAACCAAGAGTTAGTGGATGAATTGGCGCGGGTCTGGATTGGCAGTGATTTTGTGGCCGAGCTGTGCTACTCGTCGCCAAGCATGCTGTTTGATTTGATTGATAGCGGTGATTTGCAGCGCAATTATAGCAAGCAGGATTACATCGATAAATTTACTGCCCGTTTGCAGGATGTGAGTAGTGAAGAGGCGCTAATGCGTGAGCTGCGGCTGTTTCGGCAGCGGGAGCTTGCGCGCATTGTCTGGCGAGATCTGGCGCGTACAGCAACGCTTATTGATACCACCACCCATGTTAGTTGGCTGGCTGATGTTTGTATTGATCAGGCATTAAGTTGGCTTTATGGGCAAGCTTGCGAGAAGTGGGGTGTGCCCAGTACCTTGATTAATGAACAGTGGGTGCCGCAACGTATGGTGGTCATCGGCATGGGTAAGTTGGGTGCCAAAGAGCTGAACGTTTCTTCTGATATTGATTTGATGTTTACCTATCAAGGTAAGGGCTGCACGCAAGGTGGTGCACGTGAGTTGGATAATCAGGAGTTTTTTGTCCGTTTAGGGCAGCGCCTTATCCATGTGCTGGATAGCCGTACTGCTGACGGTTTTGTATTTCGGGTAGATATGCGGCTGAGACCCTATGGGCAAAGTGGTGCACTGGCGCTGAATTTTGATGCTATGTGCCAGTACTACCAAATGCAGGGCCGTGACTGGGAACGTTACGCGATGATCAAGGCGCGTATTGTTGCTGGTGACAAGCACGCGGGTATTCAGCTGCGCGAAGAGCTTCGGCCGTTTGTGTATCGGAAATATCTGGATTACAGCGCCATTGAGGCGCTACGCTCGATGAAGGAGTTGATTCGTCGTGAAGAGAAGCAGCGAGGGCTGCAGCAGGATGTGAAGCTGGGTTCGGGTGGTATTCGCGAGATTGAATTTATCGCACAGGTTTTTCAGCTGATCCGCGGAGGTAAAGACAAACGTTTGCAGCAGCGTGGATTGAGGGGTGTTTTTGAAACGCTGGTAACCACTGAAATTATGCCCGTCGCCGATGTGCAGGGCTTGATGCAGGCCTACGAATTTTTGCGTAACACCGAACACGCCTTGCAAGCCATACGCGATAAACAAACTCAGCGTCTGCCAGATGATGGGGTGGGTCGTTTACGGTTAGCCTTCAGCATGGGCTTTGATGATTGGGCGAGTTTTGGTAAGAGGCTAGGCGAGCATCGCCATTTTGTGCACGAACAATTCAGCCAATTAATAGCGCCGCCGCAGGACACAATCGACGAAAGTAGTGTCGAGCTTGAGCAGTGGCAAGTGCTGTGGCGACAACTTAGTCGGCAGGAGCTGAACGGAGAGTGGGCGCTTGAGTTTGTTGCAGAAAAGAATTTTGCCGATGCGGAAAAAGTGCTGGAAGTATTGCAGCAACTGGCCACCAGTAAAAAAGTTGCGTCATTGCAGCCCATTCCTCAGAAACGTTTAGATGAGGTTATGCCGTTACTGTTGACCGAGATAAGCAAGGGGGAAGAGCCTCAACAAACGCTGGAACGTATCCTGCCTCTCGTTGATACAGTGCTGCGCCGCACTGCCTACCTGGTATTGCTGGTTGAGAACCGTGGCGCGTTAACGCAGCTAGTGAGGCTGTGTTCGGCCAGCCCTTTGATTGCCGAAGAGTTAACGTTACACCCAATCTTGTTGGATGAGTTGCTGGATGTGCGCGAGCTCTATAATCCGCTTGATCTGGATGGGCTGCGTAATGAGTTGCGTCAGCATATGTTGCGTATTGCAGAGGATGACGTTGAGGAGCAAATGGATTTTCTGCGCTATTTTAAGCGGGCGCAGGTTCTGAGAGTGGCGGCCTCCGAAGTGACAGGTGCCTTCCCTATTATGAAGGTGAGCGATCATTTAACCTATATTGCGGAAGCGATACTGCATCAGGTGCTGCAGTTGGCCTGGCAGCACATGACCAGCAAATACGGTGTGCCGCAGCAATCTGAAAGCGCGTCGTGCGATCCGAGCTTTATCATTGTTGGTTATGGCAAGTTAGGCGGGTTGGAGATGGGCTATAAATCGGATCTCGATCTGGTGTTTCTCGACGATGCACCTACGGGCCTAGCCACCGATGGCGAAAAATCGATCGATAATTCAGTATTTTTCACTCGTCTCGCGCAGCGTATTATTCATTTGCTGACCACGTTTACGTCAGCAGGGCAGCTCTATGAAGTGGATATGCGGCTGCGGCCGTCAGGTTCTTCTGGCTTGCTGGTGACGTCCGTAGAGGGCTTCGAGCGTTATCAGAACAAGCAGGCTTGGACGTGGGAACATCAGGCATTGATGCGTGCAAGGGTGATTGCGGGTGATCAGCGGGTGGCGCAGCAGTTTGAACGCCTGCGGGATGAGATTTTATCGAAACCTCGTGATGCCGCCGAGTTGCGACAGCAAGTGCGCGAGATGCGAGGCAAGATAACCGAGGTGTACGCTACCCATAAACGTGATGAAGAAACGCTGAAAACCACCTTCGGTCTTAAATATGATGCTGGCGGCATCGTTGATATTGAGTTTATTGTGCAATATGCGGTGCTGCGGTGGTCACAAAACCATCCAGAACTATTACAATACAGCGATAATATTCGTGTGCTCGAGGTTTTAGAGCAACTTGAGCTGTTTTCAGCCGAAGATGCGGAGCTGCTTCGTGAAGGCTATAAAGCGTTACGTACTGTTATTCATCATCTGACCTTGGCGCAATTACCCAGTCGTTTGAGTATGGATGAAGTCGCACAGCGTGGTCTTGATGAGTACCGTGAAGCGGTGATGCGTATCTGGACTCAGGTACTAAAACCTGGCGAATAACCGATATTTATAAATTCAGGAAGGTTCTGTCTTGCAGCGTCTTCCGTTCAGCGCCCCTCTTTGCAGGGGCGCTTCAGTAATATGATAGGAGTAATCTGGTATGAAACCAGTGTCGATGTCCGACCTTGATGGTCTGATTTGGTTAGATGGTGAAATGGTTCCGTGGCGCGAAGCCAAGGTTCACGTATTAACGCACACCCTGCATTATGGACTGGGTGTTTTTGAAGGTGTACGTGCCTACAAAACCGACAAAGGTGCCAGCATTTTCCGTCTGCAGGACCATACTGACCGCCTGTTCGGCTCCGCTCATATTCTGGGCATGGATATGCCTTACAGCAAAGAGCAGCTAAATGAAGCGCAACGACAGGTTGTTCGCGATAACAATCTTGAATCAGCGTACATGCGCCCGCTGTGTTTCCTTGGTTCTGAAGGCATGGGTCTACGTGCGGATCACCTGCAGACGCACGTGATGATTGCTGCTTGGAACTGGCCGTCTTATGTGTCTCCTGAATTGATGGAGCATGGCATGAAGGTGCGCACGTCATCCTACACGCGTCACCACGTTAACGTGACCATGTGTAAAGCCAAGGCAGTGGGTAATTACACGAACTCTATTTTGGCTTTACGTGAGGCGCTCCAGAGTGGTGTTGATGAAGCGTTGTTGCTGGATCCCGAAGGGTATGTTGCTGAAGGCAGTGGCGAAAACATCTTTGTGATTCGTAATGGTGTGTTAATGACGCCTGAACTGACATCCTGTCTGGATGGGATTACTCGCAACACTATCATGCGTTTTGCCGATGACCTAGGTCTGAAGGTGGTTGAACGACGTATCACGCGTGATGAAGTGTATATTGCGGATGAGGCCTTCTTCACAGGTACTGCCGCTGAAGTATTGCCGATTCAGTCACTTGATGGTCGTGTGATCGGTAATGGTTCTCGCGGACCGATCACTACAAAGCTGCAGGCGATGTATTTTGATCAGGTGTCTGGTCGACGTGAAGAATACCCTGAGTGGCTTACACCGGTCGCTTAAGTATCTCAGGCCTGCTAGCAGGTTTTGGCTAGAGAACCGTTTCGGTGGTTCTCTTTTCGACGTTTTAACGGTGCTTGAACTGAAAGGACGTACGTGAAAATACTGATTGTTGGACCCTCTTGGGTAGGCGACATGGTGATGGCGCAAACGTTGTTTATTGCGCTTAAATCAGAGCACCCTGATGCGATAATTGATGTGCTGGCACCGCAATGGAGTCGCCCGATTCTTGAGCGAATGCCGGAAGTTAATGCGGCGCTGGATATGCCGGTCGGGCATGGCTCGCTGCAATTAGGCATGCGTCGTAAGCTTGGCCAACAGCTGAGCCGTGAAGGCTATGATCAAGCCATTGTCTTACCTAACTCCTTAAAATCTTCCCTAGTGCCTTTTTTTGCGGGCATTCCAAAGCGGACCGGTTGGCGAGGTGAAATGCGCTACGGTTTTTTGAACGATATTCGGCTGCTTAATAAAACCCGCTACCCGTTGATGATTGAGCGTTTTATTGCCCTAGGTAGTAAAAGTGGAGCTGCGCTACCTGACCCTTTACCCAGACCTAATTTGGTTGTTAATCAGGCTAATGTTGCGAAGAGCCTGGAGAAATATGCCCTAGATTTGACGCGCCCTGTATTGGCTTTGTGCCCCGGCGCTGAATTTGGCGAAGCTAAGCGTTGGCCAGCCAATCACTACGCCACGGTTGCACAACATAAAATTAATGAAGGCTGGCAGGTGTGGTTGTTTGGTTCTGAAAAGGATCATGCCGTGGCTGAACAGATCAAAGCTCAGTTGACGGAAAAAGCGCGTGAGCACAGCGTAAATCTGGCGGGACAAACTAGTTTGGCTGATGCCGTGGACTTGATGTCTAGCGCCGATGCCGTGGTCAGTAATGATTCCGGCTTAATGCATATTGCTGCCGCGTTGGGACGGCCACTGGTTGTGTTATACGGCTCATCTTCCCCTGACTTTACGCCACCGCTTAGTGATCAGGTGAAAGTGCTGCGCACCGGTATTGAGTGTAGCCCCTGTTTCAAACGCGAATGTCCATTGGGACACCTCAAATGCTTGAAAGACCTGCCAGCAGAAACAGCGTTGCAGGCGATGGCCGAATTATTGCCTTCCACATTGCAGACGGTGAACTAGCGCGTGCGTGTCCTAGTCATTAAAACCTCTTCCTTGGGCGATGTAGTTCATACATTGCCAGCATTGACCGATGCCGCTGCCCATTTTCCGAATATTGAGTTTGACTGGGTTGTTGAGGCAGGGTTCTCTCAAGTGCCAAGTTGGCACGCTCAAGTTAATCGAGTCATCCCTGTCTCGCTGAGGCGTTGGCGCAAACACCCTCTGCAAGCGAGAAAGTCTGGTGAATGGGCTGAGTTTAAGCGTGACATTGGTGCCGTTAAATACGATGCGGTTATTGATGCTCAGGGGTTGCTGAAAAGCGCCATATTATGTCGTTACACTCAGGGCGAGCGCTATGGGTTGGATAAAAATTCGGCTCGTGAGCCATTGGCCAGTCGTTTTTATCGCCATAAGATTTCTGTGCCCAAAGGGCAGCATGCGGTTGAGCGTACCCGGCAGTTATTTGCTGCTGCGCTGGGTTATTCAGTGCCTGAGTCACTGGGCGAATATCAAATAGACCGTACGCGCCTGCCAGATAATCCTCGTGCTGGCGAATATCTGTTGTTTTGTCATGGTACAACCTGGCCAACCAAGCACTGGCCTGAGGATTATTGGCTAGAGCTCACCAAACAGTTGGCTTCATCGGGGCTTCGTGTGCTGTTACCTTGGGGTAGCGAGGTCGAACGTCTACGCGCTGAAAAAATCGCCACAGCAGGCGTACATGTTGAGGTGTTACCACGATTAAGCCTTAGTGAGCTGGCTAGTATTATTGCTGATGCACGCGCCGTGGTTTCGGTTGATACCGGTTTGGCACATTTAACCGCAGCGTTAGCCGTGCCTAATATTACCTTATACGGGCCAACGGACCCGAAACTTGTGGGTAGCTATGGCGCGCACCAGTTACATCTACAGGCAAAAAATTATACTGCAGCGGCGGGTAGCAATATCGAGCCAGAAGTTTTTGCAGGTCTGACGCCGGACATTGTATTGCAGAAGCTTAACGATATTCTTGAACAGCAGGAGTCAGTATGATTTTTGCTTTTGCGCTCTATAAATACTTTCCCTATGGTGGCTTGCAGCGCGATTTTTTACGTATCGCTGAAGCAGTGCAGGCGCGTGGCCATGATGTGCGGGTGTACTGCAATAGTTGGCAAGGTGATGCACCTCAACAATTTGACGTGGTGACAGTGCCCGCTAAGGGGCAAACAAGTCAGGCAAAAAACCGCGCTTTTTCAAGTTTTATGCAACAGGATTTGTCGCAACGCCCAGTTGATTGTGTGGTGGGATTTAACAAAATGCCGGGGTTGGATGTTTATTATGCCGCCGACGGCTGTTATACCGCTAAAGCTCTACAAGAGCGTGGCAAACTGTATGCAATAACGCCGCGCTTTCGACACTTTAAACGCTATGAAGAAGCGATTTTTGGGAAAGGCGCAAAAGTAGAAATTCTAATGATTTCCGAGTTACAGCTTGGCGTTTATCAAAATTTGTATGGTACTGAATCGGAGCGCTTTCATATGTTACCTCCCGGTATTAGCCAGGATCGTATCGCGCCCGATAATGCCGCTGACATCAGAGTGGATTTTCGCAAAGAGTTTAAGCTTGGCGAACAGGACCTGCTGTTACTCATGGTGGGTTCAGGCTTTAAAACCAAAGGTGTTGACCGCGCGTTGCTGTCACTAGCATCGTTGCCCGAAGCAATAAAAAAGCGCACTCGCCTGTTTGTTATCGGGCAGGATAACCCATCAAAATTTATAACACAGGGGAACAAGCTAGGTCTGTCAGAACAGGTGACCTTTTTTGAAGGCCGTGATGACATTCCACGCTTTTTGTTGGGTGCTGATCTGTTAATTCATCCGGCGTATCACGAAAATACCGGCACAGTATTACTCGAAGCGGTAGTGGCAGGATTGCCTGTTTTAACCACCGCCGCCTGCGGTTATGCGGGACACATCGAAACAGCGAAGACGGGCAGAGTATTGACGTTGCCCTTTGAGCAGCAGGCGCTTAATCGTGACCTGCAGGAAATGCTAGTTTCAGACCAGCGACCGGTTTGGGGTGCTAATGGTATTGCCTATGCCCATCAAGCGAATATTTATGCGTTGGTTGAACACGCTGCCGAGTTGATTGAGCAGTTTGCGCAGAGAAAAGCATCATGACGCTTTATCTCAGAGAAGATTTTAAACAGGCGTGGCAGGGCAAAGACCCCTTTGCAGAGGTGCTGGAGCTCAAGGGTGAAGTGTTTCGGGAAGTAAAAGAGCGCGTCACGCTACGCTTTGAATTGAACGATAAAAGCTACTTTTTGAAATTACACAGAGGCATTGGCTGGCGTGAGATTTTCAAAAATTGGTCGCAGTTTAATCGCCCGATTCTAGGCGCTGACCTCGAATATCAGGCGATTCAGAAGCTACATTCTCTTAATGTAGAAACCATGTCTGTCGCCGCCTATGGCGAGATAGGCTCCAATCCGGCAAAAAAGCTCTCCTTTATCATTACTGATGATTTAGTGGGCACGGAAAACCTGGAAGATTTTTGTCGTCTCTGGCCTCAACAACCGCCAAAGGCCGGTTTTAAGCGACTGTTAATTGAGCGCATCGCCAATGTCAGCCGGACGCTGCGTGAAAACGGTTTAAATCACCGTGATTATTACCTGTGTCATTTTCATCTGGATTTGCGGAATTTTCCGCCACAAGAAGATGTTTGCCCTGAGGATATCCATTTACACCTGATTGATCTGCACCGTATGCAGTGCCGCGAAAATATGCCGACTCGCTGGGCGATTAAAGATATTGGCGGTCTGTATTTTTCGGCCATGGAAATTGGTCTAACGCAGCGCGACCTGTTCCGTTTTATGCGTCTTTATAAAGGCAAGCCGTTACGCGATACATTACGCGAGGATAAAGCCTTCTGGCAGTCTGTGCAGACTCGAGCCGAACAGCTTTACGCCAAAGGTTTGCGTAAGGGTATTGTCGGTAATAGCCTTGAGAAAGTGAAAGATGGCGAGCCTTAATAGCCAGGCATTGATCGCTGCAGGACGTCAACTTGGCGCGCCCTTTGAGGTGCAACTCAAGCTTGCTGGCGAAGTACAAACTGCACGCTGTGTTGAGTTGTTAAGACTCGTGCCCGGACGGCGCGTTGTGGTGAAGTTGCTGCTTGGCGAAAAAACCTATCTGGGTAAGATTTTCCTGGGCTCAGATGGTAAAAAATATTGCCAGCGCGAGCGCAAAGGCATCGAAGCGCTAGAAGGCGCGGGTATAAGCACGGCCCAATTTGAAGGCCATGGCTGTCTTCAAGATAACGGCGCAGAAATCTTGCTGCTTGAATATTTGCCGCAGGTGCAGCACCTATCTGAATGCCTTGCTTTATCGCCAGCTGATGCCAAGACTCAGCTGGAAGCGGTCATTAAAATGATAACGATGATGCACGGCAAGGGCTTGGTGCATAAGGATTGTCATCTGGATAACTTCTTAGTGAATGAGCAGGGCCTGTATCTAATTGATGGTGATGCGGTGGAGCAGTCCAGCGCTCTGAGTCAAAGGGATGCCCTGGATAACCTAGCCTTGTTTTTTGTACAGCTGCCGTTGTCTTTCACTTCTCGTTTAGCGGGTTTTTTCACTCATTATTGTGAGCTAAGAGCTTGGTCGTTGGCTGATTATTTACCAGCATTCCAGCAAGCCTTACAAGCGCAACGTGATAACCGGCAGAGACGTTTTCTTAAAAAAGTCTTTCGCGATTGTACGCAGTTTAAAGTGACGAAAAGCTGGTCGCGTTTTATCGCTCAGGATCGTCAGGCGGACTGCCCTGAACTACAGGCTCTGATTGCAAATCCTGATCATTATATCGAGGCGGGACGGTTGCTGAAGGATGGCAATAGCGCGACGGTAGCGAAAGTCAGCGTGGGCGATAAAGTCTATGTGGTAAAACGCTACAATCTTAAAAGTGTGACGCATTGGCTGACACGTTTTTGGCGGGCAAGTCGAGCCTGGGCATCTTGGCATAATGCGCAATTATTATGTTTCTATAGCGTCTGCACGCCAAAACCGCTGGCGATGATTGAGCAGCGCTGTGGGGCTTTGCGTGGTAAAGCTTACTTTATTACTGAACACTGTGACGCTAAGAGTGCGTTAGATGTTGCGGGAAAAGTTAAAGAGAGCCCAGAAGCTTTAGAAGCTTTGGCTAAGCAGTTTGGTCGTTTGTTTGAGGTGATGAAGCTGTTACGGATCAGTCATGGCGACTTTAAAGCGACGAACTTTCTTGTTGCTGATGATGGGTTGACGGTTATCGATCTGGATAGCATGCAGCTGCACGCTTCGCCGCAAGAGCATCAAAAAGCTTTTGCTAAAGACCATCAGCGGTTCATGAAAAACTGGCGGTCAGAAGCGCGCGTTGAGGCTGTCATGGCTAAGGCGATTGCAGGGCAATAGCCTTAGCTAGATGCCACTCCGTACTTTATCAGTTGCTTGTAAATAGCCGCTTCAAACTGACGTTTTTTATCGTCGCTGGTATTCAGCGCAGCCAGATAACTTCTTAAAAATACATCTTTCTCCCCAGCAGGAAACAATGCCGCGACATGTTCTGGATAGCGACAAAAATGGTGCATATTGCGTGCGCTAAGTGATGCTGGCAACGCGCGACGATAGATTTTCATATCCGACACATCAATCAATCCAAGCTTATCGTCAGGTGTGTTGATGACATTGCCCAGATGGATCGAGCGAAAATAAACTCCCTGCGTATGTAGCTGGGCTAGAAAAACAGCAAATTGGCGAATGTGGTTTTCGTTAAAATTATTTTGTTGAATAAGGTCGTCCAGCGAGTTCCCCGGTAACGGTTGATACACTACTGCAATACGAGAAATCGACGGTATACGAAATAATTCCAACTTGCTGACGGTTGGGATTGCCAGCTTTTTCAATTGCTTCACATTGTCTGCAAAGCGCTTTCCGTAAGGGTAAATTAGCGCAGAAGAAAACAGCCGTTTGCGGCGAAACAGCTTCATTATTTGGCCGTTTCCTAGCTTGAGAACCTTGTCACCATGGTCATCGGCGGCCAGCACTTCGGCGTCTTCTCGAAGGACTTGGTACTGTTCCTTGTCTAAGGTCTTCATTGGGCTGATCCATTGGTTTGTGCTGGATGAGATAAAATTATCACCTTGTCGTCTTTTTCATTGCGGAAGGTTTTAATTAGAACCCAGCCTTTTGATGTTGTCAGCGCCTCGATGTCGGCAATATGGTCAGTTTCTTTCTTTTTTAGTCTGATGGCTAACAGTTTTGGGTGCTCTTGATTTACTCGTTTGATCAGTGCTGATATATCGTGGCTCAGGCACTCCTTCAAGCAGCTAGCGCCTAATACCGCGATTTGCTTATGGTTCGTTAGCAGTTGCTCCTCTTTGGCTTTGTGCTGCTTAACCCATTCGGCCGCTTGAGCAATGTACTCTTTTGAGCTGCCCGAACTTATCATGCTGTCCAGCGCGGGGATCAATAAGCAGAGCACAATAAGTATGCGCCGCCAGCCTAACTTTTTATGGCTGCTTTTCCAGTTGTGTTCTATGCAAAAGGGCAGCGCCAGCATCATGATCAGTACGGCAGCAATACAGAAGCGGTCGGTCATGAAGTATGCCTTGAAGCTTAGTAGCAGCAAGTACATAACAATGATTAGCAGGTATGAAATTAAATAATACTTTTGTCTTGGATTTGAAAATAGTGTTTGTTTGTATGAGCCAATGAAAAGTAGCAAATAAGGAAACGTAAGAGCGTGCAGTAGGGTGTATATGACCAGGCCGATTAAACCTGTACCGATAATTGCTCCCATGTCGTTGGCGGAAAATTCGTGAGGTGCAATGTTTGCAAAGGCATGGACGGTTTGTGTGTATTCGTTAGCCAGCGATTGGAAAAAGGTTGAAATGTTAATGATTTCAGTGACGAGCCTGAATTTCTCCATTAGTTGCGGTGAAGCTACGATGGTCAGTACAGCAAGGAAAGCAATGCATGTGAACAAGCCGTATAAAATGCCCGCTTTTTTGATGCGTTCTTTTAAATGTAACTGAGTGTCTATTAATAATGCTAGTGGAGAAAGAACGGCAAAAAATAATGCTTCAGTGCGAAATCCGATCGCAGCAAGTGTCACCAAAAACCAGCCTAGCGCATGCTTAAAATGATTGCTTAGGGCGAAGCGTAGTAGTTGCTGTAGCGATAACAGTGTGAGTAACCAAAACCCTGCATCACGAGTGATATAGTGGCGATAATCGTTAAGGGTTGGGAAGATGCTGATGATTAACAAGGCGAGCAATTGAGTACGGGTTGAGCCTCCTAAATCGCGAACTAACAAAACAAACGTACAGCTCAGTCCTGCATATAAACCGGCAGTAAGAAGGTGTCCAGAGAACACCAGCGATAGGCCGCTAAGCTGGTGGATACCTGCGATGAGAATGGATAGTAGTGGCCAGGGGTAAATTTCTGTCGCGGCTTGTAAACCATGATCGATAAAGGTTTGTGCAGTAAAGATATAGAGCAGTGAGTCTGGGCTCAGAACGTATGTCGCACTGATATAAAGCCACGATATAGTTAAGCTTAAGCAAGCACTAATAACAATAATCAGCCTGGAGTTCTTAGCAGTAGGCTGCGGCTCGATTGGCATAAACTAAATATCCTTATAATAGGGCGCAAAGAGGCATAGAGTGAAAGGATCACATTCTATACGGCTGACTTGATAAGGTAAAAGCAGGAAGATAAATAATAATTGGGATTGCTAGGGGCGCAAACTAAAAGGGCCTCAAGAGAGGCCCGTAACGTCCTGGGTTTTAACCCGGGATCTTTGTCTAGCCACTGCAGTATAGTGCGCCGCTTGCTCTTACGGAAATGATCTTTTCCTCTAATGAATATTGGCGTTAGGGCATGATGTTATAAAAATATGAATTGGATAAATTGTCTCTACTTTAGTGGGGGGTATGTATGGGATCACTTCTTGAACTGATCGGTAGCCCTAGTGCCGAGATAAAACAGAATAGTTTTGTGTCGGATTTTCCGAGCAGGTTGCCTATATTCGTCTAGACAAATATAATCACCGCTATGGAACTTAATGACTTCGCCAACCTGTTTAAATCCTTGTCCGAGCCAGTGCGGTTACGGATTCTTTATTTGCTGCTTGAGCAGGGCGAGCTGTGCGTCTGCGATATCGTTAATTCGTTAGAGCTATCGCAAAGCGTGGTGTCACGACATCTTGCCTATTTACGAAATAGTGGCCTGGTGAATACCCGTCGTGAAGGTGTGTGGATTTATTATCAGCTAATCGAGAATTGCGAATATATTAAGAGTTTGCTTGATAGCTTCAAGCTGGCGGGTGCGGATTCGGTTGCTTTGAAATACGACCTTGAGCGCTTGGCCGCTGAGGGAAATAAAGCCTGCTGTTAAATTTCTAAGGCAGCAGGCTATTTTTTTATCGCTGTATATCCGTTTATACGTATATGCATTTTAACGAGGTTTTGTGATGACATGTCGCGTGGCAATTAATGGTTTTGGTCGTATGGGACGCTTGGCGTTACGGGCTGCCTGGTCTAACTCCGGATTTGAAATTGTACATATTAATGAGGTTGCCGGCGATACTACGGCCGCAGCGCATTTGCTGACGTTTGACTCTGTACACGGCACTTGGTCTGTTGAGGTCAGTAGCGATGAAGCGGGCCTTATCATTGATGGTAAACGGGTCAGCTATTCGCGTAACAGGAATCTAAAAGATACCCCTTGGGGTGAGCTGGGGATAGATGTGGTCGTGGACTGCACTGGCAAATTTAAGTCCAAGGAAGCTTTGGCGCCTTATCTAGAGCAAGGTGTTAGAAAAGTGGTGGTTTCCGCGCCAGTTAAAGACGGCACCTTGAATATTGTGATGGGCGTAAACGATTCACTTTACGATCCTAGCGAGCATGATATCGTCACGGCGGCCTCCTGTACGACCAACTGCATTGCGCCGGTGGTGGACGTTATTCATCGCGATTTTGGTATTCGCCATGGCTCGATGACAACTATTCACGATATCACCAATACCCAAAGTATTTTGGATGAATATCATCCGGATTTACGTCGCGCGCGCGCCTGCGGACAATCGTTGATTCCAACATCAACTGGCTCGGCCACGGCCATTGCAGAGATATTCCCTGGGCTAAAAGGGCGGCTTAACGGCGTTGCAGTAAGAGTTCCATTAGCGAATGCCTCTTTAACGGACTGTGTATTTGAAGTGGAAAATCCGGTCACCGTCGAGCAGGTTAATAAAGCCTTGGCCGTAGCGGCTGAAGGCTATTTGAGCGGCGTATTGGGTTATGAAGAGCGCCCGCTAGTTTCTGTGGATTACACCAATGATCAGCGCTCAGGCATTATCGATGCGCCTTCTACCATGGTAATCAACGGTACACAGGTAAAGTTATTGGTATGGTACGACAATGAGATAGGTTACGTGCATCGCATGATGGAGCTGGTCGAAAAAGTCGTCAAGACACTCTGAATAAAACTATGACACCTGCGATTCGACAATACCTTGCAGTGACTGGCTGCTATTGGGCCTTTACCCTGACCGATGGAGCGCTACGTATGTTGGTAGTGCTGTATTTTCACGGTCTTGGCTACAGTCCATTGCAAGTGGCGACATTGTTTTTGTTATACGAGTTTTTTGGCATTATCACTAACTTGTTGGGCGGCTGGCTGGCGGCACGAACGGGGCTGAATTTTACTCTGAGAGCAGGCCTGTTACTGCAGGTTATTGCTTTGTCGATGCTGCTGGTGGATGCGTCGTTATTAAGTGTGGCCTATGTGATGGTGGCTCAGGCGCTGTCAGGTATCGCCAAAGACCTTAACAAAATGAGTGCCAAAAGCAGTATTAAGTTGTTGGTGCCAGCTAATGCTCCGGGGCGACTTTATCGATGGGTGTCGTTACTGACGGGTTCAAAGAATGCGTTGAAAGGAATTGGTTTTTTTGTGGGGGCCATTCTGTTGGCTGGGCTTGGTTTTCAGGGCGCTATTGCGATACTAGTGGGGCTGCTGGTAGTGGTTTTTCTGGCAAGTCTTGTTTGGTTAAAAGTAGATGCGGGTAGACTTAAATATAAGGCGAATTTCAGAGAGGTTTTTTCTAAATCTCCCGCTGTGAACCGTTTGTCCGCAGCGAGATTCTTCCTGTTTGGTGCGCGCGATGTCTGGTTTGTAGTGGCGTTGCCGGTATTTTTGCAGAGTGAGTTGGAATGGGCATATACCGAAGTAGGCTCGTTGCTGGCAATCTGGATTATTGGTTATGGCAGCATGCAGGCGTTGGCGCCAGCGTTGACGCGGCGGCAAGGGCGAGTGCCTCGAGGGAGCTCAGTGACAGGTTGGGGGGCTGTGTTGAGTATGATCCCCTTGATCATCGCGGTGATGCTTTATTGCGAAGTGGATGCTGTGCATTGTGTTGTAATTGGGTTGTTGCTGTTTGGTGCTGTATTTGCCATCAATTCGGCAATGCACTCCTATTTAATTGTCTCCTATGCTCGTGAAGAGGGTGTGTCGCTGGATGTGGGCTTTTACTACATGGCCAATGCGGCTGGGCGGCTGATTGGCACAGTCTTGTCAGGCGCTATCTATCAATGGGCTGGATTTGAGGCCTGTCTATTGGTGTCTGCGACATTTATTGTCGTTTCCAGTGTTATTATGAATGGATTGCCTGAGATGCAGCAAACCGAAGTTTCTAAGTCATAATCCTTCCACGTTAACTGAGCCTTTTATTACGCTCTTCTTTTTTGGTCGTTTTAATTTTTCCTGTCTATACTTAGACTGGTTGCCGCTGAAATATTTTTGGTGGCCAGCTTTACGGGCCGTTTGTCAGGGCTTTTATGCCGATTATCCGGTTATACAAGACATGTCTAATAATCATTGCTACAACTAATCTTATGGAAAACCAAATGAACATACCGTTGGCCTATAAGGGCTTTACGCTGATTGAGTTGATGGTCACCTTGGTTGTGGCATCTATTCTTTTGGTGATGGCACTGCCAAATTTCACTGAAATGATTCGTGAGAATCAGACCTCCTCAGAAGCTAATAAATTAATACGAGATTTAAATTTGGCGCGTAGTGAATCTGTGCAGCGTGGTATCTCGGTATCTATGTGTCGCTCAAATACCGGTGCTGGTTGTGCGGGCGCTAATTGGCAGTCGGGTTGGATTGTGTTTACGGATATAAATAGCGATAGAGCGGTTAGTGCAGGAGACCAGTTGCTGCAGGTGAATGACGGGTTGGATACAGGTTTCACAATGCCTGTGGTCAATTTGACTAATGGAGTCACCTTTGGCCCAGATGGTTCCGCTAATGCTGCGGGAACATTTCAGGTCTTACCTCCAGCTGGGGGTTCAAGAGTGATTAGTGTTAACGCCGCAGGACGGGTAACGGTGGCTGCCCCATGAGAATTCAAAAAATATATAAAGATAGTTGGCAAGCTGTTCGGGTAGAGAGAGGCTTTACTCTTTTAGAGTTGTTGATTGCAACTTTGGTATTAGCGGTCGGTTTATTAGGTTTGGCCACCATGCAGGCGCAGGGTTTGAAGAGTAATAACAGTGCCGAAGCGCGCACAGAAGCAACTTTTATGGCGATGGATATTATGGATCGGATGCGGGCTAACCAAAATGGTGTCGCTGCAGGCAGCTACGCCATAAATACTGGGACCGTGCCTGCTGATCCGGGGTGTAATAATACTTGTACCGCAGTCCAAAGACCGGGTCAGGATTTATATGACTGGACCGACCTCATTAGCAGGCAGCTTGGCGGTGGGGCTAACAATACATGGCGTGCCGTTATCGCTCCAACGGGTGGCGTCTTTATGGTAACCATAATGTGGGATGATCAGCGCACGGGGACAATTACTACGGGATGTGGCGCTGGTGATATGCTTTGTTTTCAAACATTATTTCAGCCTTGATTGATGAGTAAAGGATTCGACATGAAGCGTTTTGATATGAAGAAACCAGGCGATAATTTTTCTTTAGGATTCAGCCTGGTTGAGCTGATGATCGCCATGGCCTTGAGCGTGGTGCTGTTGCTGGGTGTGGTGAGTATTTATACCAACTCCAAACAGACCTATAACGTTCAAGAAGGTGCTTCGCGGTTACAGGAAAACATTCGTTTTGCCATGGGGCGCTTGACGCGTGAAGTCGGCGCCGCGGGTTATATGGGCTGTCTTGAGCCAAATCGGCAGATTGGTGGCGAAGACGTGATCATAAATACTCTTGCCGTAAAAACAGGTCTCTCTAATTTTACAACGCCTTTAAGTGGTCTCGACGGCTCTGGGGCGAATAACTCGGATGAGATTACAGTCAATCGCGCGAGTGCAGCGACTCAAGTACGAATGATTGAGCAGGTGGACCGCGATAATGATCCCAAACAAATTATCACGTTTGATTCAAGTGATCCGGACTATGCTCGGATTCAGAAAGACCAAACCTTGATTTTGGCGGATTGCTCCAGAGCAGTTGCATTTATGGTAACAAACACTCCGATTGCGGGTGATAGTGGTCAGATAGAGCACGATACAGGGATTACTAATGCTGACGGCCAATCCAACGCTACTGTAGATTTGGGCTGGAGTTTTGGCGGCGAGAAAAACGCTTTGGGAACGCTGATGAGGGTTGTTGGTAATACTTACTCAATAGGAGATAGTGCGCGTGGTGCATGCGCCGTTGCGACGCCGGGTTTTTGCGCATTGCTTGAAAATGGCCAGGAGCTTGTGGAAGGCGTGCAGAGTATGCAGATCTTGTATGGGGTAGATACCGATGTTCCTGCTGATTCAGAGGTTGATACGTATGTTGACTCAACGGGCGTATTAGCTGCCGCAGCAGCTGGCTGGAACGCAGTGACCAGCGTGCGTATCACCTTGGTTGTAAATGAGGTTGAGCGTATTCAAGGCAGCAATAATGGCCTCACCAACGGCAGACCAAAAACCTTTGTGAATACTATTAGACTTCGTAGCCGTGGTATTTGATATGGCGGTAAGTAGTCGGGGCAAGATAAGTATGGGTGTGAAAAATATAAACAGGGTGCGTCAAAAGGGCTCTGTGTTAGCGATGAGCCTGATAATTTTGTTGATATTGACAATTTTAGGCGTCAACTCAATGAGCTCATTGGTTCTTGAGGAAAAAATGGCGGGTAATACACGTCAGTCCATGATTGCTTCGCAGGCTGCGGAAATTGCGTTGCGTGCAGGCGAAGGCTGGGTTAATGCTCAAATTAACACCAAGTCAGATGTGTCGAAATTATGGGCGGGTACGGTGGGTTATTACTCCTACGCAGAACAAGAGAACCTGCCGGCAGCAGGTTTTGATATGCAGGACGATAGCACCTGGGCAGCTAACAGCGTTGATGTGGCAGGTATTGCGGCTATTGACCCGGCCGGAATCAAAACAACATCGTTATCACAAAACCCCCGTTACATCGTCGAGTACCTTGGTCGTGTTAATGAAGATGCATCTGAGGATAAGCTTGATATCATCAATGATAAGACGATTGATAAACGAGAGTATGCCTTCCGTGTAACAGCCATTGGTTGGGGCGAAAGTACAAATGCGCGTTTTATGGCACAAAGTACATTCCGGGTAAAACTGTAGAAGAGAGTCATTAAAAGGATTAGGTGTTTGTAATGCCAGAGAAATCCTTTAAGGAGTGCAGGATGAAAATGTTTAAAAATAAATTTCTATGGGTGTCCTTTGTGACGGCCTCTTTAGCAGTAAATTCAAGTGCCGTTGTTGCGGCTCCTGGTGATCTGGCGAGTAGTCCTCTATTCCTTTCCACTGCCGTGCAGCCGAATATTCTTTTCATGATTGATGATTCAGGCAGTATGGGTTGGGATAACACACTTAATAATGGCACCTACAGTCCAGGCAACGCACGCGTTACGAGTATTACCAATCCGACAGGTAACGGGGATGATAGTGCTAAGCGGCGTGACCGATGGTTAACCTGCCGTGGCTATAACGTCATGGCTTATGATCCTGCTGTTACTTACACACCATGGAAAGGGGTGGATTCTGGAGGGAATGCTTATACAGATCGAGCGTTAACGAATGCTCGTAGCAACGCTTATCAGGCTTGGACGACGGTGGATATTTCTAATCATATTTATTTCCCGTGGACTGATGCCGATGCTGATGGACTTTATGATGGTCCAGGATCTATATCCAGTGGTGCTGCTGCAGATGCGGGCGTTGGTGCTGGAGGTACGGATGAATGCGGTAATGTGGCGAGCAATGCAAATGGCGTTACTGTTTCGGGGTTAACAACAGCCCAAAAAACTAATTATGCCAATTGGTACACCTATTATCGTAGTCGCCACCTTGTGGCGAAAAAAGCACTTGCAGAAATTCTGTTTGATTCGACTGCCCGCGTTGGTTTAGGGACCCTTTGGAATAGAAATGGCGTAGGTACCCCTATTGCTGATGTTGACAATATTACTAACCCGGTGCCTGCGGGCGCGCCGACGCCTAACCCACAAAGTAATAAAGATACGTTGATGAAAAAGCTGTTTGAGGTGGGGCACTCAGGTGGGACTCCGCTTATCCCAGCATTGGATAGTGCGGGTAGATATTTTATGGGTTCTAGCCCGGGTGGTACTTTATTTGGCGGTGCAAACCCAGGAACCCCAATTCTACCGCTGGCAAATGGGGGAAGCTGCCAGCAAAACTTCACCATTTTAATGTCGGATGGTTTTTGGAATAGCTATGACCGTAACAACCCAAATCCGGCAATAGGCAATACCGATGGCGATGGATCAAGTCCTTGGGACGGGGGAGCGTATGCTGATACTTATGCACACACCTTAGCGGATGTGGCCATGAAGTATTATGAGACGGATTTGGCTCCTACCTTTCCGGCTGATGTGCCTGCAATTCAAGGCGTGGATACAAATAACCAGCAACATATGGTGACCTACACTGTCGCCTTTGGTGTAAATGGAACTCTGCCCGCAGGCCCTGCTGTTGGAGCAGCTAGTTTTACATGGCCTTTACCTGTTGCCAACACGACAACAACAATTGATGACATGCGGCACGCAGCCTATAACGGACGAGGTCAGTTCCTGAGTGCCGGTGATCCAGATACTTTAATAAGCAGTTTAGATGCTGCGATTACAGATATTCAAACAAGAGAAGGTACTGCCGCAGCAGTATCTTTTAACTCGTCAATTATTGGTTCGGGCACTCAAGTGTACCAGGCAAATTTTAATTCGGCAGGCTGGCACGGAAATTTGCGTGCTTTTGGCTTAAGTGCCGGAGGAGTACTCACCTCGGCTTGGGATGCGGCAAGCAAACTTGATGCGAGAGATCTCGTATCGAAGCCTCGTCAAATTGTCACCTATAACGGAACAAAAGGGGTTCCCTTTGCTTGGCCTGCAAGCTACGTTACTCCAAACGCCAATACAGAGATGAGCGGTACGCAAATTGCTGATTTGTTGGTAAATGCGCCAACACCTCTTGCGGTGGGCACCAGCACAACTCACGGTCAAAACTTGGTGAAATATCTGCGTGGCGATGCAGTAAATGAGGGAGCTGTTGCAGGTAAGTTCCGCCTGCGCAATGGGCATCGTTTGGGTGATATTGTGCATTCCAGTCCGGTGTTTGTTGGAGCGCCTAATATTCAATTCCCTGATGATATAGAAGGCCCGTCAAACCTGTACTCCACATTCAAAACAACATGGAAAAACCGTGCAGGAATCACCTATATCGGTGCCAATGACGGTATGTTGCATGCATTTGATACTAGTCCTCTTCCTTCTACTACAGCTGGAGATGAGGTTTTTGCTTACATGCCCGGCTTGGTGTTTTCTGCGGCTTCGGGCGCGGGGCTACACGCTTTAGCGGAACAGGCATATAACCACCGCTATTATGTGGATTTATCGCCGTCAGTTGCTGATGTGTTCATCAATGGCGCTTGGAAAACAGTGTTACTTGGGGGTTTGAGGGGCGGAGGTAAAGGTATCTTTGCTCTAGATATTACCAATCCTGCGAGCCTGAAAGAGTCAACAGCTGCGGCAGTGCCGTTGTGGGAATTCACCCATGCTGATTTGGGGGATACGTTCAGTGAAATCCAGTTTGCTCGTTTAGCTAATGACAAGTGGGCTGCAATTTTTGGTAACGGTTATAACAATGAGGGCGATGGTACGGCTAAATTATTTATCGTTTATTTGGATGGCAGCCTTCCGCCGGTAATTATTCCAACTGGGGCGGGGAAACTGGTTAATAGCAGCTGTAATGACGCAGGTAGTGACTGTAACGGTTTGTCGACGCCTGTTTTGGCCGATTTGAATGGTGATGTGAATATTGACCGCGTTTATGCGGGAGACTTACAGGGCAATATGTGGGCTTTTGATCTAAGTGATCCGTCGCCTTCTAATTGGGCGGTTGCTTCTCAAGATCTAAGTGGTAACCCTATGCCGGTATTTCAGGCTTGTACATCGGCAACCTGTGTAAGTGGTGGTAAAGCAGTAAATCGTCAACCTATAACAGCAAAACCTACAGTGACAAGGCATCCAAGAAAAAACAGTTTGATAACCGCACCTAATGTGATGGTTTATTTTGGTACGGGACAGTATTTGACGACAACAGATAACAGCTCTTCTGCTCAGCAGTCATATTACGGTGTCTGGGACGGCGGAACCTATGGGCTGTCTGCACGAACTACTCCTTTAAAGAGAGCTGATCTTGTTACTCAGGTTCATACCGAGGTGCCTGCTGGCATTGGTACCCGTACAGGGACATCTTATACTGTGAATTATGACCCTAGTGCAGTGAATACAGAATACGGTTGGATGATTGACCTGGCGGACTCGAAAGAACGGTCGGTGGTCAATACAACGGTATTAGGTAGCGTTCTCTTTTTTAATACCTTAGTGCCATCTTCAGCAAGCTGTAGTGGTGGTGGTTATGGTTGGAGAATGTTTGTCGATACCTTGACTGGAGGCGAGCCAGGGTTCCCTCTATTTGATTTAGACAATGATGGGGACTTTTCCAATGATACGGTTATTTCAGGCTCTAAAACGGTAGGTATTCCAGCGGCGACCACATTTATTGACTTGGATAAAAATAAATCGTTGGGTATTACCGCAGGTTCTAAGGGTAACCTTATTATTGATCCATCGAATACTCACCCCGGCGATCGCAGAAGAAGAATTTCCTGGACGCACTTAGAGTATGAGTAGGCGATATTTATTAATATTTCGAGAGGTGTCTATGGTGGGAATGCTAAAGAAAGCGTTATTTGGTCTGGTCTTGTGTGCCCTGGCAACTGTCGTGGTTGCTGAAGATGGTGGGTTCGGTGACAGTGGTAGCGGGCAGATAGATTATGTGAATTTGAAGCAGCGTAATATTGTTATTGATGACTGGCAGTATAATCTTGCGTTGACCCTTCGAGTACATGGCAAAAAGGGTCTGGAAACTGACTTCGCCCTAAGGCAAGGGAAGCAAGTGAAGTTCGAAGTTAATCCTGTCACGGTGGAACAAGATGTATCGACGATTGTTGATGTGTGGCTTTTACAAGAATAATAAATATGGGTGATCGTATGTTGATGGAAAGAAGGGCTAAGGGCTTTACGTTGCTTGAACTAATGATAGTTGTTGTCATAGTTGGCATTCTTGCGGCTGTTGTATACCCCTCTTATGTTGAAAATGTGCGGGAGGCGCGACGGGCTGATGCCAAAGAGGTGTTGATGCGTATCGCGCAGGCTCAGGAAAGGCACTTTACGCAGTTTGGTCGCTATGCTTCAGGTTTGACGGGTGCGGCGAGTGCGACAAACCTAGCGCTTGCAAAAGTGACTAGTGAGAGTGGGGATAGTAGTGTGGCTATTTCCAATACGGGGGTAAACACCTATACGTTAACCGCAACGATTACGCCAGCAGATCCTGATTGTGGAAATCTATCGTTGACTCAGACGGGTGTGAAAGGTGAGAGCGGTAGCCAAAATGTGGCTTTTTGTTGGTGAGATCCAAGTCTCCAGTTAATGGGGCCGCAGTTGCGGCCCTTTTTTTGATGAATCAGCGATCAACGTAGTTTCCTTACCTTAAAATGCCTGCCCTTTATCTTTCCCGCTCCTAATTGTTTCAATGCCCGGGTAGCTTCTTCGCGCGCCACAGCCACATAGGCCCAGCGCTCAAAAATAGCGATTTTTCCTACGTGTTTTCCTTCGATACCCGCATCACCGGTTAATGCGCCGAGAATGTCCCCCGGGCGTATCTTTTGTTTGCGACCGCCATCAATTTGCAGGGTGGTCATGCTGGGTGTAAGGGTGAAGTTGGCCTGGCTTTTCAGTGAGTTGATATTGCCGAATACCGCGGTGCTTTTTTGATAGAGCTCAATATCACTAACCTTATATATTTCATCTGCTGTATAGAGGCTGAGGGCTAAACCTTCTTTGCCTGCGCGGCCGGTACGGCCAATACGATGCACGTAAGCGTCCGGGTCACGACCAATTTCAAAGTTGATGACAGCTTGCAGGTTATCAATATCCAGTCCGCGTGCTGCAACATCAGTGGCGACCAAAATAGAGCAGCTGTTATTGGCGAATCTTACCAATACCTGATCTCGATCTTTTTGTTCTAAGTCGCCGTGAATGGCGAGGGCATGGTGGCCGTGCGCTTGTAGCAGGTCGGCGACTTCTTGAGTGGAACGCTTGGTATTACAAAAGATAACACTGGATTGTGGTTGGTAGTGCGACAGCAATGACAGTAGCGCTGCTTCGCGTTGATCTTCCTCGGTTTCAAAAAATAGCTGTTCGATGCTTGAATCGTCTAGAGCTACTTCGGCACTGACTTCGATAGGATCGCGCTGGATGTCTGCGCTCATTCTTTTTATTGAACTTGGATAAGTCGCTGAAAACAGTAACGTTTGGCGATCACTGTTGGTGTCCTCAATGATCTGCATGATGCTGGGTAGAAAGCCCATGTCGAGCATGCGGTCGGCTTCATCCAGAACTAAGGTGGATACGTTATCCAGACTTAAAGAGCCTTTGCGAAGGTGTTCTTGCAAGCGACCTGGTGTGCCGACGATTATGTGTGGAGGGTGTTCGAGTGAGCTTAGCTGGGGGGCGAATGGCATGCCGCCGCAGAGTGTTAATACTTTGACATTACTTGTGAAGCGGGCCAGTTTTCGGATTTCCTTGGCTACTTGATCCGCCAGCTCTCGAGTAGGGCATAACACCAGCGCTTGTACGACGTAGCGTTTGACGACGATTTTATTGAGCAAGCCAATACCAAAAGCGACAGTTTTTCCGCTGCCTGTTTTTGCTTTAGCAATCAAATCCTGCTTGTTGAGTAAATAGGGCAGGCTTTGTGCTTGAATGGGCGTCATTGAGGCATAGCCCAGTTCAGCTAAATTGTGTAGAAAGTCAGGGCTAAGTGGTAAAGAATTAAACTCGGTGCTAGACACGATAGAGGGTATCCGAAAGATATGTTGGTTGCGCATCATAACAAAAGCAGTGGCAAAAAACTGGAGATGGTATAGGCTTAATTCCGCTGTAACCGCTATAAAATCACACTTTGCAGTTAAATAGCACTGTAGGTGGTTGAAGAGCGCATTGAAAGTTGATATAAATCAACATGCCTTTCTCTAGGGAGAGGCTAACATAATAATAATTATCGTATTGATGAAGGGAAACGCGGCTAACGTATTGTTGGCTGGGGATGGGGAAAGGCGAGTGGTTTTAGATTCAAAGTGAATCTACGTGTTTTATAAAGGGCTAGCCCTTTTGACATGAGCAACCTCTAAACGCACTTATCATTACACTACATTTTTAGCCTGCCTAATTATGGTCTGAGCTACTGCTGTACCGTTTTTTGTTATCTTTACAGATGTTTAAATTAGCGCTGAATTTTCAGGGCAAAAAAATTTTTGATGACTGCTTTGAACGCAGATAATGGTAATTTCAGATGATAGATAAACTGGAAATACTGGCTGTAGATAGGCAGATGTCAGAGTTATGACAATAAAAATTAACCTTGCAAAAGTGTTTTTTTGGAGGAGTTTGAAGAATGGCAAAGGCAAAGAGAGATCCTAAGTTCGATATTCTTTTCGAACCAGTTAAAATCGGTACTAAAACTACAAAAAACCGTTTCTACCAAGTACCTCACTGTATTGGTGCTGGCACTAACTACCCTGGTTTCCAAATGGCTCACCGTGGCGTAAAAGCTGAAGGTGGCTTTGGTGTGATTAACACTGAGCAGTGTTCAATCCACCCAGAGTGTGACGATACTCTGCGTATCACGGCCCGTATCTGGGACCAAGGTGATATGCGCAACCTGCGAGCAATGGTTGACCGTCTACACGAATTCGGTTCATTGGCTGGTTGTGAGTTGTTCTACGCGGGTGCCCACGGCCCTAGCTTGGAAACTCGTACTATTTCACGTACGCCTACTCAGTACGCTTCTGAGTTCGGTACTGTTCCAGCGTGTCCTGGCTTCACTTACAGCCACGAAGCTGACAAAGACGAATTGAAACGTCTGCAACGTCAGTATGCTGATGCTGCTGAACGTGCTCGCGACACTGGCTTCGATCTTGTTGATGTCTACGGCGCACACGCTTACGGCCCAATGCAGTGGTTGAACCCATACTACAACCGTCGTACTGATGAATACGGTGGTAGCTTGGAAAACCGTGCTCGTTTCTGGATCGAAACTCTAGAAGGCATCAAGAACCGTGTTGGCGACTCTGTTGCTCTGGTTACTCGTTGCGCGATCGATACTTTGTACGGCGACGCTGGTCTTGAGCTGGAAGTTGATACTCTGCGTTTCGTAGAGAAAGCTTCTGATTACCTGGATCTGTGGAACGTAACCATTGGCGATATCGCTGAATGGGGTGAAGATGCGGGTCCATCTCGTTTCTACGCTTCTGGTCACGAGAACGATTGGGTTAAATTCATTAAGAAACACACTAACAAGCCTGTTGTAGGTGTTGGCCGTTACACTCAAGCCGATAAAATGCAAGAAGTTGTTAGAGCCGGTGTTATTGATTTGATCGGTTGTGCACGTCCATCTATTGCTGATCCATTCCTGCCGAAGAAGATCGAAGAAGGTCGTCTTGACGACGTTCGTGTATGTATCGGTTGTAACGTATGTATCTCTCGCTGGGAAATGGGTGGCGTTCCGTTCATCTGTACTCAGAATGCTACAGCTGCTGAAGAATACCGTCGTGGCTGGCACCCAGAGAAATTCGAACCAGCTAAATCAGACAAGTCTGTGCTGGTTGTTGGTGCGGGTCCTTGTGGTTCCGAGTGTACTCGTGTACTGCTGGAACGTGGTTACACGGTTCACCTGTATGACACTCGTGACAAGATCGGTGGATATGTAAACGATGTTGCTGCATTGCCTGGTTTGGGAGAGTGGGGTTATCACCGTGATTACCGTGAACTTCAAATCACTAAACTGCTGAAGCTTAAGTCCAACAAGCAAAGCCAAGTGGCTCTGGGTCAGAAGCCTCTGACTGCTGATGATGTTCTTGAGTACGGTGCTGAGCGTGTTGTTATCGCAACAGGTGCTAAATGGGCAACTGACGGTACTAACTGGATGACTCACTCTGCAATCGAGGGTGCTGATGCCAGCAAGCCGAACCAGATGGTTCCTGAGCAAGTGTTCGATGGTTCTAAAACGCCAGGTAAGAACATTATTATCGTTAACCACGATGCATACTACACTTGCCCATCTATTGCTGAAAAATACGCTGCTGACGGTCACAACGTGACTATCATCTCTTCTGTAGAAGTGGGTGCATACATGCACTACACACTTGAAGGCCCTAACATGCACCGTCGTTTGCACGAGCTGGGTGTTAAGGTTATCGGAGAGAGTGCTGTTTCTAAGATTGAAGAAGATGGCACTGTTGAGTACTTCAACCTTTGGGCAGAAGGCTCTAAACGTGAGTATCGCGGACCAGGTCAATTGCCTCGTAATGAGAACAAGTCGCACCAGAAAATCGAATGCGATACTGTTATTCTAGTTACTGGTCGTAAGTCCAATGATTCTCTATACCGTGAATTGAAAGCTCGTAAAGACGAGTGGGAGAAAAACGGTATTGAAGATGTTTGGGTACTTGGTGATGCAGAAGCTCCACGTATCATTGCTGATGCTACCTTTGACGGACACCGTCTGGCTCGTGAGATCGAAGATGAAGATCCACAACACCAGAAAGCGTTCAAACGTGAGCAGAAGGTTTGGGGTGTTGCTTACAACCCAGGCGACAACGATGAGCTTGAGTTCCGTCTGTAAAGACGATAAGACCTAGTCTTATAAGCTTCAAGAAAGCGGGGGTGGCCGAAAGGTCACCCCCGCTTTTTTATGTGTATTGAAAAGTGCTTGAAGTTAATGGTTTGAAAGATTTTGGAGCAACGTGCAGAGTGAGTAACGAGGTTTAGACAGCTTCGTTTTCCTTTAGCCACTGTTTTGGAGATAGGCCTGTTTTTTTGCGGAACACGCGAGCCAGTGCTGAGGCATTTTCATAACCTACTTCATTGGCCACCCAGCCAACGAGCTTGCCCTTCTTAAGAAAATTTTGTGCAACGGCAATACGCCATTCAATCAGATAATCTCCAGGTGATTGGCCGACTATCTGGCGAAATTCGGCAGCAAATTTGGATCTGGACATATGGGCGAGAGAGGCCATCGCTTCTAGCGACCAACTACTCTCTGGTTCCTGATGCAGTGCCATAATGACGTTGGCTAACTGTGGATGAGCTAGACCGGCTAATGCGCCCTGCGCTATTTCCCCGGTATCCATGACATATCTCAGCAGGTGGATTAAAAATATTTCAGTGAGCCTGTCCATCATTACCTGCCGTCCGCTGCGCTCATGAAAAGCCTCCTCAAATAGACCTTCGATACTTGAGCTTAAAAGTTTTGACTCCGTCAACGGTATAACAATCACGTCTGGCAAAGCATTGGCCAGAGGATTATTGGGGCCTGTGCCGTACTGAACAGTGGCGCAAACAACTTTGGCTGCGTCCTCTTCGCTGGCAATCAGATTGTGCGGCGTCGGGCGAGGATAAAAAACGAGAGACGGTTCCTGCAAAATAAGTTGCTGGCCATTACCGTATTGGATCTCAAGTCGTCCGCTTTTGAGGAAGTGTAAATGCCCTTCTTTAGCGTTGGGGTCATCAAAACCTGACAGGCCGCAAAGGCCACCGGTATAGAACACACCGGCTGAAATAGAGAAACGATTAAGGATGGCTGAAAGTTTGTCCATAGTGGTATCTCTGGATGATTGGTGTCATTTTGTGGATTATTTTATCCCTTCAGCTCTCTTTTTGCGATTATAGTTTGTCCTGTGAGTTGCACATCCTTTTATTTAAAGCTGGAGATGAGAAAGATGATTAAGAAAATAATGACTGCCGCTGTGATGAGTTCTGCATTGTTGCTTGGGAATTTGAGTTATGCAGCTGACATCGATATGAATGCCGATATCAATGATATTGCGATCAAGGGCTATGACCCTGTTTCATATTTTGTTGATAGCAAGCCGACACAAGGCTCAAGCGACTACACCGCCACTTATAAGAATGCGATCTATCAGTTTAGTTCGGCAGAAAATCGTGATGATTTCCGTGCTAGCCCTGAAAAGTTTGCGCCTCAATTTGGTGGTTACTGCGCCTTTGGTGTAACTAAAGAACGTAAGTTTGATACTGATCCAACGGCTTGGAGAATTGCTGACGGAAAACTGTATCTGAATCTGAATAAAAAAGTTCAGAAGATTTGGCTGAAAGACGTACCAGGTAATATTTCTTCTGCCAATGGCATCTGGACTGACATCAGAGATTATTCTGATGAGGTTCTCGAAGACCGTTAATAGGGATGTTGATAAGCGAAATTGGATGCTTTTATGAGAGGAATTGACCTGACATGTAATGACACCTTGTTGTCCGTAACTGAGCATAACACCTGGGTGTTAGTGAAGTTTTCTGCGCCCTGGTGTGAACCATGTCAGCTTCTAGATCCTATCTTTGATAAGCTTCTTGACCAACGGCTAGATGTCGAAGCTATGAAAGTAAATGTTGGTTTGCAGTCTGAACTGACTCGGCGCTGCGGTGTCTCTTCAGTGCCGACTTTGCTGTTATTGAAACAGGGGCAAGTACAGAGTCAGTTACTAGGTTTACAAACAGAAACACAAATTAATAGTTGGCTGGATTTATATATCCGGTCTGTTTAAAACGTTAGGAGAATAAAAATGAAACATGCATTGGTTTTATCTGCCGCATTGGCAGCAACTCTGGCCGTAGGTACAACGCTTTCTACAACTGCGGCTGCCGAAGGTAAAGAAAAATGTTTTGGCATTGTTAAAGCCGGTCAAAATGATTGCGCTAACCTGTCCGGTACACACTCATGTGCGGCTCAAGCGACAACGGATAACGCGCCTGATGAGTGGAAAATTGTGGCAAAAGGTACCTGTGCTGAACTGGGTGGTTTGAGCAAAAAAGAAGCCAAAGCACAGTTTAAAGCATCTCAGCAAGGCTAAACGATAATCAGTGAATTTGGAGTTGGGTTGAAACGTCATGAATAAATTTAATAAACAGGCAGATAGCATGATTGGTGTTGGTTTACGCCACGGCCATTATGATGACGTTTTGACTCACTCCAAAGCCATCGATTTTGTTGAAGTACATGCCGAGAATTTTTTTGCTGCCGGTGGTGCCGCAGGTGCTCTACTAGAACAGGTTGCCGAGCATTATCCCGTTAGTTTGCATGCGACTACCTTAGGCCTGGGTTCTGCGTTAGGCATTCCAAAGCAGCCAATTCAAAACTTAAAACGATTGATAGAACGAGTATCGCCCGTTTTGGTGTCTGATCATGCCTGTTTTGCTTGGTCTACGTTACCGAATACACCAGTACATGCCGGTGATTTGTTACCCATCGCTTTTAATCGTGACAGTTTGCAGGTGATGGTTGAAAACGTTGAACACGTTCAGGAGCGTATTGGTCGGCAGTTGCTCGTTGAAAACCTGTCAGCGTACCTCGCTCCGGCCGGTTCAAATATGGATGAAGTTGAATTTCTTGTTGAGCTTTGTCAGCGTTCTGGATGCCGATTATTGCTGGATTTGAATAATTTAGTGGTGAATGCCACTAATGCCGGGCTGGAAAATTCACTGAATTACGTGGCTGAATATCTACAGCGTATACCGAGAGAATTAGTAGGCGAAATTCATCTTGCGGGTTGCGCTCCGGCGCTACCGGGGTTCCCTATGATTGATGATCACAGTCAACCTGTACCAGAGGTTGTTTGGGATTGTTATCGTCTGGCATTACAACGTTTTGGCTCATTACCTACCCTGATTGAATGGGATACTGATTTGCCATCGTGGGATGTATTAACGGGTGAGGCTGCAAAAGCGCGAGCGATTGTGGCTCAGGAGTTGATTCATGAGTGCGCGTGACAGTGTGATGAATAGCCAGTCGGCATTGGTGAGCGCGATTTATGGTCATTCCAGTGATCAAATATTCGACACTAACGGGCTGACAGTTTACCAAAATAGTTTGGCAGCAAATGCTGATCGAGCATTAGCGATCAGTTTTCCAACGATTCAACAACTAGTGGGTGAGCAGGGCTTTTCGCATCTTAGTAACGCTTTTCTGCATGATTTCCCACTGATTAGAGGTGACTGGGGTGAGTGGGGAAGAGAGTTTCCTGCCTGGTTAGAGGCTAATGAGCAACTGCAGGATTACCCCTATTTTAGTGACTGCGCGCAATTGGACTGGTGCTGTCACGTCAGCGAACGAGCAACGGATGAAACGTTAGATGTTGAGTCGTTGGGGTTACTTGCTGATGGTCACGCCTACCAGCTAAAACTACGATGCAGCAGTAGTGTGAAGCTGGTGACATCAGCTTATCCCATTGTTGATATCTGGAATGCGCACCATTTATACGAAGGTGAGGCTCAAACTGCTGAGCATGCTTTGGCATTAGCGGCACAAAATTTAGCTCAACAAGCAGCACAAAATGCACTGGTGTGGCGCCCACAATGGAAAGCCCAAGTCCGTGCTATTTCTACTGCGGAAATACTGTGGTACCACTTGCTTCAACAGGGCGAATCAATTGGCGCTGCGTTGGATGAACTTCACGATAGCGACTTCTCGTTTGAAAGCTGGTTACCGGACGCACTCAGCCAAGGTATTGTTTGTGGCATCGATAACATTGATAACAGTTCTTTATAAGGAGAACGATAATGAAAACATTATTACTACCGTATTTTATTTTTTTGAGTGGCCTGGATAAGTTACTCGTTTTATTACGTCCTTTAGCCTTGCTGGCAGCCAGGTGTTATGTCGGTTGGGTATTCTTTTCGTCAGGTCTACTCAAAATTAAGGATTGGGACAGTACTTTGTTCCTGTTCGAAGAAGAGTATGCCGTGCCTTTTTTAAGCCCTGAAGTTGCGGCTTATCTAGGCACCGGTGGCGAGTTGTTATTGCCTGTTTTACTGGTATTAGGCTTGTTAAACCCGATTGCAGCAATTGGCTTGTCTGTCCTGAATGTTACGGCGGTACTGAGCCTAGAAGACATCGCGCCAGCCGCCTTAAGTATGCATGTGATATGGGGTGTGTTATTGGCAATGGTGCTGTTATGGGGGCCGGGACGGTTATCAATTAGCGGGCTGTTTAGTGGTGCGGGTCGTAAAGCCCATTGATATTTGTTTTGAGGCGTAACCAGTAACGGGGGTGAACCAATTATATACAGAACTTCTCGAATGTTACTGATGGTCGAATTTTAGAAGTTATAACATGCTAAAAATGATATTTGTCCTCATCATAAGTTCTATTTTGATGAGGACAGATTGATTCTTTCCAGTATTTTTGAGTGGTATAAAGAAGACTTTTGCGCTCAAAGTAAGTATTCACAGTGGCTCTATTGATTACCGTTAAGACTGGCAGCGCAATGAAGATTAAATTGATATGAAAAGGCGTTATTAACGCTCCATTTTGATGAGATTTATTGTGTTTCTTTAATGCCGCATGTTCCGTCGTTTGGTGCTTGCGGCGGCGGTGCTAATCCCTTCCTGATTTTTCTCTGTTTACACCCTGACTGTACTCATCCCTGTTATTTTGACCTTATTTCAAAAGAGTGTGGTTTTTAAAGTTGTGATTTAAATACCAAGACTGCAATCAAAACCCTCCGCCGGTTGTTTATATAGATACAACTAATTATTTTTGGAGATTGCAGTATGTGGAGTACATTAAGAACATGGTTGTTGGGCATTAGCGCGGTATTTGTATTTTCTTTTTCCGGCCTGTTGCAGGCAGGTGACGATCCATCAATTCAAGGAAACTTGAGAGATAATATCAAGGAGTCAATGAATCACTATATTGCAGGTCAAACCATTAATGAGCGAATGTATTTGTTTGATGCTCTAGAGGGCAAGCTGCTAAAGATGGAATTGGTTGAGTTGCATGAAGGTATTGTTAAAAAGGGTGATTTCTACGTTAGCTGCGCCGATTTTGTTGATCAGCATGGCAACGCCATTGATGTGGATTTTTTGGTGCGAGCTAAACTGGAACAGCTGATCACAACACAGGCAATCGTACATTCGGTTGATGGCAATAAAAGGAAGTATCACTTGGAGAAACTATAGCGTGTCGCAGCCCTCAGCGCCGGCCCCGCTTCGTGATTTATTGAATCAGGGCTATCGTTATGCACTTTCCTTATGCCATGACAGCAGTCTGGCTGATGACCTGTTGCAAGAGGGCTGGCTAGCTTTGCTGCAGGCCAAAGGGCCGAAGGAAAAGGCGTATTTATTCCGGGCGATTCGGTCACGCTTCCTGAATAGAATTAAGCGTGAGCAACTGGTGGTGATGGTGCCGCTGGATGTGAATGATATTGATGAAATGTCTGGCCAGAGTGATGAGTGGAATACTTTGGCTGACCTTCAGGAATTAGAAGTGGCTCTGCAGCAGTTACGTCCAGTAGAGCGTGAGACTTTGTTTTTACACGCCGCTGAAGGTTATACCGCACAGGAAATTGGTCAGCATACCGGCCAGCCGCGCGGCACGGTGTTGAGCTTGATTCAGCGTGCGCGGCATAAATTAAAACGCTGGATAAAACAGCAAAGTGAGGTCAAACATGGTTGATATCGATCGATCCGTTAAGGCCTATTATGACGATAAAAAGTTGAGCGAACAGCAGTTACAACATCTGCTGGCGCTAGAGTCTGATGAAAAAAACTCGTTTCACGATCAAGTAGCGAGCGCCCCAACTCGATTGGCAAGTTTGCCGCTGCGTTTTGCGCTGACCTTTGCGGCAGGTTTGGTGCTGGCTGTATCGGTATTTTTTGCTGGTGACTGGGCGTCGCCGGATATTACTGACAGAGTTGCACAGGAGGTGGCCATGAATCATAACAAGGCATTGGCTGTGGAATACCAGACTGATTCCTATCAGACGTTATCCCGTGTAATGAATAAACTGGATTTTGATTTGCTGGCACCGCGTTTAATGACTGAGGGCAACCTAAGTTTATTGGGCGCACGTTACTGCTCGATTCAGGGGCAGTTAGCTGCTCAATTAAAGTTGGTTGATAATTCAGGCCGTATTTATACGCTCTATCAAACGCGGCTCAATGATGAGCTTAAAGCGATCAATAGTGATGTCTTGCAGCAGGATCAGGTGACTATCCGTCTTTGGGGCGAGCAGGGTATTTTGTATGGTTTGGCGGTTGTTGAATAGTTTGTATTTATGATGTTAAGACAGGCTGTTGCTTTGTTTCGATATGAGAGAATTGCTGGTCTACAAGACATATTTTGACGAATATTTGCCAGAAACTGGCAGTTGTAATCATTACTGATGAACTGGAAATAATTTTGTTGGTTGTCTAGCGGGTTGTTTTATATATAATGTAATATTATAACATTACTTTTTGGGTGTGGAATGTCAGTTAACAAATGGTTGGTTTTTTTCTGTGCTGTTATTTCGGGTGCTTTTACGAGCACGGTTTTTGCTGAGCAAGCGCATGACCATTCTCAGCAGACGGTAGAGCAGGCTTCACATGTGCACGGTGCAGCAAGTTTATTTATTGTGCTCGAAGGCGAGAAATTGTTGATTGAGCTTGAAGCGCCAGGTATGAGTTTGGTTGGTTTTGAACACAAAGCACATACTGATGAGCAGAGACAGCAGCTTGTAAAAACCCAACATTTACTTGAAATAGCCAGTCAGGTGGTATCGGTCGATGGTGGGCAATGTCAGCATTTACCTGAAGCGGTTGAAATTTCCGGGCTCGGTATTGAAAATCATGATTCGCATGATTCGCATGATTCGCATGATTCGCATGATTCACATTCGGAAATCCATGCTAAATATGCATTGCTCTGTGCACAATCTAACGATGTGCAATCTATCGACGTATCGCTGTTTAAATACTTTCCCGGTTTAACAGAGGTAACTGCTCAGTGGATTATTCATTCGATGCAAGGAGCGCAAAGACTCACACCTGATGCGCCGAAAATTAAGTTAAAATAACCGCTTTGCATAACTGTTGAGATAGACATGATTGAGAATGTACCTACCAATATTATTACTGGCTTTCTTGGTGTCGGTAAAACCACTGCGATTCAACATTTATTAGGCACTAAACCCAAAGGTGAGCGCTGGGCTGTTTTAGTTAACGAGTTTGGTGAGGTGGGTATTGATGGCAGCTTAATTGCTGGCAGCGATGCAGAACAAAACGATGTATTTATCCGTGAAGTGCCGGGCGGCTGTATGTGTTGTACCGCTGGTTTACCGATGCAAATGGCTTTGACCATGCTGCTGGCAAAATCCAAACCTGATCGGCTGTTGATTGAGCCCACAGGGCTTGGTCATCCGGAAGAGGTTCTGGCGGTGTTATCGGGTGATAATTACAAAGGTGTGTTGGATTTGCGTGCCACCATAACCCTGGTTGATGCGCGCAAAATAAGTGATGAGCGTTATACCAGCAATGAAACCTTCAATCAGCAGTTGGCAATTGCTGATGTAATTGTTGCTAACAAGACAGATTTGTACGGTGATGATGAGCTGACGTTATTGCAGGCTTACCTTAGTGAGTCGGTCGAGCTGAGTGAAAAACCATTGCAAAAGGTTGCAAACGGACAGCTGTCGATTGAATGGCTCCAGTCGGCAAATGGTTTTACTGGGCATCTACATCAACATGCTTTGCCAGATGATGCGAACCTATCCGCTTTGCCGCCACAGCCAGAGATTCCCGCCAGTGGCTATTTGAGAATTGATAATAAGGGCGATGGGTTTTTGAGTAGTGGCTGGTTATTCGAAAGCCGCTTTGTGTTTGATTATGAGTTGCTGTATTCGCACCTATTAGGCGTAAGCGCTGATCGTTTAAAGGCGGTGTTTATTACCAATAAAGGAGTGGTCAGCTTTAATCAGGTGGATGGCGTGCTTAGCATGATGGAACTGGATGAAGCGCTGGATAGTCGTATTGAAGTGATTGGCACAGATGCGGAGGGCTGGAATGGCCTAGAGCAGACATTAAAGAGCTGTCTGCTGGCAACTTAAAGGTGATTATTTCTATTCCTGCTGCTCTTCGTAAAGTTCGATCTCATCAATGTTGATGGAGTAGGCGCTAACCGCAGTATCGTTTTCAGTGAGCGATGTTGTTAGTGTGCCACTAACCCAAAAGGCATCATAAAGCGTTTCCAGAGTCATACCCTGCTGATAGGCGGCAAAGATCATTTGATTGGGTGGTGGTGGCGGTACGTGGATGCAAGCACCAAAGTAAGGCACTAGAAAAAACTGTGTGACGAGTTGGTTTTCATCGTATTCCAGAGGCACGATAAAGGCGGGGATACGCACTTTTTGATTATCAAATTCGGATTTTATTTTGGTGGAGGCTAGCGCTTCCTGGTAGCGGCTATCATCTTCTGACATGGCCTCTTCCAGCTGTGAACTGATCTGGTCTTCCAGTGAACCGTCGTCAATATTGTTGAGGTACTCGGGTGGGTTCAGCAAGGCGTCTAGGTCTGCCTGGGGCATTAAATCTGTCCACTCAATCGTTTTGTAGGCAGACTCAGTGGTTGCACTGATCGCTACTGGGCTGAGGGTTAGCAGTGTCAACAGGCAGACTGCTAGTAAGGATGATGTCTGAATCAATGGTCGGATCGGCATGAAGTGGGTCGCGGTGGAAGTTAATAAGAAGTGTTATATTATAGCATTTTAATGCATGTCTAAAATAACAGATCACGGGAGTTCTGTTTGGTTCAGTCGGTTATAAATAATGAGTACGCTATTGATATTGCCGAACTTAGGTATGGCTATTCGGGTAAAACTGGATCGACTCTTTTGTATCTGCCTAAGTGGCAGGTAGCACAGGGCGAGCAGGTATTCGTAGAGGGGCCATCAGGGTGTGGGAAATCTACACTACTCAATTTATTGACTGGAGTTTTGTCGCCCGATGCGGGGCAGATCTGTCTGCTGGGGCAAAACCTCACAAGTCTAAAAACTCGTCAAAGAGATCGCTTTCGAGCGCGGCATATCGGCATTGTTTTTCAACAATTTAACCTCATGCCCTATCTATCGGTTGACGATAATATTCGCCTAGCCGCCCATTTTGGCTCTGCTCCGTCAGAGTTCCTTGACGATAAAATAAGCACTCTTTTTAAACACCTGCAGTTACCTCAGCGATTGTTACAGCAGCGTGCGGATCAACTCAGTGTTGGACAACAACAACGGGTAGCGATTGCTCGTGCGTTAGTGAATAGCCCGGAGTTACTGGTGGTCGATGAGCCAACCTCCGCGCTTGATGACTCGGCGAGTCAGGCCTTTATGGAGCTGTTATTAGCGCAGAGTCGTGATAACAACAGCACGTTGATTTTTGTTAGCCATGATAAGCGCCTTGCGCATGGTTTTGATCAGTTAGTTAACCTGCCTGATTTGAATAAGGTTGTGAGCGAGGGAGTGCTTGATGCTGATTAAGATCGCCTTTAAAAGTCTGCTAAACCGTAAAGTTACATTGAGCCTGACGGTGCTTTCAATTGCGGTGAGCGTAATGCTGTTGCTCGGCGTTGAACATGTGCGTAAAGAGGCAAAAGAGAGTTTTGGGCGCACTGTATCAGGCGTAGATTTAATCGTCGGTGCGCGCACTAGTCAGTTGAACCTGCTGCTGTATTCGGTATTCCATATTGGTAACGCCACGAATAATATTTCGTGGCCAAGTTATCAGCGCCTGGCAGCTAATCCAAAGGTTGCCTGGTCTATTCCTCTGTCATTGGGGGATTCTCATCGTGGTTATCGGGTCATGGGCACCAGTGACGACTACTTTAAATATTTTCGTTATGGCTCAAAACAATTGCTTGGTTTTGTAAAAGGAAAACCATTCGAGGGGGTGTTTGATGTGGTGCTGGGTTACGAAGTCGCACAGCAGCTCCGTTATCAGCTAGGCCAGAAGATAGTGTTGGCCCATGGCTTGGGTAAGAGTAGTTTTACCAAGCATGATGACAAGCCATTTCGGGTAGTGGGTATTTTGAAACCAACGGGTACTCCCGTTGATCAGACTTTGCATGTTAGCTTGGCGGGCATCGAAGCTATTCACCTTGGTTGGCAAAATGGCGTTAAAACCCCAGGTCTGGAATTATCAGCCGAGCAAGCATTGCAGCATGATTTGAGGCCAAAAACAGTGACGGCTTTTATGCTTGGGCTTAAATCAAAAATGGCTACCTTTCAGGTACAGCGCGAGATTAATAAGTTCAAAAAAGAACCGTTGATGGCTATTTTGCCGGGTGTTGCATTGGCAGAGCTTTGGCAAATGATGGCAGGCATGGAGAAACTGTTACTGCTGATTTCTGCACTGGTGTTAATCGCTTCGTTGCTGGGTATGAGTACGATGTTATTGGCATCAATGCGTGAACGTATCGCTGAAATGGCAGTGTTGCGAGCTGTTGGGGCCAGTCCCTGGGTCATTTTTCTGTTGATTGAGCTTGAGGCATTGTTGATTGCTAGTGCCGGTATTGTGTTTGCGATGTTAGGTCTATGGATAGCGCTGGTATCCTCGCAAGATATTCTTAGTGTCCGTTTTGGCTTGTTTGTCAGTGCGAACCTTTGGTCAATTGAAACGTTTAACTTATTCGCTGTTATTCTCGGGGCGACTTTTATGATGGCGCTGATTCCCGCAGTAGGCGCTTATCGGAGCTCTTTGCATGTTGGCTTGAGTCAACGCAAATAATGAATGGCGGCTGGCCTTGATTATTTTTCCAAGTATAGATAAACCGGGTGCGCGGCTCTTGGGATAAGGGGGCTGTTGTTTTATATTTTATAAACCAACATCTTAAGTTAGTATTGTCGATACAATAATTTTTGACATGGACCCTAGTCGAAATGGTTGAACGATGAAAAAAGTTCTTGGCTTGTCTAACTACTTGCTCAGAAACCTCTCCATCCCCAAAAAGCTGATGTTGATGGGCGCATTGTTGCTGATTCCGCTTTCTCTTCAAGCTTACTTCTTTACTCAAAATATCCAGCATTCAATTGATGTTGCTCGTAACGAGCAGTTAGGCATCGAATATAGCCTTCAACTGCGGCAACTGTTAGAGCACTTACCTGTTTATCGAGGTGCTAATTTCGCCACAACGTTGGGGGATAATGATTTTTCGAAGCTTGAAAAGCAAGAATTACAACTTATTGAAACAGCGATTGAGCAGATTGATCAAGTGAACTGGCGTATAGGACGGCAGTTGGAAGTTGATGAATATTGGGCTCGTTTGAAGGCTCAATGGCAGATCTTAGCGCATGATTCTGCTTTTATGTCGCCGGAGGTACGCTTCGAAAAACATACTCAGTTTGTGAATGACTTGTTAAGTGTGATGGTGCTAGTGGGTGATAACTCAGGACTAGTTCTAGATCCGAATATTGAAAGTTATTATCTAATGACGCTGCTTGTGCATGAACTCCCTGAATTGGTTAGTACCACTCAAACCTTGCGGGGCTTGAGTGTTGGTAGCAGAGCTCAAGTTAATGAAAATCTTCATATACCGACGCTGCTTGGCGTACTGCGAGATCATCAGATCAAGGTTGTTAAGGTACAAGGCAAGGTGATGCAGGAAAACGCTCATTTACGTGAGGAAATGGGCGCGTTAATGGATTTAGCAGTACTTAAACTGTCTAATTTAAGGGCGGTATTAAAAGCTAAAAATGCAGTGCTTAGTAACGGAGAAACGTTTGTACTGGCTTCAGATGCAGTGCAGTCGATCTTTAAGATATATGATTTTTCTGCTGTTGAGCTAAATGCATTGCTTGAGCAGCAAATTGAACAAATGATTGAAAAGAAGGTGCTGGCACTTGGTTTAATTGCGTTATGTCTGTTGATTACGTTGTATTTATACGCGGGTTTTTACTTTGCTATGGTTAGGGATCTTGCCGTTCTAGTTAAAGCAAGTAAGCACATCGGTTCTGGTGATGCGGGATACCGCATTAACGTTATGAGCAAAGATGAGCTTGGCACAGTTGCCACTGGATTTAATGACATGGCGAAAGCGCTAGGACGCAGTAAGCGAGATGTTGATGCCGCTTATGGACAGTTGGAAAGGTTAACCCGCCTGGATCCTTTAACTGCATTGCCTAACCGACGCAGTCTTGATGAGGCGTTGGGTAATGAGTGGCAACGTGCGATACGTAATAGCTCAAGCTTAAGTGTATTGATGATTGATATTGATCATTTTAAACAGTTTAACGATTCTTACGGCCACACCGCTGGTGATGATTGCCTTAAAATGGTGGCAAATGAACTGGCAGCTATTCTAAAGCGTGGAGGAGATTTTATTGCCCGTTATGGCGGTGAAGAGTTTATTGTTATCTCACCGGAAACAGACATTGCACATGCATCTGAGCTGGCAGCAGTTTTACAGCAAGGTGTAGAAAACTTGTTTATCAGCCACCAAGGTAGCGATATCAGCGATTACGTCACCATAAGTCTTGGTGTCGCGTCCTTAAGCCCTAAAAAAGCTAATAATACCACCAGTAAAGAATTGGTCGAGCGTGCCGACAGGGCGCTTTATCGAGCTAAGGAAAATGGTCGTAATCGTTTTGAAGTTGATGATGTAAAAGCTAGCCTGCCTGTTACGCTGGTGTTTCCGAGGAAAACTAAAAAGTAGCTCGTTATATCAATAGGAATTAACCTTTTCTTACTGTCGGAAGCATAGGTGTTTTGATGCACATCATGAATAAGGTAAGTTTTTATACCAGAGCCATGAATGTTACGCTGCAAAAAAGATCACGTGCTAAGCTGCTTGGGGATGTGTATCGTTAGTTTTTTAAATCTATATAATAGATACCTCTTCTAGTCATAGATCTAGAAACTGGACATTTTCCTAAATATAAGACTGCTTATGCTTAAGAATTTACTTAACTTAATTGGCACTCCCGTAGCCAGCTCGCTACAACGAAAAGATCAATTCTTAGCCCTGCTAGCATCGTTTATTGCCATGGTATGTATTGGTTTGCTAAGTGGTTGGTTAACGCCGCAGCTTCAAACGTTATTATTAGTGGCGTCACTCGGCCCCAGTATCGTATTGATTTTTGTTGTTCCCAATAGTCCTTTTTCGCAACCCTACCCACTATTGATGAGCCATTTTTTAGCGGCCATTATTGGTGTGAGTTGTGCCTATTTACCACTTGATCTATTCCTGACTGGCGCGATTGGCCTAACACTTTGTATGCTGGCTATGTTTGCTTTCGGCTGTGTCCACCCGCCCGCAGGCGCCACCACGATGATGCCGATTATTGTTGGGCCTACTGCCGTGGGAGGTTTTAACTTTGTGGTTTTTCCCGTGCTAATCAATATGGGCATACTGATTATATTGGCACTAGTTTTTCATAAATGGTGGCTCAAAAAAGAATACCCTGTTCACGCAACTCCCACCAGTGATCCTATCCATCAACATGGAGATGCCAGTCCATTGGTGCGCCTTGGCTTGCACCCGGATGACTTGGAAGCCGCACTGAAAGACTTCGATGCTTATTTGAATATCACGGAAAAGGATTTAACACAGGTTTATGGGTTGGCTCAGCAAAAGGCCTATACTCGGAAATTTGGTGAAATTCGCTGTAAGCATATAATGTCGCATGACGTGATTACCGTTTCAGAAACCACCACGCTTGAAGATGCATGGGGGCTATTACGAAAACATAAGGTGAAAATTCTACCGGTTGTTGATCAGGATAGGCGCGTGCTGGGTATTGTCTCCCTGGTCGATTATTTAAAAAGAGCTGACCTGAAAGGTTATGACCGACTTTTCCAGCGTCTTGAGGATTTTGTGACGGGAGAGGGGGCAGAGGATGCGCCAACCGTTATCGACATCATGGCAAGTCCTGTTTTTACCGTGAATCATTCAGATTTGATTGCCTCTTTGGTGCCGTTATTGTCCGATAAAGGCATGCACCACGTACCGGTCGTTGATGATGAGCAGAGGCTGGCGGGTATTATTACTCAATCGGATTTAATCGCATCCCTGTATTCCAGTTCGATTCAGCAGAAAGATACTGCCGTAGCCTAGCTGAGATCAATGTTTAGATAACAAAGCAGTAATATTGGTATTTAAGGTGTCCTTTTCGTGGCTATTTCAGTGCATTAATAGCTCTCTCCCGCATCGCTTTATAATCAATAACCGGCTCTGCATAACCCCGTTCTTTTCTGATTTCCGCGCTAGGGTTATGGATTTGTTTGTTATCCAGTCCCGCCAGCTCCGGCAAGAATTTAGCAATAAATTTGCCGTCGGCATCAAACTTCTGCGACTGAGCGGTGGGATTAAATATTCTGAACCAGGGCGAGGCATCGCAGCCGGTTGAAGCGCTCCACTGCCAACCACCATTGTTGGAAGCAAAGTCACCGTCGATCAGATGTAGCATAAAAAATCGCTCGCCTTCGCGCCAGTCGATCAGCATCAATTTACATAAAAAACTCGCCACTAGCATGCGCAAACGGTTGTGCATCCAGCCGGTGCTTAGCAGTTGCCGCATGGCGGCATCAATAATCGGGAAGCCGGTGTTGCCGGTTTGCCAGGCTTTTAACAGCGCTGGGTTTTGCTGCCAGGGCCATTGCTCGGGTGTTTTTTTGAACGGTTTCCCCTGACTGATGTGTGAGAAATTGACCATCAGATAACGATAAAACTCTCGCCAGCCCAATTCACGCAGCCAAACACTTTCGCGCCAATCCTTGCCTTCTTCAAAGGCCGTTTGCTGTATTGCCATCAGGCAGCGGCGAGGGCTGACTAAACCACTGGCAAGATAGGGTGACAGCGTACTGGTGCCGTTGATAGCAGGGAAGTCACGGTGCTCAGAATAATGTTCTAAACTGCGGTGACAGAATTTTCCAAGTCGTTCGAGGGCGGCTTCTTCAGTAGCAGGCCATAAATCATCTCGGAAGTGACTACCGCCGGGCAGGTCGGTATTCCCCAGTTGGGCGCTGACGGTGTTGCCGGTTGGTTGTGGCGCAGTGAGTGGCTGATTGTCTTGATTGTTTAGTTGTTTTAACCAGGCTTTGTACCAAGGAGTGAAAACTTTGTAGGGCTTGCCCTGAAGGTTAATCACTGCTTTTGTGACCAACAGGTCAGCGTTGCAAGTATGGCAATTGATGTTTAATGACTTCAGCTGCTCGGTAACGCTTTGATCACGAGCTTGTTCGTGTAATGGTGTTTCACGATTAAACCAAAGGTCCGTAACGCCCTGCTGTAGACAATAATCGGATAATAGTAGGGCGATGTCTTTGAACGACTCGGTCTCTAGCAGCTCAAACTCAATGCCTCGTTCTGCAAGTTTTCCGGCCAAACTTTTGAGTGCCTGACTGCGAAAAGCTAGTTTGGCGGGAGCTTCATTATGGTCTTGCCATTGTTTCGGCGTGGCGATGTAAATAACCCGTACAGCCAAGCCTTGCTGGTATGCAGCATGCAGTGCCGGGTTATCATCGAGGCGCAAATCATTGCGTAACCAAACTAACTTCATCGGTTTACGATTACAGATTATTTCTGAGTCCCAGTTCCGCCGGGTAGGGTTCAAAGTATCTCTGCATCTTAATGTAGCTGTTGCCATTCATCTCCACATAATGGCTTACCAGCGTGAGTGGCGTTATCAGAGGGATGTTGCCCACTCGGTAATGCTCGATAGTTTCAGCAATTTTTTGGCGTGCCGAGCCGTCCACTGATTTTTTCAAATAGCCGAGCATGTGTTGCAGCACGCTGGTGTGCCCCTTGCGTGGAGCTGGTTTTGCCAAGGCGCCCATCAATAATTCAAAATATTCTGCTGTTACTTGTTCGAGGGAGCGATTTTGCAAGTTGGCTAACAATCTGCCCGTCGCTTTATAGGCCTGTTGGCTATGGGCCATCACCAGGTATTTGTGTTCGCTGTGAAACGCGATCAATTTTTTGTAACTGGGGGCTGCGAGCACTTCGGCTCGGAAATTGTGGTGGGTGTAAACGCGCAGAATAAAATTTTCACGCAGATGATCATCATTTAGACGCCCCTCTTCCTCCACCGGCAACAGTGGATAGCGTTCCTTCAGCATTTGCGTGAACAGGCCTGACGAGCGTTTCTCATGCGCGTAACCATTTTCTTGATAAACTTTGATACGTTCCATGCCGCAGCTGGGCGAGTTCTTCATTAAAATATAACCGTCCAGCCCGTCGAAGCCGGGTAAGTGTGGGCTTACTGCTTCGACGAACTGACCAGTTAAATCGCTTTGTGCGTCGCCACTGTATCGGAGGATTGGATCTTCTGGGTTGCCTGTTAGGCGTAATGTGGGACGAGGTGTGCCGAATCCGGCAACCACTTCAGGGCAGAAAGGTTTAAATGCAAAGTGGTTTTTTAGCGTGTCCATGCACAATTTTGAATTGCAGTGCCCGCCGTTGTACCTGACTTCCTGGCCGGTAAGGCAGGCGCTAATGCCAACATTAATGGCTTGCTGTTGAGGTTCTGTTACTGGCGTTTTTATTTCAGTGCTCATTTCATTCCCTCTCAGACGCTAATAGTTTTATTCCCTATAAAAAGGTATTACGCTGAAAATTTGAGACTGGATTACTTTTTATTGAAGAATTTAAAGAGGATCTTTTATACAAATACTGTGGCGCTGCCGTTGAGGGCAACGCGAGTGGGTCGATAATGCCAGTGGCGCTCAATGCTGTCTTCACATAAAACTTCGTTGGGGTGGCCAGTTTGTATAACGGTACCTTGGCTTAGCAGCGCACAATGATCACAGTAACGAACTACTTGGTTGAGATCATGCAAAATGGCGAGAATGCCAAAATGTCGCTCTTTGCAGAGTGAGCGCGCAAGCTCAAGAATACTGTGTTGCTGGCCAAGGTCCTGTGCTGACGTAGGTTCATCCAGCAGTAGTAGTGGCTCCTTTTCGGCCTGACTTAATTGTAATAGTACGCGAGCTAGTTGTACGCGTTGGCGCTCGCCACCGGATAAGGAAAGATAGTTTTGACCCGAAAAATGCAGGCAGTCGGTCATGCGCATGTGTGTTTGTATTTGTAGATTAGCGTCACGCTTGTTTAACGAGAGAGGTGTTAAGCCTAACGCAACGACTTCATGAGCGGTGAATGCAAAGGCTATTTGGCTGGATTGCGACAATACGGCCATGTGACGAGCCTTTTGTAAGGCTGGCCAGCTGTTGAGAGGGGCATCGTGTAATAAAATGCGGCCGTTACTACGTAGCTCCCCGCTGATGACGTTAAACAGTGTGGTTTTGCCTGCACCATTAGGACCGACAATACCTGTTAATTGGCCGGCCTTTGTTGAGAGGTTATTGACGCGTAAGCGCGTTTTACCGTTGCTAGTACAGTTGATTTTTTCGAGCTGCAACATGTTAAAGGCTTCCATGCTTACGTTGTTGAACTAATAACGCTAAGAAAAATGGTGCGCCCAGTAATGCGGTCACCAGACCAACGGGTAGTTCTGTCGGTTGTACCATGGTGCGGGCTAGTAAGTCGGCGATCAGCATTAATACGGCACCGCAGAGGGCGGATAGTGGCAGCAGAGTGCGATGATTTGGTCCCGTGGTCAGACGTACAAAGTGAGGGACCACTAAACCGACAAAACCGATAATCCCTGCACAGGATACGGCAACGCCGACGCCCACGGCGGTCAATATGATCAATTGTAATTTCATTTTTTCAACGGCTATGCCCAAATGGCGCGCTTCAGATTCGCCTAGTAATAAGGCGTTCAGGGCATTCGCCTGACGTTGAAACATTACAGCTAAAACAATCAGCGTAGCCAATGCAAAATATAAATTGTTTTCTGTGGCGCCGGTGAGACTACCCATTTGCCAGAGGCTAAGGGCGCGTAATTTTTGGTCGTCGGTGAAATAACTGATAAAGCCAATGGCGGAACCGGCAAAGGCTGAAATGGCGATCCCCGCCAATAATAAAATCAGCACCGAGGTGCCATTTTTTGATTGCGCCAGACCGTAGATCAGCAGAGTGGTTGCCAGTCCCGCTGCAAAGGCGCTGACAGGAATGCTCCAGTCGCCGAAGCTATCGGCCAGCCAGACGATGGCAATGATCGCGCCCAGCGCCGCACCGGAGGAAACGCCAATAATGCCGGGATCAGCGAGCGGATTACGAAACAGCCCCTGCATGACCGCGCCGCACTGAGCCAGGATCGCGCCCACTAAAATCGCCATCAACATACGTGGCAAGCGCAACTCCATAACTATGACCTGTTGGTAATGTTCAAGCTGGCTGAGTTGGGAGCCAAACAGAGCATCTAAAATGCTCAGCAGACCATCACTGGCGGGCAGGTTGATAGCACCCTGTACCAATGACAGCAAGGCGCTGGCAACAAGTAGTGCCAGCAAGGCAGGCAGCGTTAAGTGAAGCGGCCAGCGCATCAGGGCTTAGTGCTTGTTATTGAGAGGGAGATATTATTTATACGCTTGACTAGTACCAGAGCTTCGTCAATCGCGGCGGGGCTTAGTCCGGCAATGAGGGTACTGCCGTCAACAGCAATGATATTACTATTCTTACCGGCGGGGGTGTATTTGAGAATCGGATTAGCAGCTAGTACTTCGTTAACGGCGCTATCTGCGTTGCGACCGGCGACGACAATAATGTCGGGAGCCAGTGCTAACAGCGATTCTGCAGAAACATTACGATAGTTGTTAAAGGTGGCCACATTGCTGCCCTGAGTCAGTCCAATCAAGGCATCACCACTTGTATTGCTTCCAGCCAGACGCAGTTTGCTAGGGTCCATTGATAATAAAAACGCAATGCGCTGATTCGCCAGCGTGTTCTGCTTTAACAGGTTGAGTTGCGAGTCCATCAGCGCCAATAATTTTTCCGCGTTGTCTTTGCGGTCGACCACTTCGGCGAGGGTGTGGATGTTGCTGCGTAACTGTTCGCTGCTGAGTGCTGAGGGCAGTTTTAACACCTCTACATTGGCTTTATTAAGCGCCGAAAGTACGGCTGGTGGGCCGATATGCTCACTACCGATGACCTGAGTGGGTTGTAGATTAAGAATGCCTTCGGCTGACAGCGTGCGGTGGTAACCGATATTGGCTAACGGGCGATAATTTGCTGGCAGTTTGCTGGTCACATCAACTGCAATCAGGTGTTGGTCAGCGTCCAGTGCGAATAGCAGCTCGGTGATAAAGGCGTCAGTGCTGATCAGGCGCGGCGCAGCAGGACGGCTGTTTTCAGCATGTGATGATGCCGTTAACAGGCTTAGGGAAAACAGAATAGGAAGTAATAATTTTTTCATGGGCGAGCGTCTTTCATTAAAATTTGAGTGTTGGCAACTTGCTTTTCGTTAAGCAGCGCGAGAAGTTTTATCAGTGGTTCCACGTCGGCATTGTGAGCCGCAGCGATATTGATGTGCTGGTTTGCGGGGTCGTCCGAAACTTTACTCAGTAGCGCTGTTTCAAAGGCCTGCCAGTCATCAAACTGCTGCTCGTCGATGCCCCACAAGGGACGTGTCGCTTGTAGGGTAATCAATGTCGTTTGATCAGAAACGGTTGCCGTTTCGGCTTTACTGTCGTTATTAGGTATTTCAACTGGCAAGCTCAGCAGCTGTGAGTTGGCGGTTAGCAACAGAAATACCACCACGATAAAAACAATATCGATGAGCGGCGTCAGTTCAAGCGAGGAGCTGAAGTTTTGCGTTGGTTTGGTTCGAATCATACTGACAGCTCCTTGTTCGGAGTTTTTATGTTTCTCATACGATTCATGTATCTACCCCAAGGCCTCGGTGCAGATACCTTCGCTGTTAAGGCTGTGGATATTCAGAAATTGTTCAGCGGCGTGGGTTAGTTTGTCGACCCACAACTGATACAGGTGTGCCCCGAGCATTGCAGGCACGGCAATAATAAGCCCTGCGGCGGTGGTTTTCATTGCAATACCCAAGCCTTCGGCGAGCAGTGATGGCTGGATGGGCCCGCTGTGTTGACCAATATCGTCAAACACCTGAATCAGCCCAACAACCGTGCCGAGCAACCCCAGAAGAGGTGCCAGCAGGGCAATGATCTGCAGCACTCGAATGCCGCTGGCCAGTTTGCGCTGACGGCCCTGTAGCCAGATGGCGGCAATTTCTTCGCGAGTGCTTTTAGTTTCTGCCTGGTGTAACTCCAAAATGTGTCGGCCATCTTTTTTCAAGCGTCCGGTGATTGAGGCGATGGCTAAAATTGCCAGCCGATCCAGTAAAAGAACCGATGCCACCAGGGAGCAAATCAGCAGAGGATAGGTGAGTGGGCCTAACTGTTGTTCTAGGTAAATAATCATAACAATTGTTTGTCGCGGTTAATTGAGGGCGAATTCAACGGGGATACGCACGCGTGATGCAATGCCTTGCCCATTTATTTGGTGGGGTTTAAAGCGCCAATCGGAAACTGCTTGCAACGCTGCCTTATCCAATACGCGAGTTCCGGAGCTTTGCATGATGCTTAGCTTGGATTGCATGCCCCATTCATCCAACCAGATTTCTAACCATACGGTGCCCTGCTGGCCGCGCTTGCGAGCAACAGTTGGATATTTAGGAGGCGCAGGTGTTCGTTCAAACAGCGGCTCGCTGATGATGGGGGCATTATGAATGCCGTGGCTGCTCGATTGCTGGTGCGTACTGGCTGCGGTGGCTAGTGTTTCTTCTTTGACGGTTTCTGTCGTGGTTGCCGATTTTTTAGGCGTAGATGCCTCCTGTGGTGCGGCAACTAATTTCGGTTGTTTCTTTTCTGGTTGCTTTTTTTTCTTATTCGTTGGCATAACTTTTTTGACTGTCTTAACGGGATTTTTGTTAATGGTTTTTGGTTCGTCTGTGGTTGTTTGTTGCTCTTTGGCGGGGGTGATAAAACTTAGAGATACGGCAGTACTATGCTGTTGGTAGGCTGGCGCGCTAATGTCCGTTTTTGGTAGCGGGGAACTAAATGCCCAGGCGTGTAGAAGCAGTGCGCTCAGCAAGCATGCCGTGCGCCAGCTAATGATCCTCCAGCCCTCGCGAAATTTTTTTGTCATCAATATACCCTTCAAGAAACACCGCCAGCATACTTGTTCCATCCACAGAAGTAAATGATAACGATTCGTATTTACTTTTTATTATTCGAAGAGTATGGTCTGCGTTCTTGAATTCTGTTGCCGAGTCAGTGGCAGATAAGTTAGGTAAATCAACAAGTAACAGGAAGAATAAAAATGCGCGGGGAAAATAAAACAAAAAGAGCAGTGCGTGGGGAACGTAGCTACTGCTCAAAAATAGCCATTTTGGCAGCTAGTTCAATGCTCAGCATGCCTTCGCTGGCGGCTACTGAAAACGATGATGGGAATGCTCGTCAGTTGAAAAAAGTAATCGTGAGTGCGACCCGCATGGAAGCGGACATTGACGACGTGGCACGCTCGATTGCCGTTGTTGAAAAGGATGAAATTGAAACTATTCAGGCTAAATCAGCGGCTGAAATTTTGCGCTATCAGCCGAATGTCACCATTGCTGGCGGGCCGCGATCAGGTCAGCAGTCGATTAATATTCGTGGCTTGAGCGATGAGAAGGTGCTGCAAGTGGTGGATGGCGTGCGTCAGGGGTTTGATTCCGGCCACCGTCCAGGCTATTTCCTCGACCCTGAGTTATTGAAAAGTATCGAAGTCGTCAAGGGGCCTGTCAGTTCCCTGTGGGGTTCTGGGGCGATTGGTGGTGTGGTGTCGCAACAGACAATCGATGCCGCTGACCTGTTAAAACCTAATCAGAATTTCGGCGGGTTTATCAAAACCGGACATAACAACAATAACGACCAATCAACCACCAGCTCTGCGTTGGCGGGCCGTACTGATAACATTGATTGGCTGTTCAGTGGTTATTATCGTGACAGCAACGATAGCAAACTGGGCAATGGCGATGATCTCGGGAGCTCCGCGACTCGTGACTATGGCTTGTTAGCCAAAGCCGAGTGGCAAATTGATGATGCTCAATCTGTCGGCTTCAATTATCGCACGGCAGAAGTGAACGGTGCGGTGCCTAATAATGGCGCGGCCTCAGTCGGAACAAGCAATTTCGTGATTGATCGTAAACAGGAAACCAGCACGCTAGCTTTGGAATATGGGCTGAATACCGATTCTCCGCTGATCAATAGTCGGGCGAAAGTGTACTGGAATACTATCGATATGGGTGAGAGCCGCGTTTCAGATGGCCGCTCTGACGACACTGAATTAGAAGTGTTCGGTGTGCAGCTGACTAATAAGTCGGACTTTGATGGCGTTACTCTACTGTATGGTTTTGATGGTTACCGTGAGGAATTCAATGCACTGCGCAGTGGCGCTAATCGTCCGTTGCCGCCGAAGGCTGAAACTGACGTTTGGGGCGTTTTTGCGCAGGCAAATATTGATTTAAATGATGCTTGGCGTGTTGAAATTGCAGGGCGTTATGATGATTTTTTTAGCGAATCAAAAAATCTCAACATTGAAAGATCGGAAGATGAATTTTCGCCATCGGCGGCGCTGGTATGGCAAACCACCGACTGGTTAGAGCTGGCGTTGCGCCATGATCGTGCTTTTCGTGCGCCTGGTTCCGAAGAGCTTTACACCACAGGTACGCACTTTTGTATTGGCCCTCCCTTTGGCTGTAACACCTTTGTATCTAACCCAAATCTGAAGCCGGAAAGTGCCGCCAATACTGAGCTGCTGGCAAAAATGCGCTTTAGCAATGTGTTTGCGAATGACGAGCTGCGAATTAATGCATCGGTATTTAAAAATAAGGTGGATGACTTTATTGAGCAGGTGGTAACAAACCCATCATTCACACCACCAGCGACGTTTAGTGCTGGTACAAGCACCTGGAAAAATGTGGACAAGGCCGAATTGAAAGGCTTTGAAGTGGCCGCCGATTATCAATTGGACAAATTACGTCTCAAGCTCGCTTACGGTCAAGTGCGCGGCGAGGATGATGAAACAGGACGGGATTTGAGCAATATTCCGACTGACACCCTCACGGCTGATTTGAGCTATGCATTTCTCAATGAGCAGCTCACAGCGGGTGTACGAGTGACGGATGCTGCCTCTCAGAACAACAAGCCAACAACGGATGACAATGACTACGAAGGCTATACGGTGGGCGATATTTACGCCACCTGGCAGCCAGAGTCTATGGATTCCCTGAAGGTCGGTTTAACCGTTAACAATATCAGCGACAAACATTATCGTCGTGCCTTCGAACAATTGTTTGAAACAGGCCGTGAAGCGATTATTTCTGTGCGTTATGAATTTTAGGAGGTTGGATCAATGACGGAAGCAGCATTACAAGCGCCTGTCGTCATGGAGGGAGCTTACGCAGAATTGTTAATGCGTGAGCTGTCGAATTGGCAAAATACCACAACAATTATTTTGCATGCTGGCTGTGTCTTTGAGTTTAAGGGGATGTTCCCAGTGGGTAGCATTGCCGAGGGTTATTACAACCTGGGCAGCAGTGGCGACGGTTTTGAGGGCCACATCAGGCTGGGGGTCATCGACACCATTGCGTTTCAGAGTCGTGAACACCGAGGCCGAGAAAGTCATGCCTTTGTGTTTCAGAATGATAAAAGCGAAACCATCTTTAAAGTATTTTTAGGCCGCGACAGTGATGGCAATTTATTGCCAGGTCAGGTCGCGGACTTTAACGAAATTCAATCAAATTTTGCGCTGTAGCGCACATTCCTAGAGGAAAAAGTAATGAAAAATAAAGCACTAGAAGCTCGTCTGGGTGATGAGGTGAAAATATTCATCGAAACTAGAAAAAGCCTGCAACTTTCCACCGTGAAAATCGATGGCACGCCCTTTGCCTCCTACGCGCCTTTTGCGATTGGCGATGAGTGCCTATATGTGTTGTTAAGCGAAATTGCCGTGCATGCAACTAACTTGCAGCATAATTCCAAAGCGTCGGTACTTATCCTTGAGGACGAGGATAATTGTGAAGAGTTGTTTGCACGTCTGCGCGTCAATTACAGCATCGACGCTGAAATGCAGGTCTGGGATTCCGAGGAATGGCACCAAGGATTGAAAGCGCTGGCTGATCGACATGGTGAGCGCATTATTAACCTCAGCGAGCATGAAGATTTTAAACTGTTCAAGCTCAAACCTACTGGCGGGCGTTATGTGAAGGGCTTTGCGCGTGCCTATTCGTTGCTTGGTGGTACGTTGTCTGGAGAAGCAATTGACGCCATGAATGATGGACACAAACGACGCGAAGTAGCTTAAGAGGACGCGAGATTAAGTTTTCAGTCCTGCCGCATGTTCTCCTCGTTTTTTGGGGTAGGTCTGAATCTCCTATTTGTTATTAAAAATGAGGCATTTGCACGAGGCGAAAATTTGTTTTTTGATGGCGTTTCCTCAAGTACTGGCTGTTGATGAAAACGCACTAAACCGGCCATTTATACTCATAAACCACCTCATTCCGTACGTTTTGACGTGCCAGCAAACTAGAGACGTTATTGATAAAACGTACTCTTAGTAATACTATTCGAACCTTATTCGAATAGTATTACTGGACTATATGGCGCCCGCTCCGAAGTATTCTCTCCAGCAACAGGAAGAAAAAATCCTCACTGCCGCCGCCCAGTGCGTTGAGGAAAGCTCGCTGATGGATTTCACTATGTCATCCATTGCCTCGCGTGCGGGGCTGTCGATGGGCTCTATCTACAAACATATTCAAAGCAAAGAGGATGTATTGATCGCGCTGGCGACCAATATGTTTAAAAACCTGCGGCAGGTGTTCGAGCGCTTGCTGGCGTTGCCGCTATCCATGCCTGAGAAGCTACTGGGCATTGGTTTAATGACGCCTGATAAATACCAACTTTACTCTTTTGACTCTCATTTGGAGATGTTGATTGGTAATGAAGCCTTGTTAAAACGCGCTTCCAACGGCTGGATTGAGAAAATGGTGCGCGTTGAGGAGCCGCTGGAGCAACTGTTTCGTGACGCTATTTCAGCGGCTGTGGATTCTGGTGAGCTGGCTTTGGACGGACAGAATCGCAAAACGCTGGTGGAAGAAATCCTGGTGGCCATCTGGTCAATGAATGTGGGCTTTTTTCAGGTGGCGTTTCAGCGCCATGCTCGCGCGATGGTCGGAGAGCCCGCTGACTTGCCATTCCCGTTAGCGATTACGGACCCCTTTACCAAAACTGTTCAACGCTTACTTAATACCTATCAATGGCAACAACCACTAACCGATGCGGGCATAAAGAACCTGTGTGGTGTGCTTGAGCAAGAGGGTTTGAGGTAATGGAATATCTTACGCGGACAATTAAAGAGAGTTTTCAATGATTAAAAAATGGTTTTTAACCCTGCTGGCCTGCCTTTCAATCGCGGCAGTGTTGGTGGCTTACAAGGTGATGGACAACCGTGCTGCCGAGCAAGCTAATGCGGGAGCGCCGGAATATTCCGAAACGGTAGATGACGCTATTGTTGAGTCAATTCATTACCAGCCTGCGGTTAGTGTGTTGGGGCAGGTGATTGCACCACAGCAGGTGGCTTTACGTAACGAGGTGGCGAGCATTGTTACTGACGTCAATTTTGAGTCGGGTACAGCGGTCAAAAAAGGGCAGTTGTTAATTCAGCTGGATGTAAGCGAAGAGCGCGCACAATTGCAGTCAGCCGTTGCTCGGGCTGAATTAGCGCGAACAACTAAAAAACGAATGGCAAAGTTACGTGACTCAAGGACTGTCAGCCAGGATCAATATGATAAGGCCGTGGCGGAGCTGAAGGTAGCCGCAGCTGATAAAGCCATGATCGAGGCAAGCATTGCCAAAAAGACAATCCGCGCGCCCTTTGATGCAATTGCCGGTCTTCACCAATTCGAGCGAGGCCAGTATCTTGAGGAAAATACCCTGATCACGACATTGGTGGGGCTGCAGTCTTTTGTCTGGGTCGATTTTAGTTTGCCGCAAGTCTATGGAGGTTTGCCGGCTGATGCCCGTGTGAGCATTGAGCCTTTGTTCAACCGTAATAGTAGCTCATCGAGAAGCATGGACTGGTCGTCAGTCTCGGCCAAAGTGATAGCGCGTGAATCCATTATGACGCGTGAGTCAAGGAGTCTGCATTACCGAGCCCAGCTTGATAAGGGCAAAGCTGATTTGTTGCCTAATGCTATCGTCAACGTGAAAGCGCCCATTGCTCAGCCTCAAAGCAAGTTAGCGATTCCAGCTATTGCGGTGTTACACAGCTCGACAGGGCCCTATGTTTATATACTGGATGTTGATAGCCAGGCTAGCAGTGAGACGGCTGGGCCATCAGCCTATCGGGCGCGCCGTCAGCCGGTCACGTTGGGAGAGTCGCAGGGTGATTTGATGATTATAGACAGCGGACTTGAGCTTGGGCAGCGCGTTGCTTCAGCGGGTGCGTTTAAGCTCAGTGATGGTTTGTTGAGTTATGTTGCCGAACCGATTGTTCAGAGTGATAGCTCAGTTGAAAAGGAAAAGCTAGAGGCTAACGACTCGCAGGAAGCATTGTAATGGATATCTTTGTTCGCAGGCCGATTCTAGCGATAGTCATATCGCTGGCCTTTCTGTTGGTGGGTGCCTACGCCGCTGTTAAAATTTCAGTACTGCAGTTTCCCAAAATTGAAAACTCCGCAATCATCATCAATACCGCTTATCCCGGAGCTTCTGCCGATGTAGTACAGGGTTTTGTCACTGAACCCATTGAGCGGGTATCGGCTACAATTCCTGGTGTTGATTTTGTCGACTCGAATACCACCGCTGGCTCCAGCACAGTCACCGCCTGGCTGGATTTAAATGTCAGTAGCACTGATGCATTGGCCGAATTATCGGCGCGGCTCAATGAAATCCGTTCTGACTTGCCCGCCGCAGCCAAAGATCCGGCTATTCAAGTACAACGTACCGATCGCCCCTATGCGGTGATGTATTTGGCGGCGCTTAGTGATCGACTGTCGCGAGCCGAATTAACAGATTTTCTGGTACGCGAGGTGAATCCACAACTGGCATCCATCAACGGCGTGCAGCGAATTTCATTGGAGGGCGGTCGTAATCCTGCTATGCGGGTATGGATCGATCCACGCAAAATGTCGGCCTTTAATCTCGCCGCTGATGATGTGCTGGATGCTTTGCGCGGCAATAATGTGGTGGCGGCGATTGGGCGTACTGAAAACGACAAGCAACGCATCAACCTGCTCAGCAATGCCACGCTGCAAACGGTGGCAGACTTTGAACAACTGATCGTTCGGGAAGCTGAAGGCAGTTTTATTCGTCTGTCCGATATTGCGCGTGTCGAATTAGGTGAGGATCGTACCCAAAACAACGCACGACTTAATAAAGATCTGACGGTTTATGTTGCGGTTTGGCCGCTGCCGGGTGCCAATGAAATTGATATTGGCGATCAGGTTTATGAGCGCATGGCGAAAATAAACACAGCGCTGCCTAAAGGCATGGCATTGGACATGGCCTATGACGGCACTGTTTATATGCGCCATGCACTGAAGGAAATTTTCATCACGCTGTTTGAAACCGTCGCATTAGTGGGCCTCGTGGTCGTGCTGATGATGGGCTCGGTGCGTACGGCGCTGGTGCCGTTGGTGACAATTCCTATTTCTATTTTAGGCAGTATTGCTGCGATGGCTGCGATGGGCTTTTCTCTTAATTTGCTGACAGTACTGGCGGTGGTGTTGTCAGTGGGGCTGGTGGTCGATGACGCCATTGTGGTGGTGGAAAATGTCGCCCGCCACATGCGTGACGGACATGGCCGCATGCAGGCCGCGCTGGAAAGCTCGCGTGAATTGCTGACCCCGATTATTGCCATGACGGTCACACTGGCCGCTGTCTATGCGCCAGTCGGTTTTGTGTCCGGTTTTACCGGTGCGCTATTCAAGGAATTTGCTTTCACGCTGGCTATCGCAGTGATTATTTCGGGCATTGTCGCTATCACTCTGTCGCCTATCATGAGCGCCTATGTGTGTGCCGATAAGGGCGAGGAAAAGCCCATGACACGGCGCGTTAATCTAGCCTTTGATCGGCTGCGTGAGTTTTATGGTCGTACATTAATAAAGTTGCTGGATTGGCAGGCGCAGATTTTGGTGTTGGGCTTATTCATTGCGCTGTTAATGGTGCCCATGTACATGTACTCCAGCAAAGAGCTGGCACCGGTTGAAGATCAGGGCGGTATTATCATGGTGGTGCAGGCACCGCCAGAATCTTCCTTGAATTACACCAATGGTTATATGAAGCAGATCGTTGAACTGGTTAGCGATACGCCGGGCCTGAATGCTGTATGGCAGTTGGTCTCGCCCAGCAATGGTTTTGGCGGACTGGAATTGGTCGATTATTCCGAGCGTGATTTTACCGTGCAGGAAAAACAGGCCGATGTGTATGGCAAGCTCAGCACCATCTCAGGTATCCGCGTGCTGCCGATTCTCTGGTCACCATTGCCCACGGCGGGGCAATTTGATGTCGAAATGGTCGTTAAATCTAACGATTCCTACCAGAACATGGAGCGATTCGCCCAGCAAATGATTTGGGCCGGTTATGAAAGTAATCAATTCCTTTATGTGGACACCGATCTCAAAATTGACCTGCCGCAGGTGCGCCTTATTCTAAACCATGATCGTATTGCCGATCTCGGCATGAATGTTGAAGGTGTCAGCAGCCAGTTGGCAGCACTGATTTCCGATCAGGATGTAAATCGCTTTAATGCCAACGGCAAGTCCTATGAAGTGATTCCTATGGTCGAAAACGCCGCCCGTAATCAGCCGGAAACGCTGCTGCAATTACAGCTACGCACACCTTCTGGCGCGATGGTGCCCGTTAGCGCTATTGCCAGTTTGCAACGTGAAACTAGCCCGCAGGTGTTAGGTAAATTCAACCAGCAAAAATCCTTCCGCATCTTTGCTGGTGTCACCCCCGGTGTTACCAAAGATCAGGCCTTGCAAACGATGGAACGGGCCGCCGCGAATATTCTACCCGCCAACTATTCGGTGGATTACGCCGGTGAATCACGCCAGCTCCGGAAAGAAGGTAATAGCATGCTTAGCGTGTTGATCATCTCCCTATGCGCTGTGTACCTGGTGTTGGTTATTCAATTTAACAGCTTTCGCTCCGCATTGGTGGTTCTGGTCGGCTCCGTGCCATTGGCCCTTTCCGGTGCGTTGTTCTTTACCTATTTTGAATTCACCACCGTCAATATCTACGCGCAAATCGGCTTTATTACGCTGGTCGGGCTAGTATCCAAAAATGGGATTTTAATCACCGAATTTGCCAACGGTTTACAGCGACAGGGCTATTCAAAAGTCGACGCCATTATCAACGCTGCCCAGACTCGTCTGCGGCCGGTATTGATGACCACTGCAGCCACTATTCTTGGCCATTTTCCGTTAGTACTAGTGACAGGCGCAGGTGCTGAAGCACGTAACAGCATCGGCACCATTCTGGTGGCGGGTATGTTTATCGGCACCTTGTTCACCTTGTTTGTGCTGCCAAGTGTTTATCTTTGGCTGGCGGGTAATTACAATTCCGCCGCACAAGAAAAGCTGCTTGCTGAAGCAGCTGCAGATTGAACAAAATAGGTTTCATGAAAGGAGTGGTTAATGGCTTGGGTATTTTTATCAATAGCAGGGTTGCTGGAGATTATTTTCGCAGTATTGCTTAAGTTATCGAGTGGGTTTACCAAGCCTGTATATGTAGTAGGAGTTGGTATTGCGGCCGGGCTTTCGTTGTTTTTCCTGACGCGAGCCATGGAGCACATCCCAATGGGCACTGCTTATGCGGTCTGGACTGGCGTTGGTGCATTGGGTGTCGTACTTATCGGTATTTTCTTCTTTGATGAGTCGACTAACTGGCTGCGACTATTGTTTATCGCATTATTAGTGGTTTCCATTGGCGGTTTGAAGTTTGTTAGTGATGGGGCCTAAAGCTCACGGTTATCACGGATAATTAGGGGCAGGGTCGAATTTATCTCAGTCTTTCAAGCGGTAATACGTCAATGAATAAACCAACAAAAGCAGCCTTATTATCAGCGCTGATAATCCCTGGTGCGGGGCATTTCTTCTTGAAGCGCACTCTTTCCGGTGTCGTATTAGCGGGCGTTGCTGTTATGGCGCTTTATGTGTTGGTTTCTAGTGCTGTTGAGAGAGCGCTGGAACTTGTTGATAAAATTCAGCGTGGAGAGGTGCTGCCGGATATCGCGGCTATTACAGAATTAGTCTTAAAGCAGCCAATGGGCGCAGAAGCTCAAGCGATTAATATGGCGATGATTGTTTGGATAGTTGCTGTGGTCGATTCATACCGAGTGGGGCGGTTGCAGGAACGTAACGCAGGAAATTAAGTGATTCGTTATTTCTGGTATAACACTGCCTAACCCTTCCTTTTAGCAGTATCCAAATGAATGCCGAGGCGTGCCCCGGCATGTCGTGAGTAACCTCGCCTTAATGACAGTGTTTGTTGTTTAAAGATCAAACACGTAACGACCTAGAATGCCGAAAGTGTTCTGGCCAAGGCTCTCTTCGTCAGACTGTCGCCAGCCGATATCCAGCGTTAAGCCATTAGAAAAATCGTAACCACCGCTGAGTTGAAATAGATGGTCGTGAACCTTAGTCGCACCATCGGTATCAATAACGCGTTGGGTATGACTGAGGGTGATATTCCATTTTTCATCAATGCTGGTGATCAGGCTGCTGGTATTGTAGGTGCGATCCTGTGTGGTGCTGTCAAAGTTTTTGATGTCGACGCGTTCCAGCAACAGGTTGACTTCAGTTCGTTGATTTATCTTGTGAGCGTAATTAATCGTTGCGGCATAGCCTGATTCGTCATCTGCGCCGATGTTGGCATCACCATGTTTGAGAGAGCGGTAGGCGAAGTGATAGTTAAGGCCAGCAATGCCTCCAAACTGTTCGCCGTCGAGCGCAATGGCGAAGGATGATAAGTCTTCGGTATTTGCTGCGCCGCCGTCTCTTTTATTGGTGCGGCCTCGCGTGCTGATGACGGATTGTGAAAGCGCGCTGGTATCGCTGAAAAAACTGCTGGCCGATACGGTGTGGCTGCCTAGTGATTGGGTTTGCAGTGTGAAAGTACCGCCAACACCGAGCTTTTCGGTGATTTCGTAATCTTCGGCAAAGTCTTCGCCCCAAATACCTCGAGCGTCCCAGACCGTGCCAAAGGCAGGGTTAAATTTACCGATAAAAAACTGCACGCTGTGATCTGCGGTCGAGTGTTGGTAGTTAAGTTTTAATTCTTCGACAAATACGCCTTCGCGGTCAAAGGTACGTCTGCGTCTGGTTAGCTTTTCTCTATCCAGCGGTTCCAGCACTAAAACCCCATCAACAAACCAATGTTCGTTAAAGGCTAATGTGGGGGCGACTTCTGTGCGTAGAAAGGTGTGGTCGTGCTCGGTTTCTTTCTGGGATTGAGCTTCAACCACAACTTCTGCGGATAGCTCGATGGCCATTGCTGGCGATGCGCTGCAAAACAGTGCTAGAGCAACAGGGGCGGGTCTTTTTAGAGTATTCATGTGTGTCCTCAATTGTTAGATTTTGAAATCAACTGAGGGAGAGAAATAGCAGGAAAAATAAGCACTACGCAGGCACTATTCACATTGAAATAGCTTGGTGGCGGCACAAAAAAATCCAGATAAAGCCCTCCGCTTCATCGTTATGTCAATCTGCGGAAGGCCGGTTCCGGGCTAACAGTTTATAAATAAACTGATTACCGTTGCGGGGGCAGCGCTGGAATATAACGACGCAATTACGTGCGTTATTCACCATACTTCCCGTTTAACTTACGACATTGCTAAAACAAATGTTGTAGGCACCTTTTGCAGATGGGCATGGTAAATTTATGGCGTGAGAACTGCAAGTTATTGAAAGTGAGCGGAACTGCATGGTGGTAACGGTTAGATGTCGAGTAGCAGAGGCAGGAACCTTTTGATGATTAATAAAACTAACTGGGTACTGTTGTTTTAAGAGGGAGCTATCATGAAAGAGATAAGCATTTGCCCGTTATGCGGTAAGAGTAAGGACTCTTTGGAGCATATAGCTGAGCAATGGTTGCTGAGTGAAATTCGGAAGGAACATCCGGATTGGGTTGAAAGCAACGGTATTTGTAGCAAGTGTGTTAAGTATTATCGTGACTTAGATAACGTCTTCGAGCAGGAAAACTAGTTGATCCAGGCCTGTCTGATCCCTTTCTCGAGTACCCCAGCATCCAGTTTTAACTCAACCTTTAAAGGAATCGCTTCCGCGACTCTGGATAAATTCCGGCACAAGCATGCTTGGAGTGGCGATGTTTGTGAGTGTTAGCCTGTTCAATTCGTCATAGCGTATGTTGATGACTTCATCTTCACCTGTTTTATACGCTTCCTCGCCATAAGCTGATGGCTTTCTCATCGTAATATAAGTTTTTTCAATACTGTCTTTTCGTTGAAATTGATTGTGGTTGCTGAGGTTTTTTTTGCGGCCTAGTATCAAGCAATGTTTTGACGCATCACGCCCCGCTTTGCTGGGCAAGGATTCTTGGGTAAAGATAGGGTAGGCGAGAAATCGCCCGTGACTGGACTGTTCGATGACGTTGCGTCAACAAACGATTCTTGGAAGCAATATGACAAGGCACTAGGATGATGGACCCACGAGATGTAAAAACCATTGCAGATGCCAAACGAATTGTAGAGGAGCGCGAGCTGACTCATATAAAAGTTGGCCTCTTCGATAACGACGGTATTATGCGCGGCAAGTATATGAGCAAAGAAAAGTTCTTCTCCTCTCTGGAGGGGGGCTTTGCCTTTTGTGATGTGGTGCTGGGCTGGGATTCCAACGATCAGCTTTATGAAAATGTTGGTGTCACCTACACCGGCTGGCACACCGGTTATCCTGATGCGCCGGTCAGAGTTTTGCCGCAGAGTTGTCGTGATATTCCCTTCGAGCCTAACATGCTGTTATTTCTGTGCGAATTCGACGGTAAGGCTGCCAAGCTCTGTCCGCGTAACGCGTTATCGCGAGTGCTGGATAAGGCCGATGCGATGGGCTTTGATGTCTATGCGGCACTTGAATATGAATTTTTTATGTTCAACGAAACGCCGCAGTCGGCACGCGCCAAAAATTATCGAGATCTGGAGCCGATCACGCCGGGTATGTTTGGTTATTCGATGCTGCGTAACAGCACCCATGCCGAGCTCTACCAAGAACTGATAACGTTGTCTGAACAGATGGATTTCCCTATTGAGGGTCTGCATACAGAAACAGGCCCCGGAGTGCTTGAGGCAGCGCTGGCCGTAGATGGTGCGCTGGCGGCGGCGGACAAGGCCGCACTGTTTAAAACCTTTACCAAAGTCTGGGCTCAGCGTAGAAATATGATGGCCACTTTTATGGCAAAGTGGTCAAACGATTATCCCGGCCAGTCGGGCCATATTCACGTATCGCTACGTCACAAGGATGGCTCGGGTTCGGCTTTTTATGATCCTGAACAGCCAATGGCTATGAGCAAAATTCAGCGCCATTTTCTGGCCGGACAACAGCTGCTGATGCCTGAGCTGTTAGTAATGATGGCGCCAACGGTAAACTCCTATTCGCGCTTGATTCCTGGTTTTTGGGCACCCACTGAGGCGACCTGGGGCTGCGAAAATAGAACCACCGCGCTACGGGTAATTCCCGGTTCGGATAAATCACAGCGTACAGAGTTTCGTCTGGGGTCAGCTGATGCCAACCCCTATCTGGCGCTGGCAGCAACGCTGGCTTCGGGCTTGTACGGCATTGAACACGAGCTGGAGCCGGAGAAAATGGTGGTCGGCAATGCCTATGAGCAGACCCATCCGGAACATTTGAAGCTGCCTGAGACCCTGACTGACGCAGCTGTGGCTCTGCGTGATTCGGCCGCGGCTAGGCAGCTATTTGGTGATGAATTTGTCGAGCATTATGCCGCTTCTCGGGAATGGGAAGGGCGTGAGTTCCGCAAGCATATTACCGATTGGGAATTGGAACGTTATTTTGAAATTATCTAACACAGCCATGGATCTACGCTCGCTATGCCGAGCGTGACATTCTTCAATGATTACTTTCACGACGAGATGAGATTATGAGTTCAATGCAACAAACGGTGTCGCCAGTGGACGGCTCGATTTACGTGGAGCGTCCCTATGCGACGCATGATTCGATTGATGATGCGCTGGCTAAGGCAGTCAAAGCTCAGGCTGACTGGAAGAGGCTGTCTCTCGCTAATCGTGAGGCAATTTGTCGACGGGCGGTGCAGTCCTTTGCCACCAAGAGTGAAGAAATTGCTACGGAACTGTGCTGGCAGATGGGACGACCAATCCGTTATGGAGCTGGTGAGGTGGGTGGTTTTGAGGAGCGCGCCTACTATATGATCGAGGTTGCTGCTGAGGCTCTGGCACGGATTGAGGTGGCCGATAAACCCGGTTTTAAACGCTATATCCAACGTGAACCGCTGGGCGTGGTGTTTGTTGTTGCGCCCTGGAATTATCCTTTTTTGACGGCCGTGAACACTGTTATGCCAGCCATTTTAGCGGGCAACACCGTGTTGCTCAAACACTCAGCCCAAACGCCGCTCTGTGCTGAGCGCATTGTAGAGGCATTTCAGAGTGCTGGAGTGCCTGAGGGGGTGATTCAGTACTTGCACCTGACTCACGCGGATACTGAGCGAGTAATTCAGTCGCCATCGGTCGATTATGTTGCTTTCACGGGTTCCGTCGAGGGCGGCAAAGTGGTTGAGCATGCCGCGGCAGGTCGTTTTATTGGTGTTGGTCTGGAGTTGGGCGGCAAGGATCCGGCTTATGTGCGAGCGGATGCCGATATTGATCATGCGGTGGAAACCACCATGGATGGTGCCTTCTTTAATTCGGGCCAGTCCTGCTGTGGGGTGGAGCGCATTTATATTCATGAATCGGTTCACGATGAGTTTGTTGCCAAGGCGGTGGAGCTGGTTAAACAATTTCAACTGGGGCGGCCCGATGATCCGGCTACTACGTTGGGGCCGCTGGTACGAACGTCGGCAGCAGATTTTGTCCGTGGTCAGGTAAAGGATGCGTTGGCGAAGGGCGCGGTGGCGAATATTGATTCAGCCGACTTCCCCATGAGTCAGGAGGGCACGGCTTATCTGGCTCCCCAGTTATTGACCGAGGTTGATCACAGCATGCGCGTGATGACCGAGGAGTCTTTTGGTCCGGTGGTGGGCGTTCAGAAGGTGGCCTCGGACGAACAGGCCATCGCGCTGATGAACGACAGTGAATTTGGCCTGACGGCCTCTATTTTTACAGCTGATATCGACACCGGCATTGCGCTCGGTGAGCAGGTAAACACCGGCACCTTCTTTGTAAATCGCTGTGATTATCTCGATCCTGCATTGGCCTGGACGGGCGTTAAAAATTCCGGTCGCGGCTGCACTCTCTCTAAACTGGGCTACGAATCGTTAACTCGTCCCAAGTCTTTCCATATCAAATTGTAAGAGGCTGAACATGACTGAATTACAAGCCAACTGGAATTACCCTAACAACATCCGCGCTGGCGCGGGTCGGATTCGCGAACTGGCGGCTTGCTGTCAGGAACTAGGAATGAAAGCCCCTCTGCTGATTACCGATCCGGGACTGGAGCCGTTGCCAATCGTTAAGGATGCCGTTGCGGCTTGCCGTGAAGCGGGGCTCAACTGTGGTCTGTTTGCCAACATTCAGGGCAACCCAACGGAAGAAAATGTTGTCGACGGCGTGGCTGCTTATCACGCTGGTAATCATGATGGTGTGATTGCCTTTGGTGGCGGTTCAGGGCTCGATGCGGCCAAAGCGGTAGCCTTGATGGTGGGGCAGGATCGCCCTCTCTGGGATTTCGAAGATGTCGGTGACAACTGGACCCATGTCAACGTGGCGGGTATGGCGCCGGTTGTAGCGGTGCCCACTACCGCTGGTACGGGTTCGGAAGTTGGGCGTGCCTCGGTGATTGTTGACGTAGAGAATCACATCAAGAGAATTATATTCCACCCTAATATGCTACCTGCGCTGGTGATACTTGATCCTGAGCTGACAGTTGGCTTGCCTCGGCATATTACTGCAGCGACAGGCATGGATGCCTTAGCCCACAATCTGGAAGCATTCTGTGCGCCCTTCTTTCACCCTATGGCGCAGGGTATTGCTGTTGAGGGCATCCGCTTGATAAGCAGCTATCTGCCGCGTGCGGTGCAAGATGGTAGTGATCTTGAGGCGCGATTACAGATGCTAGTAGCTTCGACGATGGGGGCTACGGCCTTTCAAAAAGGGCTGGGAGGTATGCATGCGCTGGCCCATCCGGCGGGGGCTTTGTATAACGCCCATCATGGCCTACTAAATGCGATTTTGATGCCCTATGTGCTCAAAGCCAATCGCTCGGCAATCGAGCAACCGATTGAAAGACTGGCTCGCTATCTGGATTTGCCGACTCCCGGCTTTGATAGTTTCTTGAACTGGGTGCTGGCCCTGCGTGAACAGGTGGGAATCCCCCATTGTCTGGCCGAAATTGATATTAATGACAGTGATGCTGAGCAAATTGGTCGTATGGCTATCGAGGACGCTGCGTCGGGAGGTAACCCGATTCCATTTGATGCGCAGGACTATACCGAGATCTTTAGAAATGCCGTTCACGGGCGGCTTTAGGGTAAAGGCAAACTGATGAAAATCGGTATTTTGCAGTGCGATGATGTAATGGCGGAGCTGCAACCGGAGTTTGGTAATTATCCAGCAATGTTTGAAAACTTGCTGGGTGATATCGCTGCGCAGTGGGAGTTTGTCACCTACCGTGTGCTGGATAGTGAATTACCAGACTGCGTTGATGCCTGTGATGGCTATATCACTACGGGTAGTCGCCATGGTGTTAATGATGATCTCGCCTGGCTCGCGGAACTGGAAACCTTTGTTGCGGCCCTGGTGAAGGGGAAGAAAAAATTTGTTGGCATTTGTTTTGGTCACCAGTTGCTGGCTAAAGTGCTGGGTGGTCGGGTAGAGCTTTCTGAGCGAGGCTGGGGAGTGGGCATGTCCTTCAATCAGATCACGGTCAAAAAACCATGGATGGACCCCTATCAAGCGTCGCTGGATTTAGTCGTCAGTCATCAGGAGCAAATCACCCAGCTTCCGGCCGAGGCAGAAGTACTGTCCAACAGCCGGTTTTGCCCCTACTACATGCTCCAGTACGGCGATAATTTAATGAGTGTTCAGGGTCACCCGGAGTTTAGCAAGGCCTACTCCAGCGCCCTGATGGATCGCCGCACAGACCGCATTCCCGCACCGCGGGGCCGCGAGGGACAGGCATCATTGCAGGCCGCAGTGGATGATCATTTGATGGCGCAATGGATTATTAATTTTTTTGCCGGACATGGAATGTAGCGCTAAATCGTCAGTTGCAGTGGTTTTGAGGCTGTTGAGTCTTTCTTTTCTGACGGTCCTGGGCTAATAGGGGAAACGGAGAACAGCTATGTTGCCAGAGGTAAATACCATCCTGTATGCATCATCATTAGGTGAGCACACACGGCCAGTTTTTCGTCATGCGATCAAAATGGCTAAAGCCTACGATGCCAAAATAATCATGGTGCATGCCCTGGAAACGGTCAGCGACTTTGTTTATGAAATGGTGAGCTACTATCTGCCATCCGGACAAAACAAAGACTTTTACAAAAAAGAGGGTGAGCAGCGCATGCTCACTAAAATGAGTGAGCGAGTTAAATTGTTTTATGCGGAGGAGCTGGAAAGAAATCCTGAAACTGTTGACTTTGTTAGTCATTTTGTCGTTAAAAAAGCAATGTTATTGATTTGGTTCTGGATACCGTACAAGCCTATAACGCCGATATCATCATTCTGGGTAATCATACCCACAGTGGACGGCATAGCCATATAACGGAGCAACTTGTGCGCGATAGTAAGGTGCCAGTATTGGTTGTGCCTAATGAGTAATGGGCTGTTGTGGTATAGCGTTGAAGAATCCATTGCGGGCACACTATCGCTATTGCTAATACTGTGTTTTCAGGGCGGCTAATGCTTCTTGCTCAGCGTATATGGATAGCGTATTTAATTAGTATGAAGCACAAAAGAGATTCTTTATGCCGAGGGTAATAGAACTCTACGTACATTATGTCGACGCCATAAATAGACGCATTGGGCGATTCATAATGTATGGGATTTTTGCCTTGATGGGTATTTTACTTTATTCATCAATTTCTAAAACTTTTTTCACTCCTTCTTTGTGGACCCTTGAGATGGCCCAGTTTTTTATGGTGGGTTATTACATGCTCGGCGGCGCATATACGCTACAGCTTGGCTCCCACGTTCGCATGGACCTGCTTTACGGCTCGGCGCGTAAGAACACCAAAGCCTGGATCGATTTGATCACCGTATTCTTCTTGATTTTTTATCTCGTGATTTTGCTCTACGGCGGTTGGTCGAGCACCGAATACGCGCTGAAATACGGCGAGCGAAGCTACTCATCCTGGCGGCCCTATATGGCGCCGATAAAAATAATAATGTGTATTGGTATTTTCATGATGCTCCTGCAGGCTATTTCCGAGCTATTTAAGGATATTGCTCGGCTGCGTGGGAAGGAATTATGAGCTACGAAATGATCGCATTGTTGATGTTTTCATCGATGATGCTGATGTTGTTGACTGGGCAGCGGGTGTTTGCGGCAATTGGCTTTGTGGCGGTGGTGGCTTCGCTTTCGATGTGGGGCGATGGTGGTTCGGAAATCGGCTTCAGTGCGGCGATGAAACTGATGAAATGGTATCCACTGCTGACCTTGCCGGTATTTATTTATATGGGCTACATTCTTTCTGAATCGGGGCTTGCCGACGATTTGTATGAGATGTTCCATGTCTGGATGGGATCGCTTAATGGCGGTTTGGCCGTTGGTACGATTGGCCTGATGGTGGTGGTTTCAGCCATGAACGGACTCAGTGTGGCTGGCATGGCAATTGGTGCCAGTATCGCTTTACCTGAATTGTTGCGACGCGGTTATGACAAAATCATGGTGACGGGGGTGATTCAGGCCGGTAGCTCGCTGGGTATTTTGGTACCGCCCAGCGTGGTTTTGGTGCTTTATGGAATGATCGCTCGTCAGCCCGTGGGACAGTTGTGGATGGCCGGTGTTTTCCCAGGACTGCTGATGGCCGCGTTGTTTGTAATTTATATCGTCGTACGATGCCGCCTGCAACCACATCTGGGCCCAGCGCTGCCTGCCGAAGAACGGAATTTTACGCTGGTGGAAAAGCTGCGTTTGTTGAAAGCCGGCCTTGTTCCGCTGTTTATCTTCTTCTCTATGACCGGCTTGTTTTTAATGGGCATCACCAGTCTGGTGGAAAGCTCCGCCGTTGGGGCTGTCGCCGCTACGTTGGCGGCTCTGGTTAAAGGCCGCTTGAACCGCACCGTTATGGAAGAAACGTTACGTAAAACGTTGGGCATATCCTGCATGTTCATGTGGATTATTCTTGCCGCGTTGTGTTTTGGTGCGGTGTTTGATGGCCTGGGAGCAGTGAAAGCGATTGAATCGTTGTTTGTCGGCAGGCTGGGGCTTTCGCCCTGGGAAATCCTTATTTTGATGCAGCTGTCTTATCTGGTGATGGGTACTTTTCTGGATGACACGGCAATGCTGGTCATCGTCGCGCCACTGTTTATCCCTCTAGTGGGAGTACTTGGTTTCGATTTGGTGTGGTACGGGGTGCTTTATACCATCACCTGCCAGGTGGCTTACATGACGCCGCCGTTTGGATACAACCTGTTCCTGATGCGGGCGATGGCACCTCCGGAAGTAACGCTTGTCGATATTTATAAGTCAGTAATTCCTTTTGTCATCATTATGGTGTTCGCGCTGCTGCTGGTTATGCTGTTTCCGCAGCTTGCGTTATGGCTGCCGGAGCAGTTTTACGGCTAAATAAACTAGTGGTTCGTGGAGGTATAGCGGTCACAGGAATAACAGTAATTTTTAGAAACACAGTGGAGGAGTTAATCATTAAAAGTCGGACTTTATTTGTTAATACAACCTGAATCTGGTGCTGGTTTCAGTAGGCGCCTTTGTTAATGGAGAGCATGAAAATGACACAACGACGTGATTTTTTAAAGAAAGCAGGAGCAACTATTGTAGCTGGTGTGGCCGCTGTTAGCGCCCCGGCAGTGCATGCGAAATCTAAGATCAAATGGCGGTTACAAACTTATGCTGGCCCAGCACTCGGGGAGCATGTTATCAAACCGGCTATTGATGCCTTTAACAAGGCTGCTAATGGAGAGATGGAAATTGAACTGTTTTATGCGGATCAACTGGTACCCACCGGGGAGCTTTTTCGTGCTATGCAAAAAGGCACCATCGATGCTGTGCAGTCCGATGATGATTCAATTGCCGCGCCCGTAGATGTTTCTGTATTTGGCGGTTATTTCCCCTTCGGCACCCGTTACAGCCTGGATGTTCCGGTATTGTTCGAACAGTATGGCCTGAAGGAAATCTGGGAAGAGGCCTACGACGAAGTTGAGGGTGTGAAATGGCTAAGTGCCGGTGCTTGGGATCCCTGTCATTTTGCAACGGTTGAGCCCATTCGTAAGTTATCTGACCTTAAAGGTAAACGAATATTCACCTTCCCGACAGCGGGCCGTTTCTTGTCTCGTTTTGGTGTGATTCCTGTGACCTTGCCCTGGGAAGATATTCAGGTGGCGGTACAAACCGGCGAACTGGATGGCATTGCGTGGTCGGGTATCACCGAGGATTACACTGTGGGTTGGGCTGATGTGACTAAGTATTTCCTGACCAATAATATCTCCGGCGCCTGGTGTGGCTCCTTCTTTGCCAACTCAGAGCGTTGGGAAGAGCTGCCAGAACACCTAAAAACCCTGTTCCGAGTGTGTATGGATAGCTCTCACTACTATCGACAGCATTGGTACTGGGGCGGGGAAGCGAAGTTGCGTACGTCCGGCACGAAGATGGAATTAACCACTATTCCCGATGAAGAATGGGCCACGGTTGAAGCTGAGGCAATGAAGTTTTGGGATGAGGTTGCCAAAGAAAGTGATCGTAGCGCACGGGTGGTAAAAATTCTTAAGGAATACAATGCGACCATGGAAAAAGCTGGACGGCCATACCGTTACAGTTGATCGATAGCTTTTTAGTAAATCTTACAGACACCATAACCCTTGGTTGGATTATGGTGTCTGTAGTGGGGTTTGGATCACCAAGCCTCGCTTTTTTAATCTCCCAACGTCAGTTGATCATGCAGCCAAAGCTGTTCGTCAGCCACGTCTGACAGAAAATCTCTTTTTAAAATAGCGATGCTATCTTCTGCCATTTGTTGTGGCAGGTCGCCCAGCTCGTCTCTGCGTGAAATTAAGCTGACCGAGCGATAGAGCGGTTTGGTTGGTAGTTGTCTAATTTGTACCTGCTGAAGTTTGATGCCGCTCTGAAACAGGCATAACGGAGTTGTAATGGTCCAGCCCAGTCCCGCTGATACGGCCGAGACGATGGCGTAGGAGTTATCCAATTGCAGGCGTTGCACAGGCTCCACATGAATGGCCTGTAGATAGCGCTCAATGCTACGTCCAATCAGCGAGTTGGCTGAATAGCGGATAAAGCTCAGATCGTTGAGAAGCTGGTTTAAATTCTTTACTTCACCCTTAAAATCGTTGGGCAGAGCGAGAATAAAAGGTTCTCGCAGTATCTGGAAACGATTGAGATCAGTGTAATCCTCAAGCGCGTCATCGGTGATGATGATATCTGCCTCACGCGAGAGTAAGGCGTGGCCATGCAGGTGCGAAAGCCCTGTGTGAATAGACCAGTCTTGGGTTCTTTTTTCAACCGCTTTGACCAGCGACGGGCCAACGGCGGTGGCAATGGAATCTACCACAGAGATATTGATATGACGGAGCCGGGTATAGTCGGCCTGCTTGATAGCCAGACTGGTTTTGCGGGCTTCTTTGAGTAACAGCGAACTGCGGTCGTAGAGAAAACGGCCGCCAGTAGTCATCGTCATGGGGCGCACCGAGCGATCCAGTAACGGCGTTTCAAGCGCCTCCTCCAGATTGGAAAGGGTTTGAGAGATGGAGCTTTGAGTCATGCCGAGTTGTTTGGCTGCTTGGCTCATGTTGCCGGTTTTGGCAACATGGGAAAAGACTTCCAAAGCGCGAAGGTCAAACCCGAAAGGTGAGAGCATAGCGTGTTCTACTCGTAGACGATGTTGAAAGTAACGACGGTTTGTTCGACGAAAGCAAAAGTGCCGATTCCGCGCTCTGTAGACTGCGCAATTAAACTAGCAAAAATGTACGGCTTTTGATACTGGTCGACCTATTTTCTGACGCTGGATAATGCCTTCTAGCAGGATGGATAGTTGGTGGCTTCCAGCCGGCAAACTAAAACAAGCGTCATTCCGAGCTTACCCCGGAATCTATATTTTTAATTTAAGGTAAGACAAGCTGGATGCCGGGTTGTGGCCCGGCATGACGGAGCTTTAGGTTTTAAGGCTGTGCCAATTCGTAACAGGGATGATAATTATCTTCGCTGATGCCTAATTTCATGCGTTTTTGGCGAATAAAACTTCGTAGTAATTTATCAACGGTGGCGAGTATTTTTTCATCGCCGGAAATTTTATAGGGCCCGTGCAGGGCTATCTGTTCGATACCAAAGGCCTTTACGTTACCGGCGACTAAACCTGAGAATGCCGCCCGCAGCTGTGATGCCCGTAAGTGAATAGGTAACTCGTAATCCAGCTTCAGTGCTGCCATGTTTTCGTGGGTGGGAATGAAGGGCACTTGTAAATCTTCGGCAATGTTCAGTGACCAATTGAAGTAGTAGGCCTCTTGTTCGGTGCGACGCCTGGCATGTACTTCTCCAATGCTGGCTTTGACGCGCTGAGCGACCTTGGCGGGGTCATCAATAATGATTTCATAAAACCTAGCGATGTCATCCCCCAGCGTAATGCGAAGAAATTGATCCAATTCGTCAAAATAGTTGGCGCAGGATGCCGGGCCAGTGAAAATAAGTGGCAGAGACTGGTGGTTGTCAGGGTGTGTCAAAATACTGAGCAGATACAGTACTTCTTCAACGGTACCAACGCCACCAGGGAAGACGATGACGCAGTGGGCCAAACGCACAAAGGCTTCGAGGCGTTTTTCAATATCAGGCATGATAATCAGTTCGTTAACAATCGCATTGGGCGATTCCGAGGCGATAATGCCTGGCTCACTGATGCCGATGTAACGACCGTTTTTGATGTGTTGTTTGGCGTGACCAACAGCGGCCCCTTTCATTGGGCCCTTCATGGCGCCAATGCCGCAGCCGGTGACGATGTCTACGCCGCGTAGGCCGAGTTGATAACCAACTTCTTTTGAATAATCGTATTCCGCCCGTGGAATGGAGTGCCCACCCCAGCAAATTGCCAGATTGGGCTGTACGTCAGGCCTTACTGTATTGGCGTTGCGTAAAATTCGAAATACGGCATCGGTGATGCCGGCGGAATCACTCAGATTAAAACGGTGCTCATCGTTGGCTTTAAACTCGGTGAAAACAATGTCGCGTAGCGCTGAAAAAAGGTGTTTTCTGATACCGGCAACCATTTCTCCGTCAACAAAAGCGGCCTCCGGCGCATTGTGGATTTCCAGCTTTACACCGCGAGACTGGGGGATGATATCAATATCAAAATCGGAGTGGTCGGCAAGTATTTTGGCTGCATCATCCTGCTCCGTATCAGTGTTGAGAATGGCCAGTGCGCAGTCACGGTAGAGTTGGAAGACTTCTTTTTCAGGAGAAGTTAGGCCGATAATTTCGCTTTGCGACAGTAAATTTAAGGTGCTTTTGGGGCGAATCGTGGCGTGGGGAACTTTGGACATGAATTATCTTCTCTGTGTTTGATTTTTAAACGCAATTAAAGATGTTGGCTCGCGATGTAGTTAAAATGCGATTTATTGCGGTCTTATTTACAGCATAGCAATAACTGCTGCGATAAATAGTTTCTTTCTGGTAGTGTCGAATTTTATTTTTGGTATTACGTATTATGCGTATTGATGCTGTTAGGTAACGAAAGTTTCAATCAAAAAATGCAGCGATGTAAATAGAGGCGTTAGAATGACAAATTCGACCTTATTCGATACCGGTTTGGAATGCGGTGACAGTACTCTTGTTCATGAAAAAATTGCCAAAGGTATTTATGAGCAAGGCTATGCGGTGCTTCCTAATGCTTTGCCAATCGATTTAGCTAATGCGCTGGCGGCGCATGTTCAGTCGATGCCAGCAGAGCAGTTTAAACAGGCCGGTATTGGTCGTGATCAAACTCATGCGCTGAATGAGCAAGTACGCACAGATGAGGTCTGCTGGATTAGTGATGACTTTGATGCGGGTCGCGCTTGGCTTGACTGGGCGTCAGAGTTACAAGTTGCTTTGAATCGGCGTTTATTTCTTGGTTTGTTTTCTTTTGAAAGTCACTTTGCACATTACGCGCCGGGTAACTTTTATAAAAGGCATTTGGATGCCTTCAAGGGTGAGTCGAACCGAGTGCTTTCACTGGTGGTATACCTGAATCCCGATTGGCAACCTGAGTACGGAGGGGAGCTGGTAATCGAGGTGTGCGATGCGCAGCACGATGCTGTGAAGCTGACGCCGAGTTTTGGTACTGTTGTGGTTTTTCTCAGTGAGGAATTCCCTCATGAAGTGTTGCCAGCCAGCCATGACCGCTATTCTATTGCTGGCTGGTTTCGTCTAAACACCTCCAGTACAGAGCGAGTTGATCCGCCTGAATAAAGCGGTGTAGTGATCGTTTACGCTATAGAAAGTTTGAATAAACAATCTGATCTTATTAATTATTGGTAAGCAAATGATTACGTTGAAGCAATTGAGTTACGCAGTGGCAGTACAAAAAACGCTGCATTTTAAAAAAGCAGCGGATATGTGTGCGGTGTCGCAATCGGCGCTGAGTACAGCCATCGCCGAACTGGAAACTCAGTTAGGTGCGCAGATTTTTGAGCGGGATAATAAAAAAGTGCTGGTGACGCCGTTAGGTGAATTAATCCTGCGTAAGGCTCAGGTTATTAATCTGGAGGTAAAAGAGCTTTATCAGCTGGCACAGAGTCAGAAAGCACCGTTAAGTTATCCCATGACGCTGGGTGTGATACCGACTATCGGGCCGTATTTGCTGCCTAAGGTATTGCCAGAGGTGCGCCGTCAGTATCCCGACTTTGAATTAACGCTGGTTGAAGAACAGTCTCATGTGTTGGTTGAAAAAGTGCGTAGTGGTGAAATTGACACGGCCATTTTGGCGTTGCCCTACGATACGGAAGGTTTGCACGCGTTCACTTTTTGGGAAGAAGATTTTTTGGTGGTCGTGAATCAAGATGGTGATTATTCACGACTTAAAAAAATCAACACAGACCAACTAAAAGACGCACCGTTGCTGCTGCTCAAGGATGGTCACTGCTTGAAGGATCACGCTCTGGCCGCCTGTAAATTGCGGGCTACCGAGGTCCAGGAGTCCCTGGCGGGCACTAGTTTGCCAACCTTGGTGCAGATGGTCGCCGGACGCATGGGGGCAACGTTGGTGCCGGCAATGGCAGTTGATCAATTGGTTGTCGATAATGCTGAGATTAAGGCGGTGCCTTTGGATGAGTCGGGGCCACATCGTAAGCTCGCCTTTATTACACGACTTAACTACGGAGGCACCGCTAACATTGAACTATTGATGAAGTTGTTTCGCGAACAGTTATCCGGGGCTAAAGACTCCGCATAACCTGCTTTATGATATTTTGATCAGCGCAAGAGCGCCTGCTTGGCAAGGGAGCTTTGTTGGTTTAGATATTTAGCTCAGTTGAAGTAAAAAGCACTGTATTCAATGGCTTACGAGTGAGTAGGTTTGATTTGGTGCTTTGCTAAAAACATATCCACCCTGCCAGCATTCCAGCTCGCGCCTGACGCCATATATAACTGACGCTGGTTCAGTTCATTGGCCAGTTCGCTGTTGTTTAGCTGCTGGTTCAATAGGTCGGCGATAACATGCCTGGTTTTTTCTATTGAGGAACCTGATTGGGGGCGCGTCCGTGTTGGTGTCATTTTAAGTCCTTGATGTGTTGAATCGAATTGCTGGCAGCTAATGTGAATAATAAGTTGCTTTAAATCGCTGCGCCTTCGTTAATCATTTAATTATTGTGCATGAATGTGTCAGTTTGATGAAAGTTGTTGGAAACTAACACTTAGAAAATAAGACCCATGCCATGTAGGCCACATACAATGGCATCATCGAGAAAATTAGTCCATTGGTAGTCAGAGCTTATTTTTTGTTCGATCGGGGGATTCTTGAGTGGCTTTCATCGTGGGGCATAATGGGCGTCATGCATGGACATTTTGTTGTTTTTTATGGGAAATGGTCTGCCAGATATATTCAATATCTTTATATTCAAACAGGTAACAATAATGATTGAAATGACACAGGAACTGGCGCAGCAAGCGCTTCAGGCAGCCTTCGCTAAAGCTGACGATATCGGCGCAAAAATGGGCGTTACTATCGTGGATGAAGCTGGTCGATTGGTATTATCTGCTCGTGCAGATGGCGCTGGTTTCTACACCTTTGATACCTCTTACGCTAAAGCACTCACTTCAGCGGCATACAAAAAGTCAACCATGGACATGGTTAATGGACGTGGTATTAACCCGCACTTTTTTGATGCGCTGCCAAGCGTCATTCCTGGTGGCGCTTTGCCAACTGCAGGTGCCGTGCCTATCGTTCGTGGTGGAAACATCATTGGTGCGATCGGTATTGGTGGTGGTACTCCTGAGCAGGATGATGCATGTGCGCAAGCCGGTGCTGCTGCAATCGCTGGCTAAGAGCTCGATCTAGTAATTATTTCGTGAATTGCTGGGGTTGGGCCTATTATGGGTTTAACTGGTTAACAAAAGGGCTGCCTATAAAACGGTGGCCTTTTTTGTGCTGGAGGTATCCTCAAATAGGTAGCTGTGAATACCTAATAAGGCTTTACTGCTAAATACCTCTCTATGATTATGAGGGGTATGGATAGTTTGTTGTATATTTCCCTGCTCAATGACTGGACATTTTAAATTCTCCCCCTTATCCTCCCCCGTCGATTTTTTAAAGGCGTTATTTTTTTAAAACAAAACAAGTGTTATAGGGGAAGTAATAATGACAGAGCAAGCAGTAGCGGGCGCTGGAGACGATTCGGGTCGTCTACAGCGTTCCATTACATGGAAAGGTGCCTTCTGGGTTGCCGCAGGTGTGCCAGCACTGGTACTTTTTTCGATTGGTGGTATTGCCGCAACTGTAGGTGTTCCTTCTTGGTTGGTGTGGACTATCTCCGTATGTTTCGGTTTTCTGCAAGCGTTTACCTACGCTGAAATTGCCGGCCTGTTCCCGAACAAATCTGGTGGTGCGTCAGTATATGGTGCGGCTGCATGGTTGCGTTACAGTAAGTTCATCGCGCCTATTTCGGTATGGTGTAACTGGCTAGCCTGGTCGCCTGTATTGGCAATTGGTGTGGGTATTGCGGCAGGTTATATCCTCAACGCTTTATTCCCAGCTGATGCTGCAATCGTTACTTGGCAGATTACTCTGTTAGACCTGAGCGGTCTGAAAGAAGGTCTGAGCCTGCGTATCAACGCAACGTTTGTATTGGGAGCCGCGATTCTAGTCGCAGTATTCTTTGCTCAACACCACGGTATTTCTCGTCTGGCTAAAATCCAAACGGTTATGGCGATGGCTGTACTGGTTCCTTTGCTGTTGATCGGTATCGTACCTATTGTGAGCGGCGACATCGTTGCAGCTAACTTCTCTCCATTTGCTCCAATCGCCTATGGCGCTGACGGCAGCATCATTATGGATGCGACTAAGTGGGTTTGGGATATCGATGGTTGGACATTGTTCCTGGGCGGCATGTTCATTGCGGCATGGTCTACTTATGCCTTTGAAACTGCTATCTGCTACACAAGTGAGTTCAAAAACCCACAGACTGATACCTTCAAAGCAATCTTCTTTGCTGGTCTGCTGTGTATGTTTGCTTACACAGTTATTCCTTTCTCTTTCCAGGGTGTTCTGGGTGTAGAGGGTATGCTGGATGACGGTATCGTTGACGGTACTGGCGTTGCAGCAGCAATGGCAGCGATGGTAGGCGGTGGCGCTTTCATCGGTAACGTCGTTGTAATCATGCTGATTTTTGCTCTGATCCTAGCGGTTATGACATCTATGGCAGGTTCTTCGCGTACTCTGTATCAGGGTTCAGTGGATGGTTGGTTGCCTAAGTATCTGTCTCGCGTTAATGAGCACGGTGCGCCAACTAGCGGCATGTGGACTGACCTGGGTTTCAACCTGGTTCTGTTGTTAATGTCTGATTACCTGTTTGTACTGGCTGTTTCTAACTGCTGTTACATTATCTTCAACTTCCTGAACCTGAACGCAGGTTGGATTCACCGTATCGACAACAAACACGTTCACCGTCCTTGGAGAGCTCCTACTTGGCTGCTGGCTGTTGGCGTACTGTTGTCATTTGTTAACCTAGTATTCCTGGGTGCAGGCGCGAACGTTTGGGGTGCGGGTACATTGATAACAGGTATTGTTGTTATTTCCTTGATTCTTCCTGTGTTCTGCTACCGTCACTACGTACAGGATGGAGGTAAGTTCCCTGCGCGCATGATGGAAGATATCGACGCTGGTGGTACTGTTGATGTGAACAAGAGAAATGCCGGCGTGCTGCCTTACGTAGCATTAGCTGCTGGTGTTGCTGTTGTTTGGTTCGCTAACTCTACCTTTGGCTAAGGTTAGCTAGAACCTAACAGCCTTAGTCAAGCGACGAAGGCTGTAGCGGGAGGTCCGTTGCTTCAATGTTATTGGAGTGATGGCCTCCCGTTTTTTATGGGCGGCGCTTGTGTTGAGACTGATTTAAAGCTTGAATTTTAGGCAATAAAAAACCCCACACCTTTCGGTATAGGGTTTGTTATTTGGTGGAGGCGGCGGGATTTGAACCCGCGTCCGTCAGTCCGCTGCTCGAGGCTCTACATGTTTAGATCCACCATTTAATTTAATGATAATCAGCCCGGTAGGCAAGACGATTAACACGATCCTGTTTAAGTTTTAGTAGCGCCGCCACAGGCATACTTTGCTACGATCCTATTCTATATGACGGTTTTTAACGCGGTATAGGCACCTTGCTAAGAACCGCTAACCGGGTATTAAGCGGCTAGAGCGTAGTTGTCATCGTTGGCAACTAATAGTTTGCAGCTTTGGATTAACGAGATTGGCTACCATCTCGACATGCACCTTAGAGTTTTGTAACCCACGTCGAATCCAAAATCGCCCCCGAAACTTTGCTTTTAAGCTGTTACGGTTGTTAATCACTTATCGGTATCAGCATAAAGCTGTTTGATGAATGATCAACGGGTTGGATTGCATTGTGGTAATGCAATTCATAATTTATTAAAGAGCAGCCGCTATTGTAGCGGAATGGTTACGCAATGGCTGTTTAATTTGTCACTTGGATGGATTAAAAGTTCATTGCGTAAGCAAAAGGGTTAGTTGTTGTGACGCACTACCCGTTGTTTTTCACGATTCCAGTCACGCTCTTTTTCAGAGGCGCGTTTGTCGTGTTGCTTTTTACCCGTGGCTATCGCGACTTCGCACTTGATGTGGTTGCCTTTCCAGTAGAGAGCAAGAGCAACACAGGCTTTACCTTCTTGCTGGATAGCGGCGAAGAGTCTGCTCAGTTCACGGCGGTGTAATAATAATTTTCGCGTGCGTGTGGGGTCCGCCACTACGTGATTACAGGCGGTTTTTAAGGGCACAATTTGTGCGCCAAATAACCACGCTTCGCCATCTTTGAATAGCACGTAGCTTTCCGTTATTTGTACTTTGCCTTCACGCAGGCTTTTGACTTCCCAGCCGGTCAAAACTAAGCCCGCTTCAAAGGTTTGCTCGATATGGTAATCGTGGCGCGCCTTTTTATTCTGGGCGAGTGATCCGGGTGAGGTTTTTTTATTTTTGGCCATGGCGCGCATTATAAGGTCAAGTGCGCTGGTTGAATATGACTTATTGTAAATAAGAGTTTGGTTGGCAAGATGTAAAGAGTTGGTTCGCTAAGGTCGCGGCGCTAGAGCTCTTGTGTCGATAGCGGCTATACTTGCAGGTAAATAAAGTATTGATTCTGCATATTAATTGGGGGCGTGTTTGGAAAAGTTGTGGTCTATTGCCGAAGCCTATAAAGGCGAGGGGTTTTTGCAGGCCTGTGAATCTTTGGATGCTGTTTTTAAGTTACAGGGCGAACAGATTTCTAAAGATAAAATCAGCGATGTCATTAAAGTGGCGCTGGATGGCAAAAATTTCTACGTTAAACGTTATTTTAAGCCACGCAGTAAAAAGTCAGGTTGGTTTAAGCGCAGTCGAGTGCGTGCTGAGTGGGAAAACCTGCAGTTTTTTGCTTCGCTGGGTATTCCTACGCCGTTATTGGCCGCTTGGGGAGAGCAGGACCAGAATGGTTTGTTTCAAGGTGCGCTGATTACGGAAGAGCTGAAAGATACTCAGGATTTGGCGACCTTAAATAATGGCGGTAGTGCGCTGTTTGACGATGCGAGCTGGTTCCGGCATACGGCGCAAAAAGTAGCGCAATATACGCGGTTGATGCACGATCAAAATTTTATGCATTTGGATCTTAAATGGCGCAATGTTTTGGTGGAGGCCGGTGACCGACCGGAGGTGTTCTTTTTTGATTGCCCTTCGGGTAAGCGATTGTCGGCGTTATTTTTCCGCCGCGGTAGAATCAAAGATTTAGCTTGTCTGGATAAAATCGGGCGTAAACGCTTGCGTCGTACTCAGCGGCTGGCCTTTTATAAATATTATGCTGGCTGCGATAAGTTGTCACCTCAAGATAAGGTGATGGTCAGAAAAATTGACCGATTCTCAGCTTATCTTGAGGGGGAAGGCACGGAAGCTGGCTGGCGTATTTTTTAAATATTGCGTGGCAGAAATGAGAGAGCTGCAATGACAGAGCAAAAACAATCTATTCATGGTGTGTGGGGTAGTCGCTGGACTTTTATTCTTGCCGCGACTGGCTCGGCTGTTGGGTTGGGCAATATCTGGAAGTTCCCCTATATCACTGGTGAAAATGGTGGTGGTGCTTTTGTATTGGTGTATTTGCTATGTATTGCGCTGGTGGGCATTCCTATCATGATGGCGGAAGTATTGCTGGGCCGGCAGGGGCGGCAAAGTCCTATCAATACCATGCGCGAACTGGTGCGTGAAACCGGCGCCCATAAAAGCTGGCAGCTGCTTGGTTGGGTGGGTGTAATTGTCGGCTTTTTGATTTTGACCTACTACAGCGTCATCGCGGGTTGGTCATTGAATTATATTTATGAAATGGGCGTGGGCACCTTCAATGGCAAGGATGGTGTGCAGGTTGGACGTGTTTTTGAAGAGTTGTTGGCAAGCCCCCAAAAGCTTTTGTTTTGGCACTCGTTATTTATGGTGCTAGTGACGGTTATTGTCGCGCAGGGCGTCATTAAGGGGTTGGAAAAGGCAGTGCGTATTTTGATGCCATTGTTGTTTCTGCTTCTGATCTTGCTGGTGGGTTATGCATTTAGTACCGATAGTTTCGGTCAGGGTTTCACTTTTTTGTTTAATGTCGATTTCAGCAAAATGAGCTGGGCGGCGGCGCTCACGGCGCTAGGTCATGCCTTTTTTACCCTGAGCTTGGGTATGGGGGCCATTATGGTATATGGCTCCTATATGCCTAAAAACGCATCCATTGGCGGTACTGTGTTAATGGTGGCGGCTCTGGATACTTTGGTGGCTTTGGTTGCGGGTCTGGCAATTTTTCCGATTGTTTTTAGTAACGGTCTTGAGCCTGGAGCAGGTCCTGGTTTAATGTTTATTACCCTGCCGCATGCTTTCGGAAATATGGACTTTGGCCAGCTTTTTGGCACACTGTTTTTTGTATTGGTCGCCTTCGCTGCTTTGAGCTCGGGGATTTCCATAATTGAGCCCGCTGTTGCTTGGGTGGTAGAGCGCTTTAAGGTGAACCGAGGTTTAGCGACAGTAATGTTATGTTTCCTTGCTTGGTTTGTTGGCTTGGGTACGGTGTTTTCCTTTAACCTGTGGGCGGAATTCAAGTTTGGTGGCTTTACATTTTTTGATGGGCTGGATTTTTTGACGGCCAATATCATGCTGCCGCTATCAGGTTTCTTTATTGCGTTGTATGTGGGTTGGGTGTTATCGCAGCGTCGTGTTGCGGGTGAGCTGGCGCTGCAGAGTGCTGGACTCTATAGTTTGTGGTATTTTGTGCTGCGATTCTTGGCACCGCTGGCGGTGTTGGTAGTGTTTGCTGTACCGCTCTATGAGCGTTTTGTCGGATAGGGAATTATCAATTAAATGAAAACAGTACATCGCAATGCGCTGGTGATGCACTCTGCTGAGCAGATGTATTCGTTGGTCAACGATATTGAATCCTACCCGAAGTTCTTACCCTGGTGTGGAGGCTCTCGAATTCTCAGCTGCACCAGTGAAGAGATAGTGGCCAGTCTGGATGTTGCTAAGGCAGGAGTTAAAAAAACCTTTACCACCCGTAATAGGCTTGTTGAAAATCAAACCGTGGAGATGGCGTTGGTGGATGGCCCCTTTCAGCGCTTGGCGGGTAGCTGGACCTTTAGTGCTTTGAGCGCTGAGGCCTGTAAGATAGAGTTGGATCTTGAATTTGAATTTTCTGGGCAATTAATGGCGATGATGTTGGGGCCGGTTTTTAACGAAGCCGCCAATACCATGGTGGCCGCATTTTGTAAGCGAGCAGACGAGATTTATGGTGCAGGATAAGTTGATTACAGTTGAGGTGGCTTTTGCGCTGCCACATAAACAGGCAATTATTGCCGTTAAAGTCAGTGACGGCGCAACAGCCTATGATGCGGTGTTGCAGTCGGGAATTTGCCAGAAATTTGAGCAGATAGATGCGGATAACGACAAAATGGGGCTTTTTGGTAAAGCGATCCGTGACCCTAAAAAGGAAGTATTAAAAGCGGGGGATAGAGTGGAGATTTATCGGCCATTGCTGATCGACCCTAAAGCTTCGCGTCTTCAGCGTGCAGAAAAGGCCAAGCAAGAAAAACAATCTTCGGATGAATAAATGGGATTAAACCTTCAGCAGGCTATGTTGCTGAAGGTTTAAAAGACTTATCTAATTAACGGTGGCTTTGCTGGGGATGAAATCGCCAGTGAAATGACTGAGTAGGCCGTCTTCAAAATACAGGCTGATGCTTTCCTGTTGGCGCGCTTCGCCGCCGGGTTGTAGGCTGTAAACATAATCCCAGCGTGTTTGATTGAAGGTGTCCTGAATTAACGGCGTGCCCATAACGTATTGAACTTGGCGTTTGGTTAAGCCCGGACGTAGCTGGTCAACCATATCCTGGGTTACAACGTTACCCTGTTGGATGTCGATTTTATAAACGCCAGGAAAACCACAACCACCAATGGCGAGCAGTGTCATGGTTAAAAGAGCGATGTTCAGTTTGCTGCGGTAATTCACGATAGTTAGTTCCACTCATGGTACAGAGGGCGCATAATAGCCCACTTTGTGACAAAGGAGTAGTTTGGAAGTATGTCTGACGAAAATCAAGAGTTACGCGCCGCTGGCCTTAAAGTCACTGTGCCCCGCCTGAAGATTTTGCAATTGCTTGAGACGTCTGAAGTCCGTCACCTTGCTGCAGAAGATGTTTACAAAATGCTACTGGAAACAGGTGATGATGTCGGCCTGGCAACAGTATATCGAGTGTTAACTCAGTTTGAGTCGGCCGGGCTTGTGCAGCGGCACCACTTTGAAGGTGGACGTTCTGTTTTTGAGCTGACCCGTAATGAGCTTGAGCATCACGATCATATCGTGTGTGTGAAGTGCGGTCTGGTGGTAGAGTTTTTTGATGAGATCATTGAGCAGCGCCAGCATGATATTGCTGAGGCCAAGGGTTTTGAAGTGACTGAGCACAGTCATTATATTTATGGTTTGTGCCCTGCTTGTAAAAAGTAGGGTTGTTTTTGATTGGCGCTTAGCTCTTTAGCTGGCGCTGTCCAGCATTTCCTGTGCATGGGCGAGAGTCTGATCTGTAAGTTTAAGCCCTCCCAGCATTCGCGCAATTTCTGCGACCCTTTCTGTTTTCTCTAAAACAACCATTTGAGAATCGGTTTGGCCGTCGGCCGTTTGTTTGCTGACCGACAAATGCTGGTGCGCCTGTGCGGCAACTTGAGGTTGGTGGCTGACGCAGATAACCTGTCCTGCAGTGCCTAGTTGGCGCAGCATTTTGCCGACCACTTCGGCGGTCCCTCCGCCAATGCCAACGTCCACTTCATCAAAGATTAATACTGGTATTGATGCCGCCTGTGCCGACATGACTTGAATGGCCAAACTGATGCGAGATAGCTCGCCGCCGGAGGCTACTTTGTTGAGTTGGCGTGGTGCTTGTCCTGGGTTGGTGCTAACCAAAAATTCAATACTCTCCAGGCCGTGAGCTGATGCGGCATTATCGTCGAAGGGTTTGAGTTCGGTGATGAAAAAGCAGCCCTCCATGCCAAGCGTTTGCAAATGTTCGGCGATACGTTGATCAAATACCTTGCTGGCAGCCTTGCGTTGTTTGCTGAGCTTGCTGGCGTTAGCTAGGTATTCGTGATGCAGGTTTTTGACTGTCTCGGCGAGTTCCTCAATACGACTATCCATGCCGTCCATCTGCTCGAAATCGGCTTTAATTTTTTCGTATGCCTGTGGAACTTCGATAGGCTGTATCTGGTGTTTACGCGCGATTTGATAGATGTCGCTGAGGCGTTGCTCAACAACTTGCTGGCGTTGCGGGTCAATATTAACCTGCGATAAATAATGATTGAGGCTGCTGGTTGCTTCAACGATTTGAATTTGTGCGTTTTGTAGTAACTCGCGGCAGTCGGCTAGCTCGCTGTGGTCATCGTTAATATTTTCGCTAACACGAATGGCCTGGTTGATCAGGCTGGTGCAGTTGTCGCCGGTATCGTTTGCTTCGAGTAATGCCAGTGCCTGCTGGCCAGAATCCAGAATATCGCCCGCACTGGCAAGGCGTTGTTGTTCTGCTTCGAGTTGCGCAAGTTCCTGTGGTTGCAGGTTTAGCACGTCGAGTTCTTCAAGCTGATAGCGCAGTAGCTGATATTGCTCGGTTTGGGTTTGTAGGTCGGCTTTTAACTGCGCGAGTTCTGTGTTGGCCTGGTGCCATTGCTGGTACGTTGTGAATACAGTGACGGCTAGCTTGTCTGCGCCCGCAAAGGCGTCGAGCAGGCGGCGGTGGCTGGCTTTATTGAGTAATGATTGGTGTTCGTGTTGGCTGTGAATGTCGATCAGTGATTCGCCGATTTCACGTAACTGCCCGAGTGTTGCTGACGATCCGTTAATGAAGGCGCGTGAGCGACCGTCGCGACTTAATACGCGGCGCAGAATGCACTCTTCATTCTCCAGGCCTTGCTCGTCAAGCCATTGGCTGGCTTGCGCGTTGTTGCTGATATCAAAACTGGCGCTAATTTCCGCGCGCTCAGTTCCGTCACGAATAATGCCGTTGTCAGCGCGATCACCCAGCACTAACCCTAATGCATCAACCGCAATGGATTTGCCGGCGCCGGTTTCACCGGTAATGACGGATAAGCCCTTATGCAAGTCGATGGATAGCGATTGCACAACGGCAAAATTTTTGATGTTTAAATGTGTCAGCACGGCGCGAGGGTCTTTAAATAGTTGAGAGGAAAGCCAAGTCTTTCGAGGTGTTAGTTATAAAGTAAATGTTCTGAAATAACCAGCCGAGATCTCTGCTCATAAAAAACGGCGCGATTTTGCATTAAATTTCACGGTTAAAGGGCTTGAATCGATAGTTGGCGACCCCATATAGCTAGCAGGTTAATGATGCGAGCGCATTCTTGATAAGAGTGTGTCGCGAAGTGTAAATATTTAGGCTGGAGGTTTATAGATTATGGCGGAAGATAAAGCCACCTCGGAAGATAGTGCAGCAGAAGCTGTGCAAGATGAGACATTACAACAGGACGAGTCTGTAGAAGAGCAGGCTGAAGCGCAAGCAGCGCCAGATTTAGCGGCAGAGCTCGAAACGGCATTGGCACAAGCGTCGGCTAACAAAGAGGCTGAGTTACGTGCGCATGCTGAAATGCAAAATATCCGTCGTCGAGCAGAACGCGATGTGGAAAATGCTCACAAGTTTGCGCTTGATAAAATGGCCGGCGAATTGCTGGCTGTAGTTGATAACTTGGAGCGTGCGTTGCAGGCTGCCGGTGCGGCTGATGAGTCATCTAAAGGCTTGCGCGACGGTGTTGAAATGACGCTGAGCAGCTTTGTTGCTACGTTGGCTAAATTCAATATTGAGCAGATCGATCCAGAGGGTGAACCGTTTAATCCTCAGCAGCATCAGGCAATGTCGATGATTGAGAATGCTGATGTTGAACCGAATACGGTTGTTGCTGTTTTGCAGAAAGGTTACAGCCTGAATGGTCGGCTGGTACGTCCAGCGATGGTAATGGTTTCAAAAGCCGCTGCGGCACCAAAAATTGACGAACAGGCTTGATCTTAAATTAAAGAGCGGCCTTGAAAATTGCGAAAGCAGTCCAATATTAGTGATTAATCCACACAAAATGTGTGAGTTTGATTTTTCAGATTCAGTAATAAAGATTTAAGTTTGGAGTAGAGCATTATGGGAAGAATTATCGGAATTGACTTGGGTACCACTAACTCGTGTGTATCTGTAATGGAAGGCGATAAGCCAAAAGTAATTGAGAATGCCGAGGGCGATCGCACCACGCCTTCCATCGTTGCATTTGTTGATGGCGGCGAAGTATTGGTTGGTCAGCCGGCCAAACGTCAAGCGGTTACTAATCCTAGTGATACTCTGTTCGCGATCAAACGTTTGATCGGTCGCCGTTTTAAAGACGACGTGGTACAGAAAGACATCAAAATGGTGCCTTATAAGATCGTAGCAGCCGATAACGGTGATGCATGGGTTGAAGCTAAGGGAGACGCTAAAGCACCGCCACAGATTTCTGCTGAAGTTCTGAAGAAGATGAAGAAAACAGCTGAAGATTATCTGGGTGAGGCTGTGACTGAAGCGGTTATCACTGTACCTGCTTACTTTAACGATGCTCAGCGTCAAGCGACTAAAGATGCTGGACGTATCGCTGGTTTGGACGTAAAACGTATTATCAACGAGCCAACTGCTGCGGCACTGGCTTATGGTATGGATAAAAAACGTGGCGATTCTACCGTTGCTGTTTATGACTTGGGTGGTGGTACTTTTGATATCTCTATCATCGAAATCGCTGAAGTTGATGGTGAGCACCAGTTTGAAGTGCTGTCTACCAACGGCGACACCTTCCTAGGTGGTGAAGATTTTGATTTACGTTTGATTGATTTCTTGTCAGACGAATTCAAGAAAGATACCGGCATTGATCTGCACAACGATCCATTAGCTCTGCAGCGTCTAAAGGAAGCGGCTGAAAAAGCTAAAATCGAACTGTCTAGTGCGCAACAGACTGACGTTAACCTGCCTTATATTACGGCTGATGCCAGCGGACCGAAGCACTTGAACGTGAAGATTACACGTGCCAAGTTTGAATCTTTGGTTGAAGAGCTGGTTGAGCGCACTTTGGCTCCCCTTAAAATGGCGTTGAAAGATGCTGACTTGAGTACATCAGAAATTGATGACGTGATCCTGGTGGGCGGTCAAACACGTATGCCACTGGTTCAGGAGAAGGTTAAAAACTTCTTTGGTAAAGAGGCACGTAAAGACGTTAACCCTGATGAAGCGGTTGCCGTGGGTGCATCTATCCAGGCGGCGGTTCTGTCTGGTGACGTGAAAGACGTATTGTTGTTGGACGTAACACCTCTGTCTCTGGGTATCGAGACCATGGGTGGCGTGATGACTATTCTGATCGAAAAGAACACCACTATCCCAACGAAGAAAACACAAGTGTTCTCTACGGCTGAAGATAACCAGTCTGCGGTAACGATTCACGTCTGTCAGGGTGAGCGTAAACAGGCTCAACAGAATAAATCTCTGGGTCGTTTTGATCTGGCAGAGATTCCAGATGCGCCACGTGGTATGCCACAAATTGAAGTGAGCTTCGATTTGGATGCTAACGGTATTCTGAACGTAGGTGCTAAAGATAAGGCGTCAGGCAAAGAGCAGTCTATCGTGATTAAAGCTTCTGGCGGTCTGAGCGATGAAGACGTTGAAGCGATGGTGCGTGATGCTGAAGCTAACGCTGAGGACGATCGTAAGTTTGAAGAGTTGGTAGCGGTTCGCAATCAAGGTGATGGCCTTGTTCATGCCACGCGTAAGATGCTAGACGAAGTTGCTGATAACGTTTCGGATGAAGAAAAAGCGCCAATCGAAGCGGCAATGACTGAGCTTGAAGCGGCTCTGAAAACTGATGATAAAGATGACATCGAAGCGAAAACAGCGACGCTGACTGAAGCTTCTGGTCCTCTGGCTCAAAAAATGCAGGAACAGGCTCAAGCAGGTCAGGCAACTGATGCTGGTGCTGAATCAGCAGAAGAAGCTGGTGGTCCAGATGATGCCGTTGATGCTGAGTTTGAAGAAATGAAAGACGATAACAAATAAGCTATTTGGGGCCTGAAAATGGCCCCTTGATTTGTTAGTAGAGTTGTAAAAAGGCGCGCGGCTTCGGTCCCGCGCCTTTGCTCGGTTTAAGCTTTCAGGTTGTTGAAAAGCGTTCCGCAGGCCGCGGTCACGCAGATAGTTTTTCAATATCCTGTTACATGATTTGCAAGAAAACAGCAGGACAATATGTCAAAACGCGATTATTACGAAGTACTGGGTATTGCCAAGGGAACTGACGGCAAGGAAATTAAAAAGGCCTATCGACGCCTAGCAATGAAGTATCACCCGGATCGTAATCCGGATGATAAAAGTGCTGAGGCTAGCTTTAAAGAAGTTAGTGAGGCCTATGAAATCCTTTCCGATGGTGAAAAGCGTGCAGCTTATGATCAGTTTGGTCATGCCGGTGTAGATCAGAGTGGCGGTGGCGGTCGTGGCGGTCATGGCGCGGGAAACTTCGGTGACGTATTTGGTGATGTGTTCGGCGATATCTTTGGTGGAGGCGGTGGTGGTCGTCAGCGTAGCCATGTTCAGCGTGGTGCGGATTTAGGTTATAGCCTGGAGTTGGATCTTGAGGATGCCGTTAAAGGCACGCAGGCTAAAATCAAAGTGCCTTCCATGGTGGGTTGTGGTGGTTGTGATGGCTCCGGTGCGGCTAAAGGCTCGCATCCTGAAGACTGCCAAACCTGTGGTGGTGTAGGTCAAGTGCGTATGCAGCAGGGCTTCTTTGCTGTGCAGCAAACCTGCCCGCGTTGCAAAGGTCAGGGCAAGACGATTAAAAAACCATGTCATAAGTGTCATGGTGCGGGGCGTATAGAAGAAACCAAAACCTTGTCGGTGAAAATACCGCCAGGCGTTGATACCGGTGATCGTATTCGTTTGTCCGGCGAAGGTGAGGCTGGTGTGCACGGTGGTCCTTCGGGCGATCTGTATGTGCAGGTCGAGGTGCGCGATCACAAAATCTTTACCCGTGATGGCTCTAATTTGTACTGTGAAGTGCCTATTAGCTTTGTTGATGCATCCTTGGGTGGCGAGCTGGAAGTGCCAACCCTGGGCGGTCGTGTGAAGCTGAAGGTTCCCGCTGAAACGCAAACCAATAAATTGTTCCGTATGCGTGGCAAGGGTGTTGCTCCTGTGCGCGGCGGGGCAACTGGCGACCTGTTATGTCGTGTTTATGTGGAAACACCGGTGAATTTGACTGCTGAGCAGAAAGATTTGCTGCAACAGTTTCAGGCCACTCTAGATGGCGAGGGCAATAAGCAGTCGCCGAAAAAGAACTCCTGGTTTGCGGGCGTGAAGAACTTTTTCGATGAGATGAAAACCTAAAATCAATAATTTCTATTCCGCTCGTGCTAGCGGCGTTAATAATTGGCTCGAAATCCTCGCTTAAGCTCAATAAGCTCCGGGTTTTCGCTAATTTTCGCCTTGCTAGTCCTTTGCTTATAACGGAAATTAGTGGTTTTAACTTAGTATAAAAATAGTAATTAGAGCGGGAAAGCGCATGACACGCATTGCAGTGACCGGTGTTGCCGGACGGATGGGGAAAGCCTTGGTTGAAGCAGTGATGCTGGCCGAAGATGCTGAATTGACGGTTGCCGTTGTGCGCCCTGATAGTTCACTGGTGGGTGTGGATGTTGGTGAGCTGGCTGGTATTGGTGCGAATGGGGTTAAGGTGGTCGGCGATTTGTCGGCGGCTATTGATGATTTTGATGTGCTGATTGATTTTACTACGCCTGCGGCAACGCTGGCGAATGCAGCAATTTGTGCGCAGGCTGGTAAGCAGCTGGTGGTCGGCACCACTGGTTTTGCTGATGAAGAAAAAGCACAAATGCTGGCGACAGCAGATCGGACCGCTTTGTGTGTGGCCTCTAATTTCAGTACTGGCGTGAATCTGTGCTTTAAATTGCTCGATATTGCGGCCCGTGTATTGGGTGATGATGTCGATATCGAAGTTTACGAAGCGCATCATCGTCATAAAGTCGATGCGCCGTCAGGTACAGCGTTGAGTATGGGTGAAGTGGTTGCCAATGCGCTGGGTCGTGACCTGTCAAAATGTGCGGTTTATGGCCGCGAGGGTCAAACCGGTGCGCGTAAACGTGAAACCATTGGTTTTGCGACAGTGCGAGCGGGCGATATTGTCGGTGATCACACGGTGATTTTTGCCGCTGACGGTGAGCGTGTTGAAATTACTCACAAGGCTACCAGTCGTATGTCCTTTGCCCGTGGTGCGGTGCGTGCAGCTCAATGGGTGAGTCAAAAACCAACAGGCCTGTTTGATATGCAGGACGTGTTGAATCTGAAATAAAAAGTCTTTGTTTAAATTGTCCATATTCCTGCTCTGATCCCTCAGAGAAACATGGACAAATCAGCGCAATTTCCGTAGAATTGCCGCCCCAGTGAGTAGCGAAAACTCACAACAAATTCGAAAAGCGGGATAAGGCCTTAGCCCTATCTCGCTTTTTTGCAGCTAGCTTAGGCAGAAATGCCGTTTTAAAGCAGTTGATCCTAAGAAAATACGCGCGAGGATTTCAGGTTGACTAGACAGGCCATACTGGCATTAGCCGACGGTAGTATTTTTAAGGGTGTGGCAATCGGGGCTGATGGCCAAGCCACAGGTGAGGTGGTTTTTAATACCGCCATGACCGGCTATCAGGAGATCATTACTGATCCTTCCTACGCCAGCCAGATTGTTACATTGACCTATTCCCATATTGGCAGCACCGGCACCAACGATGAAGACGAAGAGTCTGATCGTGTCTGGGCTGCAGGTTTGGTGATACGCAACTTGCCGATTGTCGCGAGTAACTGGCGTATGACTGAAACGCTGGATGAATATCTAACACGTCGTAACGTAGTGGGTATCGCTGAAATCGATACTCGTCGTTTGACGCGTGTGCTGCGTGATAAGGGTGCTCAAAACGGTTGTGTGAAAGTGCTGGAAGCGGGAGTTGATGAGCAGCAAGCGATTGCTGAAGCATTGGCAGCGGCAAAAGCCTTTCCTGGTCTGAAGGGCTTGGATCTGGCCAAAGAAGTAACCGTAGACGAAGCCTACGAGTGGACTGAAGGCGAGTGGAAGTGGGCGAATGATGGTGAGTCAGGTTTCGTGAAACCTGATAGCACGCCTTATCACGTCGTTGCTTATGATTACGGTGTGAAGCGTAACATCCTGCGTATGATGGTATCTCGCGGTTGCCGTTTAACCGTTGTACCTGCACAGACACCTGCCGCTGAAGTTCTGGCGCTGAATCCCGATGGTATATTTCTATCTAATGGCCCGGGCGATCCCGAGCCGTGTGATTATGCGATCAAAGCTATCAAGGAAATCCTTGAAACTGATATCCCAGTATTTGGTATCTGTCTGGGTCACCAGTTATTGGCGCTGGCCAGTGGCGCAAAAACGATAAAAATGAAGTTTGGTCACCACGGCGCTAACCACCCGGTACAGGACCTTGCTAGCAAAGTTGTGATGATCACCAGTCAAAACCACGGTTTTGCAGTGGATGAAGCGTCCATGCCTGCTAATCTGGAAGCAACCCATATTTCCCTGTTCGATAAATCTTTGCAGGGTATTCAGCGTACAGATAAAGCGGCTTATAGCTTCCAGGGTCACCCTGAAGCAAGCCCGGGACCACATGATGTGGCGCCCCTGTTTGATCGTTTCATCGAATTAATGAGAGTGGCTGCCAAGTAAACGGCGCCACAACAGTCTCCAGAGCGAAGTTAGATTTATGCCAAAACGTACCGACATAAAATCCATCCTTATTTTAGGGGCCGGCCCAATTGTTATTGGTCAGGCCTGTGAGTTCGATTACTCCGGCGCGCAAGCCTGTAAAGCGCTTCGCGAAGAGGGTTACCGAGTTATTCTGGTGAACTCTAACCCGGCGACGATCATGACTGATCCGGCGATGGCGGATGCGACCTATATTGAGCCAGTACGCTGGCAGACGGTTGCCAAAATCATCGAGAAGGAGCGTCCTGATGCCTTGCTGCCCACCATGGGTGGTCAGACGGCGTTGAACTGTGCGTTGGATCTGGATCGTGAAGGTGTCTTGGAAGAGTTCGGCGTAGAAATGATTGGCGCGGATAAGGACGCTATCAACAAAGCTGAAGATCGCGAGCTTTTTGATAAGGCCATGAAAGCGATTGGTCTGGCGACGCCGCGCTCCGGAATCGCGCATAGCATGGAAGAAGCAATCCAAGTGCAGGCGCAATTGGGCTTCCCTTGTATTATTCGTCCGTCTTTCACCATGGGTGGTAGTGGCGGTGGTATCGCTTACAACAAAGAAGAATATGCTGAGATCTGTGAGCGTGGCCTGGATCTATCGCCAACCACTGAGCTGTTGATTGATGAGTCGCTGATTGGTTGGAAAGAATACGAGATGGAAGTTGTACGTGACAAAAACGACAACTGCATCATTATTTGTGCCATCGAAAACTTCGATGCCATGGGTGTGCATACCGGTGACTCGATCACGGTAGCGCCTGCGCAAACCCTGACTGACAAAGAATACCAGCTAATGCGTAATGCCTCGGTTGCGGTATTGCGTGAAATCGGCGTGGAAACGGGCGGATCGAACGTGCAGTTTGGTATGGATCCGAAGACCGGCCGTATCGTTGTTATTGAAATGAACCCGCGGGTATCGCGCTCTTCGGCACTGGCGTCTAAAGCGACCGGTTTCCCGATTGCGAGAATTGCTGCCAAGCTGGCGATTGGTTACACGCTGGATGAGCTGAAAAATGAAATTACTGGCGGTGCAACACCGGCTTCTTTCGAGCCAAGCATCGACTACGTTGTTACCAAAATTCCTCGTTTCACTTTCGAAAAATTCCCGCAGGCTGATTCACGCCTGACCACACAGATGAAATCTGTCGGTGAAGTCATGGCGATTGGCCGGACTTATCAGGAATCCATGCAAAAAGCATTGCGTGGTCTGGAAGTGGGCATCAGTGGTTTTGATCCTATTGTTAACGCCGAAGATAGCGAAGCTGATCAGCGCGCCATGATTATGCATGAGTTGCGTACGCCGGGTGCTGAGCGTCCTTTGTATGTGGGTGATGCTTTCCGTGTCGGCTTTAACGTTGACGAAGTTTACGAAGCCAGTGGTATTGATCCATGGTACCTGGTGCAGATTGAAGACATCGTTAAGGACGAGCAGGCGTTGGTCGGTCAGTCATTGGCTGATATTGACTACGAGCAATTATTCCAGCTTAAACGTAAAGGTTTTGCTGATATGCGCCTGGCAACAGTGCTGGGTGTGTCCGAGCATGAAGTGCGTCAGCGTCGTATCGATCTGAATGTACATCCTGTTTATAAGCGTGTTGATACCTGTGCGGCTGAGTTCTCGTCAGAAACTGCGTACATGTACTCCACCTATGAAGAAGAATGTGAAGCGCTGCCGACAACACGTGACAAAATCATGGTGTTGGGCGGTGGTCCGAACCGTATTGGTCAGGGCATCGAGTTTGATTACTGCTGTGTGCATGCTGCGTTGGCAATGCGTGAAGACGGTTACGAAACCATTATGGTTAACTGTAACCCGGAAACTGTTTCTACCGATTACGACACCTCTGACCGTCTGTATTTTGAGCCGGTAACACTGGAAGACGTATTGGAAATCATTCGTATCGAGCAGCCTAAGGGCGTGATTGTTCAATATGGCGGTCAGACTCCGCTGAAGCTGGCGCGTGGTTTGGAAGCGGCAGGTGCAAACATTATTGGTACCACGCCGGATGCGATTGATCGCGCCGAAGATCGTGAGCGCTTCCAGCAAATGATTCAAAAGCTGGGCCTTAAGCAGCCAGATAACAGCACGGTAAGAAGCCTGGAAGAAAGCCTGGTAGAAGCTGAAAAGATTGGTTTCCCATTGGTTGTGCGCCCATCCTATGTGTTAGGTGGCCGGGCAATGGAAATTGTCTACAACATCGATGAATTAAAGCGTTATATGAAGGAAGCCGTGTCGGTTTCTAATGATAGTCCTGTGTTACTGGATCGATTCCTCAGTGCGGCTATTGAAGTGGATGTGGATGCGGTATCCGATGGCGAGCACGTAGTGATTGGCGCCATCATGCAGCACATTGAACAAGCGGGTGTACACTCCGGTGATTCAGCCTGTTCCTTGCCTCCGTATAACTTGCCTGCCGATGTGCAGGACGAAATGCGCGATCAAGTAAAACAGATGGCGATGGAGCTGGGTGTTATTGGCTTGATGAATGTGCAGTTGGCTTATCAAGATGGCGAAATTTACGTAATTGAGGTGAATCCACGTGGTTCACGTACAGTGCCGTTTGTATCCAAGTGTATTGGTGTGTCATTGGCAAAAGTTGCAGCACGTTGCATGGCGGGTCAGTCACTGGCTGATCAGGGTTTCACCGAAGAAGTGATTCCTCCGCACATGAGCGTTAAAGAAGCCGTATTCCCGTTCGATAAATTCCAGGGCGTTGATCCAATTCTCGGCCCTGAAATGAAATCTACTGGTGAAGTGATGGGTGTGGGTGACAGCTTTGCTGAAGCCTACGCTAAAGCGCAAATTGGCGCTGGAGACATCTTGCCGAAGGGTGGTCGTGCCTTTATTAGTGTTCGTGATGCGGATAAAGATCGTATCGTGGGTGTGGCGCAGAGCTTGACTCAACTGGGCTTTGAAATAGTTTCAACGCGCGGTACAGCGAAAGTCTTGGAAGAGGCAGGAGTTGAGACGGCGGTGGTTAATAAGGTGGCCGAAGGTCGTCCGCATATCGTTGATATGTTGAAAAATGACGAAGTCAGCTACATCGTTAACACCACCGAGGGTACGCAGACTATTGCGGATTCGGCCAGCATTCGTAGCACGGCTAAGCAGCATCGCGTGTATTACAGTACGACTATGGCGGCGGCAGAAGCGTTCTGTGAAGCCAGTGCTTACACCGCAGAAGAGAAAGTTCGTAGGCTGCAGGATTTACATGAAGATATTAAAGGTCGCGTATGAATAAGTTCCCTATGAGCAAGCAGGGCGAAGAGCTGCTGCGCGATGAGTTAGAACGTCTAAAAATGATTGAGCGGCCGCGTATTATTCTGGCGATTGCCGAGGCGCGTGCGCACGGTGATTTGAAAGAAAATGCGGAATATCACGCCGCTCGTGAAGAGCAGGGTTTTGCCGAAGGCCGTATTCAGGATATCGAAGGTAAATTATCTAATGCGCAGGTCATTGATGTGGTCGCCATTAAAAATACCGGTAAAGTGATTTTCGGCGTTACCGTTGAGCTGGAAAATATTGAAACGGAAGAAGAAGTTCGTTATCAGCTAGTTGGCGAAGATGAGGCCGACTTGAAGCTTGGTAAGATCTCTATTACGTCGCCTATTGCTCGTGGATTAATAGGTAAGACAGAGGGTGATGTTGTAGGTGTGAACGTGCCTGGCGGATTAGTGGAATACGAAATTATTTCGGTACAGCATCTTTAGCGGTTTGTTTGTCATCCCGAGCAGGGCGAGAGATCTTGAAGTCTCAAGATTTCCCTTCCGGTCGAGATGACATACTGCTTTTGCAGCTACAAAGTTAGCTGTGATAAAAGCGTGCAACATTGGACAGCTTTTGATTAGGCTTGGCGGCGGCTTTGTAAACCAAAGCGATTTTGCCAATGGTTTGAACAAGTTCACAGTGGCAGGTCGAGACCAGCTCTTGTATCAGACTTTGCTTCTGTTCACGGTCAGCGCAGCTCACCTTTACTTTGATTAGCTCGTGATCATTAAGCGCCCGCTCTAATTCCAGCTGTACACCTTCGGTGATGCCGTTTTCCGCAATCGTAACGATAGGCTTCAGGTTGTGGCCGATGCCACGGAATGCTTTGATTTTTTCGTTGGGTAACGCCATAGTGATCCGGATGTCTTTAATCAATGGTTAAAAGGGCGGCTATTATAGCGGATCGTCCGAGGTAGTGATATATCATGGCGCGCAGTAAATCCAGCGGTCGCTGGCTCGATGAGCATTTCAATGATCAGTATGTTAAAAAATCGCAGCAGGACGGTTATCGTTCGCGTGCCAGTTATAAGCTGCTAGAACTGCAGAATAAAGACAAGCTGTTTAAACCAGGTATGGCAGTGCTTGATTTAGGTTCTGCGCCGGGTGGTTGGTCGCAGGTGGCACTGGAATTGGTTGGAAAAAAAGGCCGTGTTGTGGCTTCCGATATTCTGCCGATGGATCCGATTGATGGTGTTGATTTTGTGGAAGGTGATTTCACCGAGCTTGAAGTCTATGAGCGGATTATCAGCGTATTGGGGGGGAGTAAAGTAGACCTTGTTATTTCAGATATGGCCCCCAACATGAGCGGTGTAACGGCTGTTGACCAGCCCAAGGCCATGTATTTAGTGGAGTTGTCCGTGGATATGGTGGATCAAATTTTAAGCCCTGGTGGCTGTTTGATTGCTAAAGTATTTCACGGTGATGGATTTGATGAATTATTGAAGACTGCGCGGTCAAAGTTTAATAAGGTGCAGATTCGTAAGCCCGATGCTTCGCGAGCGCGCTCAAAGGAGCAGTATTTAGTGGCAAGTGGGTTTAAGGGATAGCTGCTACGTGTGGCTTATAAGGATAAAGTAACCGGTTGCCATGAGGGTGGTCGGTTTTCAATTTGTGATTTAAGAGGGCATTGCCTTGAACGACATGGCAAAAAATTTAATCTTGTGGCTTATCATCGCAGCAGTGCTGCTAACGGTGTTCAATAACTTTAATACTGAGAGCCCAAATTCACAGCTTAACTACTCTGACTTTATTGCCGAAGTGCAGCGAGACCGTGTGCGGCAGGTAATTATTGAAGGACATGTTGTTTCCGGTGTCTTTAGCGACGAGAGTCGTTTTGAAACAGTGCTGCCATCGGTAGAAGATCCCAAGTTGATGGATGATCTGCTAAGTCATAACGTCAAAGTGGTGGGTAAACAGCCGGAAGGCCAGAGCCTGTGGTCGCAACTGTTTGTTGCTGCATTCCCTATCTTGGTTATTCTTGCGGTATTTATGTTCTTTATGCGCCAAATGCAAGGTGGCGGTGGTGGTGGCAAAGGCGGTCCCATGTCCTTTGGTAAGAGCAAAGCCCGTATGTTAGGCGAAGACCAGATTACCACTACCTTCGATGATGTGGCGGGTGTTGAAGAAGCCAAGGAAGAAGTGCAGGAGCTGGTTGAGTTTCTGCGTGATCCAGGTAAGTTTCAGCGTTTGGGCGGTCACATACCGCGCGGCGTATTGATGTCTGGCTCTCCGGGTACTGGTAAAACATTGCTGGCAAAAGCGATTGCCGGTGAAGCCAAGGTGCCGTTTTTTACGATTTCTGGTTCTGACTTTGTAGAAATGTTTGTCGGTGTGGGTGCGTCGCGTGTTCGCGATATGTTTGATCAAGCCAAAAAGCATGCACCATGCATTATTTTTATTGATGAAATCGATGCGGTCGGTCGTCATCGTGGAGCCGGTGTAGGTGGTGGTCACGATGAGCGCGAACAAACATTAAACCAGTTGCTAGTTGAAATGGATGGCTTTGAGGGTAAAGAAGGCGTGATTGTGATCGCGGCGACTAACCGTCCTGATGTGCTTGATCCGGCCTTGCTGCGTCCTGGACGTTTTGACCGTCAAGTAGTGGTCAGCCTGCCAGATATACGCGGACGAGAGCAAATTCTTAAAGTTCACATGCGTAAAGTGCCGCTGGGTGATGATGTTAAGGCCTCTGTGATTGCACGAGGTACTCCGGGTTTCTCCGGTGCGGATTTGGCCAACTTGGTGAACGAAGCGTCACTGTTTGCGGCTCGTTCCAGCAAGCGTGTGGTTGACATGAATGAGTTTGAGCTGGCTAAAGATAAAATCATGATGGGCACAGAGCGTCGCTCCATGGTTATGTCTGAAAATGAAAAGCGAAATACTGCGTATCACGAAGCGGGACACGCGATTGTTGGTCGTTTGATGCCAGAGCATGATCCTGTTTATAAAGTCAGTATTATTCCACGTGGCCGTGCCTTGGGTGTGACTATGTTCTTGCCTGAAGAAGACCGTTACAGCCACAGCCGTCGTTACTTGATTAGTAACGTATGCAGCTTGTTTGGCGGGCGTATTGCTGAAGAGCTGACGTTAGGTGTAGACGGTGTTACAACGGGTGCATCGAATGATATTCAGCGTGCTACAGGTATGGTGCGTAACATGGTGACTAAGTGGGGCTTGTCTGAAAAAATGGGTCCGTTGATGTATGAGGAAGAGGAAGGTGAAGTTTTCCTTGGACGTTCTGCAGGTGGTGCGGGTAGTCATGTTTCTGGCGATACTAAGCGACAGATTGATGGAGAAATTCGTCGTATCATTGATGAATGTTATGGAACAGCGGAAACAATTTTAAAAGATAATTTCGTTAAATTAGAGATGATGGCTGAGGCGTTGATGGAATATGAAACCATCGATAGCTCGCAAATCGACGAGATTATGGATGGCAAAAAGCCGAGTCCGCCTGCCGAAAGCAGTGATGGCGGTAATGGTTCGGGTTCAGCAAAGGCTGAAAAAACGACCACGCCTGATCGTGATGACAAAAATGCCGATGACTCTGTGGACGGTCGTCCCGCCGGTGAACTTTAGCACCTCGTTATATGACAATAAATAACCTGCCTGAGCTACCGGCGCAACTTGATTGCGCCGGTCTTATCTTAGACTTATCTGTTCCACACGTGATGGCGGTACTGAATGTAACGCCAGACTCTTTTTCCGACGGTGGCCGTTATGTCAGCAACGCCGCTGGCAGTGTTAATCTTGATGCTGCTCTGAAAACCGTTGAGCAAATGATTAGCGATGGCGCCACCATTATTGATGTGGGTGGTGAGTCGACTCGCCCAGGCGCTGAGGTAGTTGGCCCTCAGCAGGAAATGGATCGAGTGTTGCCAGTTGTTGAGGCTGTTCGTAAACGCTTTGATGTTGTGGTCTCTGTTGATACCAGTACACCGAAATTAATGACTAGCGCGGCAGCTGCCGGTGCTGGCTTGATTAATGATGTGCGAGCGTTAAGTCGTGATGGGGCTATGCAGGCGGCACGTGATTCCGGTTTGCCGGTATGCCTGATGCATATGCAGGGTGAGCCACAAACAATGCAGCAAACACCGCGCTATGATGATGTTGTTAAAGACGTTATTGATTATCTTGATGCGCGTGTAAAAGCATGTTGCGAAGCAGGTATTGATAGACACAAGCTGCTGCTGGATCCCGGTTTTGGTTTTGGTAAAACACTGCAGCATAACCTTGAATTACTGGACCGACTGGAAGAATTTGATTCGTTGCAATTACCGCTATTGGTGGGGATGTCACGTAAGTCGATGGTCGGACAGGTATTAGATAAACCCGTCGATGAGCGTTTGTTCGGCAGCTTGGCTGTGGCCGTCATGGCTGTGGCTAAAGGTGCACATATTGTACGTTGCCATGATGTGGCAGCGACCGCTGATGTCGTGAAAATGACTGCCGCTGTGATGCGGCGTGGTGTTTAGATACAACTTAAGCGCAACTAAAGATTAGCTGTAGAAGATTTAAGGGAGAGCAGCATGGGTAAGAAGTATTTTGGCACAGATGGCATTCGTGGCCGTGTGGGTGAAGGCGCTATTACTGCCGAGTTTATGCTGAAATTAGGCTGGGCCGCGGGCAAGGTGTTTGCCGAGCGTGGCGTGAAAAACATCCTGATTGGTAAAGATACTCGTATTTCCGGTTATATGTTTGAGTCAGCGCTGGAGGCGGGCATTATTTCTGCGGGCGTTAATGTTAAATTATTAGGACCGATGCCAACGCCTGGTATCGCTTATCTCGCACGTACGCTTGGCGCGCAGGCCGGCATTGTTATCAGTGCTTCGCACAACCCTTTCGAAGACAATGGAATCAAGTTTTTCTCCGGTGAAGGCACCAAGCTGCCCGATGACGTTGAGTATGCTATCGAGGCAATGATTGATCAGCCAATGACCACGGTGACTTCCGATAAGCTGGGTAAAGCTTTCCGGGTAGAAGACGCCGCTGGCCGTTATATCGAGTTTTGTAAAAGCACCCTGTTTGGACGTAATAAACTGGCTGGTTTGAAAGTTGTGGTGGATTGCGCAAACGGTGCAACCTATCATATCGCGCCAAGTGTGCTGACTGAGTTGGGTATTGAAGTGCATGAAATTGGCGTCAGCCCTGATGGACTTAATATTAACGAGCAGTGTGGTTCGACTCATCCTGCATTGTTACAAAAAACAGTGGTTGAGAAGCAATTTGATTTAGGTATTGCGCTGGATGGCGATGGCGATCGCTTGATTATGGTGGATCATAAAGGCGAAATCGTTGATGGCGATGAGCTGGTTTATATCATCGCGCGTCACAAACAAGCGCTGGGCATCCTTAATGGCGGCGTAGTGGGTACGTTGATGAGCAACTTGGGCATGGAGCTGGCGTTAAAAGATCTGGATATTCCGTTTATCCGCGCCAATGTTGGTGACCGTTATGTGCTCGAGAAAATGAGAGAAAATTCCTGGACGCTGGGCGGAGAGTCATCGGGCCATATTATTTGCTTGAATAGAACCAGCACCGGTGACGGCATTGTTTCGGCATTGCAGGTATTAGACGCTATTGCCTCTGGTGATGAATCGTTGCATGAGATGAAAAAAGGCATGGTGAAAATGCCCCAAACCATGGTTAATGTACGCTTGTTGGAGCGTAGTGATCCAGTGAAAAATACCGCCGTTCAGCAAGCTGTTGCGGAAACGGAAGATAAGCTGGGTGAGCGTGGACGGGTACTGTTACGCATGTCAGGTACTGAGCCGTTGGTGCGAGTCATGGTTGAAGGCGAAGATGCCGAGTTTGTTGATGAGCTTGCTAATAAACTGGCGGGGCAGGTGAGAAGCGCGATTGCGTGACAACATAAAATGCCTGTTAGGAGTTGACGTCTCATCTTGTAAGTTGGACCTAACTTAGATACCATTGCGCGCTCCGTGAAAAGGTAGAATTTATGCGTACCAAACTGGTAATTGCAAACTGGAAAATGAATGCCGACAAGGCAGCTGTTGCCAACTTGCTGGCTGGTTATGTTGAAACCATAAATTCTTCAGCATTAATAGCCGTTTGTCCTCCAGCGCCTTACCTGTCGCAGGTTCAGGAGCAGTTGAGTGGAACAGCTATTGCGCTAGGTGCGCAGAACGTTAGTCAGTTTGAAAGCGGTGCATATACAGGTGAAGCATCGTTATCAATGCTAGCTGATTTTAAGTGTCAGTATGTGCTGCTGGGTCATTCTGAACGACGTAGCCTCTTTGGCGAGCAAGATAAAGATGTGGCAGAAAAATTTATTGCTACATTAAAAGCGGGTTTGACTCCCGTGCTCTGTATTGGAGAAACTCAAGCGCAACGTTTGGCTAATGAGACCGATGCGGTGGTTAATCGTCAGTTAGATGCAGTGATTGATGCGGCGGGCATAGCAGCCTTTGCCGACGCAGTTATTGCCTATGAGCCGGTTTGGGCTATTGGCACTGGAGATACAGCAACTCCGGAGCAGGCGCAGCAGGTTCATAAATTAGTACGTGATAAATTGGCAGGAATTGATGCCGATATCGCACAACGTGTACCGGTATTATATGGCGGTAGTGTCAACGCTGGTAACGCGAAAGAATTATTTGCCATGTCAGATATTGATGGTGGTTTGGTGGGCGGAGCATCGCTCGATAGTGTCGCTTTTGCTGCAATTTGTGCAGCAGCAGGATAAGAAATGGAAAGTTTAATATTAATCGTTCATGTGCTTCTGGCGATTTCAGTAATTGCATTGGTGCTATTACAGCAAGGTAAAGGCGCGGATATGGGAGCATCATTTGGCTCCGGTGCGTCACAAACTGTTTTCGGTAGCGGTGGGTCGGGTAATTTTATGACTCGCGCAACGGCAGTTCTGGCGACATTCTTTTTTGTTACCAGTTTTGCATTAGCCATTGTCGCGAAGGACAAAGCGGTTATCGACGCTAATGAAGGTTTCCCTGCGTTAGTTACCGAACAGTCTATAGATGTGGATGCATTGCCTGAGATGGTTGACGAAGCGGTATTGCGAGAAGAGTTACCCGTAGACGCGAGCCTGCCAGATCTGGACTAGTTAGATCTAGAACGGACTAAGTTTGGAATTAAGCCTTCAGGGGCTGTCCTCAATTCAGACTTAGCGAGACATCTTTAGGTGTCTCACAGAAGACGTTTAGCCGAAGTGGTGGAATTGGTAGACACGCCATCTTGAGGGGGTGGTGATCTTAGGA
>JBALXL010000050.1:0-3314 GCA_036960805.1 Pseudomonadales bacterium
TGTTTTTGTCGACATCGTAATAAAGCGCATTGGCGGTGAAGTCGCGGCGTACAGCGTCTTCCGCTACCGAACCGAAAATGTTGTCGCGTAATAACTGTCCGCTGTCGCTGCGAGAAGCGTGCGGGTGATCTTCATCTTCCGGGTGTTGGCCGCGAAAGGTGGTGACTTCCAGCATTTCACGCCCCGAATAGACGTGAACAATACGAAAGCGTCGGCCAATGATGCGTGATTTTCTGAATAGCCTGACCACTTCTTCAGGGCGGGCAGAGGTAGAAATATCAAAGTCTTTGGGTTTGAGACCTAGTAATAGGTCTCGAATACAGCCGCCAACTAGGTAGGCTTGGTGGCCTGCTTTGGTAAGCGTATTGATGATCGTGGCCGCATTGCGACTAATCGCATCGATGTCGATTTTATGCACGCTAGCCGGAATATGTATCGCTGCTGGAGGTGTAGTTTCAGACATTGCAGACCATGTTGTTGTTAGTCAGGGATGTAGAGTTATGACTTGGGAAGTATTGGTGGCTGACATTGTGCAGGATATCAACGGTTGGTTGCAGCTGTTTTTTACTCAACTGCCAACCTTTTTGACGTCTGATGGCGTATTTCCCTGATAAAGGTGGGTTATGGGGTCGCTGCGGAGCTGCCTTTTTTGCGAGGCAGACCGTACTTTTGGCGACGTTCCCATAAGCATTTTCGGCTAATGCCGAGTTTTTTGGCGAGTTCTGTTTCCGTCATATGCTCCTGATGCTCAAGCACGTAATGCTGGAAGTAGTCTTCCAATGACAGTTCTGAGTCATCGTTGGACGCTTTAGTCACTTTGGCGACGGCAGGCTGGTAGCTTGGTTCGCTAGCCGGCGGGGCGCTTTCAAGAACAAGTTGTTCTGCGTTTAAGCGTTCGCACTGAGCTAGCACTACTGCGCGTTCAATGGTGTTGCGTAGTTCGCGATAATTGCCAGGCCAGTGATAGTCATTAATTGCCGCAATGGCGTCGACTGAAAAGCCGCGGATGTTTTTTCCGTATTTTTTGCAGGCTTGAATCAGTAGCTTTTCGGCGATTTTAATTTTGTCGGCACCGCGGTCACGCAAGGGCGGAATGGCAATGGTGAAAATATTGAGGTGATAATAGAGGCGTTGATTGAAGCTGCTTTGTTGCGAAAGTATTTTTAGATCGTGTTGTGTGGTGACAATCAGGCGCACATCTATCGGCTCTTCGGTGCCCATGTTGTGTCTTTCAATGAGTTCAAGCACTTCCAGAAAGTAGGCTTGGCACTCGGGGGCTAGTTCACTGATTTCGTCAATTAACAGGGTGCCGCCACTCATTGCTTTTAATTGATCAAGGCTGGGCTCGTGATGGGCTAATTGGGATTGGCGATGGTGTCCGAAAATTTCTGCTTCAATGGCTGTTTCCGGAGGTGTCGCGCAATTGATGTTAATAAACCGTTCTTCGGTGCGGCCGCTGAGATCAAAAACGTTCTGTGCAACTAGGCCTTTGCCGCTACCGGTGGTGCCGGAAATTAGCACGGTACAATTGGTGGGAGCGATTTGGCTGATTTGTTGGCAAATGCTCTTAATTGCATCGCATTCGCCGAGAATATTTTTAATAAGAACTGAGCTATTAATCACGAATCTCCCGTGTTTGAAGGCCACTGATGGCTTACTAAATCAAAAACATTACGAATTGTAACACTTTGATACCAAAGTACACAAACCCCTACGGATTTAGGGGTATTCCTTTGTGGAGGGTGGGTTGGTTTTGAATACTAGAAGTCGGGACGGTCTTTTTTTATGACGGCTATGGAAGGGATGTTTTTGGGTGTCCAATGGCGGATGGCCCAGTCAAGAATATCCTGGCTGCTTTGATGTTGGAGCGATTTTGGTGGGGCTTGCTCAAGTAGTTGCAGGGCTTGAAACAAATTGTCATTACATCTGTTGAGATCTAGAGGCCTTGCGAGGTTTTGTTTGCTGAGTTTCTGGCCGTCCTCTTTCGCTAGTACTGGAATATGCGCGTAGCTCGGTGATTTCATGCCCAGTAAATAGTGCAGGTACATTTGTCGTGGAGTGGAGTCGAGCAGGTCGCAGCCGCGCATAACATGGGTGATGCCTTGTTCGATATCATCTACGGCGGTTGCCAGCTGATAGGCAGGCAGGTCATCTTTGCGGTAAATAATAAAGTCGCCGATTTCCCGGTTCATGGGGTGTGATTGAGGGCCTTGAATGTGGTCGTTAAACTCAATGTTGATGTCGTTGCATAAAACTCGAATCGCAGAGGGTGAGCTTGGTGGCGTCCGTTGCTGGCGGCAGGTGCCGGGATAAATGCTGTGGCCTTTGAGTTGCAGACGTGAACAGGTGCAATAATAGCCTAGCTGTTGATTAAGTAAGGTGTTCGTTGCGGCTTTGTAGATGGCGGTGCGTTGGCTTTGATAAGTGACCTTATCGTCCCAGAACAGGTTATGGGCTTCCAAAGCGTGCAGGATCTCAGCGCTGGCGCCAGGCTGTTCGCGGGGAGGATCGGTGTTTTCAATGCGTATCAGCCATTTTCCCTGCGCACTGCGGGCGTCAAGAAAACTGGCTAAAGCGGCGACAAGAGAGCCGGAATGAAGCGGGCCGGAGGGCGTTGGAGCAAAGCGGCCGATATAGAGGTTGGGTTGCGGTGATGCAGGCATAAGCGGGATGGTGACAACAGAGTTGTCACCATCACCTCAGTATCTAGGTGCCAGTAGTACGCTCTTTGATTTCAGCCAATGTTTTGCAGTCAATGCAAAGGGTGGCTGTCGGGCGTGCTTCAAGGCGTTTGACGCCAATCTCGACACCACATGAATCACAGAAGCCGTAATCATCGACTTCAATGCGTTCCAGTGTGCTGTTGATCTTTTTAGTCAGCTTGCGCTCACGATCGCGAGAACGTAGTTCAAGGCTGAACTCTTCTTCCTGGCTGGCACGGTCGTTAGGGTCAGCGAAGTTGTTCGCTTCTTCCTGCAGGTGATGTACCGTGCGGCTTGCTTCTTCAGCCAGCTCATTTTTCCACGCATTGAGGATAGCTTTGAAGTGCTCACGTTGAGCATTATTCATGTATTCCTCACCCTTTTTCTCTTTATAGGGCGTGTAATTCTTTAGAGAGGGTCCGTTTCCTTTTGGCATATGGTGCCTCGTAAAACTGTTCGTCATGTCAATGAAATGTCAGATTGGAAGTGTAACTAGCTAGCCTCTGACGTCCCGTTATTTATCTCACCAGCCTAGCAGTCACTCTGCGATTGGCGAAATTTTTTCCGGCCCAGAGTCTAATGGCGAAATCAGTTAATTCCAAGGCCTTTTTT
>JBALXL010000013.1:0-42436 GCA_036960805.1 Pseudomonadales bacterium
CTCTAGTTGGCGATAACGGCAGCGGCATGCACGTACACATGTCTATCAGCAAAGACGGCAACAACCTGTTCTCTGGCGACGGCTATGCCGGCCTGTCTGAAACTGCGCTGTACTACATCGGCGGCATTATCAAGCACGCTCGCGCCCTAAACGCCTTCACCAACGCCTCAACTAACGCTTACAAACGTCTGGTGCCACACTATGAGGCTCCAGTCATGCTGGCTTATTCAGCTCGTAACCGTTCAGCATCTATCCGTATTCCTCATGTTGGCAGCCCTAAAGCACGCCGCGTTGAAGTACGTTTCCCTGATCCATCCGCTAATCCGTACCTGTGCTTCGCCGCACTGTTAATGGCTGGCCTGGATGGCATTCAAAACAAAATCCACCCTGGCGACGCCATGGATAAGGATTTGTACGATCTGCCACCAGAAGAAGCCAAAGACATCCCAACCGTTGCGCCTTCTCTAGGAGCAGCGCTTGAAGCACTCGACAATGATCGCGCCTTCCTAACGGCTGGCGGTGTATTTAGCGATGATATGATTGATGCGTATATCAAGCTGAAGCAGGAAGAAGTTGACCGTCTGAACATGTCGGTTCACCCTGCTGAGTTCGAGCTTTACTACAGCGTTTAATTTGTCCCCGCCATTTCGAACCTAGATATTCATCTCTTATCTTCGGAATGGCGGCGCGATAATGCTGTCAAAACCCCTGACTGATTCGTGATATAACGAATTGGCAGGGGTTTTTTATTGGCCCGCAGATTAAAAATAGCGTAATTTACCAGCAAACAAAAAAGGAAATTTGGACATGAGCCAACTTGTCAGAGCCCTATTGGTTAGTGGTTTTATCAGCATCTTTATTACCCCACTAAGCTATGCCGAAGACATTTACAAACGTGTCGATGAAAAAGGCGTGCCCAGCTTTTCTGACGCCAAAACCGAAGGTGCAGAAATAATCACCGTCGAGCCCGTTAACGTACAGGCAATACCTACACCTCCTCCAGCCAGCTATAAACCGATCAGCCCAGAAGCCAGCTTCAGCTATAACAAACTCGCCATTATCAACCCCGCAGATCAATCCACCCTGCGCGACGAACACAACATCGTTATACAAGTCACCATAGAACCCGGCCTAAGAGCTGGCCACCAACTTGAGTTTCTCGATAACGGTCAGCCACTACAAACTGCTGGGAAAAACTTAAGCATTGAGCTGACAAATTTTGATCGTGGCAGCCACACCCTTACCGCTCGCATTATTGATAAAACCAGCAAAGTACTAAAAACCAGCAAGCCTGTAACTGTGCATATTTTTCGCACCATAGCGCCACCCCCTGCTGCCCCTGCGCCCTAACAAGAGTCTGAGGACTGCTCGCAGCCCTGATTTCGGCCACTTTAACCATGCACCAAAATAGTGCATACTGCATTTTATCGACTCACCTTGAGATATTTAGGCCGGCCACCTCATGTCCTCCAGCAGCAACCTTTACCAGCAACTGCTTAGCAATCAAACCACTGCCGTGCTGCTGCTTGATGAGCAACTACAAGTTCAGGTACTCAATAGCGCAGCCGAAGCCATGCTCTCAGTTAGTGGTCATCGCGTTATCGGTCAACCATTACAAGAGCTCATCGACGATTTTGATTCCAGCCTGCTAGAGTTTCTTGAGGCACTAAAATCTAACCAGCCCTACACCAAACGCGAAGCGCTGCTAAAGCCAAACCATGGCGAAAATATCACGGTCAACTATACCGTCACTCCGATCCTCGATACCGATAATGGTTTGCTGCTGATCGAATTTTTCACCATGGATCGTTGGCTGCAAATCTCCCGCGAAGAAAACCTGCTGTGGCAACAGCAGACCTCCAAAATACTAACTCGCGGCCTGGCCCATGAAATTAAAAATCCGCTAGGCGGCATTCGTGGCGCGGCACAATTATTAGCCATGGAGCTACAACAGCTCGAACGGACAGGTCCATCGCTCAACGAATATACCGACATTATTATTGGCGAAGTCGACCGACTCTCACGCCTGGTAGATCAGATGATCGGCCCCAATCGACCAATCAAGTTCAACGCGGTTAATATCCATGAAGTATTGGAATGGATCAGAAATTTACTCAATTCAGAGGCAGCAGGTGAAATCGACATCGAACGCGACTATGACCCCAGTATTCCCGAAGTAGAAGGTAATAAAGAACAACTGGTCCAAGCACTGTTAAATATCGGCCTCAATGCCTTACAAGCACTTAACGACGCCAAAACAGCAACGCCACGTATCAGCATCAAAACCCGTACTGATCGCCAAATTACCATCGGCAATCAACGCCACCGCGTGGTTTGCCGCATTGATATCAGTGATAACGGTCCCGGCATAGCAAGCAACCTGCGCGACACCATCTTTTACCCGATGGTCAGCAGCAAAGCAGAAGGCACCGGCCTCGGGCTCACCATTGCGCAACATATCATCAACCAACATGGCGGCCTGATTGAACAACGCAGCACCCCCGGTGATACCTGCTTCACTATTTTCATTCCCTTGCATTCGCCATCAGACAGCTCATCGCAGCCGGCGTAGGAAAAAACATCATGCATGATAATTTAGTTTGGATTGTTGACGATGACCACGCTATTCGCTGGGTGCTCGATAAAGCACTATCGCAAGCTGAAATTTGCAGCGAAAGCTTTGCCACCGGCAATGATTTGCTGGAAGCCCTGAAGCATCGAAAACCCGCCACCATTATTAGCGATATTCGCATGCCCGGTATTGATGGCCTTGATTTGCTATCGGAAATTCATACTCGTCACCCAGATTTACCCGTCATCATCATGACCGCGCACTCCGATCTCGACAGTGCGGTAGCCTCCTATCAAGGCGGCGCGTTTGAATATCTGCCCAAACCTTTTGATATAAATACCGCCACCAGCATCGTCAAACGCGCCTTAGCTCACAACCAACAGCAAGCCACCACAAAACAACAACCGCAACCGCCTAGCCGCGGCGAAATCATTGGCGAAGCACCAGCCATGCAGGAAGTGTTTCGCGCCATTGGCCGACTATCTCATTCCGACATTAACGTATTGATTAACGGAGCCTCTGGCACCGGTAAGGAATTAGTGGCCGCCGCATTACACCAACATAGCCCTCGAGGCTCGCAGCCATTTATTGCCCTAAACATGGCAGCAATTCCAAAAGACTTGATTGAATCCGAACTCTTTGGCCACGAAAAAGGCGCCTTCACTGGCGCCACCAACCAACGCAAAGGGCGTTTTGAACAGGCGCATGGTGGCACGCTGTTTCTCGACGAAATCGGCGATATGCCCGCTGAAACCCAGACCAGACTATTAAGGGTACTGGCCGATGGCGAGTTCTATCGCGTCGGTGGTCATACCCCCGTAAAAGTCGATGTCCGTATTATTGCCGCCACCCATCAGAATCTCGAGCAACGGGTAAAACAACATCGCTTCCGCGAAGACTTGTTCCATCGTCTCAACGTTATTCGCCTTCACTTACCCGCCCTTAAAGATCGCCGTGAAGATATCCCTGCACTGAGCAACCACTTTCTTAGCAAGGCCGCACTGGAGCTTCAAATGGAGCCCAAAATTCTGGCACCAGAAACCGAGCAACTACTGTGCTCACTGGAGTGGCCTGGCAATATCCGGCAGCTTGAAAACACCTGCCACTGGTTAACCGTCATGGCTGCCAGCCGTGAACTGCAACCCGCCGATTTGCCAGCCGAATTGAAAGACCAGCCGTCATCAATAGAGCCAGAAAATGACTGGCAACAAAGCCTCGCTCAGTGGGCGCAACTGCAACTACTAAACGAAGAGCAGCAAACTGGCTTACTTAGCCAAGCCTTGCTGTCCTTTGAAAAAGTAATGATCAACGCAGCCCTACAACACACACAGGGCCGCAAGGGTGAAGCAGCTAAATTACTAGGCTGGGGACGCAACACGCTAACACGAAAAATAAAGGAATTAATCGACAACTGAAAAGCAAAAGCTATCGTCTATCAGCAACACGAACTTAACTGCTATTTGTCAGGTCATAGATAAACCTTTGCCAACTTTCAGGTGACACTGTCATGTTTAGCCGATTCGCTTTACTTACTTTAAGCTGTTGCCTTTTCTCTCTACCAACAAATGCCGCCGTCACCTTCAGCAGCGGCACCACAAAAGTTCCTTTACTTGAACTTTATACCTCTGAAGGATGCAGCAGCTGCCCACCCGCTGACAAGTGGCTGAGCACTTTCCAACAGCACCCTGAACTCTGGAACAAAGTTGTTCCCGTCGCATTTCATGTCAATTATTGGAACAATCTCGGCTGGAAAGACCCCTTTTCGACTAAAAACAACAGCTACCGCCAATATAACTACAAACACAACGGCAACATTCGTGCTGTTTATACGCCCGGCTTTGTATTCAATGGCAAAGAATCTAGAAATCGTTTTTTAAATCGGGTTTTACCTGAAAACAATGATATGCCCGGTGATTTACAGCTCCAGCTTGATGGCGACAAGCTCACCGCAAGTTTCATCAACTCATCCACAGAACAACAATCGCTCATACTCAACATTACACTGCTGGGCTTTGATCTCGAAACCAAAATCCCCGCGGGCGAGAATCGAGGCAAAGTATTGACGCATGATTTTGTAGTATTAGGTCATCAGAAAAATCTATCACAAACAAAACAATGGCAAGTGTCACTGCCTCCACCCATCGTCAGCAGCGATAAAACCGCAATAGCCGCCTGGATAAGCACCGAGAATAACCCCACGCCAATTCAAGCAACCGGCGGCTGGCTGCCTTAATGCCATTTTTGGAAACTCTGAAATTCACATTTTGCATTGCCATTAGCGCGCAATCTCAGCAAACTAGTGCCATCTATTTTGAGGATAAACCATGAATTTTAAATTACCCCTGATACTGTTTGGAGCTCTCCTATCCAGTCTTGTTCACGCTGGCGGTACCCCCGAATTTGTCGCATTACCCGAAGCTTATAACAAACAAATAAACTACATGACTCAAAACCGTGTGGGTCAGGAACAGATCGCTAAAATTTATACCCGTAAAAACCTGCTACAGGCGATTGCCTCTGAGCAGCCCGTGCCTGAAGGCGGTACGATTGTCATGGAAGTTTATACCCCAAAAAAAGACCGTTACGAAAACCCGGTTAAAGGAACTGGCGGCAACTACTTGATTGATCATCTCCAAGGCATCGCCGTGATGGAATATCGCAGCGAATGGCCACAGGAAATGGACGAAAAAGAACGCGCTGGTAATTGGGGATTTGCGCTTTATTCGCCAGAAGGAAAACCCATGGCCAATGAGCAGAATTGCGTTGCTTGCCATTGGCAATTGCGCCGCGTGAACTACATGTTCACCACCGTGCCAATGAAGAACCATATATTAGGGCGATAGTTACACTTAAATCCGCGTACATGGTGAATTACTGAAACAGCTGAATTCACCACTCTCGTCATGCCGGACTTCCTTGCGCTCTTCTGGGTAAGCCGGCATTCCAACACCTCAGACTCCATGATTATTCGCTCACGCATTCCCGCGGATCCCACTAACGTGCATTCTGCGCTTAGCTTGTCCGCAGGAATGACGCATCCTGATCAGGGGCCATTTCGGCCACCAACTTGAACGACTCGTATTGCCTGCACTTGCCCCGTACCGCAGGCTCCCGTACTGGTAACCCGATAATAACCGATGGCATCTATCGTTTCCGCCACACAGGTTAAAGCAGCGCTACACCCTGCCAAGCCAGGCACCGTAAAATTTAACGTTTGTCCATTTACAGGACTGCCACATGAGGTGTCCGAGAAGGCCTTCGTTGCGCTACCAGCAGAATTAAAGAAGAGTTGCGACATGGCCCAAGACGCACCGCTTTCAGCTGCGTAAAAAGCTCGTGTAGAAAGCACCTCCTGCGCTGAGGAGAGATTATTTCGACTCGATATCTGCACAATGGCCGCTGCTAACAACGCCATAATCACCAACACAAATACCGCAATTGGCATACTAAAGCCTGCCTGTCGTTTTGGTAAACTACTTGATTGATCGATCCGAGACTTAAGGCACATTACGTATTTGCACCCCATGACTTAAATTGACGCTTTCCAAGCCTTTCGTAAATGTAAAGTTGACCTGCACCAAGCCATTACTCACCAGTGTTCCCGTCGTATATACAAAAGGAGCCCCGCCAGCTATATCAAGATTTTCCGCAACAAGGCTAGTCGTCGCAGTCATTGGAGAAGTTGGCGCGGTGTCAGCAATCGGACTTGAGCTATTAATACCGTAGCCGGTATAACGCTCTAGGTTACCTGATACGGTCACGCAAAATCTTTCAGGATTCGCCACCAAATAAACCCGCTGCGTTGGTGATGTGCGGGTAAACGTATGGCTTGTCCCCAGCGGAATAATGTTATGTGTGCCTACCGCAGTTAACGTCGTGGCTGTAATCACTCCTGGGGATGGGGCACCTGTCACATACAACTCGCTGCTAGCAAAAGGCGCGATAGCTGCATAATTGGCTGGCTGAACATCAGAAAATACAATCGCCGATACTGAAAGACTACTGGTACCGGGCAACACAGGGCTCGTCGTCGCACTACCTCTCAACACAGGGAAATACTCAAGACAGCGCCCTGATGTACTGATTCGCACACTATTGGGCAGTGCATTACGCAAACGTCTGGCCACTTTTTCTACGGCAACACGGGCTGTAGCAATCAGCTTGGCGCGCTCAGCCGACACCACAAAACTCTGCGCTGAGTTGACGATATAACGCGTCGTGCCCACCGCTAGAATACTTAAAATTACGATGACCATGACCAATTCAATCAGAGTGAAACCCGCTGATCGTTTTGAAGGCGCATCGAGCATTAAAAGTTACCTCGAAAGGCACTTAGGGTCACTGGCGTACTCGCGGACGAATCCACGGTGATAGTAATTAACTTAGCCGGGCGTGAATTCAATGTGACATCGGCAACCACTACATTCATGGTATAGCCTCCATACCCTGTAGGTACCGTTGTGAATCCGTGGTAATCATCTACATCACTCAAATCGGTTTTTGAATCCGAGCTATCGCAGGCTACTGCGCCCACTTCACCGCTTCCACAGGGCGGAAAACCTCCCGAGGGGCTTTTGTCGTCATAACGCTTACCAAATATTTCATCCATCTGCGCCTGTGCCAACTCCAGCGAGCGCACCTGAAATAAAGGATTTACATTATTGACGGTAGAGGAGTTAATCGCCGAAAACAGGCCTGTCGTCGCAACACCAACAATGACAATAAAAAGTATCAACTCAATCAGTGTGAAGCCGCGCTGCTTATATGGTTTAACAGCCATGTGCATAACCCGAAGTTTCTAAACACACATTAACCGAGTCCGAGCCTGCGGCAAGTATAATTGTCGCAGGTGTGGTTTCGCCTAAGCTGTTGTAGCTTTGAATAAGGGCCGAAGGATTAAACGTAACACCGGAAGAAAGATTTTGGGGATAGGTAATACTGGCAATGTTGTAAGCATCGCCAGGCGCTCCTGGGATGCCAGGGTCACGCACCGTAAAACTATTAGATGAAAGAATAACAAACTGAGTAGAGCGACCAGACATGGCCAGTTGTTGAGCTTGGAACAGCGCAGCGATTAACTGTTCTTGCTCGGTTTTAAGGGAAAAGGTATTTTGGTTAGAATAACGAGAAAGTGCTGACACCGCTAGAATACTAACCAGAAGGATTACCACAACCAGCTCAACTAAAGTAAAACCCTCACCTTTTTTCATTATCACCTTTGAGACATAAAAATGCCCTCATCAGAGGGCATCAACATTCTATGAAAAAACCTAATCAGCACCAGTTAAGCTAAATTCGGCAAAAATTGCTGAACCCGCTATTGGCAGCACTCTGCAGTTTGTTGTGTTTACCCCAAGTGCTAGCGTGTTTGTCGCGCCACCCGTTCCAGTAACCACATAATCACCAGGCATATCTTCCTGCAACAATGCATTTGCAATCGCGGTTGTACACCCTTTGGTGGTATCAACAATAATAGTATCGACACCGCTATCAACGTCTGCAGTACCACCTGCGCTTGCTGAATTCACAAGAAAAGCAGCATAATTAATATTATTACCGCCATTAATCGCCCCAGCAAAGCCTTGCACTGCAGCTTGCGTGGCGTCGGTAGACAAATTCACAAACCGTGGCAAAGCAGTCGCTGCCAGAATACCCAGGATCACAATCACTACTACCAATTCAATCAGCGTAAAACCCGCTTGCTGCGCCATCTTTTGTTTCATCATCTCTCAACCTTGCCGTTTAATTTGCCGTTTAATTATTTTTATTCAGTACAAAAGTTATAGCTCATATTGATCGCTTGGCAAGTTTTCAAAAGCTGAGAATCTGATAATTAGTTACTTTTACTGCTGCTTAATTAAGATCTGGCACGGTCGTTGTGACACGTCCGGTTTGCACAAAATATTCCACACGATGGGTTGGCGGATTTGCCGCCGGCACACGCGCCATTTCATAGCGGCACACATTAGAGCCCACGGTAGTAACATGATAACGTGCCTTGCCACGATCAGCGGGCAGTGTTGTTGTTGATGGCGGATTTTGCAGCACGGCATCCCACACCTGCTGGCATTCAGCGATATTCTGGTCATTTAAACCGGCTCCAGTAATACCCGTGTTGGCTGGCCAACCATTCTCATTCATGTTGATATTGGTGCCTTCCAATGTAATCACCACGTTAGCCGTACCTCGGCTATTACCATCGGCCACCCAGCGGGCATGGGCAATAGCAACCGCAGAGGCTAACCCACCGCCCATACCTTCAACGGCTGCAGCTTCAGCGTCATCTGTAACATCTAAAAAACGCGGCAAAGCAGTGGCCGCTAAAATGCCCAAAATCACAATCACAATGACCAACTCTATCAGGGTAAAACCTGTGTCTTTTATTCTTTTATGATTACCCATAATGTCTCCATTCTCAATTAAGGCTCTATTATTTATTCTGACAACCATTCAAAAGCAGCGACGGACTCTAGTGCCAAGCCTTGCGCATCATCGACACCCTGATCATAGCGCTGATTCCCGTTTTTATCTCTGTACATTAAATTCAGTCTAAAGCTAATTTCAGCAACGTTAGCCGCCGAGTTATGCAACTTATCGACATCTTTCACGCGGTAAACTAAATGCTTTCGGTCACGGTGAAATGACCACTGACCAATAGCTGACAGTGCGTCGGAGTCATTACGCACCCCCTCATAACCCGGTGGTGTCTTCGCCAACAACCCTATCGGATTGCCTCCATCATACTGTTGTAGCATATACATAGTGTCAGCCAGCATGTGCTCTGAAACCAGCGAATTGATGGAAGTACGCACGCTATCGAGTACCGCTTCCACTCGCAATTTCTCCGACTCGTCAGAGAACAGAGCCACCTGCTTAATAGCCGTACTAATCAGTATCAGTATCAGTATCACCACCAATACAACTTCCAGCTGTGATGCGCCCTGCTGTCTACGAGCTTTCATACTATTTAACCGCGCTGGAAAGATCCCACATGGGCAGGAATACGCCCAGCGCAAGCACTAACACCATAGAAGCTACGACCACCAGCAAAATAGGCTCAATTTTGTCGCCGAGCCTTTTCAGGTCGTAATCGACTTCCTGCTCATAAAAATCAGCAACTTCGTCGAGCAACTCGTCCATATTGCCTGTTTCTTCGCCTACCGAAATCATTTGTAATACCAGCGGTGAAAACAAACCGCTACTAGCGGCCGTCCGCGAAAAACTTTCGCCACGCTCAATATTGCTACTCATCTTGGCAATACGATCTGTCACATAAGCATTACCTACTGCGTTACCAACAACAGACAACGCTTGAATAATAGGCACACCTGCACGCGCAACCATTGCGTAGGTCCGCGCAAAACGGCCTAAATTAATACGCTCAAAGATACTACCAACCAAGGGTGTGCGTAGCTTATGCTCATCCCACCATAGCCGCCCCGCCGTAGTGCTAACGTAATACCGCCAACCAAAAACACTTCCTCCAATCGCTAGCAAAATCCAATACCAGTTATTCACGGTGAAGTCCGAGCTCCAGATTAACACTCGTGTTTGCCAAGGCAGCTCTGCATCAAAACTCGCAAACAACTGCGCAAATGCAGGCACCACCAACGCATTGATCACACCTACAGCAATCACAATGGCAATAATGACAAACATCGGATAACGCGTCGCTGCACCAATACGTTTTTTGGTTTCGCGTTCAAGTTCCAGGTAACCGGCCACCTGTTTGAAGGCCAGATCAAGTCTACCGGTGTTTTCACCCACGTGAATAACACTAACGTAGAGTTCTGAGAAAATTTTAGGATGCCGGTTTAGAGATGAAGCCAAATCTACACCGGTTTCAAGACTGCTCGCCACATCATTCAATGTCTCACTCAGCAGTTGATTTTTTACCGTCGCGGCCAGACCATGTAACGCTCGAATAATGGGCACGCCAGCCTTGCTTAGACTGTACATTTGACGGCTAAAAACGATTAGTTCTTCTACTGCAATGGTGTGGCGTTTAAACCACATGGCAACATCGGCACTCGCCTTTTTTTCCGACTTCTGCTCAACAATATTGACCGGTGTCACACCGCGCCCTGCTAAATCGGCAACCAGCACATCAGTATTGGCAGCAGTCAGCACACCGCTCACCGAATCGCCCTGTTGATTGCGGCCTTTATATTGATAGCTTGGCATAGTGGCTCTCTTTAGCTATGGTCATCAATCGTCGTTTCTTGCACCAGCTCGGCAAGATCATTACGGTTTTCTTCAACCTGTTCAGCCACACGGAATACTTCATCGATGGTTGTAATGCCCTCGGCGGCATACTCCAGTGCCACATAGTTGAGCGGTTTAAAGTCAGGACAGGCCGCCGCCGCTTTACTAAAGCCTGACGAGTCGTTACGGCGCAGCGCATCGGCCATCGATTCGTTAATTTCAAGTAATTCAAATACCCCGATACGGCCGCTGTAGCCAGTATGGTTACAGTTCTGACAACCACGACCTTTTTTAAACTGGATACCCGCTAAACGCTCCGCCCCCAACATAACCTCAAGCAAGATTAACTCCTGCGCTTCGGGTGTATCATCGACACTGCATTGAGAACAGATACGGCGCACTAATCGCTGTGCAATCACTGCTTTTAAGGAAGCTGCCGCCAGATAGCCTTCAACGCCAATATCAAGCAAGCGCATGGCACTCGTTATCGCGTCATTGGTATGCAAAGTGGATAATACCAAGTGCCCCGTCATAGAGGCGCGTAGTGCGATTTCAGCCGTCTCCTGATCACGAATCTCCCCCACTAGCAGGATATCGGGATCCTGCCGCAGAGTTGCTCGTAACACCTTGCCAAAATCAAGACCAATTTTGCTGTTAATCTGTACCTGGTTGACCCTTTCCAGCTGATATTCCACGGGGTCTTCAACGGTGATAATTTTCTTCTCAGGACTATTCAGTTCGCTCAACGCGCCATACAAGGTTGTGGTTTTACCCGAACCCGTTGGCCCGGTCACCAACACCAAACCATGCGGACGATGAATAATACCTCTAAAGCGCTCCAGCATACCCTGCGGCATGCCTGAGTGATTTAAATCGATACTATCACCTGATTGATCGAGTAATCGCATTACAACGGATTCACCGTGTAAGGTAGGTAACGTCGACAACCGAATATCGATATCATGGCCTTTAACACGCAGACTAAAACGCCCATCCTGCGGAATACGTTTTTCGGAAATATCCAACCCCGACATCAACTTCAGGCGTAATACCAGCGCGGCGGTAATACGTTTTTCCTTCATTACGTGTTCTTGTAACACGCCATCCACACGCTGTCGCACACGTACCACAGATTCATCGGGTTCGATGTGAACATCCGATGCTTTAACCTGCAGGGCATCTTCAAAAATAGACTGCAGCAACCTGACTACGGGGGCATCGCTATCATCGGCAGCCGTTAGCTGACCAATATCAAACTGATCTTCACCCAGCTCATCGTGCAGCTCTTCCGCTAGGGTTTCCATTTCATCAGTGCGTCGATAGACGCGGTCTAGCGCTGCCAACACATCGCTTTCACGTACCACTGCCAATCGAATAGGCTGCGTAATTACACGCGCAATTTCATCATAAGCATAGATATCCAAGGGATCACCCATACCGACAACTAATTCGCCCTCTTGCTCTTCAAGCACCAACGCGCGATAACGACGCGCTAGCGCTTCAGGCAAACGGCGCACCAGCTCTTCATCAAAACGATGGTTTTCAATATTAATATAAGGAATATGTAACTGCTGGGAGAGGAACTGTAATAGCTGATCCTCACTGAGAAAATTCAGCTCAATCAAACTGCGCCCCAGCTTTAAACCGAGCCGTTTTTGTTCTTCGAGCGCATGTTGCAATTGCGCTTCGGAAATCACATTTTCCTGAACCAATAGATCGCCAAGACGAATCTTTTTGGGAGCATCAACCATAATATCTCCAACACGAGCAGGCATTTTGAACGCGCCGCGTCACTTCATTTAATTTAACTGACTAATTCGTTCATCTGCATAGGCTTTTAACGCAGGACTAATATCGCTAAGTCGTCGCGCTTGTAAATAAGACTGCAGCGCCTCGGGCTTTTGCTTTAATGCTTCCAGCGAAATAGCCTGACCAATCCACCACTGCGCTTGACGGTTATTCCGTGCTAATAATTGCTGGTATAGAGCAACCGAACGCTGATGCTGGCCATCACGCTGACTCGCCGTTGCCAGCAGTGTTAAAAAAACCAGATCTGTTCCAGCCTGCGTTTGATAGCTATCAAGCAACGTCAACGCCGCTTTTGTTTGCTGCTCAGATAACAGCATTCTTGCTTTAAGCTTAACAAACGCTATCTGCTCAGGTGCCAGTTGCAAGCCATTATCCAGCAGCCGCAAGGCTTCAACTGTCGCCCCTTGAGATAATAACAGCGCCGCTAATGTTGCTCTTGATTGATGGGCCTGTGGATAGTCGTTCAACAATTCGCTCAACAAACGCTGTGCCAAAGCCTGCTGCCCCGCACGCATTTTTTGCTGAGCTTGACGATTCGTTTGTTGATCCCGCTCAGCCACGCTCAGCTGGCGAGTATTTTTTTCAAAACTTGGTTTTATATCCTGGCTTATCTCAGCAGCTATTTCCTCACTGGTTAGCTCATCGTTTTCAGCACCTGACAGCATGCTATCATCAGAAAAATCTTCACCGGGCAGCGTCACTTCTGACGCAATCACCTCTTCAGCCTCGGCGATCAACTCAACAATTAATAGTGTCTGCGGTGAATTCTGTTGTGTACTTAACATAGAGCTCTGTACTGATACTGAACGTGCCACATCAACTTCCAGCTGAGAGCCTCCAGCATGACTAAGGACATCAGCAGCACGAATAAGCGGGTGGCGAGTCAAGTTTGGTAATGCTGCGGTTAGTTTAGTCTCTGGGAGATCAATAATTAATTGCTGCCCGTTACGCAATACTCGGTGACGAACAGGACCTGACAAAATTATTTCAATACGAGCGCCTTGAGGAATTGAGCTGACTGAAACAGCAATAATTTCTGTCACGCCAGCTTGCGCCGCAGCCGACAACTTAGTCGATTCTAATACCCGCTCAGGGCTATCATTTGACTCCACCAGAATCGCCTTCTCAGGCTCAATTGCACCAAGTCGCTCATTCAATCGCTGCTCAAAACCGCCATACAGCTGCCATACAAATACCGCTAATAAAATCAGTCCAGCCAAAGCAATCAGCCACAACAAAATTCGTGCGGTGCCACCACGTCGGGTTGAAACTACCGGTGTAATACGCGCACCGTCAGTACTATTTTTATGCTGCGGATACGTCGATTTGCGCTTATCCAGATCACGCAGCATGTCGTTAATTAAACTCACGTCAGCGACCCACCAAACTGCAGAACCATAGCCAACGTTAATACACTGCCACCAACGACCGTTAGCCAGTGTAACGGCTGTATCTTAAAGCTCTCGGCATCTTCTGTGTCGCGAGCTGCGCGCAGAACGGAATCCTTCTCAATGACCTGTACACCCTGCCCATAGGCAACCATCAACGCTTTATGACATAGAATATTAACCAGCCTGGGGATACCTCTGGAGGCGCGGTGCAACTGTTTCAAAGCCTGTTTTGAAACAACCTGCGCACCGTTATAGCCAGCTTCAGACAAGCGATGGGTAACATAACGTTCAAGCGCACCTTCATCCAAGGGCTGCAATTCATAGGAGAAGCTTATGCGCTGCTTGAGTTGACGCAGGGTAGGACGCGCCAACAGTTCATCTAATTCAGGTTGGCCAAACAATACCACCTGTAATAATTTCTGCGTTTCGGTTTCCAGATTAGTCAACAAACGCAGTGCTTCGACGGTGTCTTCCGGCATGGCCTGAGCTTCATCAATAATAACCACCACCAGCTTGTCTTCGCGCGCTAACTCAATCAAACGTTCAGACAGAATACTAAGGATTTTATGTTGCCCTGCATTGCGATGAACTTTGATACCCAGCTCTTCAGCAAGAGCAACGCGCATGCCCGCGGGTGTTAAATGAGGATTGGGGATATAAGCGGTGACATAGCGATCGTCCAGTGTGTTGAGTAACTGGCGGCACAAAATGGTTTTACCCGTGCCGACTTCACCAACAATTTTGATAAAACCGGCCGCATTTTCCAAACCCACTAGCAGCAGGTTCATAGCCTCATGATGACTGCCAACATTCAGAAAAAAATGTGTGTTCGGCGTCAGGGAAAAGGGCATTTCTCTGAGGCCGAAATGCTGTAAATACATAGTCACCTGTCGTGCGGCTTATCGGTTATTGCCAGTGCAAACATTGGGGTACCAGCCAATACGCTATTCAAACGTACCCGGTTGAAATACCTGCTGGAATTCGGAAAATCGCTGTTTGCTACTTTCCAGATCATCTTGCCAAGCGGCGTCATCTGCTACCACTGGCTTCAGTAAAATAACTAACTCACTTTTCACCGAACTCTGACGCTTCTGCTGAAATGCTTTACCCAACCAAGGTATGTCACCCAATAGGGGCGTTCTGGCATTATCATCGATGGCGTTGTTCTGCATCAAACCACCAATCACAACTACCTGACCGTTTTTAGCGCGCACAATGCTGTCTGTTTCGCGAATAGAACTCAACGCCAGCGGTAACACGAGATTACCATTAGGCCCAACTACAGTTTTGGTTTGATCCTTTACTTCACTGACGGTCGGGTGAATATGCAAAATAACTTCGCCGTTTTCACTGATTTGTGGTGTGACATCCAGGGCAATACCAGAGAAGAAAGGTGTTAATTCAACATCTACTGTTGGCGTGGTTGAGGATGATGTCGTGGTCGTTTGTGTCGAAATTTCTGTCACAAAGAATTCATCCGTGCCGACTTTAATCACTGCTTTTTGGTTGTTCACTGTAGAGATGCGAGGACTGGAAAGCACTTGTACGGTGCCCTGCGTTGACAATAAATCAATCAGCCCATTGAAGTCCTTCAGATTAAAGGCGGCGCTGAAGATGCCTCCCACCGGATTACTACCAGCACTAACAGCCGAAGGTGTATTGAGTATCGCGTTACTCACAGTTGTATTACCCGCACTATCAATCGTGCGGGCACCTTGCGTCAGGCCGGTGCCAAAAATGACATTTTTACCATTGCCAAGCTCACCCACTGCAGACCAATTAACGCCCGCCTGAAATCCATCATTTAGCTGCACTTCAAGGATTTTAGCTTCAATAATAACCTGCCGGCGTAACGATAATTCAGCCTTATCGAGAAAGTCCTGAACGGAGCGTAACTCACCCGCCCGGGCGTGCACTATTACCATGCCAGATTGCGGTGACACCACGACACGGCGGCCATCACCCACACCGATAATAATGCTAACGGTATCGCTCAAATTTGCCCAAAAGTCCGCATTAGTGCGCGTATTTAACTGCGTGCCAGCGATATTACTCGCGCCCGATCTGTCACTACTATCGTCATCGCTATTAGCGGTATTACTTGACTCGCTTTGACTGGTCCCTGCGCTACTTACTTGTCCCGCACTAACTTGAGTCTGCGACGTACCCATGCGCTGCACGTTGAGGTAATCTATTTTGAAAATCTCGGTGCGCATACCGTTCGGTAAAACACGATATAAATTACCTTTTTGCACATGATCATAGCCATAGGTATCACGTACAATTTGCATTACTTCATTGATAGTGACATTTTGTAAATCTAGGCTGAGCGTGCCTGTCAGGTCAGGCGGCACCACAATATTGTTAGGTGTCCCCTTTACCAGACCAATAAAAAAATCCCTTGCCTCAACGCCATCCACGGAAATATCAAAACGCTCAGTGCTTACCGGAGCGTTCTGAAGTAACGGTAATGCAGGTAGCAATTCAGCAGTCACATTCGCCGGAGGTACAGAAGTCATGGCTTGCTGCTTTGCTGCAGCCAATGAATCATCAAGTTCTTTTTGCATCTGTTCAATCGATGCGATGTCACGTGTCGGTGTCTCAGTCAAAGACTGACAGCCAGCCAACAGTAATCCACTCATCAATAAAACAAGGGCTGTTAATTTCAGCCGCATAGGGTTTTCTCCGTTCATATTATTTTCGTTGTTTGAAATCATTTTCATTCAACACAACGGTAAAGCGGGCGCCATTTTTAACCAGATCGACATGATTTTTATTGATGCGCTTAACCGTTGCGCCGTCAACCTGATCACCTTCTTCCACGCTTTTATCATTAATAATCGCCACTCGGCGCTGCGAACTGACCAGCACAGAATGTAGTTGAAATTGTTCACTCAGTGAAATCTCACCTACCTCATTTTGCGCTACAAATTTACCCGGCCGAGTTGGGTCAGCTAAACCCTGCGTAGCATTTACCGGCGCCGTCATCAGCAGCGCAAGTAGCGATATTGTCACGGCCCTAAAAAAAAGCTTCATCACTATACCCCTAACAACCCGTCGCCACTGCTCAATGTATTAATACGCAGCCGAATATTCGCTTTTGGATAACCTTCAACCTGATACTCAAGCTGATCCCATATGACCTGCCACGGCAACTCTTCAAGCGCCTGAAGATATCGTAACGTTTCAAAATAGTCGCCGCGCAACTCCAGCTCAACGGCATGCAGGTACAAAACACCTTCCTGTTGATTAGGTTCAACATCTTCAACATTCCCTGCGCTGTCAGATATTAATTTTCGTACTGGTAAGCTCTTCACACGAAGCAACTGTAAATCACTGCTCTCATGCAGAACATCTTCCAGCACCTGCACCATTCTTTTCGCAGGGATTAAGTTTCCTGTCATAGTTTTGATATTGCTACTGATCTGATCGATAGCAATATTAAGCTGCTGCTTTTGTACTTGCAGCGCGGCATTAGGATTGGCGTTACCGGGCTTGGAAAGCTCTACCAATTGACTATTGATTGTCGTCATCTGCTGAGCAACCGTCGCGCTCTGGTCGCGCGCACTCTTAACATCACTCTGCAATGAAGAAAAAACCAACAAGTCCCACATAAAGACCATCACAACCAAGGCTAAGATCAACACAATGTTGCGTTCACGGGGCTGCAAACCATCAAGTTTTGCTCGTAATTTAAGCATGGATTCTTTTAGCGCGGCGCTCACTTGCTTGCCTCCAACACGGCCGCAACATCGAACACTAATGCGGCACCTTTATCAGATTTTTCCAAGCTAAACACATTAAACTCTGTACCTGCAAAGACGCTTTCATTGCCAAGGCTACGGATATAACGAGGCACCCATTCCGGTTTATCTGTCACCCCTTTTAAAGCCATCCGCTCGCCACCTTGCTGTAGCTCAAATGACGTCAGCCACAAACCTTCAAAATGTTGCCGCGCGAGACCTTCCATGTAACTGGAAAAACCAGCTCCATTGCCCACCCCTTCAGCTTTAATACCTTCCAGCACTGACTGTCGCGTATTGAGCCTTGTCTCCAGGCTTAGCACTTCTTTTTGTAAGACCTCGCTAACCTCTCTGTTTTCCGGCGCATTTAATATCGCGACCTGTGCGGCGATCTGATCATGCTGAGCCGTTAAACGCTGTAACTCCGCTTCACTTTTCGTTTTATCTAAACTAGCCAGGACAGTCAGCGCCAGCATAACCAGCAATAACCCTATAGCGATCTGCGGGAATGGTGAATACGTTCGCCAAACACTGTCCGAAATACTGGCCTGATAAAGATTAATTCGCTGTGTCATGCTGGCCCCTGTCTCATGGCTGCCGCCATCGCCAGCACGCATTTAGCTTGCTCTTCAGGAACAATCTCTTCTGATCCCGGCAGTACCGTCGCAAGATCCAGCGACATCGCCCACAGCCCAAAACTTACATCAAGGGCATCACACAAGGTGGACTGCTCATCTCCTACCGGTGCCACTAACAAGCGCGTTGCCGGTGGTTGCGCAAGGCCACTTTCGTAATAATCAAGCGAGCGCTGTACTTCTAACACCAAATGATTAAATGTCGCGTTGGATAAGAGTTCACCCCCACGCATTTTTTCAGGGTCAGCTTTGACATTACGCGTCAGGTACAGCATTTTATTTTTAATCAGATTTAATACGCCCTCGCCGTTTTGCAATAACACCAGCGCAGCACCCTTTGCCTGCTGGTCATCATCGGGCATTAAATTGCACAGAGATAATTCGGCTATATCGACACTGCGCAGCGTTAAACCGGCACCGTTAATCAGCTGTTCGGCTTCTTCAATAACGCTACGTTTGGCCACCACCACATAAACCATGGCCGGACGATTACGGAACGCTTCTTCAGGCAAAGGAAAGGTATCAACAACTGCATCATTGATATCGAAACTAATTAAATCCTTAACATGCCAGCGCAACGCGTCCTTTAACTCTTCGGGCGGAACTTTAGGCGGCTCAACCTGTAATAAATTATAATGCTCAGGAGATAGCACATAATTTACCGGCAGCCCCTTCAAAGCTTGGGACTCAACCAGCTCTTTCAGCGCGTCAGCACGACTAGCGGCATCGTTAGCCGCCACAAAGCTACAGGATGAAAGCTGTGGCATATCGGTATCAAAGCTCGTCACATGAGCAACAGCAATGCCGGTAGCTTTCACATGGACACCCACCTGCCCGCCAGCAACAGCTTTTTTCTTGAAAAGTTTTAACAGAACCGAATCCCCAATAATCAGTTTTATGTTGTTTAGTGTAGACTAAGGCCGCGTCTTTGATAGCAATTGTTCTGTGCGTCTCAAGCGCCGATATTATTATTAATGATTACCGTAACTAATCGAGCAAGTTTAGTAACATTTTTTATGAAAATCAAAAACATAACGTCGCCATTTCACTTATCGGCTCAACTCTTTCAAGCTTTATTAAATCGTAGCCCACTCTCATGCTAAATATCATTCTGTTTGAACCGGAAATACCGCCCAATACAGGCAATATTATCCGCCTCGCTGCCAACACTGGCTGCCACCTTCATATTATTAAGCCAATGGGGTTTGAATTTGATGACAAACGCCTACGTCGAGCAGGCCTTGACTACCACGAGTGGGCGGAAATAAATTTTTACGAAAACTACGGTGATTGCTTAGCCAATAGCGGCATCAAGAGAGTTTTTGCTCTGACAACAAAAGCGACTCAAGGCTACTGTGAAGTGTCGTTCCAACACGGCGACGGCCTTATGTTTGGGCCAGAATCTCGAGGCCTACCTGCAGAAGTACTGGATAGCTTAGCAACAGAAGAAAAGTTACGCGTACCGATGTTGCCCAACAGCCGTAGCCTGAACTTATCCAACACGGTATCAGTGGTGGTATTTGAAGCGTGGCGTCAATTGGGATTCGACGGCGGAAGTTAAGATTGCAGAGGTGTGAGGGGAGTAAAAACAAGGGCGGCCATCAAACCACCCTCATATCAAAAGCGTCAATTAATGCGTGGTATCGCCGCTTTCTGGCTCTGCTTGACGATTAACCGCTTCAGCATACAGCGCATCAAAATTCATTGGTGCCAAATGCAGTGGAGGGAAACCGCCACGTGTTGCCATGTTATCCACTGCTTCACGCGCATAAGGAAACAGTGTAGTTGGACAAATAGTACCTATGGCTTGTTTTTTCGTATCTTCATCAATGTTTTTCAGACCAAAAATCCCAGCCTGCTTAACTTCAATTAAATAGGCCACTTTGTCGGCATTCTCAACCGTCACTGTGATTGTTAGCACCACTTCATACAAATCATTTTCAAGAGATTTAGCACCGGTATTAACATCCATCTTTACCTGCGGCGCCCATTGACCAAGAAACACTTCAGGCGAATTAGGCGACTCAAAGGAAATATCCTTCAAAAATAGGCGCTGTAGCGCAAACTGAGGTTGATTTTCTGCATTCTGAGCTTCGCTTGCTGCGCCTTTAACTTCGTCTTGTTCTGCCATGGGTGCTCCTTAAAAGTCTATTGAATAATATAAAAACTACGAATCAGTCGTGAGAAGCTGATCCAGCTCACCCCTGGACTCCAGCGCCCACAGGTCATCAAAACCGCCAACGTGACGCTCGCCTATCCATATTTGCGGCACCGAAGTACGACCACTGAGCTTACGCATCTCTGCTCGCTGCCCAGGCTCGCGATCAACATCAATAACCTTATAGCGAACTTCTTTCGCGTCAAGCACACGGCGGGCACGCATACAGTAGGGACAATAGTCGCTGCTATACATCACAATTTCGGACATCGCTGCTAGCTCTTGCTTTTGTTCTTGCTTTTAGATTTGCCGCCGCTTTTTACTACGGGCATATTCGCCCCCGTCCATTCGGCCATGCCACCATCCAAGCGCTTAACATCAGTAAATTCGTACTCAGTAAGCGTTTTGTTAGCCGCACTGGAGTGCTGACCCATTTTACAGACCAAAATTAACGGCGATTCTTTATGTTTGTTCAGCTCTTTAATACGCGAGCTCAATTCGCTGAAAGGTATATTGATAGCATTGGCAATATGGCCGTCATCAAATTCCTTAGCGGTACGTAAATCCACAACAACACCGTCATCCTGGTTCATTATCCGTGTCGCTTCGTGCAAGGACACGCTAGCGCCGCGCTTGCGACTCTCAGTGTAAATCAAAGTAACTGCCAATCCGCCCAGCAAAGCAAACAGCACCCAATGACCAACCACAAACTCTATATATTGCTCCATAAATCCAGTTTCTTACGTCAAAAAAAGAAGCGGGGAGTATACACCGCATTTCCCCTTGACTGAAACCGCAAAGCTCGTTAACTAAGCCGTCAATCAAAGTAACCAATCACATATCAATATATAGCCACGATCTAATTGTTTTTCTGCCAGCGCCAGCCATACTAATGGTTAAAATAAAATTACCACAATTACTGACAATGGATAGGCATTATCCAATCGAACAGTTAGAATTGTGCCCCAATTTACAGCAGGAACTTCAGATCAATTGCGAAGTTCCTCAGGCAGACGAACTTGAGTTAACGCGACGTATGCAGCAAGCACCAAAACCTATTGTTCTGGTTATTCTTGATGGCTGGGGCCACAGCGAAACCTCCGCATCCAACGCCATTAACGCGGCGCAAACGCCCGTTTGGGATACGCTCTGGGAAAACAGCCCTCGTACACTCCTTAATGCTTCAGAAGAAAGCGCTGGCTTACCCAATGGCCAAATGGGCAATTCTGAAGTAGGTCATATGATAATGGGCGCTGGGCGAATCATCGCCCAAAACAGCACCCGAATTGATGGCGCAATTGCCGACGGCAGTTTTTTCAAAAACCCCATTCTTTGCTCGGCCATTGATAGAGCTAACGCTGCTGGAGGTGATGTTCACATCCAAGGCCTGTTATCTGATGGCGGCGTACACAGCCATGAACACCAAATTCACGCCATGGTCGAACTGGCAGCCCAGCGCGGCGCCAATAACATCTACGTACACGCCTTCCTTGATGGCCGCGATACACCTCCGCGTAGCGCAGCCGACTCGCTTAGAAAAATGGCCGATAAATTGAAAGATACCGGCCGAGGTAAAATCGCCTCCATGATGGGCCGTTATTTCGCTATGGATCGAGATAATCGTTGGGATAGAGTACAGCTCGCCTACGACACCATGACACAAGGTAAAGCAATATTTCGCGCCGATCATGCGCTGAAAGGCCTCGAACAGGCCTACGCGCGCGGCGAAGACGATGAGTTTGTACAAACCACGATTCTTCATAGTGAAGGCGAAGAGCCCTCCGTCATCAAAAATGGCGATGCCGTTATTTGCATGAACCACCGAGCTGATCGCAGCCGCGAACTAACACGCGCCTTTGTGGACACCAGCTTTGACAGCTTTGTACGCTCCGTACGCCCTATTTTGTCTGAATTTGTCATGCTCTCTGAGTACGCTAAAGATCTCGATGCCAGCTGCGCCTTCCCAACAACCCAACCGAAGCAGGTGCTGGGCGAATACATTTCCGGCTTAGGAAAAAGCCAGCTACGCATGGCAGAAACTGAAAAATACGGCCATGTTACCTTCTTCTTTAATGGTGGCAGCGAAGAACCCTTTCCGCACGAAGAGCGCGTACTGGTCCAGTCACCCGACGTACCGACCTACGACCTAAAACCGGAAATGAGCGCTCACCAGCTTACTGACGAACTGGTTAAAGCCATTGAAAGCAAACGCTTTGACCTGATCGTATGCAACTATGCCAATGGTGATATGGTTGGTCATACCGGTAACTTCGGCGCAGCCATCAAAGCTGTGGAAACACTGGACGAATGCCTGGCGCGAATTGTCACCGCCATTGGCAATGCTCACGGCGAATGCATCATCACTGCTGACCACGGCAACGTAGAACAAATGAGTGACGAAACTTCAGGACAACCTCACACGGCACACACCTGCGAGCTGGTACCCTTTGTTCTAATCGGCGAGCGCCATTGTATGGTTGACCCTCGCGAAGGTGGCTTGGCCGATATTGCGCCAACCCTTTTGCACTTAATGGGGCTTGAGCAACCAGAAGAAATGACCGGCGAGTCCCTGGTACGATTTTTATAACAGGGATATTATTGATAAATGCGTCAAGTTAATTGTGGTTTCACCTCATTTTGGCGCATTGTCATTATCCTCTGCTTCAGCTTACAAATCCCACAAGCGTTCAGCGCTGATAGCAGCGAAAAACAGCTAGATACCCTCAAACACCGCATCGGCAAACTAGAAAGCTGGCTCAACTCCGCTAAAGGCGAGCAGTCCAACCTGCAAAAAGAGCTGCGAGCTTCTGAACGTAAAATTGGCCATATTGCCGGCAAGCTTAAAGCGCTCACCAAAGAGCTAAAAAGCACTCAAACCCGCATCAAAAAACTACGCCAGCAACGCCAACAACTGTTAGCCGAAAGTAACAAACAAGCCGCTCAAATTGCTGAACAAATTCGCGCAGCCTATAGCATTGGCCACAGCGAATATCTCAAGGTATTACTCAACTTAGAACAGCCGGCTGAACTTGCTCGTACCTTGCGCTATTACGATTATTTCAACCGTGCTAGAGCCAAACAAATCGAGCAATACGCAAAAACTGTGCGCCAAGTCGAAGAGAATGAAACACGCATCAACGAACAATTATTAAGCTTGCAACGCGCACGCCAAGACCTTGAACAACAGCACCAATCACTCAAACACAATAAACAGCAACGCCATACCGTATTACTGCGCCTGCAAAGCGACATCAGTAACAAAGGGCAGCAACTGGGGGAAATGAATTCTGACCGGCAACGCCTGGAAGAATTACTAAGCTCTGTTGAAGAAGCTATTGCCGATTTAGACCTGCCCGAAGCGACCACCCCGATCAAACAGCTTAAGGGCAAACTGCCGTGGCCAACGCAGGGCAAAATCGTCCGTAATTTTGGCTCGCGTGATACTAGCTCAGGCAGCCGCTGGAATGGCGTACTGATTGGCGCCAAAGAAGGCAACGAAGTACATGCAATACACTACGGTCGCGTGGTATTTGCTGATTGGTTACGCGGTTTCGGCCTACTGCTGATCATTGATCATGGCAATGGATATATGAGCCTTTACGGCCATAATCAATCACTCTACAAACAAACCGGCGATTGGGTCGCCAGCAATGAAGTGGTCAGCAGCGTTGGCAATAGTGGAGGTAAAGATAACACCGGCCTGTACTTTGAAATCCGCAGAAACGGTAAACCACAAAATCCTAAAAGCTGGATACTGGCTCGCAAATAGACCGCACTGCGATTTAAAGAAAACCATTACAAGCCCGACACTTCATACTAGAATGCCTTAAAGCCTATCCTTACAGGGAAGCCATCTTTTGATCATTACGCACAAAACACACAGTCTTAAACGTCTTGCCGCAACATTATGCATCCTGGTTGCCAGTAGCTTTGCTCAAGCAGAACCGGATGAATTACAGGAGCAGGGGCCACTACCCCTTAAAGAGCTGCGCACTTTTACGGAAATTTATGACCGAATCAAGCAGGCTTATGTTGAGCCAGTGGACGATACCACCCTGCTGAATAATGCCATCGACGGCATGCTCAATGGACTTGATCCCCACTCGGCTTATTTGCGTAAAGAAGCACTGAGCGATCTACAGGAAAACACACGCGGAGAATTTGGCGGCCTGGGCATCGAGATCGAAATGCAAAATGGCTTTGTACGCATTATCACCCCTATTGATGACACACCAGCACTTAAAGCAGGCGTAGAAGCAGGCGATCTTGTCATCAAAATTGATTCGCATTCGGTGAACGGGCTCAGCTTACAGGAAGCCGTGGAGCTAATGCGCGGCAAACCTGGTACCGATGTCATATTAACCGTAGTTCGTGAAAAACTACCGCAACCACTGGCAATCACTATTACTCGCGACATTATCAAGGTCGCCAGTATTAAACATCGCACACTGGAAGACGGTTACGGATATATTCGCATCACCCAATTTCAGGTTCAAACCGGCACTGATTTAAACAAAGCGATTAAAAAGCTGCAAAAAGAAAACCAGCCCCTCAAAGGCTTAGTACTGGATATGCGCAACAATCCAGGCGGCGTACTCAACGCTGCCGTTGAAGTCAGCGATGCATTCCTGAATGAGGGTTTGATTGTTTATACCAACGGCCGTCTACCCAATTCAGAATTACGCTTTACCGCCACCCCTACCGACCCCAGCAAAGGCGTACCGCTAGTGGTATTGGTTAATGGTGGCTCGGCTTCAGCTTCGGAAATTGTTGCCGGTGCATTACAGGATCACCGCCGCGCAGTCATTCTTGGCACGCAAAGTTTCGGCAAAGGCTCCGTACAAACCGTATTACCGCTCACCAATGACAGTGCATTAAAATTAACCACTGCGCGTTACTTTACCCCCAACGGGCGCTCTATCCAGGCTGAAGGCATCACGCCTGACCTAATCGTGGAAACCACACGCGTGACCAGTACCGTTGAACCATCACTACGCATTAAGGAATCCGACCTAAAAGGTCACCTTAGCAACGGCGACAAAAAGACAAAAGCCCCAGACAAAAACGGTGAAGAAAAAGTCTTGCCCGAAAAGGACTTCCAGCTTTACGAAGCGCTGAATTTACTAAAAGGCCTGCACATCATCAGCAGCGCTAATACCAATAAGGCTTCTAACTAGGCATGTCACGCCTGCTATTGTTTTTGTGCTTGTTGATTCCCAACTGGCTGTTGGCTGAAACCATCGAGCCGGTGTCCATTACCATTATTATTGATGATTTGGGCAACAACCTGAGCGATGGCCAACGCGCTATTAATCTGCCCGGCCCCGTCACCTACGCAATATTACCTGACCGTCCTTACAGCCACCGTCTCGCCGAACAGGCACACCGCAGCGGTAAAGAAGTTATGCTACATATGCCAATGGATAACACCCACGACCAGCCCATTGGCCCCGGCGGTTTGACAATAAAACAGGATCGTCCTCACTACGAGCAACGCTTACAACAAGCCATCGCAACGACTCCTCACATCCGCGGCATCAACAATCATATGGGCAGCCGCCTGACCGCTAACCCAGAGCGTATGCAATGGCTAATGCAGTCACTGCAAAACTACCCACTGTATTTTGTCGACAGTCGCACCAGTGCCGACTCCGTTGCGGCCACCACCGCCTCAAATCACCATATTCCAACACTGGAACGAGATGTTTTTCTCGACCACGAAGCCAACACCGCCTTTATCGATAAACAATTCAAAAGGCTGCTTCGTATTGCTCGTAAAGAGGGCAGCGCAGTTGCCATCGGCCACCCCTATCCAAGCACACTGAGCTACCTTGAAAATATACTGCCGCAATTAGCTGGCATGGGGGTTCATCTGGTAAAACCCTCTGACTTGCTGGCAATAAAAACCAGTCCAGACACCCAATATGCCGCGCAACAAGTCACACCGCCAAAGTTTAAATCGAAGGCTGAAATCAAGACAATAAAAACGGCTAAGCCCGCTGAAAAAAACCCAGACACACTGCTGGCCAAGGCGCGTCCGCTAGCTGAAGGGAATTGCCGCATCATTGAGCAAAAAGACGTCACTCGCGTAAGCTGCGGCTAAACATTTCACTACTTTTACAATAGGAAACCTCCACATGATCGACCAGGAACTTGAACAGTTTCAGCAAATTTACACTCTGATCACCGAATTTCTGGTGAATTATAGCTTCCAACTGGCTGGTGCCGTTGTCATATTCCTGATTGGTCTGTTTGTTGCCAAAAAAGTTGCCAAGCTTGCGACCCGCATTTGCAAAAAGAACAACATTGATATCACCCTATCGATCTTTATTTCCAACACCCTGCGTATTATTGTTGTCGTCATGGTCGCGATTATCGCACTGGGGAAAGTAGGCATCAGCGTCACCCCCATGGTGGCAGCCATTGGTGCATTATCTCTGGGGGCTGGACTCGCTATCCAAGGATTACTGTCCAACTATGGCGCCGGTTTCACCATTATCATCACCCGCCCTTTTATCATCAGTAACACCATCAGCGTATTGGGCGTGAGCGGCATCGTGAAGGACATCAGCCTGGGCCACACCGTGCTCACCAATGAAGACGGCGTGGAAATCACCATCCCCAACAAGCATATTATGGGCGAAATCCTGCACAATTCCTTCGCCAATACACTGGTGGATAGCAACATCGGCATCAGTTATGACTCAGACCCAGAGCAGGCTATCTCGGTAATTCGCCAATGTTTGCGAGAGATGAATCCAGTTTGTAGCGAACCCGAGCCACAGGTCGGTATCGACAACTTTGGCGATAGCGCCATCGAAATTGGCGTGCGTTATTGGATACCCACCGAGACCTATTTCAATAACAAATATCAGACCAACTTGAATATTTTCAAAGCCTTGCAGGATGCCAACATCACCATTCCATTCCCTCAACGCGAAGTACGTTTATTGAGCGACAATCAACAAAAGGTCACCAGCTAGCATGTATAAAGTCACCGCATTTTTTGGATGGATAAACCTGATGGCAGTTACCATTGGGCTAAGTGCAACGCCTTTACTTACACTACCTGAAAACATCGGCTCAGACTCGCTGGTCTTTATGTTAGGTTTGTTGGGACTGATTTCAGCAGCGCTTATTTTTGCGTCGAATCAAAAGAGGGAGGGAACCGATATTGGCGAGAAAGCCTATCCCGCCTCCATCGCAGCTTATGTATTGTGGACGGTGATGGCATTTAATTGGTTTGGTTAAGCTACCGCATAGCCGGTAGCGCTTAATGCGCTACCACAATCAAATAAGCCCACGCTGCATGGGTTCTTCACCTTCAATTAACTCATGCATTCGAACACCATCGCGCCCAGTCGTTTTCACTTCATACATCACCTGATCGGCAGCACAGAGTAATCGTTCCAACAGTTGCCCGGCAGGCTCTTTGACAGCATTTAAATTATCGAGATAAACCAATCCGAAACTGGCAGTGATCGAGACCACCTCATCATCATTATTTCTAACTTCAATACCATTGATCGCCAGACGTAATCTGGCCGCCAATTTTTGCGCCTGCTGAGAGTCAGTGGCATGCAATAGCACCACAAATTCTTCACCACCATAACGACAAATTAAATCACTTTCTCGACAGGTTTCTCTGGCCGCTGCGGCGATAGCTTTAAGTACCAAATCGCCAATATTATGACCGTGCTGGTCATTAATGCTCTTAAAGTGATCAATATCAAAAAGAATAAGCGAGAGTGGTATTTGTTGACGAATAGCCCGCGCAACCTCTGTCACAGCCTGCTCAGAAAACGAGCGTCGGTTGAGCAACGAGGTAAGAAAATCCTCACGGGCCAATTTCTCCAGATCTTTTTGGCTAGACCTTAATTCCTGAGTGCGCGCCTGAACCTCAGACTCAAGATGCATTGTCAGCATCTTTAAATCTTTTTGCTGCTGCCAATCCTGTAGCAAATAAATACTCAGCGAAGCCAATGCAACGGCAATCAGCCCCCATTGGCCCATTCTCCCAATCCAGTCGATAACGCCATGCGCGCTCATCATATCGAGCATTAATGAAACGAATAGCGCCGAAATGCCAAAGGCCATTAACAGCCCGTGCAACCCCCGCTTTGGAACCAGCCGGAAGCAACTGATCATCAATGAGAGCACCAGCACAATAAACAGCAGATCAAAATAGGGGTACGCATAGACAAAATTAAACGAGCTGAATACAGACAGCAATGCCACGCTGGTAACGAAGATGATACTGGTAGCCAATACCCAGCCGCTAATGGTGGAGGTTGCCTTATCCCAGCTTCGCATAACGATCGCTAGGAATACAGGAATCAAGAAATAACTGACCGCAGCAATATAGCGCCAGCTAAGCGGGTCAAACCAAACCAGCTGGCTCATTTCATTTTCAGCAAACATCATCAACGCCAGATCGAATGAAAGAAAACCCGTCGATATTGCCACGTAGCCGTCTTTTTTAATCGCCCCCATAATGGTGCTGATAATGCCAACGATCACCAGAACCAGAATAAACAACAATCCAGTAAAGCCCCGCTGGTAGACATCACTTAATAAATCAAAACGCTCGCCAACGGCCACTTCTCCAGACAAACCAATATCGGAATAATCGGAAAAAATACGAAAGTAGAGCGTGTGCTGTGAATAATCGGCAGGCAATCGAACGATATGCCAGGGCCAGCCTTCGAAACGGCTATTACCGGCGTCATCAAACTGCCCAAATTGGTAAATCTGTTTATTGGCCAGAAAGACCTGCAGCGTCAGGTCGACACTGCTAATAAAAAGGTGGGGATCATGCCAGGATTTGGCTGGAAGATTTATTTTCAACCAGACAATTTGCTCATTTTGTCGACCCGGAATAGCCCACGGTGACCCGTTAGGCTGCCAATCACTACCTTCAAAATCCCATTGCCCTGATTGGACGCTTTTGGGCAAATCACCCCAATGATAGAACCAGCCGTTGGTGACAACTTCTTTGTTAGCGCTATCTTCAATTGCATTCGCCTGGCCTGGGCCAATGAGCAAGGCCAGCACGGCAATGGCTAAAAATATTAGCGTATGAAGCTTATTAGCAGTCAGAAAAAGGGGCAATTGTGACTCGCAACTCTTATTAGTAACTATATAAGTATAGAAGTGAGACTCAGAAACACAGCATAAAAAGAAGAATATTACAGGGAGCGATTTGAGAGGGTTCGACTGCTCACCCCGCCAAGAGAACGGGAGACCAAATTATCGTTATTTTTTCATCCCGCAATACCAGAGGACGCGTCGTGCAGCCTGCTACAAGAGCGACCAATAACGCCGCTGGGTGGGGGAATCAGAAGTCTTCGCGAACTTCGATACCCTTAGAAGCCATATAAGCTTTCGCTTCTGGAATCGTATGCTCACCAAAGTGGAAAATACTAGCCGCCAATACCGCATCAGCTTTGCCTTTGGTGACACCTTCCACTAGATGATCAAGATTACCGACACCGCCGGAGGCAATAATCGGCACATGTACAGCTTCACTGATGGCGCAAACTAACTCGTTATCAAAACCGATTTTAGTGCCGTCACGATCCATACTGGTGAGCAGAATTTCACCTGCACCGTAATCGACCATCTTTTTAGCCCAGGCGATGGCTTCCAAACCGGTTGGTTTGCGGCCACCGTGAGTAAATATTTCCCAGCGATTGGGCTCGCCTTCACCGCTGACTTTTTTGGCATCAATCGCCACCACGATGCACTGAGCACCAAACTTCTGAGAGGCTTCTTTTACAAACTCAGGATTCACTACAGCAGCGGTATTAATGCCGACCTTGTCAGCACCGGCATTGAGCATGCGTCGAATATCTTCAACGGTACGAATACCTCCGCCGACGGTCAGCGGGATAAACACCTGACTGGCGATATCTTCCACTACGTGCACCATGGTGTCGCGATTCTCATGGCTGGCGGTGATATCCAGAAAGGTGATTTCGTCAGCGCCCTGCTGATCATAGCGCTTGGCAATTTCTACCGGATCACCGGCATCACGGATTTCCACAAACTGAACGCCCTTCACTACACGGCCGTTATCCACATCCAAACAAGGAATAATTCGTTTTGCCAAACCCATGATATTGCCTCTAACTACGTTTAATTCTTACTAAATCAATCTTATGAAGTGAGCTCGTCGCTTAGCTGCTGCGCTTCTTTCAAATCCAGTGTGCCTTCATAGATTGCTCGACCCGTAATAGCGCCGCAGATACCAGAGCTAGCCACTTTAGCCAGCGCACGAACATCTTCGATGTCAGTCACACCACCGGAGGCAATCACTTCGATGCCGCAGGCTTCTGCCAAACGTGCAGTTGCTTCTACGTTAACACCCTGCATCATGCCGTCGCGGCTGATATCAGTGTAAACAATGGCGCTCACGCCTGCTTCTTTAAACTGCTTAGCCAAATCAGTCACATCAACATCGGTGATTTCAGCCCAGCCGTCGATAGCGACTTTACCGTCTTTAGCATCAAGACCCACAATAATGTGGCCTGGGAAACGTTTGCAGGCTTCAAACACAAACTCAGGTTCTTTAACCGCTTTAGTACCAATAATTACGTATTGAACACCGGCATCTAAATAGGCCTGAATGGTTTCAAAGGAACGAATACCGCCACCGATTTGAATCGGCAGATCAGGATAAGCTTCGGCAATCGCACGCACGATTCCGCCATTAACCGGCTCACCGGCAAAAGCACCGTTCAAGTCGACCAAGTGCAAACGGCGTGCGCCAGCAGCAACCCAGTCAGCCGCCATAGCAACAGGGTCGTCAGAGAATACCGTGGAATCTTCCATACGGCCCTGCAGCAAACGAACACATTCGCCGTCTTTTAAATCAATTGCCGGAATAATTAACACTAAACTTCCCCGTTCCAGTTAACAAAATTACGTAATAGTTGCAGGCCAGCACGCTGGCTTTTCTCCGGATGGAACTGCACGGCAAATACATTATCGCGGTACATAGCAGCCGCGAATTTCTCACCGTACTCACCTTCACCGGCCACTTCATTCTGGTGCGCCGCTTTCACGTAGTAGCTGTGTACAAAGTAAAAACGTGAGTCATTTGGAATCTCAGCCCACAGTGGATGCTTAACCGTTTGGTGTACGCGGTTCCAACCCATGTGCGGCACTTTTAGCTTGCTGCCGTCGGTATCTTTAAGCTCATCACCAAAAAATAGGCTGTTACCTTCAAACAGCCCCATGCAATCAACGCCGCCATTTTCTTCGCTGTGATTCATCAACGATTGAATACCGATACAAATCGCCAGCAATGGTTTCTGTGTAGATACTTCAGCTACCAACTGATCAAAACCCAGACGACGTATCTCCGCCATGCAGTCGCGAATCGCACCAACACCCGGCAATAAAATTCGGTCCGTGTTGCGGATTACATCCGGGTCGGAACTAACCACTATTTCGGCACCATCGGCCACATGCTCAAGGGCCTTCGCCGCTGAGTGTAAGTTACCCATGCCATAATCAATCACGCCAATACGACTGGTCGCCATTTGATTTACTACCCCGTCTGAATTAAATCTGAAATAACAAATGAAAACGGCGAGCCAGGCTCGCCGCAAAACTTATGATTTAAAGAGAACCCTTCGTCGATGGCATCTTACCTGCCATCCGCGGATCTTCTTCTAGCGCCATACGCACTGCACGACCGAAGGCTTTGAATATTGTCTCAGCCTGGTGGTGGGTGTTTTTGCCGCGAATGTTGTCAATGTGCAGCGTCACCATGGCGTGATTCACAAAGCCCTGGAAGAACTCGTAGAACAACTCACAATCAAAGCCGCCAACACTAGCGCGCGTAAAATCGACATCCATAATCAAACCTGGGCGACCAGAGAAATCAATCACCACGCGTGACAACGCCTCATCCAGTGGCACATAGGCATGACCGTAACGGCGCAAACCTTTTTTATCGCCAACCGCCTTAGCAAAAGCTTGCCCCAGCGTAATGCCGATATCTTCAGCGGTGTGGTGTGAATCAATGTGCAGATCGCCGACAGCCTTGATTTTCAGATCAATCATGCCGTGACGAGCTACTTGATCCATCATGTGCTCAAGAAAATGTAGCCCTGTATCAAAGTCCGATGTACCGGCACCATCAAGGTTAATGGCCACTTCAATCTGGGTTTCAAGAGTGTCGCGTTTTACGCTGGCCTTACGTTCAGCCATGATGATCTCCAATTACGCACCAACTGCCACAGTCAGCACCATCTAAAAGCGCGTATTATAAGGCCTAGGGGCGATAGTGGGAATCCTTTATTATCAAAGCACTCGGATGCCTGATCAGAACAGAAACCTTGCCTTTGCGCCACGAAGCCCAGCCGCGCACTTCCAGCTCACGAAACAGATAGTTATCCAATTCAGGAAAGTAGCGCAAATTCTTTTTAGCGATACGAATATCCGCGTCAGAACTTAATATCAAGCGAACAAATTTACGCGTTTCCTTGATAGCTTCAGGCCTAACAAGCACACGTTGCCAACCTTTTGATTGGCGATTTATAAGCTGAACTAACTTCACCTTTTGATAGGCCGGAAGTCGCCAAATGCCTAACCGTTGTGACTCAGCTAGCTGCTGTGCTTTTTGCAAACGAAATAGATACTTCAGGTTCGGTGGATGAATGCTCAGCACAGCCAACCCCTTAGCCAATAACTGCTCGTTGATCAGTCGTCCCTGTGCATCAAATAGATAAAACAGCGCGCGACCATATTTATCATGCTTTTGCCGGTCCGAACCAAAGGTCACTCGCTTGCCTTCTAACCGAGCCTTGAGCCAGCGCTTAGCGGCTTCGCCTCCCGGCTCAGCGCGACGCTTGCCTTCAACCTCTGGCGCATTGATCGCCAATAACCGCACATGACGATTATCGCTCAACACCACCGTGTCGCCATCAATGACATATTTTACGCGCGCCGACTCAGCTTGGGCTGACGCTACGTGCATCAAGCCGCAAAACAACAGCAGGAAAATCAATCGCAAGATGTGCAAGACCTCACTCCTATCAAAAGCCTCTATTCGACTATTTCACTAACCGCTGACGCAGGTAAACAGGAAACCTGGGCAGACCTTTATCAGTAAACCCTTGATGCCGATAAGTAATCACACTGCCTAACGCTGGTGGCGCAACGCGCAAGTCATCAGTAAGCCCACTGCCGACATAAAACTCCTGTCCGTTGGCCATGCGTAATTTAAGCGAGCCAACCATGCCTCTGTATTTTCCTTTACCTGCTTTATAAGCGATGACAATTGCCTCAGCATCATCAAATTTCTTCAACTTAAATAAATGAGCCGACCGGCCCTGCCGATATAGCGAATCCTTGTGATGCAGCATTAAACCTTCGCCACCAGCACTAACCACATCATCCAATCGCCTCATTAGCTGACTATGATTGGCAATTCGCTGCTGACCAACAACTTCTAAATAGGGCGACTGTGACTGATCAATCAGCGCTGTCATCTGGGCATAACGCTCAAAAAATGGCTGAGGGCTATCGATATCGGGTAAATCAAACACCATAAATTTAACTTCACGCCAGCCATCATGGGGCTGCTGTCGACTAACCACCGACACCGTTTGCTGATATTTCCCTCGCCCCAACCACAGCTCACCATCTAATACCTGCTGAGGAAAATTGCTGACGAACCAGGCGGGGACAGCAAACACGTTGCCATTACGAGAAATTAACTGCGTACCGTTCCAGCGCGCTCTGACGCCATCCAGTTTTTCACTAACAAAATAATCTGCAACAGCCACGCCAGCAGAGTATTTCTTGGCTTGCATAATTTTTGGAGGCTCAGAGGCAATAGCACTGGCCACCACAGAAGAAAAAAGAGCAGTGAAAAAGACAACTTTGAGAATTTTAATCATCGACTACATTCCTTGTATGTCGGGTTTCCGGGAAGCGTCGGGCGCAACCCTTAACCTCGCATCTAACATTAGCCATCCAGCTAATTAATACTAAAATACTTTGCTGCTTATGGTACTGCCAGCATTATAGTACCAAAGGCATCACGACTAACTGCTGCGACATTAAGCTTAAACAAAGGAGAACGGGATGAAAACAATGAGCTGCCAACAACTCGGAGGAGCATGCGAAAAAGAATTCCAGGCTAATTCATTTGAAGAAATAGCCGAAATGAGCAAACAGCATGGCATCGAAATGTTTCAGCAAAAGGATGAAGCTCACCTAAATGCGATGAAAGACATGCAAGAACTTATGCAACAACCAGAAGCAATGAAAAACTGGTTTGAAAATAAGAAAAAAGAATTTAACGCCTTGCCTGATAAATAAACAGGTCAAGCAGCCCTACCTCAAAAGCTCGGGTTTAAAAAATCAGGTTTTACTAACGCCGGCAGATCGCCACTCAAGCCCATGGCATTAGCCGCCACACGATTTTTAACTGGCCCTAGTTCGTTCAGCCAATTCATACCGGTATTACGCAGCCATCGTACAGGTAAAGCGGACTCACCAAATAACAGCTTAAAACCGGACATGGTACCCATCATCTGGGCATTATCACCACGGCGGCGACGCTGGTAGCGCTGCAACACACAGAGGTCGCCCAAACCCAGCTGACGCTGGGAGGCGCGCATTAACTCTTCCGTTAACACGGCCACATCCATTAGTCCTAAATTCACACCCTGGCCTGCCAGCGGGTGAATCGTATGGGCAGCGTCGCCCACCAAGGCCAAGCCATGCTGCACATACTGATCCGCATGGCGTTGTCGTAACGGGAAGGCAAAACGTTTATCTACCGCGGTAATATCGCCCAAGCGATTTTCAAAAGCACGCGCCAAAACGACAGAAAAGGCATCATCATCCAGTGCCATTTTGGCATCCAGCTCATCGTCATCCAGAGACCAAACAATCGAACAGCTGTGGTCATCGCCATCACTATTTCGCAGCGGTAAAAATGCTAGTGGACCTGTTTCAAGGAAACGCTGCCAGGCAGTATGTTGATGTGGTTGCTCGGTTTTCACCGTGGTGACGATGGCGCTCTGCTGATAGGATTTTTCCTGATGCGAAATGCCAGCCAGCTCACGTACTCGCGACATTGCGCCATCAGCGCCCACCACTAAATGTGCAGATAGCTCACGACCATCGTCAAGAAACACCGTACGTTGTCCTTGATGATATTGACTCAAACCTTCAATACGCGCCGGTGCAATCAAGTCAATATTGTCGAAGTCCTGCAAGCGCTCAAACAAAGCAGCAACCGTAATATGATTTTCGACAATAAAACCCAATTCCGATTGGCCGATATCTTCAGCGCGAAATTCAATATGGCCTGTGCCATCCGCGTCCCAAACCGTCATGTTTTGCATCAAACCATGACGCTGGCGGGCAATGTGTGACCACACACCAATATTGCGAAACAACTGCCGAGAGGCTTGTGTTAGCGCGCTCACGCGAGGCTCAAATGCTGACTCTTGATCAATTTCCGGCATCGCCGTCGGCGCTCGGGCTTCGATTAAAGCAATACGCAAAGGCCTACCGACCGACTGACTGGCCAAGGCAACCGCCAGCGCAGTTCCAACCATGCCACCACCAACAACAATCACATCGTATACTTGCCCTGTCATTCGGCAGCTCCTGAGCTCACTCGCGGTAAACGGTCACCCAAACCCATCGCCTGACGCGCAAAGGCATGTCGAGCCGGGCGAAATAGATCCAGCGCCAACAGGCCACAGCCTCGCACATGCCCCACCATCGGACTGCTATTGCCAAATAGTTTTAATAACTGGTCGGTAAACAAAATCGTTTTATCCTGGTCTGCCTGCTGCTCTGCCACGTAGGCTTGTAATACCTGCAACGAGCCGATGCCTTTTCCTTCAGCCAAGCCGCGTTGCAAGTGCTTGGCTAGCGTCATTAAACCCCGTAACGCCAGATTAAAGCCCTGCCCCGCCACTGGGTGCAAGCTATGCGCCGCGTTGCCGATCACCACAATGCCAGGGCGAACCTGTTCAGTGGAACGCTGCAAATTGAGCGGATAACTTTCCCGCTGCCCAATACTCGTAAAGCGGCCAAGACGATATCCGAAGCGGCTCTGTAACTCAGTAAGAAAGGCAGAATCATCCATCGCCAGCACGCTTTCAACATCCTTATTAGCAACTGTAAACACCAATGCCGAACGATTCTGGCGAGAAGATTTTTCTTCATGCAAAGGTAATAACGCAATCGGACCTTGCTCAGTAAAACGCTCATAAGCGACATTTCGATGAGGCTTTTCAGCACTGACATTGGCGATAATCGCACACTGTTGATAAGCGCTCTGGCGCAACTGAATGCCTAACTGCTGACACACCTGAGAACGCCCGCCATCGGCAACAACAGCCAATTGTGTGTTGACCTGTTGAATGCCATCGTCACCCTCAACCGTCAATCGCTGATAACTCTGCCCGTCACTATCAACGATCGTTGTAATAGCAGACACTGACGCTGGCGAGATGCAGTCAATCGCCGCGGACTCTCTAACCTCTTGCAACAGCACGCGCCCCAACCACGCATTTTCAACCACATAACCCAATGCCTCGATGCCATGTTCTTCGGCATGCAACCGGGTTTTGCCAAAATAACCTTTATCGGAAACATGGATATGCTCGATAGGCGTGGCATGCAAACTAAGCGACTTCCAAACACCCAATTGTTGCAACAGGCACCGGCTGCCATAGGATACAGCGGTTGAGCGATCATCATAGCTAGGCTGGTAAAGCACCTCATCAGCCTGCTCAGGCAAAGCAAAGCTTTCTATCATCGCCACCTTAAGACCAAACTCACGAATCGCGGGCATCAATGCGCAGGCCAAGCTAGCTCCCACCATGCCGCCGCCAATAATGACGACATCATAGCTAGCGATATCAGACGGCTGTTCTGTTTTATTAGTGGTCATAATTTTGTTTCTAAAAGCCTAATCAACTTTTCTAACTCGGGAGCTACTAAAAACTTCCGCATTGTCACTCACACGAAGGCTGGAGTGACGTTTGCAAAAATACCCTTACGACGCCATCAACTGCTCAATCTCATCGGCCTGTTTGGGCACATGTTCAGACATCACCTCACAACCGTCTTTAGTGACCAGCACGTCATCTTCGATACGAATGCCTATGCCTCGCCATTTTTTCGCGACGCCCTTGGCATTCGGAGAAATATACAGGCCCGGCTCAACGGTCAACGCCATACCCGGCTCCAATAATCGCCAAACGTCACCGACTTTATATTCGCCCACATCATGCACATCCAACCCTAACCAATGACCGGTTTTGTGCATATAAAAAGGCTTATAGGCTTCCTCTTCAATCAGCTCGTCCAACTCACCCTTGAGAATGCCCAGTTCAAGCAAGCCAGCCGTTAATGCACGAACTGCTGCTTCATGAGGCTGATTCCAGTGATTGCCCGGCTTAACAGCGGCAATACCCGCTAATTGAGCGTCGAGCACCACGTCATACAACGCACGCTGTTCTGTGCTGAACTTGCCATTGACGGGGAAAGTACGGGTAATATCACCGGCATAAAGTTCGTATTCGGCACCGGCATCAACCAGCACCAGATCGCCATCCATCAGCTCTTTGTCATTATTGGTGTAATGCAAAATGCAGGCGTTTTCGCCACCACCAACAATGCTCGGATAGGCCTGTAAACGGCAGCCCTGATTCATAAAATGATTGATATAAACCGCTTCGAGCTGGTATTCCTGCATGCCAGGCTTACAGACTTTCATGGCTGCAACGTGACCTTCGGCAGAAATTCGCCCCGCTTTACCCATCAACTGCGCTTCTTTTTTACTTTTAAAGAGCCGCATATCGTGTAACAAATGATCCAGCACCAAAAATTCGCTGGGCGGCTGCGAACCGTTACGCGCCTGAGCACGAATAACCTTGACCCACTCCATCACCTGACGATCAAATTCAGGGTTAGTCCCCATAGAGGAATAAACCTTGTCACAACCTTCGAGCAGACCTGGCAAAATCTCGTTTATATCGGCGAACGGAAAGGCATCATCGGCACCGTAGTGTTCGCACACCCCTTCTTGCCCGGTAATCAGACCTGTCCACAGCTCCTTTTCAGGATCACGCTCACGGCAGAACATCACGAATTCGCCGTACTCACGACCCGGCTTCAGCACAATCACTGCTTCGGGCTCATCAAAACCACTCAAATAATGAAAGTCACTATCCTGACGAAAAGCATGCTCCACATCGCGGTTACGCGTTAACAGGAGCCCGGCCGGCAGTATAGCAATACTGTTTTTTCCCATTTGCGCCATCAGGTCATCGCGGCGACGTTTATATTCACGCTGGGTGATCTGCATAATTCAGAAATCTCTGGATAAAATCAGTCGGAGGAAATCAGGCTAGAATAAAAATTCGTGCCTGCCTGCTACACGCTTAATGAATCGACGGTTGCGAAGAATCCGCAGCCGGTTGGTCGACCTGGCTATGTAGCTCGCTATGCAGCATAAGCGCTGCCATGCGTACATATTCTATCAACTGCATCAGATCCTGCTCATGCTCTTCGCACTCTTCAAGGCTCTGCTCGTCAATTTGAGCGATTTTCTCAACATCTTCCAGCGTTTCCTTGCCTTCTTCTGTCAGCGCCGTGCGCGCTGCACCAATACCAGTGATAAAACCAAGACACCAGCGCCCCAGATGTTCTGCCCGGTCACTAATACCCTCATCATCATCAGGTAATATCAGCAACAATTCAAAGCCTGTCGCCGTCAATTGTTCTCTAGTCGTTGTAAACATTTCCAGCAACAGCGTTTTCGCCTCGTCACTGTCGAAACTAGTCTGCTCAAGGAAAGTTGCCGCTCCCGCCAGCCAGCCGTGCTCATCAATCTCTTCAGGGCGGGCAAGCATGCCACATAGCATTCCGTGCAGCTCAGAAGGTGACGAAAACACCTTTAACTCCACAAACAGATTGGCCAGCTCATCAAACTCCACCGGATCAAGATCCAGATCTTCCAGGTTATCCATACACTTCTCTTTGCTTATCGGGGACTTGGCGCACATTATTTAAGGTCTTTGTAATTGACCGAGTGCAACTGCGCAACTATAGTAATATATCATTATAGGTTTTACGGATTAAGAATAATATTGTCATGAGCGACTTGGATTACAAGGCATTGGAACTAAAGGTCAATCAGCTGATCGAACTGTGCAGAAAATTAGACGCACAGAACAACACGCTGATGCAGGAAAAACTCAACTGGAAAGCTGAGCGGTCAAAGATCGTACAGCAAAAAGACGAAGCTCGCACGAAAGTTGAAGCCATGATCACCCGCCTTAAAGCCATGGAGAACTAGCTAGTGGCCGCCAACACAACAAAAGTACAAATCCTCGATAAAGATTACCTAGTTGCCTGCCCGGAAGAAGAGCGCGCCGCGCTGCATCAATCGGCAAGTTATCTGGATGAAAAAATGCGTGAGATTCGCGCCTCTGGGAAAATTCACGGCCTCGAACGTATTGCCGTCATGGCAGCACTCAACATCGCCCATGAGTTCCTACAAAAAGACAGCACCAACAGCACCAGCCAAAATATTGCACTACGCCTGGCAACCAAAGTTGACGAAGTGTTACAAGAGCTTTCTTAAACTGTTTACTGTTATTCAGCTCACGCGTCAAGCCAAAAAATTCTAACTATTTACTCATCTAAGCCTGACAAAACAACACATCTGTATATACTTAATATTACGACTCTCTGTTGTGTTTGCCAGTCGGTAATGTCCTCGAGCCTATAAGTTTTACCCCGGGGGCCGGCTTAAAGTAATGGTGTGCAAGTCCGCTCGATCGGAAAGCCTAATTTACTTTACACGCTCCCACCTTGAGCTCCGGTTCAAGGCCCTCATCGACAGCGGCACATTGGAGAGTCTTCTTTTTTATCTCCCTCCTTTTCGATTATAATCCTCGCAACTTCATTTATAACCTTTCAACTGTTGACGCTGATTATGGAATCTAAAACCGAGATACGTCGCGCTATTCGCGCCAAACGCCGTGAACTGAGCGATGACGCTCAACAATTTGCAGCTCAAACCATCTTTGAATTTGTTAGTCCGCTACCTGTGTTCGAAGAAAGCCAGCACATTGGTGTATACCTCGCCAGCGACGGGGAAATCAGCCCTCACCACCTAGTCGAGCAAGCCTGGCAACAAGGTAAATCCTGTTACCTGCCTATCATCGACAGTAAGGGCGAAAACACCATGAAGTTTGTGCACTACACGCCGGACACAGAGTTCTTCATGAACCGCTACGACATCCCCGAGCCCGTACACGAACTGGAAGATTTACAGGATGCCAATATTCTTGATCTGGTCTTAGCGCCGTTGGTGGGATTTGATGAGCTAGGCAACCGCATGGGCATGGGCAAAGGTTTTTATGACCGCACCTTTGAATTCGTACGCGAAACGAAAAAACCTTATTTGATGGGATTAGCGCATAGCTGCCAGCATGTCGATTTTCTGGAACCCGCCGAGTGGGATATCCCTCTGAATGGTTTAGCAACGGAAGAGCAACTGCTGTTTTTTTAGCCAAAGAAATCTCTGAACAACGCTGGGAACACCTATGTGGCGAAGAACTGAATTGCTCGACCTGATTGGCATTCAACACCCCATTATCCTGGCGCCCATGGCAGGAGAAACAAATCCAACATTGCTTGCCGCCGTCAGCAATGCTGGCGGACTAGGCGGCCTGGGCTGTGCAAAAATGTCCAGCGCAGAGTTGATAACTGCCGCTGCCGAAATTCGCGCCCTCACCGACAAACCCTTTAATTTTAATTTCTTTGCTCACCCTGAGGCTGCTGGCGAATCAAAATTGGATGAACCCTGTCATCAACTAATCGCCTCAATTTATCAACAACAGCAACTGGGCATGCCACCAGCATCAACCCACGCTAAAGACAGTGCGCACCGCTCCTTTGATGACGAACAGTTAGCTGCCGTATTAGAAATCAAGCCACGGGTGGTGAGTTTTCATTTCGGTCTTCCCTCTGACGACAAGCTAGCCGCCTTACGAGATATCGGCAGCCTGATTCTTTGTTCCGCAACAACCGTCGACGAAGCAAAACATCTCGCTCAACGTGGCGTTGACGCCATCATTGCCCAGGGCTGGGAAGCCGGTGGGCATCGCGGCACCTTCGAAGTATCAAGCGAAGACTTTGGCATCGGCACCATGGCCTTGGTACCGCAAATAGTCGACGCTGTAGATATCCCCGTTATCGCCACAGGTGGTATCGCTGATGGCCGAGGCATTGCCGCCTCGTTTATGCTGGGTGCCAGTGCCGTGCAAATAGGCAGCGCCTTTTTATCCTGCCCTGAAGCCGCAGTCAGCCCCTCATACCGAGCAGCATTAAAATCTGCCAAAGATACCGACACCCGCCTGACCCGCGCTTTTTCAGGTCGGCCGGCGAGAGCCAAGAACAATACTTACATGGAAATCATGGCAGAGCAGCAACCGAACGCTGCACCATTCCCTCAAATGTACCAAGTCAGTGGGCCTCTAATGAAGAACAGCCACGAAAAGCAGGATGGTTTTGCAGAGTTTTTACTTTACGGACAGGCTGCAGGACTTAATCGTGAAATGCCCGCTGGGGAGCTGGTGGAAAAGCTAGTTGATGAAACACAAAGGTTGCTGGGAAATAGCCGCCCTAATTAAAGGGCGCCCTGGAGCGCCTCCCATTCGCAGGGGATGACACACAAATTTAAACCTATCCCAAAAAGGTTTGATAAGCCGGGTTATCCGTCTCTTCTTTATAGGGATAGCCGATTTTGTCGAAAAACTCATGCGCGAGTTTTTTCTCCCCCTTAGCAACCTGAAAACCGACCATGACTCGACCATAAGCAGCGCCGTGGTTACGGTAGTGAAACAGGGAGATATTCCAGCGCT
>JBALXL010000051.1:0-3218 GCA_036960805.1 Pseudomonadales bacterium
ATCTGCTCGCTGGCTGGCTACTTGTCCGATAGCATTATCGATTGCGGTTAGTGCTGCTGTTGCACCCTCAACTGTAGTGATATCAATTTCATTAAGGAACTGACCATCTTCACCACCGCCGTAGGAACCCGCCGCTAGACCTAGTGCCGCCAATTCATCATTACCATTAGCACCACCTTCAACTTTAAACTCTTTGGCAGATTCAAGTTTAACGGTGCTGTAAGTCGTTTCATAAGTGGAAGCTTCTGAAGAGGTTGAGACCCCTGCAATCGCTGTTGTATTACCACCAAAGGTTGATTCACCAATGCCATCCTGTTCAGAATCTAAGCCTAACAAAGCACCGATAGAGTCATCTTGACCCGCTCTATCATCAATCGCAATTGAGATATTACGCCCATCAGCAGCCGTTAAAGTGAGTGATACACCATTATCTTCCGCTGTTACCCCAGTCTTTCCTGCGTTCTGATTTATCAGATTCATCGTATCGGCGCGGGCACGGTCGGTATCAACATTAGTTGTAGCACCTTCGTTCTGTAGAGTAACAGTACCTATATTAACACCATTAATGAATAAGCCAGCCTGATCACCTTGCTCGAAGCTTCCAGGCACAGCACCATCACCATCACCACCAACCAGTTTAGTTTCATTAATCGATGCGCTTACTCCAGTTTCTTCAGATACTTTATTAATCGCTGCTGCTACTGCAATCGCTGACAAGCCCTTTTCAGAAGAAAGGATCTTTTCACCATCAGAAGAGACTGTTGCCGATGCAGTATCTGCGCCGGTCTCAGCTCCACCAATTGTCACGTCGTTAATTAAAATATCACCATCTTGCAAGCCATTTACACCAGTAAAATCTGCACTTTGACTCTTACTAGCAAACAGTTCACCACCCGTTGTTGGATCTGACAAAGTGACATTCACATCTTGTCCATCATCAGAGAAGAATTTCAACTCGCCAGATAGAGCCTGAGCTTGTTCCCCAATGACGGTACCACCACCTTCACTTACGGTAATATTTGCTCCATCAGCATTTTCTGACTCTAAAGTGACGGCACTTGCACTAAAGTTACGAACAGTCAGATCTATAGAGGTCCCTGCCGCATTCAAAGAAGCGGTTACTGCTAGTGACTCTCCTCCAAAATCAGTGCCATTAATATCATCAACCAAAGCAGCTAAGGTAAAATTACCATCACTATCAGGCGTTGCCGTTACACTTGCTCCTGCACCCGCACCTTTAAATAATAATTGCTCACCAGAATCGAGTGAAGAGGCGGTAATTGTTAACTTAATTTCTTCATAAGCACTAACACCGTCTACCTGATTAACCTTATTGGCTAATTCAGCAACCGTCGACCCCGCTGCCAAAGGCGTAGCGGGTGATGCATCAACGCCGCCAATATTGATACTAATGTCCGTTTCAGAACTTGATGCTAAGACATTATTACTCGCAGTAGTTTGAGATACCGTACCCGCTGAACCGGTAACATCTCCTGCAGTATCAATTGTTACCACCTCAATTTCAGAGTTATTAGTTGATTCAAAGGCAAGCACACCCATCAAGAAATTACCGGTAGTCGTCACCGTTACGTTTGCACCAGAAAGGTTCACATCAATAGAACCTGATGTTGTCGTTGCTGTTATGTCGACTACTGATGCAGTATCGTTCTTAATTGTCAAAGATACTTCTGTACCCGCCGCATTCAACTCAGCATGTACGTAACCGGTAGCTCCTACAACAGCACTAAAATCAGCGGAATTGATTGCATTCAACAACCCCTCTGCTTGAACATCAGCAGACGTTCCAGAAACGGTGAATGTTTGCCCCGCAAGAGTGAAGCCTTCTCCATTTGTCATTGAAGTGCTATCAATTGTCACATCAATTTTTTCATAAACATCAAGAGCAATACCATCCCCGGTCGCTGCGGCCTGCAAAGCGATACCCACGGAGGATAGGGAACCACTTGCTGTCACTGCATAGCTCGTTACATTAGTACCATCAGAAACAGTAAAGGTTGCACTAGAACCCGTTACCAATAATTCACCCGTTGTTCCGAACTGTGCCGTACCTGTCGCAACAGCTGAATCTTCCGTCAATAACGTACCACCAGTATCTTCTCTAGCAAGAGTATTACTTAACGTACCATTGCCATTGGTAGAAGCCTTAGTTATATCTGTTTTAACTTCAGATACCGTTGCTGCTACCGCACGATCATAACTACCCTCTGTAAGACCAGCATTAGAAAGATCACCACGCCCAGTTCCATTACCACCAGTAATATCAATTGTTTTCTGATCACCATCAGCAATCAAGGTAAAGCCACCCTCAAAGGTATCACTAACAGCACCCGTTCCTGTGCCGTCTCCAACTTGGGCTAAACCTGTTGCCGCAGCAAAATCAGCAGCAGTCGTCACGCCAGTTACCGCAGCGGTATCAAAAGAAATTTGGATATTACGACCATCTGCAGCAACTAAATCTACACCACCCGCAGCACTGTCAGAGTTAACAGCGGTAATACCTGTTTGATCTGCTACCGCGTTAATGGCTTCGGTAACAGATGCTCGTGTTTGCGCGGCATCCGTAGTCGTCGAGAAAGCAATATCTACACCATTAAGTGAGAAGCTGCCACTGGTGACTGCACCCGATATTTCACTACCCGAAGCAGTATTTTCATTAATCTGAGCACTTACACCTGTTTCACTACTAAAGCGATTAATCGCTTCCACCTTAGAAATGGCTGAGGCCGAATTACCAGAAGTAGAGGCGGTATCATCTTCAGCTTTTGAAGCTGAAATTGGCACACCATTAATAACTAAGTCACCATTTTCAAGCGCATTATCAGTACCGATTGCGCTCAAACCCGATTGAGATGAAGAGCCTAATCGATCAGCCGTTAACTGACCAATTGATACGTCAATTGTTTGGCCAGCATTAGCACCTACTTGGAAAGAAGCAGAGAAGGAACCATCCAACAGATTTCGTCCGTTAAAATCTGTTTCATCTGCAGTTCGCGAAATTTCAGCGACTAGCTGATTCACTTCCGCTTGTAATGCATCACGGTCAACGTCAGAGTTAGTAGCGTTAGAAGACTGCACTGAAAGTTCACGAATACGCTGCAAGCTATCGTTCATGGAACCTAAAGCACCCTCTGCGGTTTGCGCTAGAGCGATACCATCACCTGCGTTACGTACTGCTACGTTCAGACCTTTAATCTGAG
>JBALXL010000052.1:0-3040 GCA_036960805.1 Pseudomonadales bacterium
AACGGATCCCGTTAATGCTGGTCAACCAGGACAGGGAGCCTCTTCAACTGCTGTTATTTTCTCTGCAGCTCGTGGCAATGTTCCCGTCGCTATTGATTTTTTATTCGCTGATGCCGCGACCTCTGATGGCACTGCGAGTACTGCCGATACATCTCCACCAGTCACCACGGCTATTAACGATCTAACAGGCTTCTCTACTAACTCAGCAATTAATGTCACTTTTACTGCTGCACTTGACCCAGCGACTGTTCAGGCCGGTTCTTCTGTTTGGTTGATTGAGCTTAAAAGTAACGAAGACGATTCGTCTATCGATGCTTTAGATTTAAATACAATTATTGCAGCATTCCCAGCTAACCCATTTTCAGATGCCCCGGACCAGCTAGCTCCTGGTACAGATTATGTCGCAGAATATGTCGCGATGGATAATGGTGCTACCCCGACCATTCGTATCCACCCTTTAAAGCCTTTGGATCCAAAGACTAAATACATCGTCGTAATTACTGACAAGTTAAAAGACAGCAATGGTGAAACCGTTGTTTCTTCTTCTGAATATGAACATACCTCAAGCAATATTGAATTAGTAAGCCCATCGCTTGCTCCAGTTCGTACTGCCATACAGGGTTGGGAGCAATTGGCCGGTGGTTTCTTAACCAGTGTAACTCAGGCGGCGCTAACGCAAGAAAACATTATCTTAAGCTATGCATTCACAACAGGTTCTGGTCCAGACATATTAAAGCAATATGCAGCTCCTTCTTTGTTCGTTGCTGATCAGTTACCTTTGGCTAACACAGAAGCGTTGATGGAAAGTCTATCCGCTGGCTCTACAACTCTTGTAGCACAAGGCGTAGCGGTAGGTAGTAATACTCTGCAAGGCCTAGTCCCTAGTGACCCTGGTTATTTAGATCCTACTAACGACGATGTAATAGCGGCCATTAAGCTGACTGATTCTTATGCCAGTGCAATCTATTCGACGTTATCTGCATCAGATTTAAGCGCTATTGTTGGTGCACCTTTAACCATTAATAGTGTGGTTGATCGTCCAGCTCCTCGTACGGTTAATTTGATCAATGCAACAGTCGTTGATGCCGCTATTAATGCTGCAACAATTGCTAAACTTGATGCTGCTGATCCTGACAACACCCCTCATACTTATACTGGTGGTGCTTCTCCAGCGACGTTCCTAGGGACTACTGATAGCTTTACTCGCTATATTCAAGGCCAGATTCAATTACCTGATTTCTTGGGTTCCGCGACTCTAACTACTGAGTTCACTGCTGCTGGTATTCCAGCTGCGATGGCCGCTGACCCTGCTTGGACGGCTAACGTTACTCTTGGCGCCATTTTAGATGCTGCTTTGACTCAACCTGCAGGAAGTACTCCTCCAAAAGATACAGATGAATCAACTAACGTAACTTATCGCTATCCTTTCCCTGAGTCTGTTGGCACAAACTATTCGCCAGTCATGATTACTATGCCTGCGGAAATTGATTACGGCGTTGGGGCAGGTACTTGTGCAACTCCATTCCCTGTTGTCATGTATGTCCACGGTATTACAGGTGCACGTACAAACGGTCTAGCGTATTCAGCAGGTCTGGCCGCTAACTGTATTGCGACTGTTGCTATCGATTTGCCATTGCACGGTATTGCTCCTCTAACATCTGACTCTGATGGTACCCCTACTAACAATGCAGTTCTGCCATTTACGGTAGAGCCTGGCTTGGCCGCTTTTACTTCCTCACCTTATGCGGGTGTTGCGGCAAATCCAACATATTCAGGTACTACTTTTGAGAACTTGACTGAGCAGCACGATAGCATCTCTCAAAATGGCACTGGTATTCGTCATGCGATGGATTTTGATGGCACTGTAGATACTGACGGTACTGATGGTACGCCATCTGCTGGAACGTCTGGGTCAACAATTATCAACCTATTCAACTTCACTCGCTCACGTGACAATATCCAACAAGCGGTGGTTGATCTACTAAACCTGAACGCTTCTTTGGTGAATATTGATACTGAACTTGGTGGTACCAAATTAGACCTTACGAAGGTATTTGTAGCAGGTCATTCTTTAGGTGCTATCTTTGCGACAACGTTTGCTGCGGTAAATAATGACCCTGCAGTACTCGCTGCTAATACCAATTTGAATAAGGTTCAAGGTGTAATCTTATCGAATGGTGGTAGTCAAATTACTAAGCTTTTAGAAAACTCACCTTCTTTTGCACCCACTATCCTAGGTTCGCTAGCAGGAGCAGGTCTTACTCAAGGTTCTAGTGATCTTGAGAAATACTTTTCTATCTTGCAAGCATCTATTGATAGCGTAGATCCAGTTATGACTGGTGGTCTTCTTGCTGCGACGGGCACTCCAATCGTATTGTTCAACATGGTTGGTGGTGATGCATTACCAACTGACGAAGCTGAACTTGCTGGAATTTCATACCCTACTGGATTTAAAGGCCAAGGTTCATTCTTACCCGATCCAACAGTACCTAACTTTGATTATTTTGCTAATGGAGATACCAACCCTTATGCAGCCTTCGCTCCAGCTCTTGGCTTACTTGTAGAAGCGCCAACAGCCAGATCTACTTTTGCAGGCACCAATGGTCTAGCAACAATCATGGGACTTGAGACTGTAAATAAAGAGACTGTGGTCGGTGATTTGTCTTCTCCAACACAGGTTGTAACTCGTCTTAGTACCGGTACACACAGCACATTTGCTAATTCTGATGCGCCAGCGGCGTTTATAGAAATGCTAACTCAATCAGTCACTCTAATTAAAGGTTCATTTACAGTTGCTAACCCAGCTGTTCTTGAAGCTTCTAACTAGGCCTTGCGGAGAATAATAATATGAAAAGCAAAGCTATATATACAATGTTTCGTAAAGCACCTCTAGCGCTAGCGCTAGCGGCTGCTGCCAGTAGTGCTCAAGCTACCGAATTCAACTTCGGTGATATGGCTGTTCAGTGGGATAACACGATCAGTTACGGTGTTGCTTGGCGTACAGAAGCACCACAGTCTGATGCGATTGCACCAGGCAATG
>JBALXL010000053.1:0-3025 GCA_036960805.1 Pseudomonadales bacterium
GGATTCGAACCTCCGAAGGCTGAGCCGTCAGATTTACAGTCTGATCCCTTTGGCCGCTCGGGAACCCCTCCGATCATATTACAACTCATCAACTGTCAAACCGACCAATCAATGCACTACACACGTGTGAAAAGGGAATACGTGGAGCCCCCTATCCGAGTCGAACGGACGACCTACTGATTACAAGTCAGTTGCTCTACCAACTGAGCTAAGGAGGCCTTTCGTACCACACCTTATCAACCTAAATTACCGGCTAACGTGCTTTTCTAATTAATGAGAAAGGATCTTGTTGGAGCCTCCTATCCGAGTCGAACGGACGACCTACTGATTACAAGTCAGTTGCTCTACCAGCTGAGCTAAGGAGGCCTTTCATCACAAATTAGGAGCGCAATTCTATGCGAACTATTAACCCGACGCAACAGGTTTGCACACTTTTTCCTGATGAAATATATCAGGGTATCTCGCAATCAATTTATCTCGCAACTCTGCGGGCATCCGAGATTCACTCTTTGGGTTCAATAGCACCCAAAATTGCTTATAATCCCGCGATTTTCGCTCAAAGTTTATTAATATGTCAAACTTTGCTAAGCGACGCTGCAATGCAGAAATCAACTCTTGTGATTCAAAATTGCCCAACGAAACTCCTTTCCTAAAACGGCCTTCACCAATAAACTCAGCGTTAACTTGCTCACCTCGCAAGCGATTCACCAAGGCATGCGCCTTACGTGATGATGACTGAGGTGAAATATACGCCCAATAATAAGGCTTTAACTCAACATTTTCTCGCTCAACCCTACCGCTAAAGCCGCCTCTCTTAACCATCGACAGAAAGGATTTTCCGTCAGAGTTTGAAAAAAACGGTCCATAAACATCACACTTCTCAGTCCCCGAACGCCTTTCCAGCCCTACATCAACGTCCTCACCAATTTCTGTGAGCAGCCTAATGCGCGCAACACCATCCTCGACACTCGCAGCATCGGCCACGTCAAAAGACTCAGCCCCTTGCTCGACAATCGTATACCAGCCAAAAAAAGCCACATTTGCGACTAGCAAAGCATAAAAAATCCAACGCATTCGAAAAGACCACTCCTTGTAAACAAAAGCATTACCAGAAAAGCTATGGTAAGGCGACCCTCAAACCATCCAACACTAACTCAGGGCGCAGCTTAAATAACAAAGCATGCTTAAGCAAAGGCAGCAACAATTCAGCATCTCCACCTGTCAAAAACAACACAGGCATCACCCTACGCTCAAGAAGCTCGCCGACGATATCATCAATAAACCCTGCCACCATGCGAGACAACCCGAAATCAATCGCCTCTTCAGTACTGACGCCCCAGCCAAAACGATCAGCACTAACTAACGCTTCAACACGAATCTGCCCGGTATTTCTGAGCAAGGATTCACGCTGCATACCTAGACCAGGGACAATATAGCCACCTTTATGCAAACCCTTCTCTTCAACTAGGTCGACTGTAATCGCACTACCACAATCAAATACACAAACTGGACCAGCTGCTTCTCGGTGAGCAGCCAACATTGCTACCCAGCGATCAACACCAAGTCGAGCAGGGTCAACATAGGCAATACTTAAACCAGCATAACTTTTTTTGGTTTCTGCAAATCGCCCCTCAATTCCCCACAAGTCAAAGACTTCTTGTGCAAGCTTTTGCCTGACTTCAGCACTTGCCACGCAGGATATCCTGGCTAATTTCACGAATGGATAATTCAGCGACACCTCACCAAGCATATTAATGCTGGCTAATAATGAGCGTCCTTTATCTAAGGCGCACCCTTGAGTATCAACAACTCGCCATTTTAACGCACTGTTGCCAACATCAATTTCCAGTATCATTTACTAACCCTGACACTTACCTCACCACCGCGATAAGACTTAATGGTATCGCCATGCTCAATAAACAACTCACCAGTTGAACCCACACCTCGCGCCACACCAGCAATCACACCTGACCCAAGGTGCAGATCAACCGATTTATTGATCAAACAGTCAAATTCTCGCCAGTCGCTCTCAAACGCCACGAAACCTTCATCCTCAAAAACCGGCAAAGCCACCGCCATTTCATCCAAAACAGCGGCAACAATTTCATTTCGTGACAGTGACTTTGAAGAGATTTCGTTGAGAGAAATCCAATCTTGATCAATCGCCCCAGCTTGCCCTTCAGTCATAGCCACATTAAGACCTATACCTATAACAACACGAATCGGGCCACCAATTTCACCAGAAGCCTCCAACAGAATACCCGCCAGCTTGCGTCCCTCAAAAAGCAAATCATTTGGCCACTTCAAACCAACTTCAGAACAACCCAATCTACGCAACGCACGCGCCATTGCAACTGCGACACACAAACTCAAACTATCGAGAGAGGCCGTCGCCTCGTTAAAGCGCCATACCAGGGATAAATAAATATTGGTTGCGAAGGGACTAACCCATTCTCGCCCACGTCTACCACGCCCAGCGGTCTGCATTTCCGCCAAACAAACATAGGGCGCTAAATTGCTATCCCCAGCCATTCTATTTGTAGATTCGACTGTGAGCTTTAAATCGATATGATCAAAGACATCAGACGCTCTATCCGAAAGATGCCGATATATCTCAGCCAGCGACAACAAATCAACTGCGCCCCGCAAACGATAACCCCGCCCTTTGACAGCATTCACCTCAACACCTAAATTCTGCAATTTCGCAACCTGCTTCCAGACCGTCGTGCGACTAACATCAAGCACGCGACTCAGGTCTTCACCAGAGTGAAATTTACCGTCGGCCAGAATGGCCAGTAGCTCGTCAAGATTCATATTTATTTGATAGGCTTTTAAGGTGACCGAAGGTGGTCGGTTTTTATTTTGAATCGGATAATAGCAGCTATGCAACTTAATTAGCCAGCATACACAAAAGCCACCTCCCTATTCTCTCTCAAGCCAATCACTTCCGCCAACATACCCGCGGAACACCACTTTCATGCAGGCATAAAAAAACCCCACCCTTTTGCAAGGATGGGGTTTTGGG
>JBALXL010000054.1:0-2959 GCA_036960805.1 Pseudomonadales bacterium
CAAGCATAACCCTAACTTCTGCTTAGATAGCACTAACGGTAACGAAGACTTCACCAACGTCAGTATTTGGGCTTGTGAAAACCATCCTAATCTACAGTGGGATGTGGTAGGCGATACGATTCGTCCACGTAAAAATCATTCGCTGGCGTTAGATGTTTTGTATGGCAGCACCGATAACGGCGCCAATCTTCAGCTTTATAAAGCAGACGGTAATGCGGCCCAGCAATTCAGCTTTGGTAGTAACTAAATCATCTTCTTTTAAACAATATTAAGCCGCGCATTGCGCGGCTTTTTCTTATCTTTATATCTCGATTGTCTAAAAAACATCATCAGAAATAATAAACATCACACTCTAATTTAAGGTTTTTTAATGATAAAAAATAAAACCAATATCCTCTTGGCTAGCAGCTTATTGAGTTTGTCAGTAATTAGTTCAACGGCTCTTGCTAACTGGAGCCAAGACGCACTTAACTTGCAATACGGTTTGCAAAAGCATACGCCTTTGGTCAAGAGCAACATCATAGGAACTCACAATTCATACAGTTCCAACGCCTACAATATGAAACTGTATGAAAACCAAAATATCAGTATTACCGAGCAGTTAAATGAAGGCGCACGCTTTTTAGAGTTGGATTTATGGCGTAATACTTCCCTTGAATATGTGTCTACCATCCTTTGTCATAACGGTGGCCGTTGCGGTATTTTGACTGGCGATTATATTTATACCGATACCGCGTTAAAAGAAATTGGCGACTGGGCTAAGAATAATCGTGATCAGGTTGTGATTATTAAGCTTGAAGATCAGATGGATGACGATTCCTATCATTATTTTGCCGAAGCCATTCAGCGCACACTTGGCGATATTGTGTATCGTCCGGAACGTGCATCCGACAGCGAAGGCCGGGTTAATTTCCCATCGGACCTTAGTGCTGGTGATATGTTAGCCAAAGGTAAGCAAATTATCTTTCAGGGATACAGTGGTGCCTCTGCGAATACGGTGGGGCGAGGCTGGGTTTTTGGAACCACCAACTCAGAAAAAGACGGTGGTGATACCGCAGATAACAGAGCTTCATTATTGAACTGTAGTGATCATGCTGAATCACGTTATGCGTTGTTCTATGATTCTGCAGCAGAAGACGACTTCAGCTCAGACAAGTATGTGCCTACCGATATGATCAAACCATTAATGAGCTGTGGTGGTACCGTATTTGGTTTTGACTGGTTAAAAAACAATGATCCACGTACCGCAGCAGCCGTTTGGAGTTGGGCCGAAAATGAACCCAATAATATCGGCGAGGAAAACTGTGCTATTAGTATTGCGGGGCGTTTTAATGATGTTCAGTGTGCAGCCTCTTTTGCTTATGCTTGTTCAGATACCTCAGGCAACTGGAAAGTTACTTCAGCTGCAGGGATTTGGGCTAATGGCATCAGCACTTGCCAAAGTGAATTTGGTAACCGCTATCAATTTGATGTGCCTCGTAACGCTAAGCAAAATAAACAGGCAGAAGCGGCTAAAGTAGCCGCAGGAAAAACACGTTATTGGTTAAATTATTCAGATGCTGAAAATGAAGGTTATTGGTTAACCGGTGACGATAAAAGCTATCTCGCGAATGATACTTCTGAGTCGGGTTTAAAGATTGCGTCGTGGAATCAATATAGCTGGGTTTATGCTGATGCAGGTACCGGAGGCGATAATAATATCTCGATCTGGCGCGTAAAGGATTTGCCTTCAAACTGGTATAGCCTCGGAGATACCGCAGGCCTGGCCACCGATGGTCGTTATGCCTATACGTATTCTCGTTTACCAGGCAGCTCCATGGTTGCCTTTGACGATGGCAGTGGCATGTTAGCCAAACCTTTAGGTTATGACTGGCGCTGGAACGACTCAGGTACCGGTGGTGATACAGATGTGACACTGTGGAGTCCTATTGCTCCGTCTGGCTACACCTGCCTAGGCGATGTCGCCGTTCCCAATCAAAGTGGCTATGGTCCAAGCACGGATATGCTGCGTTGTGTACGCGATGACCTGTTGCTAAGCGGTAGCTCTTTGTGGGAGTGGAGTGATTCAGGTTCCGGTGGTGACCATGACGCAACCATTTACCTCACAACGACTCAAGTTGGCATTGATGTAAACAAAGGTCTTAGCCCCAATAATTTTGATGTTAACCACACGAATAGCTCCAGTGTACTGGATCAAAGAAAAGTGCAATGGATAGGCGGTCCCAAGGCTGTTATCGACCAAATACAGAGTGTTATTGTTCCGCCTGTTTATAAAGAGCTTAACGTGATGGGTGTCTGCATGGATACCAGCAGTTCAGCAGCCAATGGCAATAATGTCTTTGTTCATTCCTGCTGGAATCCGGCGACTTGGCAGAAATGGATTTATGAGGAAGCGACGGGTTATATTCGTAACAAATCGAATCCACATATGTGTCTAGATAGTACTAACGGCAATAGCGCTGGCACCAGTGTGAAGATGTATGACTGTGTTGATCATATTAATTTGAAATGGGATTTCGTTGGCGATAGTATTCGCCCGAGAAAAAACCATAACTTAGCCTTGGATGTGAAAAACGGAACACCTAATAACGGCCAGGATTTATGGTTGTGGGATGCGACGGGGAATTCAGCTCAAGTATTCAGTTGGGGCAATCAATAAACTTGGCAGAAATGTTGTAGTGTTAGAGTGTTGTATTTTTTAGATTTAAGCCGCGCATTGCGCGGCTTTTTTATTTGATAAGGTTAATTTCTGGCAGACTTCAGGTCTTTCTCACTGGAGTGATCATGTGAGTCGTAAGTCATCTTAACTTCGTCACTATCCGAGCGTTTCATCAGCTTTGCCACCAAAGATACAAATTTCTTATTAGTAAACTCTCTGTGTTTAATCCGTCGTTTGATGACACGGGTTTCATATCCTGGAATCATTTGATCCAGTGTTAATACTTTTGGACGCATGAAT
>JBALXL010000055.1:0-2826 GCA_036960805.1 Pseudomonadales bacterium
GGTAACGACTATTTTAGGTATGTTGCCGTTATTAACCGATCCTTTCTTCAGTGCAATGGCGGTGGTGATTAGTTGCGGTTTAGGCTTTGCCACCTTACTTACGCTTGGGGTAGTGCCTGTGTTGTATGCGATGAGTCATGGTATTGATAATAAAAGTGCAAAGTAAGGGCTAAGCTAAGCACTTAAATTAAAGACAAAAAAGGCGGCTATCCATTTATAAAATGAATAGCCGCCTTTTTTTGTTACTACTTATATTTCTGTGTTTTTTATCGTATTAACTGACGAGTATAAACGGACTAGAGTTTATTCAGAAATATTAACAGTACGCTTCAAGTCAGCCACAATTTCAGCTTCTTTGAATAATACCGGACGCCACATTTGATCTGAAAACAGCTGAGTTTGATCAGCAAAGTTTTCTGATTCAGGATCGTGTGATTGGCTAAAGCTTAAAAAGGCTTCTGCTTTAGGGCCTTCAGGTGTCATCTCTAAAGACAATACAAAGCTGCTGCCGTAGTTGATGCGATAAGCGGCACTTTCTACCACTGCATCGGCTTCTGTCATCGACGTTAGCGTTGTGCCAGCAATAGCAGTACCCGTAGGCAAGTTAGCAAAGTCAGAGGTGCTGCGTGATGGAATTTTTGTTTCCGTCATATTCATCATGCCTTCAAAGCTATAGCCGCCGTGAATAGCAATACGTTCATCGTTTTTAATCACGTATTGAACATCACCTAAAGCACTGGTTAGACTAATACCTAGATCATTCAAACGTTTTACTGCAATGGCCAACGCTTCTGCTGCGCCAGTCGTATTCAAACCGGATGGGGTTTGTGCTGGTGCTGATACATCAAAGGCGGCACTGAATAAATCAGGGGATAATGCCGTATGATCGCCAACACGATAGTGCTGCATAAATTCACGCATGATGTGTGCGCCGATGCTGTCGGTATTATAACGACCATCCCAATTAGCTAAAACGCCACAGGCTGCGCTGAGATCAATGCTTTCGCCATTAAGATCAAAATCAGTCACCGTCTGGCAATGCGTTACGAGTTGATCACGGAAATCAGTTGAATAAAGCGAACGGTTATCGGTCATCACAGATTGCAATTCAGCCAATGAGAACTTGTTATCTACTCCGGCTAAACCATTCCCCGACATATCTGAAATCAGCTGAGCATTATAACGAGTACGCGCGCTACGCTCTGTGCCTTCTGGGCCATATAAAATACTGAAGTCAGTTAATGGTGCATCTAGGTTGGTTAGCCAGTGGCTGCTATTGGCGTTGAAAACGTATTGGTCGCTATTTTGCTGTGGTGCATTGGTAATGGTATTCAAACCGTTGTTGGCTTCATCCCATTCATAAGCGCTGATATGTCCAGGAATTAATACTGATCCGCCACCTTTTTGCCACATTGGGGCAAGCTGTGGAGACAGTACGGCAACACGTACATATTGTTCTGCATAAGGACTCAGCTTAGGGGTATTGCTGGCATCAACATACGTTGCGTCGTCTTTATCAACCATGATGGTATTGGCCCAAGGGTTTCCTTGGAATTCATCAAAGGCGGTAATGACTTCTTCACTACTACCGGCAGCATTAATAGCCAGCCAGTTATCCAATACTGAGTAGTTTTTATCATTGGCATCTCGATAAGAAATAGCAGTAGTTGTATTCCAACCTAACGCAGGGCTAATGCTGGATAAATCTACGATCGGGCCATAGTGGCTGGAGTAAATCGTTTTTGGCATCGTTGCTAAGCTGCCATCGGCTTGCTTAATCTGAATTTCGATTTGCTTGCTGGTCATATCTCGGAATACGCCATCATAGCTATAGCGTAGCGGATTTGTTGGGTCCAGTTGCAGTTGGTACATTGTTAGGTGTTTTGCTTGAGATACGGTATGCGTCCAACCGACATCTTTATTGAAGCCGACTAATACGCCCGGTAGACCGATAAAGGTCACGCCCGTTACATCGAGTTCGCCAGGAATGGTGAGGTGGTTCTCATAGAAGCGTAATTCGCCATCCCATGGGAAGTGAGGGTTACCTAATAACAGAGGGTTACCTGATTCACTGCGTTCTTTACCTAGAGCCCAACCGTTACTGCCAATGCCTTCTGAAGTGAAAACTTGATTAGCATCTAATTCTACGTCGAAGTCATACGCCACTTGTTTAGGTGCTAATAAGCTATGGTCTTGCTGGGCAATAGTACTTTTGCTTTGCGCTGTGATCGTCGTAATTAGTGGCTGTGGTGGGTTTGCTGCAGCGATGGCAGGAGCCATGGTACGGCCACTGGCGAGTAATGAAATATCTAGTTGATACGCCAGTAGGTCGAATTTAGTAATAGGCGCTACCCAATCCGCACCGCGACAAGGGCTAGGGTAATCTTCTGCAGAGGCGCGTTCCGCTAACGAGCGGTTAAAACCAGCGGCATAGCCTTGCATAATTTCTTGTGCTTTTACAGTTGTCTTACCAAACAGATCAACGGCTTGTTGTGGCAGACCTAGTGCTTTATAACCTAGATCATTAATGATGTTGGCATTGCCCGCGCCTGGCCCTAGGTAGAGTGATTTTTCACCCCTTAGCTTCATTAGCTGTTCGGACAGTGTACAAAGATTTTCTTCTGCATGGGCATAACCGATACCATAACCGAGGTCACCATAGCTGTCAGCTTTAATGTGCGGTACACCGTAACTGGTATAGCGGATTTCCGCGCTATAGACACTGCTATCTTCATTAATTTCTTTAACATTATTTTTTTTATCATTATCATTATCATTGCAGCCCGCCAGCATTAAGCTTGCGGCGGCGACACTTAGTAACAATTT
>JBALXL010000056.1:0-2822 GCA_036960805.1 Pseudomonadales bacterium
GTCATTATTTCAAAAGCGATTTAACGCTGTAACAACAAAAGCGCGCGGCCTATAGCCGCGCGACATTCGAATATCTTGAATCAAGTCTGAAAATTAATGGATATCTTTCCAGTACTCGCGATTCAATAAGTAAGCAAAAACACCAAACAGTGTAATGAACAACAGTACATAAACACCGATGCGTTTACGATCCCTGGCCATTGGCTCTGCGGTATAAGCCAGGAAGTTAACAAGATCATAAACTGCCTGATCATACTCCTCTGGCGTCATGGAACCTTTTTTAGTCACTTCAAGGTTGCCACAAGGGTCTTCTGCGATTACCTGGCCTGTCAAAGGATCAAGCTTAACATGTCCAGCAATAGGACCCGGCGCGCACTCCTGCAAACCTTGCATTTCCAACATCACGTGAGGCATACCAACGTTAGGGAAAGTTTTATTGTTAACTCCCCACGGACGGCTGTCATCACGGTAGAAAGTTCGCAGGTACGTGTATAACCAATCAGGCCCACGAACACGTGACACCATTGTTAGATCAGGAGGTGACGCACCGAAGAACTGTTTACTATGGCTTTTAGACATAGCAATGGTCATCAGGTCACCGATTTTGGAATCATCAAAGACCAGGTTTTCCATATACAGATCAGGTGGAATACCGAGATCTTCAGCAACACGTCCATAACGAGAGAATCGTGCTGAGTGACAACCCATGCAGTAGTTGGTGAAAACTTTAGCACCGGACTGCAAAGAAGCATTATCACTATCATCCAGATCAACATGATCAAGGTGAATACCACCGGCAGAAGCAAATGCCATGGCCGGAAGCAGCGCCAAACAACAGGCTATTATTAGTTTTTTCATTAGCTAGTCACCCTATCTGGTACGGGTTTTGTTTTTTCCATGCGAGTGTAGAAAGGCATCAGCAGGAAATAGGCAAAATACAAAAAGGTAAAGATCTGTGCTGCGACAGTACGACCCGGTGTCGAAGCAATCATCCCCAGTTTACCCAGAACTACAAAGCTGATTATAAAGATGACTAACGCAACTTTACTGATCCAGCCTTTGTAACGAATTGACTTAACCTTACTGCGATCCAACCATGGCAATACAAACAGAATGGCAATCGCACCACCCATCACTACCAGACCCCAGAATTTCGCATCCAAGCCAAGGAACGGCGACGTTACCGCACGCAGCATGGCGTAGAACGGTGTGAAGTACCAAACTGGCGCAATGTGATCCGGCGTCTTCAGGTTGTTTGCTTCTTCGAAGTTAGCGTGCTCAAGGAAATAGCCGCCCATTTCAGGGAAGAAGAAAATAACCGTACAGAACACAAACAGGAATACCGCAACACCAAAGATATCGTGCACCGTGTAATACGGGTGGAACGGAATACCATCGCGAGGGATGCCATTCTTATCTTTGTTTTTCTTGATTTCGATACCGTCCGGGTTGTTAGAGCCCACTTCGTGCAATGCAACAATGTGCAGGAACACTAACATCACCAGCACCAGCGGCAAGGCAATCACGTGCAGTGAGAAGAAACGGTTCATTGTGATGCCTGAAATCAGGAAATCACCACGAATCCATTCAACCAACGCGTCACCAACAACAGGGATCGCACCAAACAGCGATACAATTACCTGTGCGCCCCAGAAAGACATTTGACCCCATGGCAGCACATAGCCCATAAAGCCTTCGGCCATCAGCACCAGATAAATTGCCATACCAATCAGCCATACCAGCTCGCGCGGTTTACGGTAGGAGCCGTACAGCATAGCGCGGAACATGTGCAGATAAACCACAATAAAGAAAGCCGACGCACCAGTAGAGTGCATGTAGCGAATAAGCCAGCCGTATTCCACATCCCGCATGATGTATTCAACGGAAGCAAAAGCGCCTTCCGCAGATGTATCAAAGCTCATGGTCAGCCAAACGCCCGTCAGTAGCTGGTTAACCAGAACCAACATGGACAGTACGCCGAAGATGTACCAGATGTTAAAGTTTTTAGGGGCATAATATTTGCCCATGTGCTTGTCCCAGGTAGAGACAATCGGAAAACGCTCATCAACCCAGTCCAGAGTACCCGTCAATATTTTTTTCATTAGGAAGCTCCCCCGTCATCACCAATCAATATAACCGTATCAGAAAGATACTGGTGCGGTGGAACTACTAGGTTAGAAGGTGCAGGAACACCTTTGTAGACACGACCGGCCAGATCGAACTTGGAACCATGACATGGACAGAAAAAACCACCAACCCAGCCATCTTTAAATTCCACACTACCAGGCTCAGGTTTATGCTTAGGAGCACAACCCAGATGCGTGCAAACACCCAAAATAATCAAGTACTCTTCTTTAATCGAGCGATACTCGTTTTTCGCATACGGTGGCTGCTGTGGACGCTCAGAGTTCGGATCGGATAAAAAGCCTTCGCTTTCAGTAACCGTCTCCAATATCTCAGCTGTTCGACGCAGGATGTATACGGGTTTACCACGCCACTCAACCGTGACCATAGCGCCCGGCTCAACTTTACCGAGGTTATATTTAACCGGCGCACCAGCAGCTTTTGCTTTAGCGCTAGGCGTCCAAGACGCAACAAATGGCACCGCAATGCCTACAGCACCAGCGCCACCAACTACTGACGTGGCACCTATCAGAAAACGTCGCCGACTGGCGTTTACGTTATCGGTCGTCATAAAGGGTTACTCCCAACCAAAATAGTGCACGTAAAATCAGTGCTTATATTATTTTTCTACAGCTTTCAAGGCTGGCGCTGATGATAAAGAAAACCAGCATTTCTTACAAGGATATAGATCAAGTAAA
>JBALXL010000014.1:0-37776 GCA_036960805.1 Pseudomonadales bacterium
GTCGGGCTCATAACCCGAAGGTCGTAGGTTCAAATCCTGCCCCCGCTACCAATTTTTATTGGTGCTTCTAATATATCCTCAGTTTTAAAATCCCACTTATTCTTGCTTTAATTAATACATAAAATACCTTTATTGAATTCCTTTTTCTGGCAGCGTTAGCAGTCTGCTGGGCGTATGTTTCTCCTATGGCTGAAATTTAGACCGAATTCCTTTTCCCCTTTTGCTCTTTTGCTCTTCAAATAAAACAAAATCCATTTTATGACGATGTTTTATGTCGGGCACTCCTGTGTCTGGCAACTTTATGCCAACCCCATCATTACGTTTAAATAAAGCTTAACTCTCTCGCTATATATCGTTTGTTGCGGACAAACATTTTCTGTCAATTGGAAGAAATTGCTGTACCTGACTGAAATCAAGGATATCGAGCCTGCGGAGCGTATTCTCAATGCCACGTTACGGCTAAAAAGTGTTTTTTATAAACACCGAAAGTAATTCTGAAGGGGCAAAACAAGAGAAAAAAACCTTCAGTTCAAAAAAGTACGACAGTTTTGAGATAAGGAATTTATACCCAGTGAGGTGACCTGCAATAAGGGGCGCTTCGTTAAGTTAACTTTGTAATTTGGAGACAATAATGTCCAATATCGAGAAGTGGGATGTCGAAGACACCCAGTTTTGGGAGTCGAAAGGCAAAAAGATAGCTAATCGCAATCTTTGGATCTCAATCCCCAGCCTTTTATGCGGCTTTGCTGTATGGCTGTACTGGGGGATTATTACCATTCAAATGCTGAACCTGGGGTTCCCTATCCCCAAGGCTGAGCTATTCACGTTGATGGCGATTGCCGGTTTGACGGGGGCAACCTTACGAATACCCAGTAGTTTCTTTATCCGTTTATGTGGTGGGCGTAACACTATTGTGTTCACTACCGCGTTATTGATTATTCCTGCCGTTGGTACGGGTATAGCGTTGCAAGATATCAATACCCCGCTTTGGGTGTTCCAGCTGCTGGCGCTGTTGTCAGGTTTAGGTGGTGGTAATTTCGCCTCATCGATGTCCAATATCAGCTTCTTCTTCCCTAAGAAACAGCAAGGTTTGGCGTTAGGTTTAAATGCCGGTTTGGGTAACTTCGGTGTGACTAGTATGCAAATCCTAGTGCCGCTGGCGATGACTTTTGGTCTGTTTGGCGGTGAGCCAATGGAGCTGGTGACTACTTCAGGGACGCTGATTGGTAAGATTCCAGCGGGTACTGATGCCTGGATTCATAATGCCGGTTATATCTGGTTGTTGTTCCTGGTGCCACTGGTTGTTGTTGGTTGGTTTGGCATGAACAACATTAAAGAGTCTCATGTGACGCCTAGTTTGCCTAACCCTGTTGCTTCATTCTCAGTGATTTCTGGAATGCTACTGATTGGCTTTGGTGCGGCTATTTTTGGCTTGTGGTTGATGTTGCCTGAAAAAGTAGGTGGTTCAGGTTTTGGTATTAGTAAGTGGATTGTATTGCCGATCGTTATCGCGTTAACCGTATTTTTGCTGAAGCTGATTCCTGGTCAAATCAAAGGCAATCTGCAGCGTCAGTACAAGATCTTTGGTAACACGCATACTTGGGTAATGAGTGTGATCTACACCATGACCTTCGGTTCGTTTATTGGTTTTGCCGCCGCTTTTGGTCTGTCTATCAAAGTCATCTTCGGTTATCAGCATGTTTTGGTTGATGGTGTGATGAACCATGATTTGGCTAACCCAAATGGCCCAAGTGCTTTGATGTTTGCCTGGATGGGGCCTTTCATTGGTGCTTTGATTCGTCCGGTTGGTGGTTGGATAGCTGACAAGATGGGTGGCGCGAAAGTGACTCAAATCTGTGCGGTTGTGATGGTTGCAAGTGCGCTGGGCGTAGCTTACTTCATGAAAGCAGCTTACGGCTCAGAAACACCTGAGCAGTACTTCGTACCCTTCCTGCTGTTGTTCCTGGTGTTGTTCGCAGCGACAGGTATTGGTAATGGCTCGACCTTCCGTACTATCTCTATGGTGTTTAATAAAGAGCAAGCCGGACCGGTATTAGGTTGGACTTCAGCAGTTGCTGCTTACGGTGCATTCATCATTCCGAAAGTGCTTGGTGAGCAAATCAAACTGACTACTCCAGAGAACGCGCTGTATGGCTTCGCTGTGTTCTACGGTGTTTGTATCTTGATCAATTGGTGGTTCTATCTGCGTAAAAGCGCGGAGTTCCATAATCCTTAACATCACAAAATGGCAATTGATTTTGCCAGTTGTTTGAAATCAAGGCGGCGTAGGTCGCCTTGGCTCAAAGTTAGGGCCAGCTTCACCCCATACCTAACAGTATAAGTAATACAGGCCTGGCAGATTGCAGGTCATCGGAGGAGAAACAATGAGTCAATTTCTGGATCGCTTACAGTTCTTCAAGAAAAAGACTGGCGAATTCGCTGACGGACATGGTGAAACCACCAATGAAAGTCGTCAGTGGGAAGACAGCTACCGCCAGCGCTGGCAGCATGACAAAATCGTACGTTCTACCCACGGGGTAAACTGTACCGGTTCATGCTCATGGAAAGTTTATGTTAAAAATGGCTTGGTTACTTGGGAGACCCAACAAACGGATTATCCAAGAACCCGTCCAGACCTGCCAAACCATGAGCCACGCGGCTGCCCACGTGGCGCCAGCTACTCTTGGTATATCTACAGCGCTAACCGCCTGAAATACCCTAAAATCCGTAAGCCTCTGATGAAACTGTGGCGCGAAGCACGTGCTAGCATGGAGCCCGTTGAAGCTTGGGCCTCTATTGTCGAGAACAAAGAGAAGGCCGATTCTTACAAATCCAAGCGTGGCATGGGCGGTTTTGTTCGTTCCAGCTGGGATGAAGCTAACGAAATGATTGCTGCGGCAAACGTTTACACCGCAAAAACCTACGGCCCTGATCGTATTATTGGTTTCTCACCAATTCCTGCCATGTCGATGATTTCCTACGCTGCCGGCGCACGTTATTTGTCGCTGATTGGCGGTGTGTGTTTAAGTTTCTATGATTGGTATTGTGATTTGCCTCCTGCGTCGCCACAGGTGTGGGGCGAGCAAACAGATGTGCCAGAATCTGCTGATTGGTATAACTCCAACTACATCATTGCTTGGGGTTCCAACGTTCCGCAAACGCGTACACCAGATGCTCACTTCTTCACTGAAGTGCGTTATAAAGGTGCAAAAACGGTTTCAATTACACCGGATTACGCCGAAGTTTCAAAACTGACTGACGAGTGGTTAAACCCAAAACAGGGTTCTGATGCTGCTCTGGGTATGGCCTTTGGCCACGTTATCCTGCGTGAATTCCACTTGGATAACCCCAGTGAGTACTTCACTAATTATGTGCGTCAGTACACCGATTTTCCAATGCTGGTTGTGTTGGACAAATTTGATGACAGCTCACTGAAGGCTGGTCGTTTCTTGCGTGCCTCCGATCTTGCTGGTGGCCTAGGACAGGAAAATAACCCCGAGTGGAAAACCATCGGCATTGATGAAAACACCAATGAAATGGTATCTCCGCTGGGTTCTATCGGTTATCGCTGGGGCGAAAAAGGTAAGTGGAATATTGAGCAGCGTGAAGGTACTACCGGCGCGGATATTAAATTACAGCTGTCGTTGATTGGCGGTGATATATCTGCAGTTGCGTACCCACACTTTGCGGCAGATGACACTAACAAGCATTGGGTAAGCTGTGAGCACGATGAAATTCAGGTTAGAAACGTGCCCACTAAGACGATTACAAATTCCGATGGCGAAGAAGTGATTGTTGCAACCGTTTACGATTTGATGATGGCCAACTATGGTCTGGATCGTGGCTTGGGCGGCGGGGGTGTTACCTCAAGTTACGATGATGATATTCCTGGTACACCTGCATGGCAGGAGAAAATCACCGGACTTTCTCGCGATAAAGTGATCAAGGTTGCCCGTGAGTTTGCTGATACGGCTAACAAAACCCATGGTAAATCCATGATTATTGTTGGCGCGGCGATGAACCACTGGTATCACATGGACATGAACTACCGTGGCCTGATTAATATGGTCATGATGTGTGGCTGTGTGGGTCAATCTGGCGGTGGCTGGTCTCACTATGTAGGTCAGGAAAAACTGCGTCCACAAACTGGTTGGCAGCCGCTGGCATTTGGTCTGGATTGGTCTCGTCCACCGCGCCAAATGAACGGTACGTCGTTCTTCTATAACCACTCTTCACAGTGGCGCTATGAAACAGTGAGCATGCATGATGTGCTGTCTCCGTTGGCGGATAAGAGCGAATTCCCTGAGCACACGCTAGATTACAATATTAAAGCCGAGCGTATGGGCTGGTTGCCATCGGCACCGCAGATGAACAGAAATCCGCTACAGCTGTGTAAAGATGCAGATGCTGCGGGCATGGAGCCTAAGGATTTCGCCGTTCAGGAACTGCAAAACGGCAATCTGAAAATGGCTTGTGAAGCTCCGGATTCACCAGAGAACTTCCCTCGTAACCTGTTTGTATGGCGTTCTAACCTGCTGGGCTCCTCCGGTAAAGGCCATGAATACATGCTCAAGTACCTGTTGGGCACCAAAAACGGCTTGATGAACGAAGATATTGGCAAAACGGGTGGTGTTAAACCTGACGAAGTGGAATGGGTTGATGAAGGCGCTACCGGTAAGCTGGATCTGGTAACGACACTTGATTTCCGTATGTCATCCACCTGTATGTTCTCGGACATCGTGTTGCCAACAGCAACATGGTATGAAAAAGATGACTTGAACACGTCTGATATGCACCCGTTCATTCACCCGCTGTCGACTGCGGTAGATCCTGCCTGGGAAGCCAAGTCTGATTGGGATATTTACAAAGGCATTGCCAAGAAGTTTTCTGAAGTTGTTGTAGGTCATCTGGGTGTCGAGAACGATTTCGTCACTGTGCCTATGCTGCACGATTCACCGGGCGAGCTGGCACAACCTTTTGACGTGAAAGACTGGAAAAAAGGCGAGTGCGAACTGGTTCCTGGTTTAACAGCACCCAACATGGTGGTTGTTGAGCGTGATTACCCGAATACCTACAAGAAGTTTACGTCGCTTGGCCCGCTGTTAGACAAGCTGGGTAATGGTGGTAAGGGTATTGATTGGAACACCGACGACGAAATCATGTTGTTGGGCCAGTTGAATCATCTCAACACCGATGAAGGTATCAGCGAAGGTCGTCCGATCATCGAATCAGCGATTGACGCCTGTGAAACCGTTCTGACCTTTGCGCCAGAAACCAATGGTGGCGTGGCTGTTAAAGCCTGGGCCGCGCTGAGCGAGTTCACGGGTCGTGATCACTCGCACCTAGCGAAGCCTAAGCAGGAAGAAAAAATTCGCTTCCGTGATATTCAGGCACAGCCAAGAAAGATTATTTCTTCGCCAACCTGGTCCGGTCTTGAAGACGAACATGTCAGCTACACAGCGGGTTACACCAACGTGCATGAGCTGATCCCTTGGAGAACCATTACCGGTCGTCAGCAGTTCTATATGGACCACAAATGGATGCAGGCTTTTGGCGAGCAATTTGTTTCTTACCGTCCGCCGGTGAACACCAAAACCATTGATAAGGTTAAGGGCACCAAGAAAAACGGCAATAAAGAGATCGTACTGAACTGGATTACACCGCACCAGAAATGGGGTATTCACAGTACTTACTCTGACAACCTGTTGATGCTGACACTGTCACGAGGTGGCCCAATTATCTGGTTGAGTGAGGTTGATGCTAAAGAAGCGGATATCGAAGATAACGATTGGTTAGAAGTGTTTAACGCCAACGGCTCGATCACTTGTCGTGCGGTAGTTTCGCAACGTGTTAGACAGGGCATGGTGATGATGTATCACGCTCAGGAACGGATTATGAATATTCCTGGTAGTGAAATGACAGGCACCCGTGGTGGTCATCATAACTCGGTAACACGTGTCATCATGAAACCAACTCACATGATCGGTGGTTATGCGCAGTTCTCCTATAGCTTCAACTACTACGGCACCGTGGGCTGTAACCGTGATGAGTTCGTGGTGGTGAGAAAGATGAATAAAGTTGACTGGTTGGAGGGGCCCAACGGTGACGATTTGCCTCGTGCACTTCCCACTAACCCTGATGAAGCTTAAGGAGTAGAACCGTGAAAATACGTTCTCAAATCGGCATGGTACTAAACCTTGATAAGTGTATCGGGTGCCATACCTGCTCAATTACCTGTAAAAACGTGTGGACCTCACGTGAAGGCATGGAATATGCCTGGTTTAACAACGTGGAATCCAAGCCGGGTATCGGTTATCCCAAAGAGTGGGAAAACCAGGATAAATGGAATGGCGGTTGGGTCAGAAAATCCGACGGCGAAATTCAGCCTCGCATTGGTGGTAAATTCCGTATCTTAGCGAATATTTTTGCTAACCCGGATCTGCCACAAATCGATGACTACTATGAGCCGTTCGATTACGACTATCAGCATTTGCATACCGCGCCGATAGGCGATCACATGCCAACGGCACGTCCACGCTCGCTGATTACCGGCAAGCGCATGGAAAAAATCGAATGGGGTCCAAACTGGGAAGACATCCTGGGTACTGAGTTCTCCAAGCGTAGTAAGGATAAGAACTTCGACAACATGCAGAAAGAAATGTATGGCGAGTTCGAAAATACTTTCATGATGTATTTGCCACGTCTGTGTGAGCACTGTCTGAACCCGACCTGTGCGGCGTCCTGTCCTTCTGGCGCGATCTACAAACGTGAAGAAGACGGCATCGTACTGATCGATCAGGAGAAGTGCCGCGGCTGGCGTATGTGTATCAGTGGCTGTCCTTACAAAAAGATCTACTTCAACTGGAAGTCGGGCAAATCAGAAAAATGTATTTTCTGTTACCCACGGATTGAAGCGGGTCAGCCAACGATCTGTTCAGAAACCTGTGTGGGTCGTATCCGTTATCTTGGTGTGCTGTTGTACGATGCCGACAGGATTAAGGAAGTGGCTTCTACACCGTCTGAAACAGATTTGTACGAGAAGCAACTGGAGATTTTCCTGGATCCAAACGATCCAGAGGTTATCGCTCAGGCCCGTAAAGACGGCATTGCTGACTCAGTAATCGAATCAGCACAGAAATCACCGGTCTATAAAATGGCGGTTGATTGGAAACTGGCGCTGCCTCTTCACCCTGAGTACCGTACGCTGCCAATGGTTTGGTACGTACCGACTTTGAGCCCAATTCAAAGTGCGGTTGATGCCGGTACGCTAGGCATGGCGGGTGTCATCCCGGATGTACGTTCACTGCGTATTCCGCTGAAGTACTTGGCTAACCTGCTGACCGCTGGCGACGAAGAGCCGATTATTCGTGCTCTGGAACGTTTGCTAGCCATGCGTGCTTACAAACGTGCTGAGAATGTTGAAGGCGTTGAAGATCTGGAAGTACTGGAGCAGGCCGGTTTGACTAAGAAACAGGCAGATGAAATGTACCGTTACTTGGCAATTGCCAACTACGAGGATCGTTTCGTGATTCCTACTGGTCACCGTGAAATGAACGTGCCAGAAGCCTACGGCGAGAAAAGTGGTTGTGGTTTCACCTTTGGTAATGGCTGTGGCACAGGAACCAGCGACGTGAACATGTTCGGTGCGAAAAAGACCCAGCGCCGCGACATGATCCAAACTTACGAAGTAGGAGACTAAATCGTGTTGATACTCAAAGTAGTATCACGACTACTTGATTACCCATCGCCGGATCTTTACTCCGCCGCTGATGAGTTAATTGAAGTCGTGAATAAATCAGCTGAAATTAGCCCTGAAAACCGAGTGCAGTTAACGGACTTTATTCGTACTTTGACGGCGCGTGATATCTACGACGCGCAGGAAAGTTACGATCTGTTGTTTGACCGCGGTCGCGCACTATCACTGCTGTTGTTTGAACACGTACACGGTGAATCCCGTGACCGTGGTCAAGCCATGGTCGATCTGATTAGCGTTTATAGGACCAAAGGCTTTGATGTTTGCTCTGAGCAGCTGCCTGATTACATTCCGCTGTACTTGGAGTTTCTGAGCGAGCAGGAAGATACCTACGCGCAGGAATGGTTGGGTGACATCGTTCACTTGTTGGCGATGCTAGCGGAACGTTTGACTGATCGTGAATGCGGATATTCGGTGCTGTTCGACACCTTGGTGGCGCTTTCTGGTCATGAAGTTGACCGTGCAGAAATTGCCGAAGCAGTGAGCAAAGAAGAGCGTGATGATACGGTCGAAGCCATTGATAAGGAATGGGAAGACCGCGAAGTTCGCTTTGATGATCCAATAGAGGGTGAAGGCTGTCCGAGTGCGAGCTCAGGTGTGCAGAAATCCAATAAATCGTTGGACCCTAATAATATTCAACATGTGCCAATGCGTTGGCACGATGCTGATGCCGCTGAAGTCGCGGGATTGTAAGGAGAATACTATGTCAGATTTTAACTTTTTGTTGTTTGGGATTTATCCCTACGTTGCGATTGCCGTGCTGCTGATTGCCAGCTGGATTCGTTTTGACCGTGAGCCTTACACTTGGAAGGCTGATTCCAGTCAGGTTTTAAGCACGAAGGGCTTTCGTCTGGCCAGTAATCTGTTTCACGTTGGGGTGATCTTTATTCTGATGGGACACTTTGTTGGTTTGCTCATGCCGGAAGTGATTTATCACCACTTCATCTCTAGTGGTGCCAAGCAAATTCTGGCGATGGTGAGTGGCGGCTTCTTTGGCATTCTTTGCCTGATTGGTTTGCTGATGTTGATCAAGCGTCGAATGACGGATGATCGTGTACGCGCCACCTCCAAAACCTCTGACATCGTGGTGCTGTTCCTGTTGTTGATTCAGCTGGTACTTGGCCTGTTGACCATCTTCTCATCGCTGAGCCATCTAGACGGTTCCGTGATGATTATGCTGGGTAACTGGGCACAAAGCATTGTCACCTTCCAGGGTGCTGCGGCAGCTGCGGCTATCGAGCCTGTTGGCTTGATCTATAAGCTACATGTATTCTTTGGTCTGACTTTGCTGGTGGTATTCCCGTTCACTCGACTGGTTCACGTTATCAGTGCGCCGATTTGGTATTTGGGTCGCCGTTATCAGATTGTTCGCCAACGTTAATCGTTAGCTAGAAGTACTGTTCCGGGAGGTTTGTTGACTCAGGTCTTCCCGGATCAGATTAGATAAAGCAGTTATTAAGTAAGAACAAAGTAGGGAATCATTATGAGCGGATGCAGTTCACACACTCACGAAAAACCTTCACAGGCGCTGCCAGTGATCACCGTAAACAATACAGTGATTGCCGAAGAGGCGTTAGCCAATGAACTACAGTATCACCCCAGTTCAAACCTGGGCCAGGCGGTGCAGCAGGCCGGGCAAGCCTTAGTTATTCGCCAGCTATTGTTGGATGAGGCGGATGAGCAGGGCTTGGATACAACACCTGATAACGAAGAGGTCGCCTTCCAGAAGTTGATGGCTGACTCGGTGAGTTATGACGATCCGACCGAAGATGACTGCGAGCGCTTCTTTGCTAGCAACCGTGAAAAATTCACCACGGTGCCGTTAATGGAAGTGGATCATATTTTATTAGCGGCTGCTAAAGATGACCATGAAGGTCGTGATGAAGCGAAGGCCAAAGCTAAAGAGATTATTGAGCAATTACAGGCTGATACGTCGCTGTTTGCTGAATTAGCAACAGAGTTTTCAGCCTGCCCTTCTAAGGAGACCGGTGGTTCGCTGGGTCAGCTTAGTAAAGGCCAAACGGTGCCTGAGTTTGAGCGTCAGCTGATGACTCAACCAGAAGGTCTGGCGACAAGTGCGCTGGAATCACGCTACGGCTTGCATGTGGTTAACGTCACTCGCAAAATTGAAGGCAAGCCGCTGGAGTATTCCATGGTGGCTGACAAGGTGCGTGGTTATCTGGTGAATCGTGCGTCACATCTTGCCATTCAGGCTTATATTCAAGGCTTGGTTGAGAAAGCAGATATTGACGGTGTAGAGGTTTGCTTCGCTGAAGAGAATATTCATATTTAGAGTCGATTGCCTCGTCTCAAGCAGCAAGCCTACTAGCAATCCAAAGCCCGACAAAAATAGACTTTGTTGGGCTTTGTTTTATTTGTGAAATGATCGTTTTCTAGGCTGACCCCTGCGAGAAAGTGAAGTATTAATACAAGTGGCACGTTGAATTAGCAAAGCATGCTTTACCCGAAAGTGGTTAAAGCGTTTAATGTCGGCCGAAATGATTAACCTGTTGGTCTCCTTGCTGCTCGGAAATGCTAGACCCCGTGGGGTTCTGTTATTGTGAGTCGCAATTTACGCATGATAGATAATTAATACAGAGATGCTTAAATGAAATTTTTTATTTCCTTGCTGCTTGGCCTTTTCCTGCCTGCTATAGCTTTCTCCTCTGAAGTTGCTTCAAACTCGCTTGAGTTAACTTCCCATTGGGTTGGTTATACCGCCATTACAGTTTTTGCGCTGGCTTATATTTTTGTGATTCTGGAAGAGAAAATCCACCTGCGCAAATCCAAGCCAGTGCTGGTTGCCGCGGGCATTATCTGGATTTTGATTGCCATCGCCTACAATTCGCATGGGTATTCACATGCGGTTGAGGAAGCGATTCGACATAACTTCCTGGAATACGCTGAGTTATTCTTCTTCCTGTTGGTTGCGATGACCTATATCAACGCAATGATTGAGCGTGGTGTGTTTGATGCGCTGCGCAACTGGCTGGTGGGTAAAGGCTTCAGTTATCGCGCTTTGTTTTGGATCACCGGTATCCTGGCCTTCTTTATCTCCCCTATTGCCGATAACCTGACTACCGCGCTGATCATGTGTGCAGTTGTCATGACGGTGGGTAAAGATAAACCCAAGTTTATTACCCTGGCCTGCATCAACATCGTTGTGAGTGCCAATGCCGGCGGTGCCTTCAGCCCCTTTGGTGACATTACCACTTTGATGGTTTGGCAGAAGGGCATTCTTGATTTTGCGACCTTCTTTAAGTTGTTCCTTCCTTCGGTGGCTAACTTTGTCATACCTGCCGCTATCATGCATTTTGCTTTGCCATCCGGCCGTCCTTCGGCTGACGAAAGCAAGGGTTCGGCTATGCGCATGGGTGGTATCATCATCGTCTTTCTGTTTTTGGCAACGATAGTGACGGCTGTTTGTTTCCATAACTTCCTGCATATACCGCCAGTGTTTGGCATGATGATGGGCCTTGCCTACCTTAAATTGTTTGGTTTTTACCTGCGCAGAAAAACCCATAGCGTAGTCTTCAGTACAGAGGTTCCGCCGGGCAACAATGACAGCGGCGACAGTCTGGTCAGTGTTGACAGCGAAGACAGCTTTGATGTGTTCGAAAAAATCGCAAAGGCCGAGTGGGATACCCTGTTCTTCTTCTACGGCGTGATTATGGCGGTGGGTGGCTTGGGCTTTATTGGCTACTTGGGCATGGCGTCAGAATTTATCTATGGCGAATTAGGCGCCACTACCGCGAATGTATTGGTTGGGGTTATGTCGGCCATTGTAGATAACATCCCCGTGATGTTTGCTGTATTGACCATGAATCCGGCGATGTCGGAGACTCAGTGGCTGCTGGTGACGTTAACAGCTGGCGTGGGTGGTAGTTTGCTGTCAATTGGTTCAGCGGCCGGTGTGGCGCTGATGGGGCAGGCGCGAGGACATTATACCTTCTTTGCACATTTGAAATGGACGCCGGTGATTGCGCTTGGTTATGCGGCCAGTATTTATGTGCACTTTTTGGTGAATGGTTAGCTTTAAAGACTTTCCAGCTTTATATGTAGGGCGAGCAGTTCCTGCTCGCCTATCAACTGCGCGGTGTGCCCGTGTATCTTTTCGTCAAACATCCCGTTTTCTGGCAGCTTATCTTTGGCAATAAAGATATCTCCCGCCGAAAAATCACGATAACTGCCATCACGTAAGCTGATGCGCAGTATGCCTGACCGGATAATGATTAGCGTGGGGTCACCGGCAACATGCCAAGAGCTAGAGTAGCCAGGTTGACTGATTCTGTGGCGGAAGTTTAGTGCGTCTATACGCGGGGAAATGAACAGGCCATTGTAATTTTCGAGTGTGTAGTTCTGTTCCGAAAAGGTTGAATAACCCGTGTTGGCGTTACAAAGAACGGGGATAGTGATATCTGTCATGTGCAGTCTCTCATTAAGAATAGTTATTTATTTGACGCTTTAACCTGCCGGGCAACTCAGCCGCGTTGTCCGGCGGTATTTTGAAAGCTCCATTGATTCGAGTCTTTTTATACTTTTATTATCTATTTTTATAGCTTCCAAGTCTTTCTAGCTTTTCATGGCCTGTAGCCAGAATGGAGCTGCCGCTGTATGGTGGTGTAGTGATTTAAAAGTTACGTGTAAAGAACGATAACTCATTGTTAGAGGGTACGTCATGGCACAGGCACAGGAAGATTTAGCACAAGGAGAGAAGTTTTTAAAAGATAATAATGTCAAATTTCTTTTAGCTCAATTTGTAGATATTCACGGCGCAGCAAAAACCAAAATGGTGCCAGCGCGGCAGTTAAAAGCCATCGTTAAAACGGGGGCAGGGTTTGCCGGTTTTGCAACTTGGGGCATGGGCATGGAGCCACACGATCCTGATTTTATGGCGCGTGGTGATTTAAGCACTTTAACCCTTCTTCCCTGGCAGCCAGGTTATGCCCGTATTGTGTGTGTCGGACATGTTAATGGCGAACGGCATGAATATGATTCGCGTGCGGTACTGATGAAGCAGGTCGAGCGTTTAAAAGAACGGGGCTGGACACTTAATACTGGCCTTGAGCCGGAATTCTTTTTACTGGCACGAGATGAAAACGGCAAAATCGTACCAGCTGACCCGAGCGACCAACTTGATAAGCCCTGTTATGACTATAAAGGACTTTCTCGGCAGCGCGCTTTTCTGGAGCAGTTATCTGACTGCCTCGAAATCGCGGGTCTTGATGTATACCAAACTGACCATGAAGATGGTAATGGCGAGTTTGAGATTAACTATACTTACAGTGATGCGCTGGACTCAGCAGATGCCTTCACTTTGGTGCGCATGGCGGTGGGGGAGATTGCCAATGACCATGGCATGATCGGCTCCTTTATGGCCAAGCCGTTTGCGGATAAAGCAGGTGCAGGCATGCACATTCATTGCTCGATTACGTCGGACGGCAAAAACAATCTGTTTCAGGATGATAGTGATCCGAATGGAATGGGGCTGTCGAAATTAGCTAAGCAATTTATGGCGGGCGTTCTAGCTCATGCGGATGCGCTGTGTGCTTTATCTTGCCCAACCTTCAATTCCTATAAGCGTTTGACGGTGGGTAACTCTTTATCGGGTGCGACCTGGGCTCCAGCCTATAAATCCTGGGGCGGTAACAATCGGTCCTCAATGGTGCGTGTGCCCTATGGGCGTATTGAATATCGCTTGCCTGATGGTGGTTGTAATCCCTACTTGGTGAGTGCTGGCTTAATTGCAGCGGGCCTTGATGGCATTGACCGAGATCTTGATCCGGGTGTGCCACGTAATTTCAATCATTATGGTCAGACGCCGGAACAGCTGGCTGAGATGGGCGTAGGTATATTGCCGCAGAATCTGCAATTGGCGCTTAAGGCGCTTGAGGCGGATACTTTGTTCCGTGATCAAATGGGACCGGTGATTGACGAGTTTATTAAGATTAAGGATATGGAGTGGATTGAGTACATGAAGCAGGTTTCTGATTGGGAGCTTGAACGGTACGTCGAATACTTCTAGGCACTGGCAAATATAAAAAGCCTCTCAACGGGATTCCGTTGAGAGGCTTTTTTTTTGGTAATTAAAAGCTTTTAATTATTTATGCTGAAGCAGCTTTACTGCTGCATCATGATCGGATTCTGTTCGCGATCAAAAATAATATAACGAGACAGGTCTTCACCGGAAGCCAGGCCATTCACCATTTGATTTAAGTAGGGTTCGGCATCTTCGGTGCTGGGAGCTTCATTGTTCTTGCCGCTAAGGCCCGCGACGAGCACGAAGTTCCAGTCAGTGTTTATGCTGTCGGCTTCGGTGGTCAGTGCTTCAAAGGAATCAATTTCTTGAGGTAATTTATCAACGCACATCACCGGTAAAATAGTGCCTTTCTGGGCTTTGTTTTTCTTTTTGTTCGATTTGGCTGATTTGTTGTTGTCGGCAGTGGCGAAAAGAAACAGCAACCGCTGAGGTTGATCTTGCGTTGTTGCCATATCCAGCAGGTCTGAAAATGTGGAAATCATGGGCGATTGCCTCGGTTGTTAATGATGGAATGGTTAAAAAATGCTTTGCCGGTGGTACAGCGAAAACTACGCACGGCAAAGCAAACGAGGAACTGTTGTTGCACTGCTTTTTAAACAGCGCGGTTGAATAAAAAGCCGAGCAGACCAACAACAAAGAAGTACCCAGGGGGCGGAGGGTGCTTCACTGTTGTGCTTTTACTCCAGGAGGAGATCAGGTGATCATGGTAAACCTGCTCTAGAGTAAAAGCGTTATGGCTGCTCGAATTAAAGGTTACCTTAAAAAGTGAACTGAGTTGTTACCCACAATTTTTGTGTGTCAGAACCAAATTCGTCAGCGTTATAGTCAGCATATTTCAGTGCAATAGATGCACCTTTTAAGAATGCAATGTTGCCAACGTTTAACGGGTGGCTGATCGCAATGTCCAGCTCGTCACCATAGTTCATGCTGCTATTTTCAGCATCAAACTCGTGGTACATAACAACAATTTTGGTGCCGTCGAGAATGCTGCCCTGGCCGCTAACAGCATAGATAGCTTTTGCGTATGTGTCTTCTAGGCCGCCATCTGGTGTGTTGAGGAACATGTCAGCCCAGCCGTTGAATTTATGTAGTGTGGCCAGAGGAGTCTCGAATGACTCATTTACGCCGTCATTACCCTCCAAGGACTCAAACCCGACACCTACGGTCCAGTTTTTACCTTTAATTGCTGGTGCGATATGGTAATAAGAGGCGTCGTAGCTGTTAGGGTTATCCTTATAGTCGCTCTGTTTTGCCGCTTCTGCTTCGTAAACCAGTTTCAAGCTGTCATTAATTGCGGTGCTGCCGGTCAGGCGAATACCGTAGGTTTTAGAGGACCATATTAAAGCATCGTCATTATCCATCCACAAACCATAGCCGGTGACGGAAAGGGCGTCAGATACTTTGTAAGTGGCGTTCAGGACACGCGTTGTAGTGTCACGCTTGCCGTCAAATTTGTGATCGATGACGTTTGAGTCTTCACCAAAGATACGGTTGACTTGATCAATCTCGATGAACGTCAGTTTTAGGTTGTCAATGGATGAGTTGGTGATTTGTACTGCATCAAAAGTTTGGTCATTCTGGCGCCAGCCAACCGTACCAACAAAACGCTGGTTGTCCAGGTTGATGCCCTGACGACCAGCCTTGATGACGGTGTCTGAAAAGCCCGAATAAGCAAGCCATGCCTGGTTTAGCTCTGTGCCCACTGGGTCGGCAACTACTGGATACATGGTTTTGCCGTTAAGGGTGTCATTGAATTTTGTGCTGCCGATGCTGGCAACATCTTCACCTTCAATTAAAAATTGGAAGCCATTTGAAACGCCTGATTTGTAACCGAATTTTGTGCGAATAGTGTTAGCGTTTGCTTCTTTTGATTTGCCGTCCTGATCTACATTTTCATGACGGATGCGGACATCGGCATAAAAGCCATCAGAGGGTAACAGTTCACTTAAGCCGTCTGCATAAACGGGCAATGAGGTTGCGCTTAATAAAGGCATTAAGGCTAAGGCGGTTACACTTGGAACAAACATTCTTTTTAACATGGCAGGATAGCTCCTCAAAGGGTCATTTAAACTGACACCAGTTTAGCTATTGGCTGTTCTGTGTACTTGACCGTGGTCAAAGGTGGGATTTTATTTCTGAATGTTTTCTGGCAGGAGGAGTGGTTTTTTGTTTGCGCCTCTGTGGAGGCGAATGCCAGGACTGGTATCGGGGTAATTAACTAAGGCGATGAGCTGGGTTTTTACCCGTAGAACTGTTTACTGGAGGCTATAGGCGTGGGTTATGACTTCTAGTTGCAGCCGCCGGGTTTGCAGTCGGGGGTGCCGTGTTTCGGGCAGCTAAAGGCAGTGTCGGGATCGCAATAATGACATAAAGAATAGGCGTCGCCTAACGAGATGCGTTCATGATCAACGTCGATACCGATGCTTTTTAACTTTTTCAGTGCGCGAGAAAAGGTTTCGGGCTTCATGCCCAGGTGATTGGCAATCATGGATTTTTGAAACGGTAGCTCAACTTCCATTGAGTTTGGATCCTGCTCCATGTGCAGCTTAAGAAAATAATAGCCAAGGCGCTCAACAGGCGTTTTTGTGACGATGCTGTCAATCTGTTGCATGGCGTTTTTATAGTGACCGCTCACTATCTTTAGAAGATTTTCCCCTAGTTGGCCATCGCGTAAAACCTGCTGGCGAATAATGTGAGCCGGGATCATGAGTAGTTTGCTTTGCTTGATAGCTGTGGCGCGGATTGGCGATGTGCCGCCCATGAATATTACCGCATCCATAAAGGTATCGCCCGCTGTCAGCATACGGATGGTGGCTTCTTCGCCTTCCGCGCTGGCACGTAATGTTTTAACGCTGCCTTCGATAATAACGTAAAGGTGTTTTACTTCGTCACCGTGTTGAACAATCTCGCGACCAGATTCAATCGAGCGCACCGTTGAATTGGATAATAGGCTCTGTAAGTTTTCTTCGGAGAGCCCCTTAAATAGAGCGGTAGTATTACTTGTATCCACGGCTTGCGAGGGCGCATTGATATTTTCGCTGGAAGTGCCTGATGGGATACAAGGGGGTTTTTTTCCGGGCATTTTAATCTGTCTTGATTAAGGTCAATTGCAAACGGGGGATGAACGACAACAATGACTCCAATATAGGGTAAAACCCGTTGAGAGGGAAGTGGTATCTGATTCCTGACCCTTGGAGTTAAAGAATAGGAGTTGTATGGATACGGTGGCAAGAGGTCAGCAAACGCGCGCGCTAACATTAAGTACTATTGCGTTTATTTGTTGTTTTGCAGTATGGACAATTTTCTCGATTCTGGGTATCCAGATTAAAGAGGATTTGGGGCTCAGTGATACGCAGTTTGGTTTGCTAGTGGCGACGCCGGTATTAACAGGTTCATTAAGTCGTTTGTTGCTGGGTATCTGGACGGATCAATATGGCGGACGGTTGGTCTTTACTGTGGTGATGATTGCGGCCTCAATTGCAACTTATCTGCTTTCTACGGTAACCACTTATGAGATGTTTTTGGTTGCCGCACTTGGTGTTGGTTTGGCCGGTGGTTCCTTTGCGGTTGGTATCGCTTACGTGTCGCAATGGTACGAGAAAGAGCGTCAGGGTACAGCCTTGGGTATTTTTGGTGTTGGTAACGTGGGCGCAGCGGTTACTAATTTCGCGGCGCCTTTTTTACTGGTCGCGTTGGGCTGGGAAAATGCCGCTAAGGTTTATGCTGCAGTGTTGTTTGGTATGGCGTGTGTGTTCTTCCTGTTCACCAAGGATGACCCCAAACTAGCGGCACGAAAAGTTTCAGGTGAAAAACCTCGACCTATTAAAGAACAGTTAGCGCCGCTGAAGAATCTGCAAGTTTGGCGGTTTTCGATGTACTACTTCTTTGTGTTTGGTGCTTACGTTGCTTTGGCTTTGTGGCTGCCGCGTTATTACGTCGGTGTTTACGGTCTTGAGATTCAAACCGCGGGTATGTTGGCCGCTGCGTATGCGCTACCAGGCAGTGTCTTCCGTGCGCTAGGAGGTTGGATGTCGGATAAATTCGGTGCACGAACGGTTATGTACTGGACGTTTATTGCCAGTGTTATCGTTTGTTTTGTGCTGTCATATCCGGCAACCAGCTATACCGTGCAGGGCATTGAAGGTGACATTAATTTCGACTTTAGTATCGGGCTGTTGCCATTTGTTTGCTTGACCGTTGTGTTGGGCTTTTTTATGTCACTGGGTAAGGCTGCGGTGTTCAAGCATATCCCTGTTTATTATCCAGACCATGTTGGCTCCGTTGGTGGTGTGGTAGGCATGATTGGTGGCCTTGGCGGGTTTTTCCTGCCAATTACCTTTGGTTTGATGAATGACATTATTGGCGTTTGGACCAGTTGTTTCATTTTGCTATTTGGTATTACAACCATCGCACTAATCTGGATGCACGTATCCATCTTGATCATGGAAGGCCGGATCAAAAAATCCAGATACCTCCCTGAGTTGGATGGTGAAAAATCGGCGTAACGAACTCTTAATGGGGCTGTGGAATCTGGGTTTTTCAATCTAGGTTTAGTGGTTTTTGTTTTATGGGTTTATTTGATTGAATTACATTGAGTGGCTCCTTCTGGCGTCAATGTTGGCATGTTAGAAATTATGAGGTAGGACTATGATCGCAAAGGACGCAGCATTTATTAACGTAAATGGTATTGCGATTACACAGGTTCAGATTGATCAGGAAATGATGAACCATTCAGCCTTGGCTGATGTGCAGGCAAGACAGACGTCTATTCGAGCGCTAGTCGTTCGCGAGCTGTTGCTGCAGGAAGCCATAAAGTGGAGTTTGTGTGATCTCGATGGCGCAATAAATAAACCTGATGAGGCGATCGATAAGCTACTGGCAAGGCAAATCAAGGTGCCGTCACCTGATGAGGCGAGTTGTGAGCGCTATTTTGAAGAAAATCGTAATAATTTTTTAACTGCGCCAGTGTTTGAGGCGTCACATATATTTTTCCCTGCTCACCCGGGAGATGAGGAAATGCGTAGCAAAGCTAAAAATAAAGCGATGCTAGCGGTGCAGAAAATCAAGGAGAATCCGGACTGCTTTGCTGATATTGCGCGCCAGCAGTCTGCCTGCTCCTCTGCGAGTAACGGCGGTCGTTTAGGGCATGTCGCTAAGGGACAAACTGTGCCAGCGTTTGAATCGGCATTGATGGTTATGAGTAAAGGGGAGATTTCCGCTTTGCCGGTAGAGACCGAAGTTGGTTTTCATATTATTAGGCTTGATGATCGGGAGGGGGGTGAAAATATGCCCTTTGACATGTTAAAGAGCTGGATCTTCGAGACGCTCACCGCACAGCGTCGTGAAAAGGCAATAAGTGGTTATGTACGAGGTTTGGCTGATCAGGCGCAGATAGGTGGATTTGATTTTGATTTGTCGGAGCCGAGCTAACTCAAGGCTGCTGCTGATTTGACGGCACTGGTTAGCTAGCCAATATTTCAAACCATTTGTTCGATTGCCGAGCGGTGTTGTCTGTGACCGCTCATTCTCCTGTGACATAAGGTTTGCTGATTTGTGTTAATCATCCTCTAGGAAGTTATGAGACTGGGCGAGGCTGACTCGGTGACGAAAGCGATCAGTCTTATTGGCAAAATGCATGGCGATCATGCAGCTAGCCAGCACGCCATAAAGGATCATAAAACAGACGCTGTAGAAACCCGTAAAATCTACTGCGAGCCCAAATAAGATGGGTAACGTGCAGCCGCCCATAGCGCCCATGGCAGCAACAAAACCACCGACACTGCCCATTTGTTGAGGGTAATAGTCGTGAATGGTTTTAAAGACACTGGCGCGGCCAAATCCCTGAGCAATACCAATCACAAAGATAAGCAGAGAAAACACCCAAAGATTTATTTCGATATCCATATGCACATCATGCTGAGCTCCATGAATGGTCATGGTGGTTGATGGGTAGCTGAGGAAAAACAAACATACCAGGCAAGTCCAGAAGACCATCCAATTGACGGTGCTGCCACCGTAACGATCCGCAAACCAGCCGCCCAGCGCGCGGACCATGCTTGAGGTGGCAACAAAAAATAAGGTGAAGGCCATAGCTTGGTTGGCAGGTAACCCATAGACGTTGGTGTAGTACTGGGGCAGCCACATGATCAGCGCAAGAAAACTGCCAAAAACGAAGTAATAGTAGAGACCAAAGCGCCACACCTGTAACCGCATAAAGACAGCGCCGTGAAGGTCATTAATTATTGAGTTTTCTTTAGCTTGGCTGGCCTGCGACGGGGTGCTGATTCGTGATGGCGCAAAGGCAGAAAACAAGCAGGCGGTTAGGATTATACCGGCGCCATAAATAGGGCCAATGCTGTCCCAGCCCCACTGGCTAACGAGGATCGGCGCTAACACCAGAGTAATGGCTGCTCCGGCATTGCCTGCGCCGAAAACGCCCATTGCCGTACCTTGGCGGTTACGTTCAAACCAGTCGCTTATGTAGCGAATGCCAAGCGTAAAAGAAGCGCCGCTCAGGCCGATCCATAGGCCCAGTAACAGGTAGTGATTGTAGGTGCTGACAAAGGGTAGTAAAAATAATGCTGGTGTGATGAGCAGCATTTGTAGGGTGAAAAGGTGTTTTGGGTTATAGCGGTCAGCCAGTATGCCGGCAGGTATGCGCGCCAGCGCGCCGGTTAACATGGGCGCGGCAAAGAAAATACCAAGCTGGGTTGCTGACAGTTGTAGGCTTTTTTCCAGCTCAAGGCCTAATACAGCATAGAGTATCCACACCGAGAAATTGGCAGCGAAGGCCAGTGTTGCCAAGGTGAGTGCTTTGCTGGCGCCGCGCGTAGGAAGAGGGATGCTCATGATGTTGTCCTTGAGGGGCCTTTGTTGGTCACTTTAATTGAAATTGGAGGCGGGGTATATCGCCTCCAATAAGGTATGTTCAGTGATTTATCGAGGCATAAAGCCAAGTCAGCGTTGCTCGCGCTATGGTTAGATAATAAGCGTTAATTAATTTCGCTACTTGATTACAATCAAACTCTCTCGATAGTTAAAACGCGACACTTTAGGCAATCAAAACTTTTAATATCTTGTATGACCCAAATTGCTTGGAGGCATCATGTCTACAGACCATAGAATTAACCTGTTCGCAGTACGCGATCCCAAGATTAAGACGCTCCATATTACGTGGTTTGCCTTTTTCTTGACCTTTGCTGTGTGGTTTAACCACGCACCGCTTCTTATCTTTATGAAAGAAGCGTTTGATATGACCGGCCAGCAAATCAAGGCGCTGATGATTCTTAACGTGGCCTTGACGATTCCTGCGCGGATTATCATCGGTATTATGGTTGATAAATATGGGCCTCGTAAGATCTATAGTGGCCTGCTGGTGATATCGGGCATTATCTGTCTGATGTTTGCTGCTGCGCAAACCTACGAGCAGCTAGCGTTACTGCGATTCCTAATGGGTTTCACGGGTGCCGGTTTTGTGATTGGTATCCGTATGGTGGGTGAGTGGTTCCCACATAAGTCTGTGGGTATCGCTGAAGGCATCTACGGTGGTTGGGGTAACTTTGGTTCAGCAGCGGCTGCGATGAGTTTGCCGGCTCTGGCATTGCTGTACGGTGGTGACGATGGCTGGCGTTATGCAATAGCAACAACTGGCGTTATGGCGGGCTTGTACGGTGTTTTCTACTTCTTCACTGCGCAAAATACACCAAAAGGCTCTACTTACTTCAAACCCAAAAAGTCGGGCGGCTTGGAAGTAACGAGTTGGAAAGACTTTTACATGTACCTGGGCATGAATATCCCCATGTACCTTGCACTGGGCGTATTGTCTTGGAAACTTTCTCCATCGGGTGTGGGATTGCTGACCGAAACAGCGATGTACGCGATCTGGGCTGTGCTGTTTGTATTGTATTTCTACCAGGTCAGTCAAATCTGGAAAGTGAATAAGGAAAATCTGACTCATGGTGCGCCTGATCTAGAAAAGTATGAGTACAAGCAAGTCGCGATTTTGCAGTGGTCTTACTTCGTAACCTTTGGTTCCGAGTTAGCGGTAGTTTCCATGTTGCCGTTGTTCTTTCTGGAAACCTTTAATGATTTATCTCCTATCCAAGCGGGCCTTCTGGCTTCCGGGTTTGCCTTCATGAACCTTGTTGCGCGTCCAACCGGTGGCTGGTTCTCTGATAAGTTTGGGCGTCGTAAGTCGCTGATGATTCTGATCGCTGGTTTGGCGGTGGGTTACTTCTTGCTGAGTCAGATTAACTCCGGCTGGTGGATTCCTATGGCGGTCATCGCAACCATGTGCTGCTCCTTCTTCGTACAAGCGGGTGAGGGTGCAGTATTCGCCATCGTGCCGCTGATCAAACGTCGTATGACGGGTCAGATTGCAGGCATGGCAGGTGCGTACGGTAACGTAGGCGCGGTGACTTACTTGACCATTTTGAGCTTTGTTGATTACAGCACCTTCTTCATGGTTATTGGTGCATCGGCTGCGATCATCTTCTTTATTGCCATGTGTTTGAGCGAACCAAAAGGTAAAATTTCAGAAGTACTACCGGATGGAACTGTAGAAATGATTGATGTAGGTTAAGTTGTAAAAGGCCTGCTGAAGGAGCGACTCGGCTTTAACTGAGTCGCTCTTTTTTTGTTTATGGAGGCGGAAATTTAGTAAACTCGACCTAGAGATTATGGCAGGGCAGTTAATGAGCGTTACTCGCTTAAAGGAGCATAGGTGTGGTTGAAAACTTTGACGAAAAAGTAGCCGAAGAAGTGATCGGAAAAGCCGTTGATATGTTGGAAATGGACACGGGCTATTGTTCCATCAAAGGCGTTAAACCACAGAATGAAGATTGTGCCGGTGTACATGTTCCTGATGACCCTTACCTTAATCAAAGCAAAGGTATTGCTCTGGTTGTTGCTGACGGTGTTTCTTCAGCTGAGGCCGGTAAAGATGCCAGTCATACTGCTGTCACACGTTTTTTGGATGAGTACTACCAAACTCCCGACACCTGGTCGGCAGGTCATTGCGGGGAGAAAATCCTCTCAACCATCAATCTGCGGCTGTATCGTAAAAGCCATGAGTTCGTCACCGAGAGCAAAGGTTATCTAACCACCTTCAGTGCGGCGGTAGTCAAAAGCCATACTGTGCATTTTTTCCATATCGGCGATAGTCGCATTTACCGTCTGCATCGCGATGAATCCGGCGAGCAGGTGCTGACACAATTAACCCGCGACCATACGGCGCGCCTTGATGAAAATAAGGCAACGCTTTCGCGCGCGTTAGGCATGGATAACCACCTTAACCTTGATTATGGGCGTGTGCCTGTTGAAGAGGGTGACATACTGCTGCTGAGCAGTGACGGTATTCATGATTTTCTTGATGCGTCGCAAATGATCGCGCTGTTAGCGCAGCATAAAAGTGCCGATGAAATCAGCCGAGAGTTGGTTGATGCTGCACTAGCCAATAACAGCGATGATAATATCAGTGCGGTGGTTGCCAAGGTTCAAAGCCTGCCCGAAGAAAGTCTCGATGACTACAGCGTTAAACTGACACGCCTGCCGTTTCCGCCCGAATTATCGGTGGGTATGAAAATCGATGGCTATGAAATCGTTAAAGAGTTATTTGCTTCCAGTCGTAGTCAGCTTTACTTGGTGCGCGATACGGAAACAGGCGAAGAAGTGGCGATGAAGACGCCGTCCCTCAGTTTTGAAGAGGACGTCAGCTACATCGACCGCTTTATTCAGGAAGAATGGATTGGCAGTCGCATTAAAGGCGAAAATGTTGTTCGAATAATCCCTCAAACGCGGCCACGTACTTGCTTGTATTATCTGATGGAGTTTGTCGAAGGCGAGGGCTTGGATGATTGGATAGAGCGGCATCAGCCCACCAGTCCCAAGGCCGCGATTTCCATTGTTAAGCAAATTGGCGAAGGCTTGAAAGCCTTTCACGATAATGAAGCGATTCATCAGGATTTAAAACCGGCCAATGTTTTAATCACCAAAGATCAACGCGCGGTGATTGTTGATTTCGGCTCGGTCTATGTTGCAGGTTTAGCTGAATTACAACGACCACTGGTGCATGAGGGGGCGTTGGGAACAGCGAGTTATTCCGACCCGCTGTATCTGTTGGGCAAGAACCCAGGCATGCAGGGCGATGTTTATGCGCTGGCGACTATTGTTTATGAAATGTTTACAGGCAAGCTGCCCTACGGCCCAAAGGTAGAAGAATGCACAACGGCCTTTGATTATGATCATCTGAGATATCAAACTGCTGCGCAGCATAATTCGGTTATACCAGAATGGTTTGATGGCGCGCTAGAGAAAGGTGTTGCCTTTGATCTGGAGCAGCGTTACCGAACAATTGATGAGATGATCACGGATTTAACTCAACCCAATCCTAAATTCCTTAAAGATGATCCGGTGACTGAAAGCAGTACTAGTCGTTTGTTGTTCTGGAAATTGCTGTCCGGGTTCTGGTTTGTGACATTCCTGCTGCTGCTTTATTTGTTCTCGCAATCTTAGGGTTTAAGGGATGATTGGGATAAGCATTTAAAGCTGACCTGAATAGAATTCGTAGTAACTCTGAAGACAAGCGTCGACCGAGGTTTTTCTCTGGCCAGCGCTGTTATTTTGTTGTTGTCTGTGTATAATAAGCGCCTTGATTTCCAAGGGGTTTTGGTGTTGTTTGGCTTTGCAGTGCAAGCCATGCGGTTTTGAGATCCTTTGTTGGTAGGCCTGCTATGGGTTGAGGGGTGATAGATTAATTGTCCCCCGTTGCCAGAGTTTAGAAAGAAAAAGCTCCTTTTTGGGGCTTTTTCTTTCTAAACGGCATAGCGATAACTGTGACTGGTTAATAAATGGGCGCTAGGCCCTTTTTTTATACCTGAAATTTACACTTTAAAGAAAGTCGTTAGGAGAGTTTAGTGCTCAGTGATATGAGTTTGACAGAGTTGGTTGAGCCGGTCGTAGTTGGTCTTGGGCTTGAGCTCTGGGGCGTCGACATGATTGTGCAGGGGCGTCTTAAAACGCTGTGCGTTTACATTGAGCGTGATGATGAAGCAGGTATTGGCGTGGAAGACTGCGAGGGTGTCAGCCGGCAGTTGAGCAGTTTGTTTGATGTAGAAGATCCGATTGCGGGTGAGTATACGTTAGAGGTGTCGTCTCCTGGTTTGGCTCGACCGTTGTTTAAAGCTGCGCAATACGCACTTTATGTTGGCGAAACGGTGAAAATTAAATTACGCAGTGCCTTTGACGGGCGCCGCAACTACCGTGGCCTGATACGCGCGGTAGAAAATGACGAAGTATTTATTGAGGTCGATGGGCATGAGTATATTTTGCCGATCGAAACCATTGAGAAAGCTAATATAGTACCCCGTTTTTAGAGAATCGGGTTTTGAGAGGTACAAGGAAATGAGTAAAGAGGTGTTATTGGTTGCTGAGGCTGTGTCCAATGAGAAGGGCGTACCTGAAGAAGTCATCATTGAGGCGCTTGAGCTGGCTTTAGCTACAGCTACTCGTAAGCGTTACGGGGAAGACGAGCAAATAGATATCCGTGTTGCTATTGATCGCAAAACGGGAGAATACGATAGTTTCCGTCGTTGGACTGTGCTTGATGAAGGCGATAAGGAGATCGAATTTTTCGATTCCCTGAACATTTCGCCTGAAGATGCGAAGGAAAAAGATTCTTCGTTAGAACTTGGCGATGTTTGGGAAGAATCTATTGAGAATGTTGAGTTTGGTCGTATTGCAGCGCAAACAGCCAAGCAAGTCATCGTGCAAAAGGTTCGTGAAGCTGAACGTGCGAAGGTTGTTGAAGCCTATCGCGATCGTGTTGGTGAAGTGCTCAGTGGTACCGTTAAAAAGGTAACGCGAGATCAGATAATTATTGATCTGGGTAACAATGCTGAAGCGCAATTGACTCGCGAGCACCTGATACCGAAAGAGATTTTCCGCATGAATGATCGCCTGCGGGCATTGTTGGTGACGGTCGGAGAAGAAGTACGTGGACCTCAGCTGGTAGTCAGCCGTACGGCCCCCGAATTTCTGATCGAACTATTTAAAATTGAAGTGCCTGAAATTGCAGAGCAAGTGGTTGAAATTCGTGCCGCTGCTCGTGATGCAGGTACTCGCGCTAAGATCGCCGTGAAAACTAATGACGGTCGTATCGATCCCGTTGGTGCCTGTGTGGGTATGCGTGGTTCGCGTGTGCAAGCCGTTTCCAACGAATTGGCCGGTGAGCGTATTGATATCGTATTGTGGGATGATAATCCTGCGCAAATGGTTATCAACGCACTGTCACCAGCTGAAGTTGAATCGATTGTGATGGACGAAGAAACCAACACCATGGATGTGGCGGTATCTGGCGACAACTTGGCAATTGCTATTGGCCGTAGCGGACAGAATGTTCGTTTGGCGAGTGAGCTGACCGGCTGGACCATCAACGTGATGACCGCTGAAGATGCTGAAGCTAAGCAGGAAGAAGAAACGATTGCCATCGTTGAGCGCTTTATGCAGCGTCTCGATGTTGAAGAAGATTTAGCGATACTGCTGGTTGAGGAAGGTTTTACCTCGCTGGAAGAAATCGCTTATGTGCCAGTTGAAGAAATGCTTGAGATTGAAGGCTTTGATGAAGATATGGTCGAAGCACTGCGTGCACGTGCTAAAGATGTGCTGCTGACTCAGGCCATTGCCTCTGAAGAAGAGCTGGAAGGCACTGAGCCTGCTCAGGATCTTCTGGAAATGGAAGGAATGGACAAGCATTTGGCATTTGTATTGGCTAGCCAAGGCATCATCACGATGGAAGACCTGGCAGACCAGGCTGTTGATGACTTGCTGGACATTGAAGGTATAGACGAAGAGCGTGCAGGAAGTTTGATCATGACTGCACGTGCCCCCTGGTTTGCTGACGAACAGGAGAGCTGAGCATGTCTGAAGTAACAGTAGCTAAACTGGCAGAGATTGTCGGCGCGCCCGTCGATCGTCTGCTTAAGCAAATGGAAGAAGCGGGTCTTAAGCACAGTGGTGCCGATGACGCAGTTTCCAATGAAGAAAAACAAACGCTGCTTGAGTTTTTGAAGCGTAGCCATGGTGAAAGCGATGGTGCACCAAAGAAAATCACGCTGAATCGTAAAGTAACAACACAGTTAAAAACTGGCTCCTCACAAGGGCGCGGTGGTAAAACGGTTAACGTTGAAGTACGTAAGAAGCGTACTTATGTGAAGCGTAGCTCTTTGGACGCAGGCAAGAATGCCGAGCTCCTTGAGCAGGAAATCGAAAGAACAGGTGAAGTCGAGAAACAGGCAGCCGAAGAAACTGCACGTATTGAAGCAGTTCGTGCGAAGGAAGAAGCAGAAGCTGAGGCGAAACGTGCCGCAGAAGAAGCGGCTCGCCTTCAGATGGAAGCTGAGCAAGCAGCTAAACAAGCTGATAGCAAAAAAGGTAAAGTTGAAGCGGTCCCCGTTGAAGTCGTTGCCGAAGCTGTTGCTGAAGAGCCAATGCAACCTGTTGAGCTGAGCGAGCAGGATCGTAAGGATCTTGAACGTGAAGAGCGAAAAGCTGCTGACGCCAAAAAATCTAAAAAAGCCGCACCCAAGCCCAAGCCAGAACGTTGGGAAGAAGAGGTGTTGGAAGACGACAAGCTGGCCCCAGTTGCCGGTGTTAAAGTCAAACGTAATCTGGTTAAGCCTAAACTGGCTAAACCGACTAAATTCCTGAAACAACATGGCTTTGCCAAGCCTGCGGCCCCGGTAATGAAAGAAGTACATATTCCAGAAAATATTGCCGTCTCAGAGCTGGCGTCACGTATGTCTTTGAAGGCGAATGTCATTATTAAAGCGCTGATGAAAATGGGCGTAATGGCAAATATCAATCAAAGCCTTGATCGTGATACGGCTGTGCTGTTAGTTGAAGATATGGGTCGTACCTATGTGCTTGAAGATGCCCGTGATATGGATCAGTCAGTCGTAGACGAATTGATGGACGTGACGGGTGATGAAGTGTCTCGTGCGCCGGTTGTTACTGTGATGGGTCACGTTGACCACGGTAAAACATCGTTGCTCGATTACATTCGTAAAACACGCGTAACTGACGGTGAGTCCGGCGGTATTACTCAGCACATTGGTGCTTATCATGTTGAGACTGATAAAGGCATGGTGTGCTTCCTGGATACTCCAGGTCACGCGGCCTTTACTGAAATGCGTGCTCGTGGTGCGCAGGCAACGGATATCGTGATTCTAGTGGTAGCAGCTGATGATGGAGTGATGCCGCAGACTGAAGAAGCGATTCTGCATGCGCGCTCAGCCGGTGTGCCTCTTGTTGTTGCGATTAACAAAATTGATAAAGAAGGTGTCGATCTTGACCGCGTTAAGAACGAACTTTCTGCTAAAGGCGTCATCCCTGAAGATTGGGGTGGTGATACGCAGTTCATGCCTGTTTCTGCCCATACCGGCGAAGGTATTGATGAGCTACTTGATGCATTGATCTTGCAGTCTGAAATGCTGGAGCTGACGGCTGCTGAAAACGTGCCTGCACGTGGCGTAGTTGTTGAATCCCGTTTGGATAAAGGCCGTGGCGCAGTTGCCACATTGCTGATACAGCACGGTACTCTGAAGCAAGGTGATATCGTTCTGGCTGGTCAGGTGTCAGGTCGAGCTCGTGCGCTGATGGACGAAAATGGTCGTCCGATCAAGAGCGCTGGCCCATCAATTCCTGTGGAAATTCTCGGTTTGGCAAGTACGCCAGCAGCCGGTGATGAGTTCTACGTGATGCCAAGCGAGAAGAAAGCCCGTGAAGTGGCTGAATTCCGTGCGGAACAGAAGAAGGCTGATCAGCAAGCTACGCAGCAAGCGTTGCAGCTGGAGAATATGTTTGCCGAGATGGGTAAAGGCGAAGTTAAGGTACTTAACATTGTCTTGAAAACCGATGTGCGCGGTACGCTTGAAGCATTAAGCAGTGCGCTGCTGAACATTGGTAACGAAGAAGTGAAAGTCGTTATTGTTTCCAGCGGTGTGGGTGGTATTTCCGAAACGGATGCTAACCTAGCAGCTTCTACTGGTGCGGTAATCTTTGGCTTTAACGTACGTGCCGATGGTTCAGCACGTAAAGTGATCGAGAAGAGCGGTCTTGATCTACGTTATTACAGCGTGATCTATGACATCGTTGATGATGTGACTAAAGCCTTGTCTGGCATGCTGGCACCTGAGTTCAAAGAAAATATCGTCGGTGTTGCTGTCGTGCGTGATGTCTTTACATCGCCTAAGTTTGGTTCTATTGCTGGCTCCATGGTGATCGAAGGTACTATTTACCGTAGCAAACCAATTCGTGTACTGCGTGAAGATGTGGTGATTTACGAAGGTGAGTTAGAGTCTCTGCGTCGCTTTAAAGATGATGCGGCAGAAGTACGTAACGGTATGGAATGTGGTATCGGCGTGAAGAACTACACCGATGTGCGTGTTGGCGATAAGATCGAAGTCTTTGATATTGTTGAGGTTCAGCGCTCGCTGTAAGCGAGCGCGATAACTAATGGCAGATTCAAGTAGACGGCAGCGAGTAGCAGATCAGATCCAAAAGGAACTGGCTGGTATTATCCTGCATGAAATGAAAGACCCGCGCCTTGGTATGGTTACCGTGAGCGCGGTCGATGTGAGCCGTGATTTGGCTTATGCCGATGTGTATATCACCGTGCTAGGTAAGGACGATACAGATGCCAAAGCCCGCGAAGAAACGCTCGGCGTTTTGACACGTGGCGGTGGTTTCTTACGTGCTCGCTTGGGTAAAGCCATGAAGCTGCGCATCGTGCCAGCGCTGCGTTTTCGTTATGACGTCAGCATTGAGCGAGGCGTGCATCTGAGTAGTTTGATCGAAGAAGCGGTGAAGCAAGATCAGGCCATGCCTGGTTACAGCTCCGAGGCTGATCAGGCGTCCGAGGACAAGTAAGTGGCAAATCGACGTAAAAAAGGCCGCCTGATTGACGGTATATTTTTATTGGATAAACCGCTGGAACTGTCATCTAACCATGCCTTGCAGCGCGTAAAGCGCGCTTTTGGTGCACAAAAAGCAGGACATACCGGTAGCCTTGATCCATTGGCGACCGGCATGCTGCCTATTTGTTTAGGTGAGGCGACCAAGTTTTCGCAGTATATGCTGGATGCCGATAAAACCTATCGCGCCACCGCCAAGCTAGGTATTCGTACCGGCAGCGGCGATGTTGATAGCGAAATTATTAGTGAGCGCCCCGTGCCAGAGCTTGATCGCGAAGCAGTCGAAGCGGCGTTAATGTCGTTTCTAGGTGACACGATGCAAGTGCCATCTATGTATTCGGCGCTTAAACAAAACGGTCAGCCTTTATATAAGTTGGCTCGCCAGGGTATTGAAGTTGAGCGAAAAGCACGGCCCATTCATATCTTTGACATAAAGTTATTGGATATTAGGGGTGATGAATTAGATATAGAACTGCAGTGCAGCAAAGGCACCTACGTTCGTAATCTGGTTGATGATCTGGGAGAGCTGTTAGGTTGTGGTGCACATGTGATAACATTGCGCCGCTTAAGTGTCCGCGGTTTTGATGAAGCCGCTATGGTGACACTTGAAGAATTACAAGCAATGGCCGCTGCTCCTGGTGAAGGGGCGGGCGAGTCAGAGCAGGTTTTCGAGACACTGGACGCATTATTGCTGCCAGCCTGGGAGGCCGTAAAAGAACTGCCGAAGGTTGAGTTAAACGACCTTGCGGCGAGTTATCTTAAACAGGGTCAGCCTGTGTTTGTGCCGAATGTAACTGGTGCAGGCAAGGTGGTGCTGTTTAATAAAGACGCCGATACTGCAAAGTCATTTGTGGGGATCGGTGAAGTAATGGATGACGGGCGTATTGCGCCAAGTCGTCTGATCTCAACCGAATAGCGGAAGGCCGTTATTCGGTTTAGCTATGCCTCTGTAGATATGCACGGGACGCATAGCTTTTAAATTAATGCATATTCATTTGGAGAAAAAGAATGTCTTTAACTGCACAAGAGAAAGAAGCGATTGTAAGCGAATTTGCACGAGCTGCTGGTGATACGGGTTCTCCCGAAGTTCAAGTAGCGCTGCTGACTAAAAACATCGAAGCTTTACAGTCTCACTTTAAAGAACACAACAAAGATCACCATTCACGTCGTGGTCTGATTCGCATGGTAAACCAGCGTCGTAAACTGCTGGACTACCTGAAACGTAAAAATGCTGGCCGTTATGTAGAACTGATTGCTCAGCTTGGCTTACGTCGTTAATCAACTAAAAATTCCGAGGTACTTCCGTGAATCCGGTAAGTAAAACGTTTCAGTACGGCGGTCACACCGTCACATTAGAAACTGGCCGCATTGCGCGCCAGGCGACTGGTTCGGTTATGGTCACCATTGGTGACACGGCTGTACTGACGACTGTTGTTGGTCGTAAAACAGCGCGTCCAGATGCGGATTTTTTCCCGCTGACGGTTAACTACCAAGAAAAAACTTACGCTGCGGGCAAAATCCCCGGTGGTTACCTGAAGCGTGAAGGTCGTCCTTCCGAGAAGGAAACACTGACTTCGCGTTTGATCGATCGCCCGATTCGTCCATTGTTCCCGAAAGGTTTCATGAACGAAGTACAGGTTGTTTGTACAGTAATGTCTGCTGATAAAAATCAGGATCCAGATATCGCTGCACTGATCGGTACATCTGCGGCACTGGCTATCTCCGGTATTCCTTTTAGCGGTCCAATCGGCGCAGCACGTGTTGGTTATACTGACGAAGAAGGCTACCTGCTGAACCCTAGCTACGAAGTACTGGAAAGCAGTGACCTAGATATGGTTGTTGCCGGTACTCAAGACGCTGTATTGATGGTTGAATCTGAAGCTAAAGAGCTTCACGAAGACCTCATGCTGGGTGCAGTACTGTTCGCACACGCTGAAATGCAAGCGGTTGTTACTGCTGTTGCTGAGTTTGCTCAGTCAGTGGATATCGACGTTTGGGATTGGGCCGCTGCTGAAGAAAATATTGCTTTGAAAGACAGCGTTAAAGCTGGCTTTGAAGCATCTTTGGCTGAAGCTTACCAAATCAGTGACAAGATGGCGCGTTACTCACGTGTTGGCGCGTTGCGTAAAGAAGCTGTTGCACAGTTGGCTAACGATGACGTTGATTCTGGTGACGTTGAGGGTGCCTTTGGTAGCCTTGAAAAAGCGGTTGTTCGTAATCGTATTCTGGATGGTCAGCCACGTATCGATGGTCGTGACACAACAACGGTTCGTCCGATTGATGTTGAAATTGGCAACCTGCCTAAGACTCACGGTTCGTCTTTGTTCACTCGTGGTGAAACTCAGGCAATCGTTGTTGCAACACTGGGTACAATTCGTGATGCACAGCGTATGGAAACCCTGCGTGGTAGCGTCACTGATAACTTCATGTTGCATTACAACTTCCCTCCTTACTCAGTAGGCGAAACTGGCTTCATGAGCGGTCCTAAGCGTCGTGAGATTGGTCATGGTCGTTTGGCTCGTCGTGGTATTGCTGCGGTACTGCCATCGGTTGAAGATTTCCCTTACACCATCCGTATCGTGTCAGAGATCACTGAATCTAACGGTTCTAGCTCTATGGCGTCGGTTTGTGGTTCTAGTTTGTCCTTGATGGACGCAGGTGTGCCTCTGAAGGCTCCTGTTGCTGGTATCGCGATGGGTCTGGTTAAGGATGGTGATCGTCATACTATTCTGACTGACATTTTGGGTGATGAAGATCACCTGGGTGACATGGACTTTAAAGTAGCGGGTACGCACGAAGGTATCACAGCACTGCAAATGGACATCAAAATCCAAGGCATTACTGAAGAAATTATGGAACAGGCACTTGAGCAAGCTCATGGCGCACGTATTCATATTCTTGGTGAAATGGGTAAAGTTATTACTGCATCTCGTGAAGAGTTGTCTGATAACGCACCAACCATGCTGACTGTCAAAGTTGCTCCGGACAAAATCCGTGACATCATTGGTAAAGGCGGCGCAATGATTCGCTCTATTTGTGAGCAGTCAGGCGCGCAGGTTGATATCGAAGATGACGGTTCCGTACGTATCTACGCAGACGACAAAGAAGCAGCTAACGTTGCTTTGAACCTCGTTGAAGAGATTTGTGCTGAAGCTGAAGTCGGAGCTACTTACGAAGGTACAGTTGCTCGTATCGTTGATTTCGGTGCGTTCATCACTATCTTGCCAGGTACTGATGGCCTGCTGCACATTTCCCAAATCGCTAACGAGCGTGTGGAAAATGTTGCTGATTTCCTTGAAGAAGGTCAGACAGTTAAGGTTAAGGTTCTCGACGTTGACGGCCGTGGCCGTATCAAGCTAAGCATGAAAGCTTTGATCGAAGAGAGTGCTGAAGCTGAGTCTGAGTCTTAAGCAGGACTAAGCTATAAGTCATGGCTAGTGTTGTCATGATTTGAAAAGGGGCCTTCGGGCCCCTTTTTTGTGCCTGATAGAAAGAGGGATTGGTTATGTTATGGACTCTACGATTGATATTAATCAAGGTTAAGGCATTGTGCAGAGCGTAAGTTGGACAAAAATAAATACGCTTCAGGTCTATAGATTGTCTATTATAAATAACAATGATTTTGTTCGTTGGATGAATTGAAAGCGTTCTTTGGAGGTATCGTGAAAGTAGAAGGGATAATGACAACGCGGGTCGTTACGGTTGAAATGGATACTGCCTTGAAAGAGGTTAAGGAAGTTTTTGATAACGTCGACTTTCATCACTTGCTGGTTGTTGATGAGGGTGTGTTGTTTGGCGTGATTTCCGATAGAGATTTATTGCATGTGTTGAGTCCAAAAGTAGGAACGGTTGCAGAGACAAGTGCTGACATTGCTGACCTGAACAGGCGCGCCCATCAAATTATGACGCGTAAACCGGTGACATTAGGGGCGAGCGCTACAGTTAAGGATGCTATTGATGTGTTCAATAAGCACAAGATATCCTGTATTCCGGTGGTGGATGCTGAAAATAGACCGGTAGGCATTATTAGCTGGAGAGATATTTTAAAAACCCTGTAGTTTTTATGTGACATCGATAATATTCGGATTATTTTATGCTTTATACGGAATAATGAGATTGAAAGTTGTTATTTATGGAGAGTTTTTTATTATTCAGGCTAAATAACCATAAAGTACTCTGAGTTGTTTTTTACAAATAGAGTTGAGTTATATCATGTTGCTGGACACTAAATAAATCGTCGGAGCTGTGTAATGGAGTCAAATGATGGTGTTCTTCCTGGGGTTACAAAGCGAGCAAAGAGAATGAGTAGTTCAAATGAAGCTTCTGATTTAAATAAAGAGACGCAACGTCCTTCGGACAGAGCGTCCCTTGTTAACAAACTGAATCAGGAAATCGTTCATATGCTTCAGGATGATGGCCGTCGTCCTTATAAGGAGATTGCTGAGGCCTTAAATGTATCGGAAGGTACAATTCGTAATAGAGTTAACTGGATGAGAGATGCGGGTATGCTGCAAATTGCAGCGATTTCCGACCCATCTTCGTTTAATTATCAAACGGACTCAATGTTAGGTGTGAAAGTGGCGGCTCATTCGACGCCGAAAGATGTTGCGGCGCGTTTATCTGAGCATCAGGAAGTAGTGTTCATTTTATGGGTAACAGGACGTTATGATCTGATCGTCGAAATTGTTTCTGATGCTGAAGATATTCTGTGTAACTTTCTGGAGAATCATTGTTTTAACCAAACTGACATCACCAGTGTTGAGGTTATGAAAAGTTTGGCAACCTATAAAAACCAATTCCTTTTAAAGCGAGATGTCCCCTAGCGTTTAATAACTCCGTTGTAGTGCGGCCTTTCGGTTGGACTGCAATTAGGAGTGAGCCTGATGGTTCTAAGTGAGGCAGCTGTTTTTAAACAGCTGCTTTAACAATATTTTCTGCACTTTCTGCACTTTCTGCACTTTCTGCACTTTCTGCACTTTCTGTATTTCCTGTATTTCCTGTATTTCCTGTATTTCCTGTATTTTTTATTTCTCGTAGGGTAATCCTAGGGCGTCCTGCCCTCAAATTTTTGGTTCCATTCTAAGCATTAGCTGCTCCCGAATTTTAAATTCTTTGCGCTTACTCTCTCTATAACGTGAGTTCTTACGTCTTCCGTAAGTTAATTATAAAAATTAATGATTATGCATTTTTGTTAAGCGCCATTTCGAGAGCTATATGTCGAAAGCGAATAATATAGGGCTTTAAATGGCTATAAGAGCATTTAATCTCTAAAAATAATGATTTAATCGTAATAAATTAACAATAAATTAACCAAAAGCTAAAATATTACTGGAAAAGTAAAATTTAGAGCGCTATATTGCGGATTAGCAGCTGACAAAGAGGTTGCGTAACGGAATCAGTAAAAGGTTGCTTCCTGGGCCTGCCGAGAGATCACTAATAAGTAATTTGTCCGGCATGGTGGATGGGAATGACTGAAAGATCTGTTCCGTTTGCAGAGTGACCCTTGGCGAGTTAGGTGCGGTACTTTTTGAAAACTATGTTTCGACCAAAGCGGCGCTAGGCGTTCCGAGGTTAGAAAAGGTTTGTAACGTACAAGGTCCGGTTTCAGCTAAAGCAGGTGTGTTGTAGTTGAAAGAAAACATTAAAACTAATTTATGAGGTAGTAATTATGAGTGATTTATCTGAAGCATCTACAGCGAAACAAAAAGCTAAGTGTGACATTTATCCGACGTCTATGGCCGAGGCTCTTCCTTCTAAGGAGCGTGTTGCTGAAGCGAGAAAAATGCTCGAAGCTGCTGGCGTAAAATATGTCTTATCTGTCTGGATTGATCTGTTAGGCGTACCCAAGACTAAGCCAGTTCCTTTGAGTGAGTTCGAAGCGGTTTGCGCCGGTAAAGGCCCTCAGTTTGCAGTGCACTCCATCTCATTTGTACCTGAATTAGGTCCGGCTGACTCTGATCAGATTCCGGTTCCAGATCTGGATACGTTGGTTATTTGTCCTTGGGATAAAACAACTTGTTGGATGTTTGCGGATCTTTGGTGGGAAGATAAACCTTACAATCTCTGTCCACGTCAAACGCTGAAGCGTGCTGTTAAAAATGCAGCTGATCAGGGTTTAAAAGCTTTCTCTGGTATTGAGCCTGAGTTCTTTGCTATGCGCTGGGAGGATGGTCAGCCAGTTAAAGCGATTGATGATGATCCTAAAGAAGGTCAAGGTTTGCGTCCTCGTCGTCAGGCTTTTGGCTACGATGTTGAGTACTCAATTGACTCCATGGCTTTCCTGGGTGAAATGATTGATACCCTTGCTGATCTGGGTTGGGGTATTAAGGATGTGGTTGCTGAAGGTGGTTACTCTCAGTTTGAACTAGATTTTGATTACGCAGATGTCCTAACCATGGCTGATCGTCTGGTCTTCTTGCGGATTCTTCTGAAAGAAACGGCCAAGAAACACGGCATGTTCATTACCTTTATGCCTAAACCAACAATTGGTGACTGGCGTTCAGGCGCACACATTAACTTCAGCCTGACCAAAACAGAAGGCGGTGGCAATCTGATTGAAGGCGATGATGATTTCTCTGGCGAAGCCTATAACGTTGTTGGTGGTCTGCTGAAGCACGGCGCTGCGATTACTGCGTTGGCTTGTTCTACGGTTAACTCCTATAACGGTTTGGTACCTAAAGTAGGTGGCTTCGAAGGTGGTACGGTTACTTGGGCGCCAACACACATGGCCTATGGTAACAACAACCGTTCTTGCATGATTCGTCTGCCTCAAAACCGTTACTGCATTGAAAACCGTGCAGCCGATATGTGTATGAACCCGTACCTAGCCCTGGCGTTGACAACAGCGGCCGCAGTTGAGGGTATTGCTGAGAATATTGATCCAGGCAAGCCTTTAAATATTGATTTGTACTCCCTGAGCAGAGAACAAATTGCAGAAGCAAATATCCCGGCTATTCCTCGTAACCTTTTGGAAGCGCTGGAAGCTTTAGAGAAAGATGACTTGGCTCGAGAAGTGCTGGGCGAGTCGATGCTGAAGCAGTTCTTCGCATACAAAATGGATGAGTGGGATCGTTACCACCAGCAAGTGTGCGCCTGGGAAGTTGAAGAGTATCTGCGCCTTTACTAAGCGGAGGCTCTGAGCTTTCTAGTGTTGCCCAGTGTCGGTCTGGGTAAATTGGAAGTGGCGCTATCGGAAACGATAGCGCCACTTTTATAGAATATTAGTAATAACGGTTGCAGATGATTTGTCGATGCGGCTAAGGCTGGCAGATTTCAACTTGTTCTGCTGGACCTCTTTTTATGGGCTTAAGATCAAATTCATTGGTCTTGATGACTATATTTTTTGAAGGTGATTATGATTATGGATTACCAAATATATGAACCGGATGACTTTGTTGTACGGTCCGGACTGACACTACGCGATGCGCGTCTTGCCTACAAAACATACGGGACTCTCAATGAGAATAAAGACAACGTTATTCTCTATCCAACACGTTTTGGTGGTACCCATGCTGATAATGAATATTTGATCGGAGAGGGTATGGCCCTGGATCCGACTAAATACTTCATTGTTGTCCCTAATTTGTTGGGCAATGGGCTTTCATCTTCGCCCAGTAATGCCTCGATACCGTTTGATCGGTCGCGTTTCCCACGACTGACCGTGCATGACAATGTGCTGCTTCAGGAAAAGCTATTACGAGAAGTGTTTGGCATCGAAGAAATTGCCTTGGTGGTTGGTTGGTCCATGGCGGCGCAGCAAGCTTATCACTGGGCTGCATTGTTTCCAGATCGAGTTAAGCGGCTTGCACCTATTGCTGGCTCGGCGCGAACATCACCACATAACTATGTATTTCTAGAAGGTGTTAAAACGGCGTTGATTACAGATCCGGAGTGGCGTGGTGGCTGGTATGAAAAGCAACCGCAGGCCGGGTTGCGTGCCATGGGGCGCGTATGGGCTGGGTGGGCGCTTTCCCATGAGTTCTACCGCAAGCATATGTATCTTGATTTGGGATACT
>JBALXL010000057.1:0-2583 GCA_036960805.1 Pseudomonadales bacterium
GTGATAACGTGCAAATGGTTGTGACTTTGATCGCACCAATTGCGATGGAAGAAGGTCTGCGTTTTGCGATCCGTGAAGGCGGTCGTACTGTAGGCGCCGGCGTTGTTGCTAAGATCGTCGAATAGTAAGAGTGTTTAAATGGCTGGCTCAGGCTTCTGAGTCGGTCATGTCTGTGTTACAGGCCAGTGGCTCAATTGGCAGAGCAGCGGTCTCCAAAACCGCAGGTTGGGGGTTCGATTCCCTCCTGGCCTGCCAAGTTTTACTTGGCAGTGGATTTATCAACCTTGATACAGGTGTTTCCCGAAAATGAGTGCTAGTGCATCTATGGAGAGTCCTAAGTTGGATATCCTGAAGTGGGGCGTAGTAATTGCGCTTGTTGGCGCGGGTATTGCGGGTAATGCGTACTTTGCGGATGAGTCCTTGTTGTACCGCCTTTTGGCGTTACTTGTATTGGCAGCAGTGGCTGGTTTTGTTGCGTTACAAACGGCTAAAGGTCGTTCATTTTGGCAGTTGCTGAAAGATGCGCGTGTCGAGATTCGAAAAGTTGTCTGGCCAACAAAATCTGAAACCCAAAAAACAACGTTGATCGTCATGGCTGTAGTGGTCTTGGTCGGCCTGTTGTTGTGGGCGCTGGATTCGCTGTTGAGTTTGGCGGTATCTGGAATTATTGGTTAGGAGGCAGGACGAGTGACTAAGCGTTGGTATGTCGTGCACGCATATTCCGGGTATGAAAAGAGTGTGATGCGAACTTTGTTAGAGCGCATCAAGCTGCATGAGATGGAAGATAAATTTGGCGATGTGCTGGTTCCTACTGAAGAAGTAGTTGAGATGCGCAATGGTCAAAAACGTAAGAGTGAGCGCAAGTTCTATCCTGGCTACGTGTTGGTGAATATGGAGATGGACGATGCCAGTTGGCATCTCGTTAACTCTACGCCACGGGTGATGGGTTTCATTGGTGGTACGGCTGATAAGCCTGCAGCTATCTCAGAGCGCGAAGCAGATGCTATTCTGCAGCGTGTTGAGCAAGGTGTTGAGCAGCCCCGTCCTAAGACGCTATTTGAGCCGGGTGAAATGGTACGTGTTGTTGACGGTCCTTTCGCTGATTTCTCTGGTGTGGTTGAAGAGGTTAACTATCCGAAAAGCCGACTACAGGTTGCAGTGACTATCTTTGGTCGTTCTACACCTGTTGAACTTGGTTTCGATCAGATAGAAAAAGCTTAGAATTCTCAGGCCGCGCTTTTTAGTGCGGCTTGTCTCGTTAGCTGGCTTTTGCCGGCTAATTTGTTTGTAAAAAGGGGAGCTTTAAGCCTGCGGGTGGTAAAGCGATTGTACCCATAGGAGAAAAGTATGGCTAAGAAGATAGACGCGTATATCAAGCTGCAGGTTCCTGCAGGTAAAGCGAATCCAAGTCCTCCTGTTGGTCCCGCACTGGGTCAGCATGGTGTGAACATCATGGAATTCTGTAAGGCATTTAACGCAGCAACTCAAGGCTTGGAAGTGGGTTTGCCTACTCCTGTTGTGATTACTGTTTATGCTGATCGCAGCTTTACCTTTATCACTAAAACACCTCCTGCTGCTGTTTTGTTGTTGAAGGCCGCTGGCTTGAAAAGTGGTAGTGGTCGCCCTAATACAGAAAAAGTTGGTACGGTAACTCGTGCGCAATTGGAAGAAATTGCAACGACTAAGATGGCTGATTTGACTGCTGCAGATATGGACGCAGCGGTACGTACCATTGCGGGCAGTGCTCGTAGTATGGGTCTGGAAACTGAGGGTGTGGTGTAATGGCTAAGTTAACTAAGCGCTTTAAAGCGATCGCCGAAAAAATTGAAGCGGGTAAATTCTACCCAATCGTTGAAGCGGTAGATTTGTTGGCAGAGCTGCCAGCACCAAAATTTGTTCAGTCTATCGACGTTGCTATTAATCTGGGCGTTGATGTTAAGAAATCTGACCAGGTTGTACGTGGCTCTTCTGTATTGCCAAACGGCACCGGTAAAGACGTTCGTGTAGCTGTATTCGCTCAAGGCGAAAATGCTGAAAAAGCTAAAGCTGCTGGTGCGGACATCGTAGGCATGGATGATCTGGCTGCTGATATTAAAGCCGGTAACATGAACTTTGATGTTGTTATCGCTTCTCCAGATGCAATGCGTGTTGTTGGTACTCTAGGTCAAGTGTTAGGCCCACGTGGTCTGATGCCTAACCCTAAGGTTGGTACTGTAACACCTGACGTTGCTGGTGCTGTGAAGAATGCTAAAGCGGGTCAAGTACGTTTTCGTACTGACAAAGCCGGTATTATTCACTGTTCAGTGGGTAAAGTTGGTTTTGCTGGCGATGCGGTTAAACAAAACATTGAAGCCTTGGTTGCTGAGCTGAAAAAGCTTAAGCCTGCTAGTGCTAAAGGTGTTTACCTGAAACGGATATCCATTTCTACAACAATGGGTCCAGGTTTGCAGGTTGATTTAGGCTCTCTGGACGTTTAATTTCAGAGGCTTTGTTGCTGGTCGATGAGTTGGCTGGCAGCTGGTGGGATACCACCACACAAAACTTTGGGGTCATCACTGTTAAGTGTTGACCATCAAATACCGT
>JBALXL010000058.1:0-2475 GCA_036960805.1 Pseudomonadales bacterium
CAGGGTAAATGCGTCGTTAACTCGATCAGCATGAAAGAAGGCGAAGAGCAATTCATCGCGCATGCACGTAAATGTATGTTGCACGGTGCCGCCGTCATCATCATGGCCTTCGACACCGACGGCCAGGCAGATAACCTGCAGCGGAAGATTGATATCTCCAAGCGCTCCTACGACATTTTGGTCAACGAAGTCGGCTATCCGCCACAAGATATTATTTTCGATCCAAACATCTTTGCTATCGCTACCGGTATTGAAGAGCACAACAACTACGCCGTAGACTTCATCGAAGCCACGCGCTGGATCAAACAGAACTTGCCGCACGCGATGATTTCCGGTGGCGTGAGTAACGTATCCTTCTCCTTCCGCGGCAACAACCCGGTACGTGAAGCGATTCACTCGGTATTCCTTTACCACGCCATTAAGGCGGGCCTGACCATGGCGATTGTTAACGCCAGCCAACTGGCTGTTTATGATGATCTGCCCAAAGAGCTGCTCGAAAAAGTAGAAGATGTGGTTCTTAACCGCACACCTGACGGCACCGAAAACCTGCTCGCTATTGCCGACAAATTCCGTGGTGACGGTAAGAAAAAAGAAGAGATAGATCCCGAGTGGCGCAGCTGGCCGGTCAAAAAACGTCTTGAGCATTCTCTGGTCAAAGGCATCAATGCCTTTATTGAAGAAGATACCGAAGCCGCACGTCTGGAGTCTGAACGCCCTATTCACGTCATTGAAGGTCCGTTAATGGACGGCATGAACGTGGTTGGCGATCTATTTGGTTCCGGTAAAATGTTCCTGCCACAGGTGGTAAAAAGTGCCCGCGTTATGAAACAAGCGGTTGCACATCTTCTACCTTATATTGAAGAAGAAAAAGACGGCGCAGCGTCAAAGAGTAACGGTAAAATCCTAATGGCTACCGTGAAAGGTGATGTTCACGATATCGGTAAAAACATCGTTGGAGTAGTACTGCAATGTAACAACTTTGAAGTAATCGACTTGGGCGTCATGGTGCCCGCGGAGAAATTATTAAAAGTCGCTATCGAAGAAAACGTCGACATTATTGGCTTAAGCGGTTTGATCACACCTTCGCTGGATGAAATGGTACACGTTGCCAAAGAAATGCAGCGCTTGGATTTCCACCTCCCCATAATGATTGGCGGCGCAACCACTTCCAAGGCTCACACGTCCGTTAAGATTGAACCTCAATATCAAAATGACGGCACAATCTATGTTTCCGATGCATCACGTAGTGTGAGCATTGCTTCGCGCCTGATGAATCCAGAACACAAACCTGCGCTATTAGAAGAAGTTCGCACCGAATATGAAGGTGTGCGTTTCCGTAACAAAAACCGTCGTGCAAAATCCGAGCTATTAACCTACGAGCAAGCCTGCGCTAACGCTTTTGCACCAGAATGGGAAGCCTACACACCACCCAAGCCGACCTTCACGGGCGTTAAGGTATTTGATGACTATTCGTTAGAAGAGCTTGTTCCTTATATTGATTGGACACCCTTCTTTATCACCTGGGAACTGGCCGGAAAATACCCTCGAATCTTTGATGACAAAGTGATTGGCGAACAGGCCAAAGAGCTGTTTAAGGATGCGCAGGAATTATTAAAACGTATCGTCGACGAGAAACGTTTCACCGCCAAAGGCGTTATTGGCTTCTGGCCAGCGAACCGTATCGGCAGCGATGACATTGGTGTTTACGGTGATAACAACCGCATTCAACCCACCACTATGCTACACCACGTGCGCCAACAGGCCGGTCAGCAAAACAACCGCCCTAACGCATCACTGGCTGACTTTATCGCTCCGCAAGAAAGCGGTATCGAAGACTATATTGGCGGTTTTGCGGTCACTACAGGTATCGGTGCGCAAGAGTTTGCAGAAGAATTTGAAGCCAACCACGATGACTACAACAGCATCATGGTTAAAGCGTTAGCGGATCGCTTGGCTGAAGCCTTTGCTGAGCGCATGCACGAACGCGTTCGTAAAGAGTACTGGCCTTACGCAACCGATGAAACTCTCAACAATGATGAGCTAATCAAAGAAGGTTACAGCGGAATTCGTCCAGCACCTGGCTACCCAGCTTGTCCGGATCACACTGAAAAAGCTGCTCTTTTTGAATTACTACAAGCCGAAACCAACGCCGACATCGAGCTGACCGAAAGCTTTGCCATGTTCCCTGCGGCAGCGGTCAGCGGCTGGTACTTCTCCCACCCTGAATCACGTTATTTTGGTATTGGAAAAATCAACAAGGATCAAGTAGAGTCTTTGGCAGAACGTAAAGGCATGGCCGTTCGCGAAATTGAACGCTGGCTGGCGCCCGTACTGGGCTACGAAGATTAATCTGGCAGAAACTTCATGACCGAAGACAAAAAGCAGCCGCAAAAACTAACGCTATGGCAGATTATTTGCAGCGTCTTTGCGGCTGCTTTTGGTGTACAGAGCGACAAGAATCGAGAAAGGGATTTC
>JBALXL010000059.1:0-2266 GCA_036960805.1 Pseudomonadales bacterium
TTTAACGAATGCGACTACTTCATCGGCGACCAAGTCCTGACGTTCTTGAGAACGACGCTCCTGATACTCGATCTGGTTTTCCTTCAGACCACGATCGCTGATCACTAAGCGATGAGGAATACCAATCAAATCCATATCAGCGAATTTAACGCCGGGGCTGGTTTTCTTGTCACGGTCATCCAGAAATACGTCGATGCCAAGATCAGTTAGTTCTTGGTAAACACGATCAGCTGTTTCTTTTACCTGTTCGGATTTATCGTAATTCATCGGCACGATGCCAATCTGGAATGGTGCTAAGGCTGCAGGCCAGATGATGCCCTTGTCGTCATTGTTCTGCTCGATGGCGGCGGCAACCACACGAGTCACACCGATGCCGTAACAACCCATGGTCATTACCTGTTTTTGGCCTTTGTCGTTCAGTACGGTGGCGTCCATGGATGCTGCGTATTTTTGGCCGAGCTGGAAGATGTGGCCCACTTCAATGCCGCGTTTGAAGACCAATTTACCTTCACCGCAGGGTGATGGATCGCCTTCAACCACTTCGCGAATATCGGCAACGTCAGTGAATGTGCAATCACGATCCCAGTTTACGCCGGTCATGTGTTTGCCGGTTTCGTTGGCGCCACAGATAAAGTCGGCTAATACCGCAGCACTGCGATCAACGATGACCGGAATGTTGGCATTAACCGGGCCTAGTGAGCCTGGATCAGAGTTCATTACTTGAGCAATCTCGGCATCAGAGGCGAAGGTTAGTGGTGCTTTCACCAGCGCCAGTTTTTCGGCTTTGATTTCGTTTAAGCCGTGATCGCCGCGTAATACTAGAGCGATTAGAGGTGTTTCGTTTTCTTCGGTTGGTTCGCCATGTACCAACAGTGTTTTGGCTACCTGACTGGCTGCCACGCTGAAGAAGGCAGAAACTTCTTCAATGGTGTGTTGGTCCGGTGTATCGACTGTTGCCAGTTCCGCAGAAGCGGCTGGACGCTCAAAAGTCGGTGCCAGTGCTTCAGCCGTTTCGATATTGGCGGCGTATTCGCTAGTGTCACTGAAGGCAATTAGATCTTCACCGGATTCGGCCAATACGTGGAATTCCTGGGACTGGCTGCCACCGATGCTGCCCGAGTCTGCGTCGACGGCACGGAACATTAAACCCATGCGCTCAAACACACGCGTGTAGGCTTGATACATGGCGTCGTAGGTCTGTTGCAGGCTTTCGGCGTCCAGATGGAAAGAGTAGGCATCTTTCATGATGAATTCACGAGAGCGCATCACGCCAAAACGAGGGCGGCGCTCATCACGGAACTTAGTTTGAATCTGGTAGAAACTAATCGGCAGTTGTTTGTAGCTGCTCAGCTCATTACGCGCTAAATCGGTAATCACTTCTTCGTGTGTTGGGCCAATACAGAACTCGCGACCGTGGCGATCTTTTACTCGTAACAGCTCATCACCAAACTGACCCCAACGGCCAGTCTCTTCCCACAGCTCAGCGGGTTGTACCGCTGGCATCAGCAGTTCTAATGCGCCAGCACGGTCCATTTCTTCACGAATGATATTTTCTGATTTGCGTAACACCCTTAAACCCAGCGGCGTCCAAGTGTATAGACCGGCGGCTAAGCGACGGATCATGCCGGCACGTAACATCAGTTTGTGGCTGATAACTGCCGCATCGGCAGGAGATTCTCTGAGGGTGCTGATTAAGAAGTTTTTTGCGCGCATGGGCTGGTGTTTGCCTTAAATTTTAACTTGAGTTGGAAGTCATTTGTAAAAGCAGGCATTGTACGTTTCCAGCGCTTGAGATTCCAGTCGGACAGCTCAAGCAATTGTTTACTGTTAAGACTTGAATTACTTGACGCCTGCGTGGAATTTTTATGACACAAAAACCCTTTTCCCAAGCCTGTGAAAATAACAAAGGTCCGATTCTCAAAGTGTTGAAATCAGCGTTTGCGAATGTTGATGAGGTGTTGGAAATAGGCACAGGCACCGGCCAGCACGCGGTTTTTTTTGCAGAGTATCTAGCGCATATAAGTTGGCAACCTTCGGACGTTGCACAGCATTTATCCGGTATTAACCTGTGGTTGCAGGATGCCCAGTTAAGCAATATTAACAGTCCCCTTGCACTAAATGTATTGGATGAAACCTGGCCAGTGGCGAGTACGCAGGCTATTTTTACCGCCAATACTTTACATATTATGGGTAAATCTGAAGTGGTGAGGCTTTTTGAAAAGCTTGCCGAGGTATTGGCGGAAGGTGGCAAGTTCTGCTGTTACGG
>JBALXL010000060.1:0-2254 GCA_036960805.1 Pseudomonadales bacterium
TTAAGACCGTTTTCGTGTGTGAGGATATAACGTGAGTCAAATGATTGAAATTACCCCGAACGCTCAAGAGTACTTGCAGGATTTACTTTCCAAGCAGGAGCAGCAGGGTGTTGGGGTACGTATTTTTGTATTGCAGCCGGGTACGCCTACCGCGGAAACGTGCCTTGCCTATTGTCGTCCAGGTGAAGAAAAGGAAGGCGATGTGAAAATCGAAGGCATGCCGTTCCCAACTTATCTGGAAGAAAAGAGCCTGCCTTATCTTGAAGATGGCAATATCGATTACAACAAAGATCGCATGGGTGGACAGCTGACTATTAAGGCGCCTAATTCCAAGCTGCCTAAGGTTTCTGAGAATAGCACGCTGGAAGAGCGAGTTAACTATGTGCTGTGGACCGAAGTGAATCCTATGTTGGCGTCTCATGGTGGTGAAGTAAGCTTGACCGAAATAGCAGATGAAACTGTTGCGGTGCTTAAATTTGGCGGTGGCTGTCAGGGCTGCAGTTCTGTTGACGTCACTCTTAAAGAGGGTGTTGAAAAGACGCTGCGTGAACATGTGCCAGAATTGACTGATATTCGTGATGAAACTGATCACGAAGATCGCAGCAAGGCTTATTATTAGAGCTCTTTTGAGTCGTTGGTTAAATTGCTTATTTTTTTTGACATATCAAGGCTCTGAGCCTATTATGCGCGCCTATGTTAGATACGCCCCTACCAAGAGTTATTGAGCCGCTTAAGTTAATTGAGCAGCGTGTTGATTTAGACGGCGCTATTGCGCTTTCTGATTGTGATCGGCTGCGTGATGTTTTACTGAATTGTGAAGGTGATATTAATTTCGCCCTTCAGTTTGGTAAAGATGAAGACGGTCAGCGAGTTATCAAAGGCTCTTTGAGTGCTGAGGTTACAATGCAGTGCCAACGTTGTTTGCAGCCGGTTATATTGACTGTAAATGGTGATGTTAAGTTGGCGCTAGCGCGCAATGAAGATGCTGTTAAGGCATTGCCTGGTTATTATGACCCGTTGCTATTGGAAGAGCCGGAAATTGAATTATTGCCGTTGATTGAGCAAGAGCTAATGTTGAGCTTGCCAATCGTGGCGACACATCCTGAAGGTGAATGCAGTATTAATTCATCCTATCAGGCAAAAGAAGACACTGAGCAGAGTAAGCCAAACCCTTTTGCGGTGCTTGCTGAGCTCAAGAATCAAAAATAGATTGTTGGAGTTTTAATCATGGCAGTACAGAAAAATAAAAAATCCCGTTCACGTCGTGGCATGCGTCGTTCACACGATGCGTTGACTGGACCTACTTTAGCAACAGATTCAGTAACAGGTGAGACTCATTATCGTCACCACATTACTGCTGATGGCTTTTACCGCGGTAAGAAAGTTGTAGAAATTAACGACGAGTAATTTTGGCTCTTTCGGTCTCGATTGCAGTAGATGCAATGGGCGGGGATTACGGTCCCCGCGTCACCGTTCCGGCAGCATTCAAATGCCTGTCGCTCCACCCTGAGTTAGCGCTCATCTTTACCGGTAATAAGGACGCCATCAAGGCTGCCTTGCCTGCCGTTGCCTCCAATTTACAGTCCCGCTATGAGATCCTTGCCACAGACTCTGTGGTTACAATGGATGAGCCTCCTGTTAGTGCCCTGCGTAATAAAAAAGATTCTTCTATGGCGGTCGCTTTGCGTCTTGTTAAAGAAGGCCGAGCTAGTGCCTGTATCAGTGCCGGTAATACTGGGGCGCTGATGGTGTTGGGGCGTTCAGTGTTGGGGACTCATGAGGGTATAGATCGCCCAGCCTTTATCACTGAAGTGCCGACCTTAAATGGGCATTGTCACGTGCTTGATTTAGGAGCGAATCTTGATTGTACGCCCAAACAACTTTATCAGTTTGCCCAGATGGGATCGATTGTTTCTCAAGCTGTGGATGGTTGCGATAAGCCACGTATAGGCTTATTGAACGTAGGCCATGAAGCGACCAAGGGAAATGAGCAGGTACGTGAAACTGCCGAGCTATTAAGTGGTCAGGACGAACTTAATTACATAGGCTTTGTTGAGGGTAACGATATTTTTTCCGACCGTGCTGATGTTATTGTCTGTGATGGTTTTGTCGGCAATGTAGCACTTAAAACCAGCGAAGGTCTGGCAAGTATGGCTGGTGAGCTGCTTAAGCAGGCTCTGCAGCAAAATGTCTTTACGCGTTTTGTTGGCTTTTTAGTCCGTCCGACCCTTAAAAAATTAAGTGAGCAGATAAA
>JBALXL010000061.1:0-2242 GCA_036960805.1 Pseudomonadales bacterium
TTGTGTTTTGGTTAATTGAGGTTGGGAGTAGCTTATGCCCATTTATGAGTATCAATGTAAAGCCTGTGGCCACCAAATGGAAAAGCTGCAAAATATCAGTGATGAGCCTTTAACGGATTGTCCTGAGTGCAGTAAAGCTGAGCTTCAGAAGATGATTTCAGCTGCCGGATTCCGTCTGAGCGGTAGTGGTTGGTATGAAACTGACTTTAAAAGCAGTGGAAAAAAGCCCCCAGCACCCAAAGCTGACAGTAAGCCAGCGGCCAGTTAAGGCTTAATGAATTAACGGGTATCGTTCCGACTTAGAGCAGAGTTGAAGTGACGATAATCCTAAATAACTTAAATTTTTAAAGCGGAAGAAATAGCATGCGCAGTCATTATTGCGGCGAATTAAATGAATCGTTGATTGATCAGGAAGTGGAAATTTGTGGTTGGGTGCATCGTCGCCGTGACCATGGTGGTGTAATTTTCTTCGATATGCGTGACCGTGAAGGTATAGCGCAGGTCGTGTTTGACCCTGATACGGTTGAAAGTTTTGCGCTGGCAGAAACTGTGCGTAGTGAATTTGTTCTGAAAATTAAAGGTCGTGTACGTGCACGTCCTGAAGGTACAGTGAACAAAGATATTCCTACTGGCGGCATTGAAATGCTGGGTAAGGAATTGACGATTCTTAATCGAGCTGAAACACCACCATTCCAGCTTGATGAGCATGTGAGTGTTGGTGAAGATGTGCGTTTGAAATATCGCTACATCGACCTGCGTCGTCCTGAAATGGCCGAGCGTCTGCGTTTCCGTTCTAAAGTAACAACCAATATCCGTAATTTCCTTGATCAAGAAGGTTTCCTGGATATCGAAACACCGATTCTAACGCGTGCAACGCCTGAAGGCGCACGTGATTATTTAGTGCCTAGCCGTACTCACAGTGGTGAGTTCTTCGCATTGCCGCAGTCGCCTCAGCTGTTCAAACAGTTGTTGATGGTGGCGGGTATGGATCGTTATTACCAGATTGCTAAATGTTTCCGTGATGAAGATTTGCGTGCTGATCGTCAGCCTGAATTTACGCAGATTGATATCGAAACTTCCTTCATGGAAGAAAAAGACATCATCGGCATCACGCAGCGCATGATGGTTAAAGTGTTTAAAGATCAGCTCGGTGTTGATCTGGGTGAATTCCCGCACATTACCTATGCCGATGCGATGAACCGTTACGGTAGTGATCGTCCTGATTTGCGTATTCCGTTAGAGCTGGTCGACATTAAAGACCTGATGGCGCAGGTAGATTTCAAAGTATTCAGTGGCCCAGCTAAAGATCCTAAGGGTCGTGTTGCTGCACTGCGTGTACCGGGTGGTGCTAGCATCAGCCGTAAAACGATTGATGCTTACACTAAATTCGTCAGCATTTATGGCGCTCGTGGTTTAGCGTGGATCAAGGTCAATGATCTTGATGCAGGCCTTGAGGGTCTACAGTCGCCAATCATTAAATTTATGCCGGATGAAATCGTACTGCAGTTGCTTGATCGTCTGGGCGCGCAAACGGGCGATATCCTGTTCTTTGGTGCTGATAAAACTAAGATTGTTAACGAAGCGCTGGGTGCTTTGCGTGTGAAGGTGGGTGAAGACCTGAACCTGATCGAACGTGAGTGGGCTCCTTGCTGGGTTGTTGATTTCCCAATGTTTGAAGAGCTGGATAACGGTGGTTTAACACCATTGCATCACCCGTTCACAGCACCTTCCTGCTCAAAAGAAGAGCTGGAAGCGAATCCTGCTGAAGCACTGTCACGCGCCTACGACATGGTACTGAACGGTACTGAGTTAGGCGGTGGTTCGATTCGTATTCACGATCAAGATATGCAGGAAACGGTTTTGCGTATTCTGGGCATTGGTGATGAGGAAGCGAATGATAAGTTTGGCTTCTTGCTGGACGCACTGAAATACGGTTGTCCTCCGCACGGTGGGCTGGCCTTTGGTTTGGATCGTGTGATCATGCTGATGACAGGCTGTGCCTCGATTCGTGACGTAATCGCTTTCCCTAAAACACAGAGTGCAGCCTGTGTGATGACCAATGCGCCAAGCGAAGTCAGTCAGGAGCAATTGCGTGAACTGAGCATTCGCGTGCGTAAGCCGGTTACTGAAGAGAAACCTGCGGCTGAATAACGTTATTAGATGATAAGAAGCTCTGCCTCATGAGTTAGAGCTTTCGTTGAAAGAGATTGGAGACGAAGAATGGCTGGACATAGTAAATGGG
>JBALXL010000062.1:0-2239 GCA_036960805.1 Pseudomonadales bacterium
CTGACGGATGTGACGAGCAGTAATACGACGCCCTTCTTCAACCACCAACTTACCTTTAGCATCCTTGATATCAAAGATAGCAGTTTCGCCACGCAGACGATTCGCTACCAATTCAAGTTTGTAGGCTTTGCCATCAAAGTGGAATGAGCTGTTTTCAAAGAACTCAGCCAGAATTTGTTCAGCGGTATAACCCAACGCACGCAACAGCACAGTCGCTGGTAATTTACGACGACGGTCAATACGAACAAAAACGGAATCCTTAGGATCAAACTCAAAGTCCAACCATGAACCACGGTAAGGAATCACGCGAGCTGAATACAACAGCTTACCGGAGGAGTGAGTTTTACCTTTATCATGATCAAAGAACACACCAGGAGAACGGTGTAGCTGAGAAACGACAACACGCTCGGTGCCGTTAACAACAAAAGTACCGTTATCAGTCATGAGCGGCATTTCGCCCATATAGACTTCTTGCTCTTTAATATCTTTAACGGCTTTGTTGGCCGAATCACGATCGTAAATAACCAAGCGTACCTTAACGCGCAGCGGTGCTGCGTAAGTCACGCCGCGTAGCTGGCATTCCTTAACATCAAAAGTTGGGGTGCCCAGCTTGTACGAAACATATTCCAGCGCTGCATTGCCGGAGTAGCTGGTGATCGGGAATACCGAATTAAATGCGGCATGTAGGCCAACATCATTGCGATCATCCAAAGATTTGCCAGGCTGTAGAAATTCCCGATAAGAATCTAACTGGATTGCCAGCAGATAGGGAATGTCCATGACCGTTGGCAATTTACTAAAATCTTTACGGAGGCGCTTTTTCTCGGTGTATGAGTAAGCCATCAGTGTTCCTCGACGTTGTCACTAACATATTGGTAGCACCGGCCAAGACCGATACCACCGAAATTCTTTCTACCCAGTTTCGCTAGTAAATGTGCTAATTTATGGGCTATATTTTTTACTGTTATCAGAAACAGCAAAAGGCTGGCAGCGAAAACGCTACCAGCCATCTAGATTGCTTAACGTTGAAGCTAAGCAAGAAACAACGGCTACTACTTAACTTCTACAGTAGCGCCAGCTTCTTCCAACTGACCTTTAATGTCAGCAGCTTCGTCAGCTGATACGCCTTCTTTAACAGGTGCTGGTGCACCGTCAACGACAGCTTTAGCTTCTTTCAGGCCTAGACCTGTGATAGCACGAACAGCTTTAATTGCGTTTACTTTCTTTTCGCCAGCAGAAGTAAGAATTACGTCGAATTCTGTTTGTTCTTCAACAGCAGCAGCAGCATCGCCAGCAGCAGGTGCAGCAGCTACAGCAGTAGCAGCAGAAACGCCGAATTTCTCTTCCATTGCTTCGATAAGCTCAACAACTTCCATTACGCTCATTTCAGCAATTGCATTTAACAGATCATCTTTAGACAGAGCCATGCTCAATCTCCTAACTTATAAAGTTTAAAAAAGTACTGCCTTAATTAGGCAGCGGATTGTTTGTCGTCACGAACAGCCGCAAGTGTGCGAACCAGTTTGCCAGGTACTTCGTTCAAAGTACGAGCCAGCTTGGTAACAGGGGCTTGCATTACGCTCATCAGCATAGATATAGCCTGATCGCGAGTCGGAAGTTTTGCGAGCAAATCAATTTGATCTGCACTTAGTAGCTTGCCGCCTACAGATAACGCTTTGACTTGTAGCTTGTCATTTGTTTTAGCGAAATCTTTGATCAGTCGCGCAGCAGAACCTGGATCTTCTTGAGAGAAGGCCAGAATGGTTGGTCCGACTAGAGCTTCTTGAATACACTCATACTCAGTACCTTCCACAGCACGCTTTAACAGTGTGTTACGCACAACACGTAGATACACATTGCTTTCGCGTGCTTGCTTACGCAGGCTTGTCATATCTTCAACGCTCAGACCTTGATAATCGGCCAGAACAGCTGAAAGAGCGTTACCAGCAGCTTCGTTGACTTCAGCGACAACATTTTTTTTGTCTTCGAGTCTTAACGCCACTCGTGATACTCCTAAATTTGTTGGGGGGTCCCCAACCGTCTTTGCCTATAAAACCAGAAAACTAATTTTACAAACATTTTTGGCAAGCCAATCTGCGAACAGATCAACTTACCCCATCTACGTAGGCTGGTGGTTTAACCCAAGTACCGCTCCGAACAATACCGCTACTCTTACACGATCCCGGGGCCTACGGTATTTGATGGTCAACACTTAACAGTGATGACCCCAAAGTTTTGT
>JBALXL010000063.1:0-2133 GCA_036960805.1 Pseudomonadales bacterium
CGAGCACTGGACGCCCGAACGTATGAACGCAGCCCAACCTCGTGACTTCTTTCTAGACGAACACGGTAAGGCTTACATGGGTAGCCACAAAGAAGGCTTTACGCCTTATGGGCACTCGGCCGATCGAATCAAGCCTAATACCCAATCGACAGGTGAAGATATCCATGCACCTACATTCTCTAATATGTTCCCCACTAATCCAGCGACGATTGGAACTAGCAGTATTTTCAGTGCTCTGGTTAGCGACGATTTTGATGAGTTCGAAACTGGGGTACGCTCGGTCAGTATCGTGATTCAATACCCCAGCGGCGGCACCGAAAGTTTCCGTGCGAGCCAAACCTCTGGCGATACTTGGGGAGTAAGCCTACGTGGCTTTACCGATAGCTCAGGTTGGGCTTGGTGGGTAGAAGCCAAAGACAAAGCCAAGAAGGGCGGAAACCAATCCAGTACCCGTGATACTCCCTTCTTCTTTACCGTGGCCACAGGCTCTGAGCCTCCTGTGGAAGATCTGGAAGAACCAACACCACCCGGTGAATGGGTGATTGAAAGCGCAAAATGGTTGCAAGGCGGTGCCGTACAAACCGCCGCTGGCAGAATCTATTTCGAAATGCCCAATAATAGCAAGCGCAAAGGCCCCTGGAGTGGCTATGTGTGTAGCGGAACCGTGGTCTCCGATGGGGATGATGGAGTGGAAACCCTAGTCAATAATATCGATATGAATAATCACCGCGCCATCATCATCACTGCTGCGCACTGCGCCTACGACGATGTGAATGGAGCCTTTGCGCGTAACGTGCTCTTCATTCCCGATCAAGCGAATACCTCGGGTACCCGCACCGATGGCAATTGTGATAACGATCCATTTGGCTGCTGGACTCCCAATTTTGCCGTGGTTGATACCGATTGGAGCAAATACACTTTTCCCGATAACATCCCTTGGGATTATGCCTACTACGTAGTCGATGATAGCGACGGTGATGATGAGGATCGTGTCAGCGATGCTTATAGTGGTAAAAGCTTACCGGTTGATGTGGATGATGTGGATTATGTGGATGATGTGGATTATGTATATACACTGCAAGCCGTTGTCGGTGGATTACCGCTAAGCTTTGTCTCACCTTATATCAATGACGGAAACCCAAGCGCGAGCAGCATCGACTTTACCCATGCCCTAGGTTACAGCTACAGCGATGATCCTAACTTCATGTATTGCGCAGAAGACATGACTGAAGAGGAATACAAAGAAGGTGTTATTGCCAATTGGTGGCTAGCACACTGTGGCCTTTCTGGCGGTAGCTCAGGTGGCCCTTGGTTGCAGCCTTTAGCAAACGGAGTGCTTCCTATCATGTCAGTAAACTCATGGGGTTATACCACCAAGCCTGGCATGGCAGGACCTTTCCTACATTCCAGCTCAGCCAGCTGCCTGTTAGGCATGGCAGAAACGAGTGACTTCCTCGATATTGATGTCGCCGATGGCGATGCAGGTATTGAGGTGCCTTGCGATTAACACCAATAAGAAAAAAGGTATTCTAAAAGGGCATTAATCCTTTAGAATACCTTTCTTTTTCGTGTTCTAAATAATCCGAGCGACCCCTTATGTCTATTGATACGCAGTTTTTTAAACGCTGCATTCTTACCCTTGAACAAGCCCATATGCTTTTGCAAGAAAGTGAAATCGATAGCATTCATTATGAAATGTATGATTGATTTAAGAGCAAAGGATCGATTAATTCTCTGTCAGCTTGCGCAGCAGATATTTACCCAAGGTACTAAAATTTGGGCTTATGGTAGCCGAGTCAAAGGCACAAACCATGATGCCAGTGACTTGGATCTTGTTGTTCATTTTGACTCCACATCATCAGATAACGAAAGCTTTGAGCAACTTGTAAATTTCAAAGAAGCATTGCAGGAATCGACTATTCCGATATTTGTACAAGTATTTGCATGGTCACAAATTCCTGAATCATTCAAAAGTAACATCGAAGAAAACTATCAAGTTTTGTTTAGCGTTGAATAGCCCGCAGGCTGTTCAGCTTGCTTGCAGCCCTTGTATTGAAAGAAGGCCAAACTACCAACAAGCACATTAACCCCCGCAATAATCCCAAAACCCATACCGCTGATCTGATCCGCAAA
>JBALXL010000004.1:0-136961 GCA_036960805.1 Pseudomonadales bacterium
CGACTAAAGAATTAGAGGACAAGCTCAAAGATAAACTGGGCGATGAAGCGACTCAACAACTCAAAGACCTGTTCGGCTTGTAAGCTGTGCCAATGACGGACTTTACCTTCAGCAATGCCGTGCTCGACTGGTTCGACCAGCACGGTCGCAAAAACCTGCCGTGGCAGCAAGATATCACCCCTTATCGCGTATGGGTGTCAGAGATCATGCTACAACAAACGCAGGTCAGCACCGTCATCCCCTATTTTGAACGCTTTATGCAGAGCTTCCCCGACGTGGTAGCACTGGCCAAAGCCAAAGAGGACGAGGTACTACACCTGTGGACAGGTTTAGGCTATTACGCCCGCGCCCGTAATCTGCACAAAACCGCGCAAATCATCCATCAGCAATATGCCAACGAGTTCCCTGCCACTCAGGAAGATCTTGAAAACCTACCCGGCATAGGTCGCTCAACCGCTGGCGCTGTTTTAAGCCTCAGCATGCAACAACGTGCGCCAATTCTTGATGGCAACGTCAAACGCGTCTTGTCACGCTTCAAAGCCATTGAAGGCTGGAGCGGTCAAAGCAAAACCCTCAAAGAACTTTGGCAACTGGCCGAACAACTGACGCCGCAACAGCGTTGTGCTGATTACACACAGGCCATGATGGATCTAGGCGCCACGCTTTGTACTCGCTCCAAGTCTCAATGCTCAAGCTGCCCACTACAACAACACTGTATTGCCCACCAAACTGACAGTGTCAAAAATTATCCGCACAGCAAACCCCGCAAAACAATACCAACACGGGATGCTTTTTTCATCGTCTTGCATAATGATGCCGGTGAAGTGCTGCTGGAAAAACGCCCCGCCCAAGGCATATGGGGCGGCCTTTGGAGCCTGCCGCAACATGAAGAAAAAACACAGCTGATCGAACAACTCGAACAAAAGCTACAAGCACAGATTCAAACCACAGCGTCACTGCCTGTGATACGCCATACCTTCTCGCACTTCCACCTCAACATACATCCCATAATGGCCAGCGTCAGCAATCTACCGGCCCGAATTATGGCTGACGATTTACAGGCCTGGTATCACCCCAAACAACTGACGGGCATTGGTCTCGCCGCACCGATTAAAGCCCTACTCAACAAGTTATAACTCACTAGCACTGCCAACGTAGCAAAGAGCTCGACAGGCCAGTACAATACGGCACTTCAAGAACTTAAATTTCAGTCGGAATAGATCATGACACGCAGCGTTTTTTGCAAAAAATACCAACAGGAAATGGACGGACTCGAGACACCACCATACCCAGGCCCCAAAGGTCAGGAAATTTTTGAACTCGTTTCCAAAAAAGCCTGGATGGAATGGCTCGCACACCAAACCATGATCATCAACGAACGTTCGCTAAACTTAATGGATCCAGAAACGCGCAAATACCTCACAGAACAGATGGATAAGTTCTTTGCGAACGAAGATTTTGAACAAGCTGATGGTTATGTAGCGCCAAGTAACGATTAATTTATTAATCTTCGCTTTTTTGCTTGACTCAAATTACCTCAAACGGTTTAATGGCCGCCCTGTTGCCTGATAGCCCTTTAAGGCTTGAATTAGAAATAAAAAAGCAGCAGTTTGTGCCCGGATAGCTCAGTCGGTAGAGCAGAGGATTGAAAATCCTCGTGTCGGCAGTTCGATTCTGTCTCCGGGCACCATTATTCTAAAGGCCTGCAAGCAATTGCGGGCCTTTTTTGTTTCTGCCATGTCACACTTTTGTCACACCCGAAAACAACTAAGTACAATAACCCCCATATCAGCTAGTTATTAAAACGTCCCCCTTAAAAGGCCCGAAGCGCCCTACTACAGCTTATTTTAGACAAATGGGGACTACAACCACCCAACTTTATCACCTCACCACGATACACGCCTTCAGGCTATATGCATCGCAGGATACGTGTCTGTAGAGAAGACCGTCAAAACTGACGGCTTTCGACCCCAAGCAGCCGCTCACTGTATTCGTTAAACACAGTCTGTTACAAGTACTCTATACTTAGAATATTATCCTGAATAATATGGATTTCACCCTTATGGAATATGCCCTCGGCTTCACCCTCGGCGTTATTAGCACTTATCTGCTCACTCACATTCTGCGGAGGCGCGCTCTTCGTTTTCGCAATGCAAATATCGGTACGCCCGACCCAGAATTTGATGAGATCTGTGACCGTTTTGTGTGCCTGTACAAGACTGACGGCACCACCCGTTTTGGCCTCTCTCCTCGAAAGAAGTAAATCGGTGGCGTCGTCCAATATGTAACTTGGTTGATAACTAGAGGCCGCTCTTGGCACTGAACGGACTGTCTGCTTCCGACCCATAACGGACCTAATAGACTTGAGGGTTTTAGGTATGATGCCCGTAGTGCCTGCGACATATTTCGTTCCTAATTTTGCTCAGTAGTTTGGAAAGATACCTGCTTAAAACACTGCCAGCCCTCTATCAGCTATATCAGCCAACATTTAAAAAAGGGCAGTACCTGTGCCAGCCGCATGAGATTACATCGTGTTTTTTTCTCTGGTAGGCTGCTGGATTTTAATGGCTTTATTATTTTTGGCTAGCGTAATTAATCTGTTGTGGCTTTTGATCATTCCCCTTTATGACATGCTGGAAAAACTGTTACCCGCTTCGCCTTATACGTCAAAAGTCGCTGGCCTTTTAATGATAAATACCGGTCTGTTTCTATTTCCTTATGCATTACCGAACCCTTTTTTTATTCTATACCCCGTACCCCCTCTTCAGCACAAGCAACCACTGAGTTTAAAATTGCGTGCAGGGTTATAAAACCATACAATCGCGCTTGCTTAAGGTGCCGGTGGAATTACGAGTTCGTAAAATCACGGGTTAAACGGGAAGAATGGTGAACAACGACAAGTATTTTTGAACCGTCGTTGAATTCCATCGCTGCCCCCGCAACGGTAATCAGTCACTTGGAACTGTAAGTCCGGAACCGGCCTTTCGCATATCGACCAACGATGAAGCGGAGGGCTTTATCTGGATAGTTTGTGTCCAGCTAACGCACCCGTCTGCCTGACATTTTTCCGTCCTGTTATTCCCCTCCCTCAGTTGCTTTTATTTGCACCAATTGAGGACTATTTATGAAACACCCAAAATCGCTGGCAAGTTTGTTACTAACAATCTTGCCATGTGCGCACACTATCGCCTACGCTCAGCCCCGTGAAATCACGATTACTCACGGGCAGCTAATTGAAGCACCAGCCCCGGACTTACCCTTTAAACAACCCAATACCGCAGCAAGCCGTTTAGGTCTCACTGTTCTTGAGACTCCGGGCAGCATTGAAGTCGTCAATAAAGAAAAAATTGCCATCAAAGGGGACTTCTCATCCCTTTCAGCCGTCACCCGCGCCACCGGTTTTGTTTCCAGTGCCAACGCTGGTAATGGTGGTACTTCAACCGCAGTACGTGGCTTTAATGGTCATGGCGCAGTGGTCAACACCTACGACGGCACCCGCCTCTATGTAGGCTCTGGCACCGTGACTTTTCCTGCTGACACCTGGACGATTGAGCGCATCGAAGTGCTACGCGGCCCCAGCTCCGTCATCAATGGTGTGGGGGCTATCGGCGCAACCGTCAATTACGTGCCTAAAGCGCCTCACATTGGTGACGTCGAATCAGAAATGGCAATCACCATTGGCAGCAATGATTTGTTACGCACCGCCTTCGGCTCCGGCGGCAGCATCAATTCACAACTGGCCTACCGCTTTGATGCCGTTGAACACCAAACCAACGGTTATGTGGATCGCGCCGACGAAACTCGTGATGCTTTTGCTGCCTCACTGCTTTACCAGGTAAACGACGACCTCGACATCAAATTCAGCGTCGATTACGCCAACATTGATGCCGCACCCTACTGGGGTACACCTCTGGTAAACGGTCAAATTCTCGACTCCACTCGACGTAATAATTACAACGTCAGCGATGGCAAGGTTGAATACATGGACCTGTGGCCACGCCTGGAAGTGAACTGGCGCATCAACGATATGGCCACCCTGCACAGCAGCACCTTCTATATAGATGCAGAAAGGCACTGGCGTAACGTGGAAAGTTATGACTTCAACAGCGGCACAGGTCTGGTAGATCGCAGCTTCTACCTGGAAATTCTGCATGACCAGATGCAGCTAGGTAACCGTACGGATGTACTGTTTGATTTTAAGCTGGCAGAAATGGACAACAAACTGGACATCGGTGCTGAGGTCAACAGTATTGAGTTTGAACATACCAACAACCGTCCCTTTGCAGGCACTGATAGTATTAGCCTGAATAATCCAGTTCCTGGTACCTTTGCCCAGAACGCGACAAGTGCCACCAGCCTTGATTTTCGAAGCGAAAGTTTCCAGTACGCCCTGTTTGTTGATGACCACTTGCAAATTAACGAGCAGTTCAGTGTCGTAGCCGGTCTACGCGGGGACTTTATTGATTTTGATCGTGAAGACTTCGCTCGCAGCAACGGCGAAACAGCAGGGGAAATCAGTAATGACCAGTCCGGCACCAGCTGGCGTTTAGGCTTGGTTTACCAACCTAACACCACCACCAGCCTGTATGCGCAAACCAGCCATGCAGTGGGTTCTATTCAATCCATTCTGTCGGCAACTAACCCCAACCTGAAGCTAAGCGAAGGCGATCAATTTGAAGTGGGCATTAAACAATCGCTTTGGAATGATCGTGTGCAGTACACATTGGCGCTCTTTGATATTACCAAAAAAGACCTGCTGAGCGCCGACGCTGGCAATGTGCAGCGTCAGATTGGTCAACAGTCCTCCCAGGGCATCGAATTCGAACTGTTTGCGCAAGCGACCGACACTCTGAGCGTGGATTTCAATATTGCCTTAACCGATGCCGAATTTGATGAATTTGATGACGGAACACAAAACCTCGCAGGGAATCGCCCAAAGAATATACCAAAGCATACCGCCAACCTGTGGTTAAACTGGCAAGCGGCCAATGACTGGCTCGTCAGTGGTGGCACCCGTTATGTGGGAGAGCGCTACAGTAATGATACGAATACCGTCACGCTACCCGATTACCTCGTATATGATGCCGCCATTCAATGGGCTGTTAGCAAGCAACTGGGGCTAACATTGCGCGGTAGAAATCTCACCGATGAGAAAGACTACGTGCTGTCATCCTACGGCAACCAGTGGGTACTGGCCGATGGCCGCAGTGCAGAAATCACTCTGAATTACGATTTCTAACCCAGCTAAAAAATTACCGGCTAGCTCAATTCATGGGCTGGCCGAGTAAGAAGACGAGTTAATCATGAAACCAATACGTTACCTCTATCTTGGCCACCGCTGGCTTGGCATCGTCATGTGCAGTTTCTTTGCCATGTGGTTCTTCAGTGGTGTCGTAATGATGTATGTCGGTTTTCCTAGCCTCACTGAAACCGAACGTCTCAATGGCCTGCCAATACTTAAGGCCGAGCAGATCAAGCTACCCGTTACGGCCCTTAGCAAAGACCTGTCGAACCAAACTAGCATTGAACAACTGACGCTCACCACGGTGCTTAATCGCCCCGCCTATCTACTAAAAACAGCCGATCAACCCTGGCGTGGCATGTACGCGGATAATGGTGAATTATTCAGCGGGATTTCCAAAAAACAGTCACTCGCTGCAGCGCGTCATTTTGCAGGTCAGTCACATATTGCAACCACCGACATTCACTATGCCGAGCAGCTTCTTCAAGATCAATGGTCCGTCAGTAGCAGCCTCGAACCATACCGACCTCTGCACCGGATAGAACTCGGCGATACCGCCGGACAACAGTTGTATATATCCGCCCTCACCGGCCAAGTGGTGCGCGACACCAATCATACTGAGCGCCTATGGAACTGGCTGGGCGCTAATCTGCACTGGATTTATCCAGTACAATTACGCAAACACCCAGAACTGTGGAGCGACGTGGTGATCTGGCTGTCACTACTTGGGCTAGTTTCTCTGATCACAGGATCAGTGATTGGCATATTGCGCCTACGTGTCAAAAAGCCCTACCGTGGCACCAGCTACACGCCTTATCGCGGCCTGATGAAATATCACCACCTACTGGGGTTGAGCTGCCTGCTATTTTTATCCACCTATCTATTCAGCGGGCTAATGTCCATGAACCCCTGGGACATCTTCAGCGAGAAAAAAGACTTTTCCACACAACTGCAACGTTACCAGACCAACGGCAACTCAATGCTGGTGGATAACGCACTGGCGACCATCCTAGCCCTGCAACAAATCCTGACATCAAACCCGCAGACAAAAGAAGTTCACTGGCACTGGTTAGGAGGGAAGGCCTACAGCGTGCTTAACACCACTTCTCAACAGATTGTGTTACAGCCGGACAATTCCAAAGCCATATTGGCAGACAAAATACAACGAGCCTTACCCTCACTGATACCCGGTAGCAGTATCGAGTCCCAACAATTTCTCAACCAATACGACCTTTACTATTATTCTCACCATGAACGTTCACGCCCTGTCCCCATCCTGCGCGTAATATTCAACGATGAAGAAAGCAGCTGGTTTCATATCGACCCCAGCACCGGCGAAGTGCTGGAAAAACTAACCTCAGCAGCGCGCCTGCAACGCTGGCTCTTCAACGCTCTGCACAGCTTCGATTTCAGCTTTCTAATCAATCATCGGCCAGTGTGGGATGTTCTTGTAATTACACTATGCAGTCTGGGATTTGTGTTTTCAGCAACATCCTTGGTCATTGCTTGGCGTAGGTTGACGTTTCGTAGAAAGCGAGAGAGATCGAAGGGTATAAGTGAGCTTGGCTTAACGACAAATGATGAACTAAGGCTCTGAAGCAATGCGAAGCAGATCAATTGGGGGCAGAGTAAAAAATCTTGGTTTTGTGATTTACACTGATAAGTTCAATGTCCGCTACTGGCACAAAGCCGCCTTCAGGAGCGGAGGGGGAGCCACACCTGAAATAACCCAAGCACAATAAGCTCCCTTCCCAGTTAAGTTACAAAAAAAGTCCTCCTTAGCATACTTCCAAACACTCAGTTACAGCCTGTTTGTGACACACACAACTTCATCTACAGCAAAAATCATGCAACAGCATGTTCTATAAGTATATTTTCAATCATACAAACCACTAACACTAGGATTATTAGTCCTATTGTCATTATTTGCGGCCTGTTGTAGGCTATTACCTACGCCAACACGGAGGTATTAGACATGGCCACGATCCGAAAGCGTAAAACCAGCAAAGGCGAGATTCACTACCAGGCTCAAGTGCGCCTTAAAGGCTTCCCTACCCAAAATGCCACATTCAGCCGCATAACTGACGCTAAACGCTGGGTTCAACAAACTGAGGCCGCCATCCGTGAAGGCAGGCACTTCAAAACAACTGAAGCCAAGAAACGGACCTTAACCGAGCTAATAGAACGTTATATAAATGACATTCTTCCGACCAAACCCAAAAGCATCAAACAGCAAGGCCACCAACTCAGATGGTGGAGAGATACTATTGGCGCCTATTCATTAGCTGAAATAACTCCAGCCTTATTGGGCGAAACTCGAGACAAACTTCACAAGGGCCGACAACCTGCAACGGTAGTTCGCTATATGGCCGCGCTGTCCCACGCTTTTACCATCGCTGTAAACGAATGGGGGTGGCTCGATGACAATCCTATGCGCAAGGTACGCCGCCCCAAAGAACCAAGGGGGCGTGTACGCTTCCTAGACGATGATGAGCGAAGAAAACTTCTAGACGCCTGCAAATCATCTGACTGCCCGCACCTTTACCCCGTTGTTGTCATGGCCTTGTCTACAGGCATGCGGCAGATGGAAATCATGCGTTTGACATGGGCCGATGTAGACTTGGCACGAGGCTACGTCACCCTACACGATACAAAAAATGGAGAGAAACGCTCCGTTCCGCTAGTTGGTCACGCCCGCGAACTAATCAACAATATGGCGAAGATACACCGCCTTGATACCAACCTCCTTTTCTACAGCGAAACCAAACCCCAAGTACCTGTCTTTGTTCGCATTCCTTGGGGAAAGGCACTTGAAGATAGCGGCATTCAAGATTTCAAGTTTCACGACATACGACATACTGCCGCTAGCTACCTTGCCATGAACGGCGCATCGCTAGTGGAGATAGCCGACATTCTTGGTCATAAAACACTGCAAATGGTAAAGCGTTATGCGCACCTATCCGAACAACATACCAGCAAAGTGCTGGAGGCAATGAATGCAAAAATATTTTAACCTCTGCAGACTATTTAAGCCTTCATAAAAAAGCTGATAGCCCCGTATCTATTAGAAGTAACAGTCATAACCGCTGGGGTACTTTTAGACCCAAAACAAGGAAGGATGAGGTCGGCCATAACTTAGACTAATACCTGACTAATAAGAGGCTAACCAATTCGGGAAAATTTCAAGGTAAATGTGTAACGAGGGGTAAAAAGCGGGGGTTTCGGTATGTTCACTAACACTGTCGCTAGATTTAGGGTAATGCGGCAAATAGTCACATAGTGCCCAGACTACGAGCCGAACACCTACCACCACTTCAGCACTAGGCAATCAGTTAACACCACAACATATAGTATTCTCCCTACCTAGCACACCGCACTCCAGCGCCCAGACCAGCCAACCCCCAGGTTGTTGCACCCACCACCACACTACTATCAGCACCCGTACAAGGTACACACAAGGCACCGCACCGCACAGGATATGCTCACCACTCCACAAAAAAACCCCACAGCCCCGCCAGTCATGGGATACAGCCATTTTAAAAAGCATCCTTTCCTATATAACACGGGGGGGGATGCATGAATGCCCGAGCGTATCTGGATATATTAGGGGAGGTGTCCGTCAACTCGCGCACCATGCCCGTTTTTTGGTCTTTTCAGAAGCGCGTTTCTATTTTTTGCGCCCGGTTATTTGTTATTTTTAGGGGGGTTTTAACTGACTAACTTTTTACTAATAGGGGGACCACGTTTTTTTGGTTTTTTGCGCCAAATTTTTCCCATTTTTGGGGTGATTCAGTTACAGGCATCCATTGAGTGATACTCTTCCCTTTTTGCACATAGGAGGCATTAGGGGATTGCGTTGATGCTTATCTTTGAATGGCAGCTTTCGACCCGTAGCAGACACTCGTAATGTGCCGAATTCTTGTTACAAATACCTGGATAATTGAGAACCAAGTGAGCGAAAGCGCATTTTTCTCAAGGTTTACCTTGGGTTCGCTATGACTGTTTCGATTGCTCTGTCGACAGCCTGGTAAACTTCAGCCTGCATTAGTTTGCGCTCGTCTTCACGCAGGAAGAAGGCCATATCGACTTCGTGGCGGATATAGCGAGGAGGGAGCATGTTCAGCGCTAGACAAGTAATATCTTTTAGAAGGTTGTCGTCGGTTATTTCAGCTCTCGGGGCGGCTTCTTCAGTTAGGTAGTTTTCGACCAGACGTTCGTAGAAATTAATTGCAGCATCAAGACTCATTGGCGAGCTCCATTTTTTTGTTTTTTTATTTCAACTAAAAGTATAAGAACAGGTGTATGGATTAGAACGGATAGCAGACGACTGACTCTACCTTCCATCACATCGCCTTTTCTACTCGGTTACGTCCCTGATCCTTTGCACGATATAGGGCTTGATCAGCACGTTCTATTAGGTCATTGGGGATGTCATTTGCACGAAATTGTGTGACACCGATTGATATTTCGACTGTGCTGAATACTTCACCACTGCCTTTATTTTTCAGCCTGCCCGCGGAGATAGCTTTTCTAATCTGTTCGGCTACGGCATAAGCACCGTCAAGGTGGGTTTGCGGCAGGATAACTGCAAACTCCTCGCCGCCTAAGCGTGCGACCGTATCTTGACCCTTAACGCAACGCTTCAAGATTGATGCGACGAACCGAAGCACCTTGTCCCCAACTAGATGGCCGTGAGTGTCGTTAAACTGTTTGAAATGATCAATATCCCCTATCAATAAACAAAAAGGGGTTTTATCTTCGCGGGCTATCTGGATGGAGTGTTCTAGCGCCGCATCAAACGCTCTACGGTTTGAAATACCTGTCAGGGAGTCAGTCAGGGACTCCTGCTTGACTTGATCTAGCTCCTGACGAAGCGTATTCACCTCAGCTAAAACCCCCGTTATCTGTGACTCCAAGCAAAGTTGGGACTGTTTCATTAAACGGGTATCTTCAATCACCTTTTCAACTTCGGTTAATACCGTCTCGGATAGAGTTGAGGCATCCAGAATATTAATGAAACTGTCCAAGCTTTTTGCATAGCTGCACAAATCCCCGTCGGCGTTCGTAAGCTCGCCCTGAAGGCTGGTAATGTTGCGCCTCAGTTCATTGCGCATTGTCTCTAGGGCATCAACATCCTGTTCGAAAAATCGCTGATAGAGTTTCCATAGACTGATTTCAGAAGGTGTACCTGGTTGGGTAAGGAGTTCCTCTAGGGCCGCTTTCAACCCATCGTTTCTACCAGAGACACTCTCATACACTAATCGATAGTTCAGGGGAGAGTGGGGGATCGCGTATTTAGCCAAGTACGACACCGTAAGGCGCAGGAACTCAGCAGCCTTCGCGCTGCTATCAGAGTATGGATTTGACTTCGTCATTAAATACCAACACGGTTTGATTAAAGGGCTTGCTCTAATCGCGCCATCCTGGCTCGAGCTATCTTGTTCCTAAGAAGCTCAACATAATGGACCACCTGTACCCCTTATGGAATACTCACACATATATAAAATATGAATAGATTTTTAACAGGAATTAAAAATTAACTGGAAACCTAGTGAGTTGCTATAACCGCAGAAAACAAAAGCTGAATGGCCGTTTTTGGCTGCGGCCTGTGATGTAAAACTGGCTAGTATGTGAACTGGATTGGTCGTTAAGAGGCCGTTACCGACCCACAGGAGGTGCTCGAAAAATACGTCACTCCTTATACAAGCTTTCCATTATTGACATAGTGTCAATCCTATCCTTAACTTATAGCACCCACGGCTGGATATAGTCTTACCCACAAGGATTGTGTGATACGTAAAGTTAATAATTATAAATGCAAAGGCTTTTAAGTGTTCGATATTTTCTTGGAAATAACTGGCTGCCTTATTGCGGCGATTATCCTCTACACTCTTTTACGCGGTATTAAAGATCCCGAGGTGAAGGCCCAGCCTGGCTCTCGCCTGGTTGTCATCGGCTTCGGATTGCTGTTTTTTAGTCTGCTTATTGATATTACGGATAACTTTCCCGAACTCGACTATCTGGTGGTTATTGGCGACACGGAGTACCAGGCATTTCTTGAGAAAGTGGTTGGGACGCTCCTCGGACTGTTTTTTCTGGCGCTGGGATTTAAGCGCTGGATTCCTAGTATTCAGCAACTGGCGCACTCACGCCAATCCCTCGACCAACAAGTTAAAAAACGTACCAAGGATTTGGAGCAGGCCAACGTTAAATTATCAATCGAGGTGCATGAACGCAAAAAGGCGCAAGAGCACCTCAAACATCTAGCGATACATGATGCACTTACCGCGCTCCCCAACCGCTACGCTATGACCGAGTTTCTTGAGCACGAAATCTCACGCACCTCTCGTCATAGCTATTACAGTGCGGTGCTATTTCTGGATCTAGACAACTTCAAATCAATTAATGATGTGCAGGGGCATGGGACGGGAGATCAAGTGCTTAAGATCGTCTCCGAACGCCTGGACCAGTGTCGGCGGGCAGAGGATTTCCTCGGACGATTTGGCGGGGACGAGTTTGTGCTGATACTGACAGAATTGGATGCTGATTTACAGGTTGCCGCAGAACTGGCACAGGTGGCGGCTCAGCGGATAATCAAGTCCCTTAACGAACCGATACTTCTAGCTAATTACAAGCTGATGGCCTCCTGCTGTATTGGGATTAAACTTTTCCCCGGTACGCAGGAGGAAACCTGTAGTGATCTGCTAAAGCAGGCGGATATGGCTCTGTATCATGCCAAGGATAAGGGGCAGGGAGCCGTCAGCTTTTTCTATGAGGATATGCAGAAACTTCTGGAGAAACGGCTTGAGCTGGCCAGTGAATTACAGGAAGCGCTGGAACAGGAACAGTTCTATCTACATTACCAGCCACAGGTGAATACTGATGCCCAGGTGTTCGGGGTCGAGGCGTTACTGCGATGGAATCATCCGACGCGTGGCATGGTCGGACCAGATGAATTTATACCTATTGCGGAAGAAACTGGGCTTATCAATCAATTGGGCCGCTATGTTTTGCATCACACTCTTAGTGAGTGGTCCAAGTTTTTAGCTGAAGGTGTTTGCGAAAGCGCCATGAAGGTGGCCGTCAATATTAGTCCCAGCCACTTCCTAGAAGCGGACTTCGTCGATCAGATTAAGCATATTCTGAGCTCCTATGATTTGCAAAACTGTCATGTTGTTCTTGAAATCACGGAAGGTGTCGTGATTCAGGATATTGCTGATATTTCAGCCAAAATGGAAGCATTGCGACAGCTTGGAGTGGGGCTCTCTTTGGATGATTTTGGTACAGGTTACTCCTCGTTGGCCTATCTCAAAAGATTACCTCTTGATACCCTCAAAATTGATCGTTCCTTTGTACGTGATATTCATTTAGACCCCAATGACGCAGCCATCGTTGAAGCGATCCTTGCCATGGCGGCATCGCTGGGGATTGATGTGATTGCCGAAGGCGTTGAGACAGATGCTCAACGTCAGTTCCTTGAGCAGCGGGGCTGCATACTTTATCAAGGATATTTATTTTCGCGACCTGCACCCCTGAATGAGCTTGTTGAAAAGAGGGTGTTTGAGCAGCTTGTTAAGCCCCTTGCTGTTCGAAAATCGATTTAGTCCATCGTTTGATGATCACCTGAAACTAATGGTATAAGGCTCACAACTTGAGCATGCAGGCGGCCTTGCTTCGGCGGGGCTCTGCATGTGTTGCATCGATCGGTTGAGCTGACAGCACAAAGCAGACTGTCAGATTAAGTTTGAACCAATACAATTAGCTATCTGTGTAAACGCCTGGAAGGGCGGCCATTTAATCTCACAGGCTGTAAATGTTTTAATAGTCCCTCCCTCGCATGTGTAGACTTGTTAAATTAAGTCTCCCACCTTATTTGCATGGCTGATTTATTAACTACAGATTTTCTATTACCTGCTTTGCATTGTTAGCCATACTTTAGCCCAGACTGTGGATAACTATTTTTCATGACTACCTCCCAGCGCGCTGCACGCCGTTCTAAGTTCTAAGTTCTATTTTTTTATTTTTTAACTTCTAACTTCTAACTTCTAACTTCTAACTTCTAACCTCTAACTTCTAACTTATATCCATAGGCTATTAGATAGGCCTATCGGCGCCCCTCTTTTTCGTTTGCATCCGTGCAATAGATACCGTCTCGTATTTCCTGCTCCATATCCAAAGTTAAAGATTTGTATTTAGCTTGCCATAACTCAACAAAAGGGCAGTCTGACTCAGTTATCAATCTGACTAGCTGATTCCTAATACCTTTCTTTTGCTTCCATGTCAGCGGTTTTGGCACTTGCATATTAGCCATGCCTATTACCCATACGAACTCTGATTCAGGGTCATACCGGCAGTAATCAGCTTCAATCAACTCAGAAAGGATTTTTTCAGCATCCTCTCCTAACCCTGTTTCTTTGGCCATGTGATAAGTGCTTACCTCATATAATCCCAACATATTAGCAAAACGATTAGTTCTCAGGTAAAAGGCCAGAACTAAATGGCTTGGCCCCATTTTAACGATTTCTTTGAACTCCGGATCTTTCCAAAGCGAGGGCACTAATCTTGCAAAGTTCATATACCCTCCATATAACACAATGGATAACTACGCCCAATAACAGCCTGCCAAGATGCAATGTAAAATATGCCTGTAGTTTCGAGAGTTACCTGATTGTAGCTTGTGCTCCCCCTTTCATTTCCGGCCATGTTTAGCCTCCTTACATATAAGGATTCCAGTTGAATTGCCCGTGAGCGGCTTCCAATCGCATGATCATTTTTTAACTCTCATTTACTGATCTTTGTTAAGGTGCTCCACGCATCCAAAAAAACGCCTTTCGTCTATCAAGAGTCGACGGCCTATCTTCACAAAAGCATCCGCAAAACCATTTCCAGATATATCCATTTTTGATGTAGACCGCTTTTTTGAAAAAAAGATGAGGTGTCGCAATGATCCCTCCGTGAAAGCGGGGTATTTTTTACTAAACTGTTTTACCGTTAAATAGGTTACGAGTCCCTGTTCCATATCTATCTCCCTTTATTTTCAACAGTCGCGTCATGTTTCTGCTTGGTACTGAGAGTAAAACATTTTTTTCAGGTGCTGTTTTTCTAAGTCACATCAACTCGGACTAACTTTGACTAACGCACTAATTAACACTGCAATTCCTGAGTACAGCGGCAATCTAGTGAAAATTTGTGCGCTTAAATGCTAAAACGATGAAAGTGAAAGTGCTGTATTGGCGTCTTAATACGGCTTACATACGGGAGGAGTGTGGACAGGCCTTCTAGAAAAGTTGCCTTTCCAGAAAGCAAGCTACTGCTAATACGAGGGTGGAGCAGGTCAAGCAACCATAAGTGGATATAAACCGATTGCAGTGGTTAGCCTAAGTCGACGGTATAATAATTCGTAAGCACGTTATCTATCATCTTCAAAACACCGTTTTTTGGATTCTTAGATGGCTCACCCTTTTCATTTTCCCAGATTATTGCACCATCAGTGCTGACATCAAGGATACCTGTACACCTGCAAAGCTTCTCATACACTTGATGCCGGGCAACTGGCTCATTTCCTGCCAGCAAGTCTCTTATAATGTATGCGATACACTCGTAAAGAACCTTATTCTTAGTTGGATGCCTTATTACTGTGGAGTCCTCACGGCAAACTACGGGCTTTCCTTTATCCCCTTTATCCACAGGGCTATAAAAATCCCCAGATAGCTCGACATCTGGCAAATACAAACTATGCCACTTAATATAGTCATCAATAAGACAAGGGAGCTTCAGATTTGATTCTCGCTTGTATTGGCAGAGAGTAGCCAACTCTTCGGAAAACAAACGCAACCGGTCATTTTCGAAGTCAAAATCTTCGACCTGAAGTGTAATGCCGGTTTCCAGAACTTCAAACTCACCAATAACCGAACAGCCCAGCAAACGGATAACGTGATCAGCGTACACCATTCCATCATTTAAAATGAGTTTCGCATCAGTAGATTTGTTAACAGTTAACTTAGTATTCATCACCACCTCCATGTGATTAATGATCTATAAAAGCTAGTACCCCCAATTTGCAACAGCCTACGACTTTTGGCAACACAATAATAAGGAGGGGAGCAGGAAAATAAGCATTAGCCGAATACTGTGTACTATGTTTTTTTGTCACAACCTTGTCACACTTGGGCACAATCGTACAAAACACGTAAAAACAACCGAGAACTATATCTGATTGATTTAAAACATAATTATCTATTGCTACTAGTTGCTGCTTTTTGCAGTCTATGGCCTAAATGCGATTGAAAATCCTCGTGTCGGCAGTTCGATTCTGTCTCCGGGCACCATTATTCAAAAGCCTCGCACTTTGTGCGGGGCTTTTTTGTTTGTGTCGTCTGGTCGCCCTCCGGTCTTTTTGGCTTGGATTATGAACAGGGGTTACCACTCTGAGCCCTTAAACTTTTTGACTTATTAAAACTGCCTACTAAGCTAATGCTAATAGGCTTAAGTGCAGCTATCACTAAGCCTTTAAATGGATTTGTCATCTCAAAAGGATATTTTGAATGAAAAAGGCCTCTTGCCTCGCCCTTGCTAATTTCTACGTAACAACAAATACCTATTTGCTAGTCTCTGTATAACAGCAACAAACATCTAAGTTTCAAAATAACCAACCTGCCATAACCTTGTTTGCGACTGTGCCTTGTGTTTTCCAAATGGGTAACGCAATTGCCCAAGAAAACTGTATCTAACGAAATATCTACCAATGGGAAAAAAAATGAAAAAAATATCAATCGCCGCAATAGCTCTAATTTCAACACTGTTTATTACAGGCTGCGCACCAGCAAACATAAGCTCAGATCTAAGAATGCCCAGCGTAGAGCAGTTGTCTATGAAAACTCGCTGCGTAGACTTTAAAACTGGCAATGAGGACAAAGTAAATTCTTTGCTCAGCCAATACGATGGCTGGAAAGTTCTCTATACCTCTGAGTACACAACAGCGAATAAATCTACAACATCTATGGTTATGTGCTTTGAAAAACCTCACGGGCAATAAACACCTAACAAATGGATCGTGCGGGGGCGCTATATCCTAAGCGCCTTACCCGCCCCCAGTTCGGTTTTCATTCGGCGCACAGCCCCATAAATAAGCCGCAATCCATTACAGATTACGGCTTATTGGAATTCAGGTCTAAGCTTCATCGGTATGCCAGGAAAGTCACCTATGTGCTGTATTTGTAGGAGGATCTTCGTAACGTTTTGCTTTTCATTGCTGCAGTGAAGCTCTGGTATACCTAGCTCTCTACCAGAGCCCCACAGGAAGCAGCAGAAAGTGCGTCGGTTCATCTTGGGGATACTTTGCCCAAAGCGTCTTAGTCGCTGCCACTCTGGAAGACGTTGCTACGACCAAGTCCTCCTTTCTTGGGTTTTCAAATAATCCTTTTGCTAGAAATAGAAAGAGCACCTAATATGATCGTGTCCATAGGGAAATATACGGACCAGGATTCCCACTTATCCGCAAAATTGACAAGGAGCCTTTACGGTAGAATGTTGATTACTAAAGAAAAAACTCACCTAGAAAATAAAATGACGAGTGTTATATGGACCAGTGCGCCCGTATAACACACTGTTAAGCATATTTTTATCAAGTATGGAGTTAATATGAAAAACTATATTTATGTCGCATTAGTTAGTGTCTTCTTGTCAGGGTGTGGTGACTCTGGCAGCTCGAAAAGTTACAGCGTCAATGTCGTATCGAGTGACAATGTTATACAAAGTGCATATGAAACCTGTTTGTCACAAACAGCCTTTGAATTGGAAGCGGATAATCCAGACACACCAAAAGATATAATGAAATTTATGTACGATGGCGCAAAGCAAACATGCAATTCGGCTGTTGTAACTACGTGTTCCAAAGGAATCGAATTAGATTCCTGTAAAGTTATTCTTAATATGTATAAGGGCTAGCTTAACAAACGCATGTTGTCGGACTGGTTTTCCGCTGCGCTCCAAACCAGCCGCAAATGCGGGCGTTGAGTGACCGCTGTTGGCACAAAGCAGCCATAGGGTTAATGTGGCAGTTTTGTGTCAGCGTAAGCCTTAACTTATTAAGTTGTGACTCAGTTACTTACATTTCAAATAGGCTACAGCACCGTAAGTAACTGAATCATTCAGATCAGCAGAAATTCAATAGCAATTGAAAATCCTCGTGTCGGCAGTTCGCTTCTGCCTCCGGCACAATAATTCCTAAGGAGTATCAGTAAAATGGTTCTATCCAGATTTGGTAGACACCAAACTACTGGTACGTTCGACCTTCATGCTTAAGCCAGCCACTTACATGACGTCCCGCTGGATCATGATGAGTCCAGTGCAATACCCCTCCCTTGGCATTCTTCTCATACTCTCCATTGAATGAAACACGATCACCGCTACTCAGCGAACTAATTCGTGGGGCCAAATCGATGTTGTGGGCTATCAGAAGTGTCTGCCCTGAATCTAGTCTCAGGATAAATTTTTGGTGGCGCTTACCGTCCGTATCATCGGGTAGAGTACGGACAACCACGCCAGAGCCTGTAACTTGAAGATTGCTTCTACTATTTTGAAAAGCTTGTTGGATGACTGCATCACTGGTGCTGGCTTGCGTCGGCGTCCCTGGAAGGGACTTAAAACTGTCGTACCCAACGAACCCAAGAACACAGATAGCAATGATCGTCAGTGCAGAGGATAGAATTCCTGAAGCAGTTTTTTCTGGTTTAGCACGATGGCGTCTTTTGGAGTGCATCTTGGCAGAGCCACGAACAAGCCCTTCGATATGCGCATCAGCTGCTCGGTGACGGCCATTCTTATCTTGCATCGGTTGATAGTGGATAACATCGCCCACACGGGGTTTACGAGGAATATTGCCAAAGTCACGAATGTGGACAAAAACATCACTACCACCAAGGCCCGGCTTGATAAAACCGAAACCTTTGTCGTCCTTCCAGGCTTTTAAAATCCCTTTTTGTAGAGCCATCAGCCGGTATCCCTTCGGTTGTAGGTGGTCAAGCAAGAACTATCAGTGTGACAGAGTTGTGTCAGCGTGTAGCTATTTCAAGCCATTTTACACGCTCTGATGACGAAATTTAACAAGGACGAACGCCGCAAGTGATTGAATTATCGTTATCTAGCGATTCTCAACAAAAATTGAAAATCCTCGTGTCGGCAGTTCGATTCTGTCTCCGGGCACCATTATTCAAAAGCCTCGCACTTTGTGCGGGGCTTTTTTGTTTGTGTCGTCTAGTCGCCCTCTGGTCTTTTGAGCAACCCCCCTCCCCTTAAGCGAAATCTAATAGTTAAGAGAATAATTCTCGTCCACTCAGCTCCGAAATAAAGCCACTGCACGCTTACCTCTATACCAGAGCCCTCCAGAAGGCCGCAGAAAGTGCGTCGGCGTGTCTTGGGGCCCTAGAGGCCTCCTCTCTGGACGACCTTGCTGCGGCCACACCCTTAGGTTGAGGCTGGCTTACCTTTATGTTTTTGACGCTCTATTCAGAACGGAATGTCATCATCATAGTCGTCAGGGATATGGCGAGCGCTATCAGAAGCTGACGGCATCGTTTGTTCCGGTCCGCCAGCGCTAGAGCTTACAGGATCAACCTTCCACGCTTGTAAGCTGGTGAAGCATTTCTCTGGTTTTCCTCCGCCCGACCAAAGACGGCCTGAAAGACTAAACTGAGCCTTGACCTCATCGCCAGTATTATACGCATCCATCATGGCGCACTTATCTTTAATTAACTCTAAGGCAACATGGTTAGGGTAGCTGCTGTTTTCATCTTCTCCGGTGAGCTTAATTACAAACTCTCTTTTGGTGAAGCCGTTGCTCCCATATTCGGTAGTTTCACCAATGGAATGAATTAGCCCCTGAATTTCATAACTTTTTGACATCATATAACCCTTTAAAACTGATGCCACACTTTACCACTTTTACCTTTTAGTTACCGCGATGGTTCGACCATGTTTTGGGCGACTCCAAGCACCTCGTCCCATAACTAAAAAAGCCTCAATCCATTACAGACTGCGGCATTTTTGTTTGCATCCCCTTCTATTAAATCCTCCTGCTTCGTCTTCCCTTGGCTATTGGTAGCGATTCTTTGACCTAGATCAAAAAACAACCACTACTATTTCAAATTTTTCTGCACCCTCCAGGTTTTAACCTACGCTCTAGGCATTATAAATCTCTAAAGTCTGAGAACCGTATGAATTTTATTTCAAAACTCACCATCACCCAAAAATTAGTTTGGGGATTCGGGTTAATACTGGGGCTTGTCGTACTGACTTCAGCCACCACCTATAAATCGAGTTCAGATGTAAAAAACATCCAGCAACGTATGATTAATCTCCGCTACCCTACAGTGATGGCTGGCAAAGATTTGATCAATGGCATCAATAATTCTTTAGCTGCTTTACGTGGTTATATGATCCTCGGAGCAGATCCAGCTAAAGCTATGGCGATGAAACAACAGCGCGTATCAGCCTGGAATGACATCGACCAATCTTTAGCAAGTTTCGAAGAATTTTCTAAGACCTGGACAGATCCGGCAAACATAGACCGTCTGCGACTTTTAAAAACATCGGTTACCGCATTCCGCAAAGCCCAGCAGGAAGTTGAGGATATTTCTCATACCAATGCCAACATAACCTCCTACACAATGCTACTGAACGAAGCAGCGCCACGCGCCAGCATTCTGATCGCAGCATTAGGCGCCATTATCGATAAAGAAGAATCACTACCGGCAACCCGTGTACGTAAACAGTTATTAAAAAATCTTGCCGATACCCGCGGAAGTTTTGCTGTTGGCGTGGCTAATATTCGCGCCTATTTATTATCTGGTGATGAAGCTTTTCGCAGTAACTTTCAAGCTAAATGGCGTGTTAATGAAAACCGAGTCGCCCGGATCAATAAAAGCCACGCACTCTTTAGCTCCTCCCAAGCAGCACAATGGTCTAAATTTATTCGCATAAGAAAAGAGTTTGCAGTATTGCCAGAGCAAATGTTTGCGTCACGATCTGCGCCTGACTGGAACAAAGCCAATTTTTGGCTAGGCTCCAAGGCCGCTCCCAGAGCACAAGAAATCCTGTCCATCCTGTCTGAAATGAAAAAATCTCAGGACGCATTACTGCAACAGGATGTTACCGAATTTAGCGATAACATTGCCAATATGATCACTACAGGATTGTTGGTGACATTACTGTCACTGGTAGCCGGTGTTTTCATTGCCTGGTTTATCATCCGAGAAATAATTTCTAAGCTAAACCCCGTTGTTGGTCGCGCTAAAGATATCGCCAACGGGGATATGAGTGGCACAGACCTTGAAATCAAAGGTACTGACCAGTTTGCAGATCTGACACAGGCCATTAACGGAATGACCTCAGGCCTGCAATCTGTCATGCAAAATACCGCCTCATCTATTACTGAGGTATCGGCTGGTGTGCAGGATATTTGTACCTCTGGTGAAAAGATGGCCTCAGGCGTTGAACACCAACTCAATCAGGTCACCGGTATTGCCTCGGCTATTGAAGAGATGTCTGCATCCGCAGCAGAGGTTGCCAACAGTAGTATCGACTCAGCCACTAGTGCTCATAAAGCATCCTCTGTCGCCCTGTCAGGTAGTGAGATAATGCATGATCTTTTAAGCAACATGGACAATGTTGACCAGGCTTTTTCCGAAGGCACTCATGCCATTGAAGAACTCGGTAAGCTGGGCATCGAGGTTGGCACGCTGGTTCAGGTAATTCAGGGCATAGCCAAACAGACCAATCTGCTGGCTCTCAATGCGGCTGTCGAAGCGGCAAGAGCTGGCGAGCAGGGCCAAGGATTTGCCGTTGTCGCCGATGAAGTTCGTCGTTTAGCTCAACATACCCGACAAGCAACAGAAGAAGTGACTCACTCCATTGGCGCTATTCAGGCTGGCACCAAGCAAGCCATAACGATAATGACCAAAGGGCAAGTTACCGTCAATACCAGCACAAAACTAGGCCACCAAGCCTCTGACGCCCTGCAATCCATTGTCGATAACGCCAAATTGGTTGAAGAAAAAATTCAAAGCATTGCAGCCAGTGCTGAAGAACAATCTCAGGTGATCAATGAAATCGCCAAAAATGTAGAAAGCGTCACTTCAGTCGCTCAGCAGGCAAATAACGAAGTCAACAATGTCCTATCGACCGCTCAAAAAGTACACAAAGACACATCAGCCAAGGCTAACGAATTAAATGAAATGCTAAGGCTCGCCTAACACTTAATAAGAGCCTCGCACCCGTGCGGGGCTTTTTATTTGTGGCCAGTAATCTCCCCTCCGCTCACCACCTATCAACCAGCATCAATCACCAACAGCGCTTGCACATCCTGCTGGCTGACATCCGCCAATGTATATCCATCCAGAGTACTGACAAAGGATTCCATCGCTCTATTTAATATCGACTTCAACCTACAGTTCGTCCTTAATCGACAAACTGGCTGACTACAGTTCACCGGGTCTAGGGTGACTTCCATAGCACGAACAACAGCTCCCAATGAAATCTCTTGTGGCTCCCTGGCTAAGCGAATGCCGCCATACTTCCCGCGCAGAGTCGTGATAAAACCCGCTTTACCCAATTGATGGACCACCTTCGCCAGGTGATTTAACGACACATCAAACACCTCGGCAATCTCTGATGCTTTTGCCAATTGCTCGCCCTGTTCAGAGCAAAGATAAATTAATACTCTAAAAGCGTAATCTGTGTGGCGCGTTAGCTGCATGAATCATCTCATTAACATGGCTGAACTTTAATTATGCTTTTTATTTGCATGTTTTAAAAGATGCATCTAATATACGCCTTATTACAAAGACGCATTATAAATGCATATTAAGAGATTTGAGCCATGTTAACCGAAAAAGAAATTGAGCTGATCAAAAGCACCGCCCCTGTACTGGAAGCACAGGGAAAAGATGTCACTGTGCGTTTTTACGAAATACTTTTTGAACAAAACCCCGAGCTCAGCAATGTCTTTAATATGGGCAACCAAAAAGCCGGCGGTCAGCAGGAAGCTCTCGCAAATGCTGTTTATGCCTTTGCCGCCAATGTTGATAATTTAGGTGCGTTGCTCGGAGCAGTTGAACGTATCGCGCAAAAACATGCCAGCATCGGCATCACAGCTGAACAATATCCGTTAGTTGGCGCCGCGTTATTACAGGCAATTCAGGAAGTATTAAACCCACCCGCAGAAATCATTGATGCCTGGGCAAAGGGCTACGGCATTCTATCGAGCGTCTTCATCAACAGAGAAGCAGAGATATACCAACAAAAGGCCGAGCAAGATGGCGGCTGGAGTGAAAACCGCCCCTTCAACGTTGTAGCAAAGGAAAGAGAAAGTGAATTGGTCACGTCCTTTTACCTGTCCCCACAGGATGGTGAGCAAATTGCGGATTATCAGCCAGGCCAATACATTGCCATTACTTTGGATTCACTGAGTGGCGGGCAAAGACAAATCCGTCAATACAGTTTATCCGGTAGTAACAGGGCAGACCTGTATCGAATCTCAGTTAAACGTGAGCCAAATAAAGATATCGCGCATTCCGTTTCCAACTACCTACACGACAATATTAAGGTCGGCGATACCTTGGCTGCCAGCAATCCGTTTGGTGAATTCTTTCTACAAAAAACCAATAACCCAGCCGTGCTAATCAGTGGTGGTGTCGGCATTACACCCATGCAAGGTATGTTGGAAACACTGGTGGCCGAAGACTCAAACCGCGAAGTGCATTTTGTACACGGTACTCTCAACAGCAGTCAACATAGTTTTGCCAAACGCCTGCAAGAGCTAAGTTCGCAGGGCAAGGTGACGCCACACGTGTTTTATACAAATGCGGCGGCCGACGATAAGATCGAAAATGACTATCACTATGAGGGCACAACAGATTTAACCACCATTAAATCCAGTCTGCCCGATGACGCTGAATTTTATATTTGTGGCCCTCTAGCGATGATGAAATCTGTTTATGCACAGCTAAAAGCACTGGAGATACCTGAGGCCAATATTTTTTATGAAGTATTTGGTCCTACGAAATCTCTCGCAGATTAAATCATGAGGCTGTTCCCCAAAAGGGTCGTGATCAGGTCCTGTCGTATCGCTTTAGTGGTCGGCAGTATCCTGGCGCTACTTAACTATGGCGACAAGCTGGTTGTGTGGCAGATGTCTTCGCTGGATTGGGGCAAGCTGATCATGACCTATCTCGTTCCTTTTTCAGTGAGCTGCTACGCAAGCTTAACGAATCATAAGTCATTGCCATGCAGCAAAAGTAAGTTGCTAGGCGATCCTGTGAAGTAACCTCTTTTTACATTAGTTCGTATGAAAAATTCAGCTGAACAACTTAAAACTCTGAGGAAAGAAAAATGAAAACATTAACTCCATTTCTATTAACAGCAGTATTGTCTTACTCAAGTTTGGCTGGAGCTAGCGTAGTGGTCGGTGAGGAAGCAGACAACATAGCAGGGAAAGGTATCGGTGGCTGGACTGGCATTTTGCTAGGAGGTGCCGCTGGCGGCCCTCTTGGCGCTATCGGCGCCGGTCTTTTAGGGGCTTGGGCAGGAGGAGAAGTACAGGAAAGTTCCGGGCTAAGTGGAACGGCCTACCGTGTAGAGCTGGATAACGGTGATGAAGCAGTTGTGCGATCGCCAAAACAGCAGTGGCATAAAGGTGATGTGGTTGAAGTTGTCGGAAATCGCCTTGTCAGAGCAAATAGGAACAACTAATTTCCTTAAACCACAGCTCTGACGGACCTATTGACCACCATCACCTAAAACTACGGTTATAAGTGAGGGGACGAGCCATTACCTCTCACTTTCAACCTGAAGACTCTAGCCAAATGCTAGATGTTTGCTAATGTGTTATTAGTACTTTAAAAAACACAGGCTTACACATTCAATGAAGCTGACATCGCTGCGCCATTTGTTCATTTTATTATTCATATTTTGCTCACCAAGCCATGCTGAGTTTTATAAATGGGTGGACGACAATGGCAAAGTACATTTTAGCGATACCCCACGTGAAGAGGGCGCTGTCGAGGCTATTGAAATTAAACCCGCCGTCAATATCGGTACAGTAAAGCCCCAGTCTGCAGAGCACCTGTTTGAAAAAGACTTTTCAAAGCATCAACAAACCAAACAAACACGCGAAAGCCAGTCTGAAAAAAGGGTTAAGAAAAAAACCGCATTACGCAAAGCTTGTGATGATGCCAAAAAAGACCTAAACAACGCGATTACGCGTCGCACAGGCGCCTCATCAACCACATCAAAACGTTATTACAACGAAAAGATCCAAATCGCTAAAGATCGTGAAGACGAAGCCTGCAAGCTAAGTAATTTCAGATAACCCGCAGCCCGTCTAATTCAGAATTACTCTAAAGCCAAAGTAGCCTTGCGCTCCAATTAAATTTTACCTTTACGCTTCTGAATATCCACAGCGGTAGCCGCGCTGACATTAAGTATGCCGCGCGCAGTCACGGAGGGAATCATAATGTGCGCGGGCTTGGCCAGACCGGAAATAAAAGGCCCCACTAGCATCGCATCGGTCACCGAACGAATTATTCCAACCGTAATATTGGCGGCATCCAGGTTGGGCATAACCAACAAATTCGCCTGTCCCTGCAAATTGTTCCCTTGGAAGGCCTTATCCCGAAAAGTTTGGTTCAGCGCCGACATGGCATGCATTTCACCATCTAATTCCAGGTCAGGCATGCTTTTACGCAGTATTTCTGCCGCTTTGCGCATTTTCACCGCCGAGGGCAAATTAGAGGTGCCAAAATTCGAATGTGATAACAAAGCAACACGTGGTTCGACGCCAAAACGGAGCACCCTATCGACACTGGATTTGGTGATTTCCACAATTTCTTCAACCGACGGATCTCTACTGACAAAGGGATCAGCAATAAATAACGGCCCGCTATCGAGTAATAATACCGCCAATGAAGAAATATACTGGCCGGGAACACGTGGACCAATCACATCACGGATATCCCGCAGATGATAATCAAAACGTCCGACTTTACCGCAAATCATGCCATCGGCTTCGCCTCGAGCAACCATCACCGCAGCAAGCACCGTGGTATTGCTGCGAATGGCATTCTTGGCGGCCTCTACTGACACACCACGACGCCCTACCACGGCATGATAATGCTGCCAATATTCTTCGTGGTGATCACCTTCCTGCGGGTCAAACAATTCAAAATCGACACCTTCCCGAATACGTAGACCAATTCTCTCAATCTGTTGCTGCACCTCTGCCGAGCGCCCAATCAAAATAGGGTAAGCGATATTTTCATCCACCACACCCTGCACCGCACGCAGCACATCGCCATTTTCACCTTCACTATAGACTAGCCGCTCCTGCTCCAGTTTTGCAGCCTCAATCATCGGCTGCATAAACAGACCGCTACGGCACACAGAGCTGTGTAACTTGTCTCGATAAGCCCGCAAATCTTCAATAGGCCGAGCAGCCACACCGCTCTCCATGGCTGCCTTAACAACCGCCACCGGCAGCTCTTCAATCAAGCGCGGATCAAAGGGTTTGGGGATCAGATAATCGGGGCCGAATTTAAGCTCTTCACCGACATAAGCCGCCTCTACTTCTCCGTGCGACTCCTTTAACGCCATATCGGCAAGGGCTCTCACGCAGGCCATTTTCATTTCTTCGTTAATCGTGGTGGCACCACAATCCAGCGCACCTCTGAAAATAAAGGGGAAGCACAAGACGTTATTGACCTGGTTAGGGTAATCCGATCGCCCCGTAGCAACGATTGCATCAGGGCGCACTGCTTTTGCTTCTTCGGGTGTAATTTCTGGATTTGGGTTGGCCATCGCCAGAATCAACGGGCTAGCCGCCATTTTTACGACCATTTCCGGTTTTAATAAGCCGCCACTGGACAACCCTAGAAAAATATCGGCTCCGTCAATGGCGTCATCAAGACTTCGTAACTCGGTGTCGCGGGCAAAACGTTCTTTGTATTCATTCATGCCGTCGCTGCGGCCGCGATAGATCACACCTCCGCGGTCACAGACAATAATATTTTCCTTTGATAACCCCATGCTGACCAACAACTCAATGCAGGCAATACTCGCTGCACCGCTACCTGAAGCGACCAGTTTCACATCCTCGATTTTCTTATCAACGATACGTAAACCGTTATATACAGCAGCCGCAGCGACAATCGCCGTACCGTGCTGATCGTCATGAAACACCGGGATTTTCATACGCTCGCGCAGTTTCTTTTCAACAAAAAAACATTCCGGCGATTTGATATCTTCGAGGTTAATGCCACCAAAGGTGGGTTCCAGCGCGGCGATAATTTCCACCAATTTATCGGGGTCTGTCTCATCTATTTCAATATCAAACACATCAATATTGGCGAATTTTTTAAACAGAACCGCCTTGCCTTCCATCACCGGCTTAGAGGCCAACGGGCCTATATTTCCCAGCCCCAAAACGGCGGTGCCATTAGTTACCACACCCACTAGATTACCGCGTGCCGTCATATTGGCCGCCTCGTTAGGATCTTCAGCAATCAGTTCGCAGGGGTAGGCGACGCCTGGGGAGTAAGCTAGCGCCAAATCTCGTTTATTGGCCAAGGGTTTGGTCGGCGAAATTGCTAATTTACCGGGCACCGGCTCACGGTGATAACGTAATGCACCGGCTTTAAAATCTTCTTCCATAATATTCCCCAGACTGACAAATAAGACTGCATGTAATTTCGAGTATACGCTTCAGTTCAGCGACTTCAGCCCCAAATTCCAGCAATTTCACATTTCTCACCAAAATATCACAACATCAAGCCGCGTCTGCCCTCAAGCTCCTAGTGTAGAGCCTACTTCCCTGTTAGAATGTCGCGCTTAGTTACAACCCACTATTTGTTCCTTAACAGTCCAGGTTTCTGATCATGCAACCCATGCTTACTATTGCTGTACGTGCTGCACGTAAAGCAGGCGAAATTATTATTGACGCCCTTGACCGCGCCAACCCTCTGACCATTGAAGAGAAAGGCCGCAACGATTACGTGACAGAAATCGACAAGGCCTGCGAAAAGGAAATCATTTACCACCTGCGCAAAGCCTTTCCTGACCACGCCATTCTTGGTGAAGAAGGCGGTAGCGACGAGGGCAATGATTCAGAATACCAATGGATCATCGACCCACTCGATGGCACCACCAACTTCATCCACGGCATTCCTCACTACTGCATTTCCATTGCCTGTAAGTTCAGAGGCCGAGTGCAACACGCAGTCATTTACGATCCAATCAAGCGTGAAGAATTTACCGCTAGTCGTGGTGACGGCGCCCAGCTGAACGGCAAGCGTATTCGTGTGACAGATAATAAAAGCATGGATGGCGCACTTATCGGCACCGGCATTCCCTTTAACGGTTTTGCTTTTGCTAATGTTGACGCCTTCCTGGCTTGCCTGAAAGAAGTTGCCGGTCAGACTGCGGGCATTCGCCGTGCTGGTTCAGCTGCACTGGATTTAGCTTACGTTGCAGCAGGTCGTTTTGACGGCTTCTGGGAAATGAATCTCAAGGAATGGGATATTGCCGCAGGCACGCTGCTGATCACGGAAGCAGGCGGTCGCGTTAGCGATTTTAAAGGCGGTAATGAATTCCTTAAGTCAGGTCATATCATCTGCGGCACCCCCAAGGTTTTCAAACCTCTGCTGCAAATTGTCGAAAAACACATGGGTTATTTGCAAAAATAAACCCGTATTTGCAACCACCTCACAATCTGAGGGGTGGTTGCGAACCTCGTAGTAAAGATTTATTGTTTCCCCGAGCACTTGGCCATATAAGCCGCAGGTTTTACCGACTCACTCAAGGAAACGAGACCGACCATGCTGTCGCAGTTAACCAAATTCATATCCTCATTAACCCACTCCATCTGGTTAACAGAACTCTCGGATATTCCCGGCTGGAAAGTCCGCCTGGTAAAAACCACCCGCATCCTATTTGCCATATTACGTGACCTTAAGGACGGCCAACTAACGCTACGCGCGATGAGCCTGGTCTACACCACACTACTATCCTTAGTGCCACTGCTGGCTGTCAGCTTCTCAGTGCTAAAAGCCTTCGGCGTACATAACCAGATAGAACCGCTACTACTCAACTTACTAACCCCTCTTGGATCTCAAGGTATTGAAATCACTGCAAGCATCATCGGCTTTGTAGAAAAAATGAAAGTGGGAGTACTCGGAGCCATTGGCGTGGCGATGCTGTTTTATACCGTAGTCGCGCTCATGCAGAAAATCGAAGGGGCGTTTAATTATGCCTGGCGAGTAACTCAGGTACGGCCACTACATCAACGCTTCAGCGATTACCTGTCAGTGGTGATGATTGGTCCCGTGCTGGTATTCTCGGCCATCGGCATCACAGGCACACTGATGAGCAACGACTTTGTGACCTGGTTATCGGAATTTGCAGTGCTCGGCTCACTGATTGAAATAGTGACACGGCTAGTGCCCTACCTGTTGATCATCGCCGCCTTTGCCTTTATTTATATTTTTATACCCAACACCAAAGTACGTCTGGTGCCCGCTCTGATTGGCGCGTTGATAGCGGGCATTTTATGGAAAACCGCCGGCACGCTGTTCGCATCCATTGTGGTATCATCCTCCTCTTACGTGGCCATCTACTCAGCCTTTGCGGCACTGATTTTCTTCCTGATTTGGCTCTATGTGGGCTGGCTCATTCTGCTAGTCGGCGCCAACATCGCCTTTTACATCCAAAATCCGGATTATGTCTCCTCCCCGCGTCGCGAATTAAACTTAAGCAACCATATGAAAGAACGCCTGGCGCTGAGCATTATGCTGAGCATCGCTCGTAACTTTTATCAGGACGAAGCAGCCCTCACCAGTAAGCGCCTAGCGACTCATCTCAATACTCCCTCAGATATTGTCGAACGCGTATTAAAGGCGCTTGAAGATCAATCATTGATTAGCCAGACCAACGACAAAATCACTCGTTACCTGCCAGCTAAGCCACTTGAAGAAATGTCCGTTGCCGATGTATTGCATGCCATCCGACACGCCAATGAAGATCGCCACCTGAACCCTAAGATGCTGCCTTCAGATAGCGACGTAGATATGATTTTTGGCCAGCTGCATGAAGCACTGGGGGATACGTTTGCTCAACAAAGCATTAAGCAGCTGATTAAAAAAGAAGAATGACAGATCACCCCATTCTCCCTGCGCCCTAAGAGAGCAAGCATTCGGGAGGAATGTTTACCGTATTCGCTTAAGGTCTTTCCCGCTAGTCGAGCAACTTATTGGAAATAAATTGGGGCGGAAGAAGTCTACCCGCAGGATGAGAAGCAAGAAAGCGACTCAGCTAAACGCCTTCGACGGCCTCATAACGCACCGCAACCACGTAGTAATATACAGAACCCACCGGTGCTTGCACTTCAACTTCATCGTCAACCTGTTTCTTGAGCAACGCCTTGGCGGTGGGGGAATCCATACTGATATAAGCTGGATTCATATCAAACTCGTCAGGGCCAACGAGTCGATATTCGCTACTTTTGCCGTCTTCGTCCTCCAGTGTCACCCAGGCGCCAAAAAACACGCGACCAAGATCAGCGGGCAGCCGATCAACAACAATAAGGCTTTCCAAACGCTTGGTTAAGAACCTCAATCGACTGTCGATTTCACGCAGCTGTTTTTTGCCGTAGATATACTCGGCGTTTTCAGAACGATCACCCTGCGCGGCGGCTTCAGAAACCGCCTGCGTAACTTCGGGGCGTTTGACATGCCACAGCTGATCAAACTCATCCTGTAGCCGTTGCCGCCCCGTGGGGGTAATATAATTTGAGGTCGGCTTTCGTGGCGGCCGATAGCGTGACACGGTCTAGCCGGCGCTGTCGTTATTCAACCGTAATGGTGACTTTTTCCGACACCAGCGGCTCGCCATGTGGCGTGTGATACTTATCGCCCAACAGTAATTGCAGGGTATGCGTGCCAGGGGGCAGCTCCAGCTCAACTTCTGTTTGCCCACCACCAAAATGCCTGTGATTGGCATCGGAAGGTATAGGCTTATCCAGTGCTGGCAATGTTTCAACATCAACCAACAGGTGGTGATGTCCGGTTTTATCTCTATCGACACCAGCGGGTGCAACACCCATGCCGCGTAAACCAAAACGAACCTGCACAGGATTACTAATCACTTCACCATGCGAGGGAGTAATAATATACACCGAAGGATGATCAGCATTAGCGTTTGAACTTAGCGCCGCGGCAAAAACGGTACTCATCAGGATAGTTGTTAAGCGTTTTTTCATGGCTTATAGCCTCCGGTTTCAACAGCGTTTAATCGACTTAGGCTGTTTTTAATAGGTTATCACGCAGCATTTGCTGCTGATCTGCTGAAATATCCAGCGTTGTTTCAAAATAGTTTTGCACAGAACCAAATGTTTCATCAATCGCGCCAAGAGCGGCATTCAAATACACCTTATCAACGGTAATCAATGGTCGCAACGCGTCCATACACAAATCAATATGCTCCACCTTGTGACCAAAGGTTGCCACCATATGTTCCAATTTTTCACGTGAAGAAAAACCTTCATTGCTGAGCAGGTAATCTTCATAAATGCTTTCCACGGACACGCCCAGCACTGCCTGTAATAAGGCTATAATCAAGCCTGTACGATCCTTACCCGCAGTACAATGTATGACGGCTGTCGCGTCTTGCGACGTTATTAAATGGTCACACAGCTTCTTGAGTATCGGGGCAAACTGAAAAGGCATACGTGCGTAATCAGCTAACATATGCGCATGAACGTCATCGCTTGATATTTTACCAGCAAGAATCAACTGAAAAAGGTCCGCCTTTGGGTCTTCATCGGGGCCATGCACATCAATGGTGAAAATTTCTGGCTGCAATGAACACCTCCAAGCCGTGGGAAAACTGTCTCGCTCCATCTCTGTTCGCAAATCAAAAATGCCGTTGATTGCCAAAGAGTTTAGCGACTCGCCGTCCATCGCGGTCATTTGCATCAGATGTCCACAACGAAACACCTTACCCCACTTCAAGCTGCGACCATCACTGGTTTGATAACCACCAATATCACGAAAATTCTCAATGCCTTGCAGCGCCAACATATGAACATTACGGCAATGTAGTGGGTCGTTTTTCATGGTGCTCATCCTGACTGGTTAGGTCTCTGCGTATGTTGCTTCCATAAGCGATACAAAAACAGTGTCGCCAACCCGGCCGCTAAATGCTTCAAAGTGTGACCGCTCACTAATCCGGTTAGCTCAAACACCCACACATCAAAATACTCCAGCACTTTGGCTAATCCATAACAGCAAATCAGGCCAATATAACAGCCAAAATCTCGCCGTGGTGCCGGATACATTATCAGCATCAACGGTATAAGCAGCATCGGTAAAAACTGTATCAGCGCATAGGGCCGCAAATCACCGACACCCTGCACCTCTGTCCAAGCCCAATACCAAACACTGGCAACACCTAACATTAACAACGGCCATAATGCCTTGGCCCAGCGCATATCAATACGGTCAGCCAGCACCAAACTAAACAGCCCCATAAAAGCGATTGTCATCGGTAATCGATCCCAAACCAGTGTTTGATTGCCCGGCGCCCAATGATAAAAAGCGGAACCGTAGGCCGTGCAGAACACGCCAATAAAAATCGCCAGAAACGGCCAAAACAGTGGATGCTCACGATGCAATGCGCAATGTTGCAGCCCCATAATACCAACAAACACAAAGGGCAGATTTGATAACACGTCTAAAGTATTGGGAATCAACCACCATTGCCTATGATCAGCAAATAGATGATAGGCAGGATCCTGTGCAATTGGCTCGATAAAAGCCATAACGAGCACAGCAAGCGCACTGACGAACATTAATAACCATGCCGGCTTACTCACTACCAGTAACTCCCTGTAGCGCACTATTCAATGCGTCATAGACATCATCACCAAAGGCACACAGAGTCACGGTCTCAATGCCGTTCTCTTTATTGTGTTGTAAAAATTCGTTGATAGTCGCGACTGCCAGCTCACACGCTTGCGTAACAGGATAGCCATAAACACCACAGCTAATGGCAGGGAAAGCAATACTGCTGATGTTATGCTCAACGGCTAACTGCAAACAATGACGGTAACAGGCGACCAGCAGTTCTGCTTCGCCGGTCAAGCCACCTTGCCAAACAGGCCCTACCGTGTGAATCACATAACGCGCCGGTAATTTATAACCCGCCGTCAGCTTTGCCTCGCCGGTAGCGCAGCCCTTTAAGGTTTTACATTCAACCAGCAATTTCACCCCAGCGGCACGATGAATAGCACCATCAACACCACCGCCGCCCAGTAAGGCGTTATTAGCAGCATTCACGATAGCGTCAACATCAAGAAGAGTAATATCAGTCGTAACCAGCCTTATTTCAGCCATTTTTTAACCTCAAACTAGGCTAAAAATCGATCGATAAACAATACCGCAAATAAGCCCGCAATAATGGCTATCACCGTTAACAGACGAATCTTTTCACACCGCTTACACTTTTTCGCCATGTCCGTTCAATCTCCAGACTATAAAGCCGAGCGTTTTTCATGAGATGCAGACTCTGCTGCTGCGCTCTTTTTATCACTGGTTTGGCGAGAAATATCAGAACTCTGATGCCTATCACCTCGGCCCAGCAAGCGCTGCACCACTAATGCACCAACCATGTCGCCCTGCACATTAACTGCGGTGCGGAAAGTATCCAGCGGGCGCTCCACCAATAACAAAATAGCGATAGCCTCCAGAGGAATGCCTACTGCTAGCAACACCATTTGCATACCTGACATAGAGCCTGATGGCATGCCAGGCGCGCCAATGGACGATACCATGGCCATAAAAAATACTGCCACAATAGCCGCAGTGCTCAATTCAACACCAAACAGATAGGCCAGAAAAACCGCCGCCACACCTTCAAACAATGCCGTACCATCCATATTCATGGTAGCGCCCAGCGGCAATACAAACCCCGCCACGGGAGGTGAAACATCGAGGTTGTCCTGACAAGTCTTCAACGTCACGGGTAAGGTTGCGGTGCTTGACGAAGTACTAAAAGCGACCAGCATCGGGGCAGCCGCTTTGCGCAATAATTGCCAGGGTTTCAAGCCCGTAAACAGCCATGCGATCAATGGCAATACAACTAAGGCATGCACCAGTGTCGCGCCCAGCACCACCAGCGCAAACCACAATAATTGATCAACAATACCGCCTTCAATACGCAGCGCAAAATCAAACATGATGGCAAAAACGCCGATCGGCGTTAACCAAATAACCCAGCCAAGCAGCTTATGCATGGCATGGCTAACAATTTCGATCAGCCGAAAAAGCGGATTTTTTTGTGGCACCAACCAAATGATGAGTAAGCCTGTGAGGAGCGCATTACAAACAATAGCCAGCACATTTAATTCGATAAAAGCGGTGATGGGATTCACCAATGCACGCTGTAGTAACTGCCCAGCTATTGCCGTTAAAGAACTACTTTGAGCATCAATAAAACGTAACGAGGAGGAGTCGCCCAGCAGAGAGTTCAAGCCACTATCGGCAATGACTGCGCCGCCTTGCCAGGGATGAATATACAACACAACGATCAAACCAATACTGGCGGCGATAGCAGTGGTTAGCAGGTAATAGGCCAGCGTACCAAGCCCCAAGCGGTGCAAGTGCGTAATATTCCGTAGGCTAGCCAAACCCGCCACAATCGAGATAAATACCACTGGCGCGACCAGCACACGTAGTATTTTGATAAACCAGAATTTAATTGCGACGATCAGCTCGTAGAATAACGAGCTGTCAGCGGATACTCCACGCGAACTATAGGCAGCCTCTAGCAAGGCTTTATCACCCATAAAAAACGCAAGTCCGTAACCAGCGAGGGCCAATGCAACAACCCAAAAGGTGATATTCCTGCAGATTTTATTCACGTCCTGTAACCCTGAGCTTTCTTTTGCGGCTGCTATTCCAGCAGGCCTTTGTTATGGCCGCAAATAGTAACAAATTATGCCTGCCGCGTAATGCTTTGCGTTACTATTAAAACAGACTAATTACTAACCCTATCAGGATGTTAGCTATGCGTTTCAAATCTCATTACGTGCCCGATTTCAGTGACCGTAAGCCAGAACCTATCACCGACAAGTTGTTTTCAGAACGCTGGTCGCCGCGCGCCTTTAAAAAAGCCCCTATTCCTGACGTCGCTCTAGAAGCAATTTTTGATGCTGCACGCTGGAGCCCTTCATGTTTCAACGAGCAGCCATGGCAATTTATTACCACCACAGATAAACATTTCGAGCTATTCCTGAGCTTATTAGTCGATGCTAATCAGGTATGGGCGCAGCATGCCAGTCTGTTAGGTTTTATCGTGGCCCGTAAAAACTTTGTCCATAACGATAAAAACAACGCAACCGCCAGTTTTGACTGCGGGGCGGCGTGGATGGCTATGACGTTACAAGCCAAATTATTTGGCCTGTCTACCCACGGCATGGCAGGCATTAAATATGATGAGGCTTACACTGTGCTTGATATCGACCCTGAAACCCACCACGTCATCTGCGGCTTTGCTCTGGGCGTGCTGGATTCAGCAGAGAATCTGCCAGAGGGTTTACGAGACAAGGAAAAGCCCTCGCCACGTAAAGCGCTCAAGGACATTTGGCAGCACCGTTAAATGACCCGCATCATTGAGGCCAATTACCAACAACACCAACAACAAATCCTCGCCATTCGTGAACAGGTTTTTATTGTCGAACAGCGGGTGCCGCCCGAGCTGGAAGTAGACGAGCATGACCCTCGGGCTCATCATGTTTTATTATTTATCGAGCAAACCCCAATTGCTACAGGCAGATTAACAATAGCTGGCCATATTGGTCGCATTGCAGTGCTCAAGCCCCATCGCCATCAAGGTTATGGCAGACAAATCATCCTAAAGCTGGAACAACTGGCCGTCACTGCGGGCCTGAAAAAAGTGGAGCTCGGTGCACAAATACAGGCTTTGAATTTTTATGAAAGGCTTGGGTATCACGCCGTTGGCGAGGTATTTATGGATGCCGGTATTGAACACCGGAAAATGACAAAACTATTGGTCTAATCTGGCTATTGAAATACTGCCGGAGCCGCTTATGCCGCCCCGGCATGTCATCGTTACTGGTTATTGATCTCGATATTACCGGACAACTCTATGCCCTTAGCGGTGAAACGCATCAGCACCTCTTCCTTATAATCGATATTTTCAAAGGCTTTGCGGAATTGCTCCATGTCGATTTGCATTTGCTCGTTCGCCACCTGAGTTGGAGCCGCAACATCCATGTAAGCACTGGCTAGCTTCATGTATTTACCGTAATCCATGCTAAAAAACAGGAAGCCATCGTGATTAAGCGGCTCATCCAATATTTTGCCTTGAACGGCCGTCGCAGCTTCTCCCGTAAACACTACGGCATGATCATCTTTGACGGCTAAATAGGCTTCAATCGATGTGGCAGCACCCTGCATAAGTTCAGCAGGTAATGGTAAAGCAACGGGCGAACCGTCCGCCGGAATATCAATCGCACCCCCAGGGTTCATCGCCATCACCATATTCAAAATGCCACGAACTTGATCACCCGATAAACTAATCATCGCATCTACATCGGACACTTCGCCAGATTGCAGGTCGCCTTGGATATCAAACACGCTCAGGCGCAGCCCTTGTAAACCACGCGCCATGCCTGTCGACATGGCCATCATGGGGCGCACACCATTAATCGAATCTGCGGCGCCATTTAATGACTGCAACAAACTACATTGATATTGCAAACCTTCAGCGTGTCCTGCAATTTCACCTAGCACTTCATCAAGACTATTCACATCCAGCCCCAGCGCCATACTGAAAATATGTGGAATACCGGAAGTTAAATCAGCGGGCAGGTGGCCACGAATTTTCTGTAAGGTGGTATTCAGTGCCGCGTTTTTAATTTCGATGGCCATGTGGAACTCACCGGAAAAACCCTTTTCACTGTATTCCAATCCACGGTAACCGGTCACCCAGCGCGGCCAAACATCAGCAATGCCGGAAAATTCAGCGGCACAGATGGGAGAACGCATCTCTTGTAACCAGTCTTGATTGCCTGAATCCAGCGCCGCCAACGTTTTCCCTGCGCTGTTATCGTTACTGGTTAATGCGGTAACCAGCTGTTTGACACTCAAGTAGCCCAGCGAATCTGGCAAATATCCATATTCATTTTTAATCCGCTGTATCGTACCGCTGTCTTTAAGGGATTCAACTGGCTGCTGAAAACCTAATGCAATACTCAGGTTTTGCTGCTCGGTATCAGCCAACGCCAGGGTAAAAATAGCGTCACCGGCATGGTGAGCAACAATGATATTCAGTGCCTTCGGCGCACCTTCAGTCAAAGGATAACTACGATAAGCAACGCCATTTAATTCTTTAGTGATGGCGCTCACTTGAGCATCTGTCTCCAGCTGGGTAATAAACTGATCGAAGCGCGCTTTATCCGCCTCATAACGCAACACCGGCATCAAGCCGACGCTATAAACCGAAGAAAACAACTCATCCTTAGCGCCCGTTTTTTCAAACGTCGCTTGCGGGTCACTCATGCCCGCTAGGAAGAAATTAACCAGGCTTGCTGCAAACTTACCGCCAGTCGATTCAGCCTTATTAAAGAACTCATCCATCACCGGCTGCATAGAGGGGTCTGCAAGCTGATACATCGACGACATGCTCGCCATCATATCCTTGGCAGATACTGGCTCCAGGCTACCGATATAAAACAAAGTATCGGCAGGAATTAATGCTAGATGGTCAGAGTGACTGTCCAGCGCAGCGGTGGTGAAGTTGGTCTCGGTAGTTCTCGACGGTGTATCGCCACTAAATGTCCAGACAGTACCAGCAACGACAGCGACGGCTAATACCGCGCCAGTTATCAGCTTATTCATAAAATCTTATATCCCTTTATTTGAATTTATCCTTTTCGATTCGGCGAGATGTCTGGCTGTAAATCAGACTGCCAGCAACACAAAATCATCCCGACAGTATAGTTGATCCCAACTATCTAGGCAGTGCAAAAAACTCAAAAAAAACCTAGCCCAAAAACCGTCGACTAACATTTCAAAATCTCCAGGAATTGACATGGATCAATAACTTTCAAAATAATAATCTCCGTCTATACTTTTCTAGCTATTCACGTTTTACCGCAAGGAGTGCGCGCTTATTATATTTGAGGAGTTTTATGTCGTCGTATGGTTCAAAAGTTTTATTGGTAGAAGATAGTCGTTCAATCAATGGTTTAGTTTCAAGAAGCATTCGCAATCAACTACACATTGATGTTGTCTCCGCCACCTCAATGCAAGAAGCCAAACAAATCCTGGAAATCCAGCCTGATGACTTTTTTGTTGCCATTCTTGACCTGAACCTACCCGATGCGCCTGACGGCGAAGTTGTTCAATGCGTAATGAGTTATGGCGTACCACCGATAATTCTAACGGGCAGCATGTCCGACAATCTGCATGACGAGATGATGGACAAGCCCATCATTGATTATGTTATTAAACGTAATTTAAACGAAATTGAATACGTCATTGATTTGGTTAAGCGCTTGCATGATAACCGCAACCGTAAAGCATTAGTCGTCGACGACTCGCGGTCATCCCGATTATTGCTGGCATCACTTTTAGAGCGGCATTATTTTAATGTATTTACGGCTGCCGATGGAGAAGAAGCGCTCGAAGTTCTGGCCGAGCATGAAGACATCATTCTCATTGTCACTGATTGCAACATGCCAAAAATGGACGGCATTGAGCTAACCACAAAAGTACGAACAAAATACACGCGCAACGAACTTGCGATTCTTGGTATATCAACCTCGGGCGGCGGTACCACCTCCGTCAAATTCCTTAAAGCCGGGGCCAACGATTTTATTACGCGTCCTTTTTTACACGAAGAATTCTACTGCCGAGTCAATCAGAATATCGACGCCATCAGCAGCTACTGCACGTTGCGCGACACCGCTGATCTAGATTTCCTAACCGGCCTTTATAACCGTAAGTACCTGTTCAACACCGGTAATAAACTGTTTGAAAATGCCAAGCGCGGCAATATCACCCTGACCACCGCCATGATCGACATTGACCACTTTAAGGCCATCAATGATACCCACGGCCATCAGGTTGGGGACCTTGTGCTCAAGCATGTAGCCGATATTTTTAAACAGCAATTACGTGAAGCCGATGTTATCGCCCGCATTGGCGGCGAAGAATTTTGTTTGATGTGTGTTAATGCCAATCAAGCACAATCCGAAGAACTATTGACGCGCTTTCTCTACGCCATTCAATTTAATCCACTACAAATTAACGACATTAAAATAGCCATCACGATCAGTATTGGCTACTCAATGTCACTTGACGACACCTTGGATGAAATGATCAATAACGCTGATGCCGCGCTTTACAAAGCCAAAGAGAATGGCCGCAACCAAATCGTCATATCCCATGTAGATGAAGATAATTACACGCTGTCCTAAAACCCGCGGGGACCCCATAGTTATTATTTATAGCACTTGCTAGACTCACTCTTCATTACTCTAGTGGAGAGTTAACGTGGGCTATACTTGGTACGATTTTGTCGGCAATGTCGGTGTTTTTCTATTACTCGCGGCCTACCTGTTGCTACAACTTAATAAAATAACCAGCAACCAAATCAGTTACTCCATCATGAATGCCGTTGGTGCAATACTGATTTTGGTATCTCTAATATTCGAATTTAATTTGTCAGCCTTCGCCATTGAATTCTTCTGGCTGCTCATCAGCATCGTTGGCATCGTTAATTATTGGCGTACCAAAAACTCTGATTCACCGGCATAACACTAATCAAAATCAACTGCACAGCAAGCTATCGCTATGGATATTTACGCCAATTTCGAAGAACTACTGCGCAAGGAAGGCGATAAGGCTTTCGAAATATCGGTACTTGATCGGCAAGCAGCGGCGACCATTGTCGCCCCTCATGGTGGCAACATTGAACCAGGCACCACGGAACTTGCCCAACTTATAGCCGGCGACAACTTTAACTTTTATTCATTTATCGCCACCAAAGAACAACATAGCCCTGATCTACATATCACCAGCCATAATTTTGACGAACCAACCTGCCTTGCACTTTTGAAGCATTCTCAACAAGTTATAACGGTGCATGGCTTCAAGTTCGATCGCGCCATGATCTATGTTGGCGGACTGGATCAGCCATTAAAAACTCTAATCCATCATACCTTGCTCGCAGAAGGCTTACCGGTGGCTGATGATCACCCAAAATATCAGGGTGTAAACCCCCTTAATATTTGCAACCGCGGCCTTTCAGGCAAAGGCGTGCAATTGGAAGTTTCTCGTCATCTGCGTAGCAGTTCACAAGCCCAAGAGGCCATTGCCAAAGCCATTCAACAGGCGCTCAAGAACCATAACAACTCGCTTGTTAAATCCGATACGGGTACTATTTAAACTCTCTAATTAATACGCTCAAACTACCCCTGAATTGGTGTGTGACAAGGTTATGCTGGACTGGAATAAAATTGACACGGTGTTGCTCGACATGGACGGCACCTTGCTCGACTTACACTTTGATACCTATTTCTGGCTCACCCACGTGCCACAAAAATTTGCCGAAAAAACTGGCATGTCAACGGATGAGGCTTACCGCGAAATCCTCAAGCGCGTCAAAGCCCATGAAGGCACCCTTAACTTCTACTGCCTGGATTTTTGGTCCGATAATTTACAGCTCAACATTGCCGAGCTGAAAACCGACGTTAGCCATAAAATCGCCTACCGCCCGCAGGTCACCGAGTTTCTGCAACAAATTAAAGCGCATAACAAACGCAGTGTTATCGTCACTAACGCGCATCGTGATAGCCTCGACCTAAAGCTTGAAAAAACAGGCTTGGGCAACTGCGTTGATGCCATTTTTTGCTCTCACGATTTCCACTTACCAAAAGAAGCCAACGATTTTTGGAGCCGCTTGCAGCAACAAGAACCCTTCCAATCAGAAAGTACTTTATTGATCGATGATAGCTTACCGGTACTGCGCTCAGCCCAAAATTTTGGCATCGCACATTTGCTCACCATAAGCCAACCAGACAGCCAACAACCCGCACGCCAATACGATGAATTCCTCACATTAAGCGATTTCTCAGACATCCTGCCGGACAATAGCAAGCGCCATGACTGATCAACCCGTTCGTTTTGACAAATGGCTGTGGGCAGCACGCTTTTTCAAAACCCGTGCCTTGGCAAAACAGGCTATTGAAGGTGGCAAAGTCCATTACAACGATGCCCGCGCTAAAGTCAGCAAAATGGTAGAAGTAGGGGCTACACTGACTATCCGCCAGGGCTGGGATGAAAAAACCGTACTCATAAAAGCCTTATCCGACCAGCGCCGCGGTGCCGATGTGGCAAGCTTGTTGTATGAAGAAACACCCGACAGCATTAGCAAACGCACACTCAACGCTGAGCAGCGTAAATTGCAACGCGACGCATTCGCCGCTCCCGAACACCGCCCAAACAAAAAACAGCGCCGCCAGATTGTGCGTTTCAAAAACGTTAACGATTCTGAATAAAAAAGCACGCCATCAGACTATGATCACCCACCTGAAACTCGCATTCGTCAGAACAGTCACGTTATAATTATGTGTATTTATCCGCACTCTGCATCAACTTCAAAATTTAGCACTAAAGGCCTCCAATCCAGATGAGCAGCAAAGACCAACTTCAGCGTTTTATGTTTGATCAACTTGGCGTACGCGGCCAGCTAGTCAAACTAAACGACAGCTTTCTTGAGGCCACTGTAAATCACGATTATCCTGCGGCGGTAAAACAAGTGCTAGGTGAATTCATGGCCGCCGCCAGCCTGCTCAGCACCACCATCAAATTTGAAGGCTCACTCACCTTGCAGGCTCAGGGCGATGGTGAAGTCAGCCTAATCATGGCCGAGTGCCGCCATGACCAGGAGGTTCGCGGCATCGTGCGTTGGGAAGGTGAAGACGATCCCAAAAGCGCAGATTTTTTGACCTTGCTAGGCAACGGCCAGATGGCGGTCACCATCACACCAGATAAAGGTCAGCGCTATCAGGGTATTATTGCCCTAGAAAAAGACACTCTGGCCACGTGCCTGGAAGATTATTTCGAGAAGTCCGAACAGCTAAAAACCCGTGTTTGGCTCACCTCGAAAACGGATGTGTGCTCTGCTGGCTTACTTATTCAAGTATTACCCGATAGCCAAGGCAGTGTTGAGGATGACGACGGCTGGAGTCGAGTTTGCCAGCTCAGCGATACGCTGCGTAATGAAGAGCTCCAATTACTGGACAACGAAGAAATTCTACTGCGTCTTTTTCATGAAGAAGAAGTACGCGTCTTCCCTCCCACGGACATAAAATTCAAATGTACCTGCTCCGCCTACCGTACACTGGAAGCCATGGTCTCCATGGGCAAAGAAGAAATCGTAGAGGTTTTTTCTGAACAACCTCAAATCACCGTGCGCTGTGAGTTCTGCAATACCGGCTATGAAGTCACTCAAGATGACATTAAACAGCACTTACTCGACACTGACGATTCCGCATCACCTCCCACACTGCATTAAAGCAGTCAGTTAAAAGTGAGCCTTCACGCTGATTGAAACGCAAGCGGCTGGGTATTCCCAGCCGCTTGATAACCAAAAACGCTAGGACTGGGCTCGCTACACTTGATTCAAATCAAACTGATTTCACCACAATGTCATAAACTGGTGGTAATCTAATGGCTTATATCAAACCCTCAGGAGCAACATATAATGAATACCCAGCTCGTTAAAGATCACATGACATCACCCGTTATTTCAATTTCTGCCTCCACCAGTTTAGCAGAAACCCACAAAATAATGGCTGAAAGCAAAGTGCGCCGTTTACCGGTAGTAGATGGCGATCGTTTGGTAGGCATCGTATCTCTTAACGACGTACTGGAAGCCAAACCTTCCGATGCATCATCGCTGAGTATTTGGGAGCTGAACTACCTGGTAGCCAACCTGAAAATCAAAGACATTATGTGTTCAACGGTATTTTCAATCGCGCCCGACGCAACCATTGGCGACGCAGCTAGAATGATGCTCGACAAAAAATTCAGTGGCATTCCGGTTACCGAAAACGACAAACTAATCGGCATTATTACCGAATCGGATATCTTCCGTATGTTGGCCAGCTAATCTAATGCTAACCGGGTTAGTCTCGCTAACCCGGTTAGCATCAACGCTTCTCCATACACAGCTTTAACGCTTATTATCTCCCCCTCATACATATCAAACACATTTGCAGAATTGCAAAGCCTAATACCCCATCTATAATCCCCTATATAACCTCTCTTATTGCAAGGGTATTGTCGCCTCTACTGTTCTACCGAAACGAACTGGAGCAGTTTATTAACAAGGGCTGAATAATGAGAAAAAACCTCCCCGTAACGGGCAAAGAAGTACTATTTAACGACGATGACAAAATCATCTCCACCACAAATACCAAAGGCGTGATCACGTCGGTTAATGAAGCTTTTCTCAAAATTTCCGGCTTCACTAAAGAGGAGCTCATTGGACAGGCCCACAATATTGTACGCCACCCAGATATGCCACAAGCGGCCTACACTGACCTATGGAGCACCTTAAAGAAAAACCAACCCTGGATGGGTCTCGTCAAAAACCGTTGTAAAAATGGTGACCACTACTGGGTAAACGCTTATGTGATGGCGGTTTATAGCAATGGTGTACTTACTGGCTATCAATCGGTACGCACAAAGCCTGAGCGTCGATATGTTGAAGCGGCTGAGACACTTTATAGCCGGCTACAACAAAACAAACGCCCCACAGCCCTGTTTAATGCCAAGTTTCGGCAGCTTGTTGTCAATTTACTCAGCGTTGCAATTCCTGTGGCCGCAGTAACGCTAGCCGGCGGTGCCTCTTGGCTCGGTATTGCGGCGGGGGCAGCCACGGGTATTATTGCCGCCTTTACACTTTACAGCTGGCAACAAAAATCACTGCAGTCACTGCAAGAACAAGCTCAAAAAATTCACGACAGCGATCTTGCCAGCCAAGCCTTTTGTGGCGACACATCACCCGCTTCACGCATTGAAGTCGCATTACAGGCCCAAAAATCACAACAGGTCACCCTGCTTGAGCTATTACAGCACAGCGCCAGCAATCTGACGGGGGTCATACAAGACACCAACAGCATCATGCAAAAAAATAACCAGGGCGTTAATCAACAGAATGTAGAGATTGCCCAACTCGCCACCGCTATCACCCAAATGACCACCGCGATTGATGACGTTGCTAAAAATGCGGCAGTGACATCCGCCAGCGCTAAAGACGCCAGCAATGAAGTCGATGACGGCAAATCAATTATCGATCAAACAAAGTCAGCCATTACTCAATTAACCTCTGAAATCGGTAGCGCGAACCAGTTGATATTACAGCTAGAAAAAGATGCCAACGCTATTAACAATATTATTTCTGTGATTAACGGCATTACTTTTCAAACCAACCTATTAGCCCTTAATGCCTCCGTCGAAGCGGCTCGGGCAGGCGAATCCGGACGCGGCTTTTCTGTAGTCGCCGAAGAAGTACGCTCACTGGCCACCAATACCCAGACCTCAACCACTGAAATCGAAAAAATGATTAAGAGCTTACAAAACCACACCCAGCAAGCGGTTGATGTCATGGAGGTGAGCGCTACTCAAGCCACTCGTACTGCCGAGGATGCCGAAGGTGTAACCAAAGCGTTAAATAGCATTGCTGAAACAGTCGCACTGGTAAATGATATGAATACAGAAATAGCGACAGCTACCGAACAGCAGAGCGCTGTAACCAAAGAAATTAATCGTAGTATTAGCAACATCCATAACGCCGCTAACGACATGACTCAGGCAGCTCAAGGCTCAGCTGAAGCGTGCCACAAACTGGAAGCAGTGGCCGAGGAAATCGAATCAGTGGTCAAACAATTTCGCCTCTAAGTTACTGGCTAAAAAAACGACTCAGGATACGGATGTCCTGACCTGACAACGTGAAACCTAATTTTTCCAGTGATCTAAACAGCCGAATCGAGCTCGAGCATCGCAAGCAATTTATCGATAGGTGCCGGGCGGGCATAATAATAACCCTGCGCAAAATCACAGCCTTCATTACGTAAAATCTCTTCTTGTGCTTGAGTCTCAACACCTTCAGCAATCACGGCCAATCGGAAACTATGTGCCAGCTCGATAATGCTGCACACCAGCGACATATCATCAGGATCCGAGGTCAGATCCCGAACAAAGCTTTGATCAATTTTCAGAGTATCAATGGGTACTTTTTTCAGATATCCCAGCGATGAATAACCCGTGCCAAAATCATCCAGGGCCAACTTGAATCCCAGCCCACTTAACTCATGCAGCGCATTAATTGTTACGTGATCATGGTCCTCAATAAACAAACTTTCTGTGATTTCAATTTCAATATTGCTAGGGTTTATCTTGGCAGTCTCCACTATCGACATCACTCGTTCAATTAACCCATCGTCCCGAAATTGTCGCGCAGAGAAATTCACCGAAATTGATTCCAGCCGATTGAAGTGTTGTTTCAAGCGAGAGTAATCCTGACATGCTTGCTCAAGAACAAAGTCCCCAAGCGGAACAATCAAACCTGAGCGCTCGGCAATGGGGATGAATTGATCGGGCATGATCAACCCCTTGTCCGGATGATTCCAGCGCACCAAGGCTTCTAGCTTGTAAACGCATTTATCCGATAGCAGCATAATGGGCTGGTAGTAGACTTCCAGCTCGGAGTTGGCAATAGCCTTACGAAGGTCATGCTCAAGCAGGTTATTTCTTTCAATATCTTCATTCATTTCCCGCCTGAAGAATTGATAATTATTACGCCCTAGATCTTTGGCTCGATACATAGCCTCATCAGCATTCCGAATCAAGGTATCACTAGCCGTAGCGTCTTGCGGATAAACAGCAATGCCGACACTGCAAGACATGGTCTGTAGCTGGCCTTGAATACTCATATCATTAGTAATTTCTTTAAGAATATTTCGTGCCACTTTTTCAGCCGCATCAACACTGGATATATCATTAAGAACAACAATAAACTCATCGCCCCCCAAGCGCCCTAATACATCATTTTTCCGCACGCATTTAACCAAGCGACTGGCAATTGTTTTTAGCACAAGGTCCCCAGCGGCATGCCCTTGTTGATCATTAACCAACTTAAAGTTGTCCACATCAATAAACATCACCGCCAAACTTTCACCATTACGCTCAGCCTGATGTAAAGACTGCTGTAATCGACCCATGAACGCCGCTCGGTTAGGCAGATTGGTGAGTGAATCGGTGGTTGCCTGCCGTAAAATAACTCGCTCTGTAAGCTGGCGATCAAATTCATAAGCCGCCCGCGCAGAAACCGAGTCAATAATCAGCCTAGCCGTCTCAGGTTGCTCGAACACACTTCGTTTTAACACCGCCAGATGTCCAACAACTTCACCTGAGCCGTTTAACATTCGCGTACCAATATAAGAGATCATGCCCAAATCGAATAAATCTTGATCATCTGGAAACAGCGCCTGCACGTTACCGTTAAATACCTGCGTACCATCTTTAATAACAGCCTCACAGGGCGTGCCCGGCAAGGAGTAAGAAAAACTATCCACCATCTTATTATCAACCATCAACGACAGGCTCTTAATCGTCTGCCCATTATCGGCAAGACGCCCAAGCAGCACCATATCTGCTCCCAACTCTGTACTGAGAAAATCCGATAATCGATGAAAAAATTCCCCCCCCTGAAGACCCGACACATCTTTAGCAATTGTCTGCAACAAGGAGGTTATTTGTTGCCGCCCTGTAGACTCCTGCCGCAATATTCTATTCGCCTCGATCAACTCTTCGGTACGCTGAGCAACAATGTTTTTTAATTGCGTTTCATATTTTTCGATCGAGCGCGCCATGCCGATCGTTGCTAGAGCCAGCGCGCCCATTTCATCCCGGCGCTCGCTAACAGGACTACTAGCAAGTACATCAATGCTTCTAAATTCATGAACCGTAAATTGTCGCGCAAACTCATCAAAAGTTTTCACCGGATCAAGCACTTGTTCACGTAGTACACGAAACAAAAAAACCAGCTCAATCAACAACGATAACAGCCCAATAATGGCAACAATATAAACCGTCTTGAGTGCTGCGGCAGCCATCAACCTATGCGGGTAAACCGTAACAAAAACCCATTCAGGCCCCCGGATTCGCGTCACAGCTAGTTTCGCGCCAACCACCGTGTCGTTAAGAATGAAGTCCTGCTGACCATTTGCAGCCAGCTCATCCGTAATGCGGGCGATAAGATGACTTAACTCTCCATCCCCCGTCTCGGAAACATGCAATAAGCCTTTTTTCTCACGTAACAGGTTAACCTGATCAGGATGCGCAATAATGCGCCCATCTTTTCTGAAAATGAAATTGTAGGCACCTTCAAGATGATCGTTGAACACTTGGTCAAACAGCGTATTTAATAGAATATCTGTGCCGGCAGTAATGAGATGCTCGCCCTGATAATCAACAGGGGTTTCCAAAGAAACCATCCATTCATCGGCCGTCTGGTCAAAATATAGCCCCGTCCATGCCGGCACCCGCTGCGGATTATTGCTTAGGTTAGCCACCGTAACCCATTCTTCAACGGTGACATCCAGATCAGAATCAGCCTGCATTCCCCAAGGAACACCAGGCCAATAAACCAGGTTCACATTCTCAGGCATCGATACATAGAGGTTGGCATAATCCATCGCCCAGGCATCGGCATAACGGTCAATCAGGTCATAAGACAGCAGTAGCTTGTTTTGAAAACGGTGAGTTTGTGGTGCATTACTGCCAACATACCCTGTAATGTGCCGACTGAAAGTGCCATCCGCTCTAGTAATACCTTCAAAAGTGACTGATCTCAGCCGCCAGGTGCCGTCTTCCTGATGCTCAAAGAGGCTATTAAACCGTAGTTCATCATTGATCGTCTGACGTCCCGGCCATACCTCAACAAAGGTTTGCTTAAACGCCTCATGATTACGCTCGGCATTAAGGAAAACTGTACTTTCTTTCTGACCACGCTCAACGATGTAATTTTGTAGGCTATCATCAACTTGCTCATTGAGAATTGAAAAAATGTGGTAGTAGCTAATCATCGCCGCAACGGCAATAACAATAGCAATACGAGCGCCCATTTTTAACAACGTCGCTTTCGCCAACGACGAATCGAGCCAACCATTTAATGGCCGATGTTTGGATGACGTTCGCTGTTCATTCATAGAGTGACTTCAAATTAATTTTTCTAGCACAGGATTTACGCCCTCTATAACACAAAGCCCGCTTACTTAAATTATAAATATAGAACACTCGCAACTTTGCATAGATAATCTATTAAGCATAGCCACCAATAATCATATTTTCCATGCCCACTCTACTTAATACCCCCATTCAAAAACCGCGCTATTAAACAAAATAACTTCAAGAACGACGCGGATTTGATTATGATCGTCACCTCTAACGACTCCTTAGGATTTCCAGCGTGTCCGATACATTTCAACAGCGTCTAAACCTACTACACAGCGCACCACTTCAGACACAGCTGACTCATATCATCCGCGGTATAGAGAAAGAGGGGTTACGTACTAGCGCAGCTGGAAAAATCTCCCAAAGCCCACACCCGAAAAGCCTTGGTTCTGCGTTAACACATCCGAGTATCACCACCGATTATTCTGAAGCACTACTGGAGTTCATTACTCCGGCACTTGAGTCTCCCCAGGCCGCGATTGACTATCTGCGAGAGGTTCATAGCTATGCATACGACCAGCTAGACAACGAGCTCATCTGGCCCGCCAGCATGCCCTGCATTCTGGATGGCGAAAACTCTATCCCTATTGCTGAATATGGCAGCTCTAATTCCGGCGCGCTTAAGCATGCCTACCGTATTGGCCTGGCTCATCGCTATGGCAAAACAATGCAGGCCATTGCCGGCGTACATTACAATTTCTCACTGCCCACGGCATTTTGGCCGCTCTACAAAGCCTCATTGCAGACACAGGCTTCAGATCAAGATTTCCAGACCGAACAATATTTTGCTCTAATCAGAAATTTCCACCGTTACTCCTGGCTCACCTTGTACTTATTCGGTGCATCGCCCGCATTGTGCACGTCATTTATGGAGTCACTCGCCACAGATAGCTCACACCACCTCGATACATTGGATAAAGACACGCTCTATAGCCCCGAAGCAACCAGCTTGCGAATGAGTGATCTGGGGTATCAAAACGATGCGCAACAAGGCATAAACGTCTGCTACAACTCATTGGAGCGCTACGTCGACGGCTTAGGCAAGGCCATCAATACGGTACTGCCTGCTTATCAAACACTCGGCATTAAAGTTGACGGCGAATACCGCCAACTCAACGCCAACGTACTGCAAATTGAAAATGAATATTACAGTGATATTCGTCCTAAACGTGTTACGCCGTCCTGCCAGAAACCGCTGCATATTCTCGCCAAAGAGGGTGTGGAGTATATCGAAGTCCGCAACCTCGATATCAACCCGCTATTACCAGTGGGTATCGACGAACAACAAATTCGTTTTATGGATGCTTTCCTGCTTTTCTGCCTATTGGAAGAAAGCCCCTCCTGCGAAGCCGAGCAGGAACAACTCAACGTCCGCAATAAAGCGTTGGTCGTCAATCACGGGCGCTCAGACAACCTGCAACTTCATATCAATAAGGACAGCACTTTGTCTTTGCGTGACTGGGGTAGCCAGTTATTAGCTAAAATTGCACAGGTAGCGGACCTGCTTGATAACGCGCATGGCCAGCAAGATGGCTCGTTATATCGCGACGCAGTTGCCGCACAACAGAGTAAGTTCGACGATGCCAGCCTAACGCCCTCCGCGCAGTTACTCGCTATCATGGAAAAGGGTTCTTCATTTTCAGAGCTGTGTATTGATCTGGCAAACCAGCATAAGCAATATTTTAAAACACAGCCTCGCTCCGCCGCGGCACAGTCGGCCTTTAAGCAGCAAACGCTTGAGTCACTGCAAGCACAAGCCGAGATAGAAGCTGCCGACACACTAAGTTTTGATGACTTTCTCGCCCGCTACAACGCGCTTTAACCCGCAAGGCCAAATCTATCATCCATAAAAAAACCGCCCATGATGGCGGTTTTTATTGGCTGCTAACAAATTAAATCCTATTAGCGCTGCACAAAGAAAGAGCTAAACAGTAAATCATCGACCATTTCGGCCTCTTCCTCCTCCATCATAATAGCCCTGATCTTAGCCAGCGCCTCAGCCCTAATCGCCTCGCGTGGCTCACCTATAGCAATCGATTCATCGGTCTGCTGCCCGAATAGCATTACTAACTCATGGCGTATCGATGGGAAGTGGTGAAATACCGTCGTAAACTCCTCCTGGGAGTCGACCTGTAGCGACACTTCAACTTTGATATAGCTCATACGCCCCGGACCACCGTAATTAGTCACAATAGCGGGTTTGATATCCAGATAACGAATTTCATCCTCAACCACTTCAGGCTCATCTTCTGCATACGCAGGCATTACCAGTAGTTGGGCCATCAACAACAATAGAAATACTCTAATTTTCATCAACGAAATAAACCTTTTTTTTACTCTTCACATTTCAATTACGCAGTGCGCGCCTATAATTCTCTTACAACAATACTTAGTATAGATGGCAAACCTAACCCCTCAAGAAATTAATGATGATTTTATCCCAACCTAGACATCTCAATATTATCGGTTTACTCGCCTGCCTCGGCCTCATTGCCAGCGCTTTCTATCTGCAATATGTCGAAGGCCTTGATCCTTGTCCGCTGTGCATGATGCAACGCATCGTCATTTACGCTCTGGCATTAATTTTTCTAGTGGCTTCCCTGCACGGCCCCTTACTCCTAGGTCAACGTATCTATGCCGCCCTAATTACGTTAATTAGTCTGGCCGGTGCGGGATTTTCCAGTCGCCAACTATGGTTACAAAGCTTACCACCAGAGGAAGTACCTGCCTGCGGCCCAAGCCTGGACTACATGATAGATGTCTTACCCTGGACCGAGGTGTTAAGCGTCATGATGCGCGGCACGGGCGACTGCGCCAAAGTTGCCTGGACCTTTCTATCGCTGAGCATTCCCGGCTGGACATTAATCGCCTTCATTCTTTTTGCTGTACTGGGCCTTATGCAATGGCGTCGCCAGCCGATTTAACCTTTACCACTTTGTGATCATAGGATTATGACTATCAACTGTTTCAGCCATCGTTTCTATAAAGCCATATCAGGTGTGCTATTTTGCCTCTCGCTAGCTGCTTGCGATAAAGCCGAACCACCCACAGAGCAGTGGGAAAGCGCCGTACAGGGCTTATATAGCGCCGTACTGTCCAATGATGGTAAATATGGCATCGTTGGCTCCATTCAGCACGGTGGCAGCCTCTGGGACATGAAACGCAAAGAACGTTTATTTAACTGGAACCACGCCAAAGGCGATTACACCCTCTTCACTAGCACGGCCTTTTCTCCTGACAGTCAATACGCCGCCACCGCCTCTGAGCGCACCATAGTATTATGGGAAACAACTACCGGCGCGCCAGTGTGGTTCTGGACCGCGCCTGGCAAAATCCTCAGCATGGCGCTCACCCCCAATGGTGACTATGCCGTGCTCGGGCTGGCCAATCACACAGCCGTATTGTTCGACATTAAAAACGGTGGTATTAAACGCACCTTTACTCATCAGGGCGAAGTCAGAAGCGTCTCACTGAGTGGTAATGGCAAGCTGTTGGTGACCGGCTCTGATGACGAAACAGCGAAGCTTTGGGATATACAAAGTGGCGAACAACTGCACAGCTGGCAGCATGGAAACCAGCTCATCACCACCGCAGTCTCAGCCAACGGCACTTATGTTTTTACTGCTGCGCAAGCTGATAAAGCGGTCATCTGGAATGCCAAAAGCGGCAAAGAAGTGCGAACACTGCCTATTAAAACAGGCTCGTACATCGTCGGTGCAGCGTATTCAGCCGCACGCTTTTCCGAAGATGAAAAACAGTTAATGACCGGCACCAACAGCCAGCTCGTTCAACTCTGGGATATCAAGTCAGGCGCGCAACTGAAGCGCTGGCGCATCAGTAAAAAAGACAAATGGAAACCCACCTCAGCAACCGTGTTAGCCGTCGCCTTCAGTGGTAAAGGAAAATACCTTGCCATTGGCTCCAATGGTTTGAGCTATAAGTTGCAGTAGTCATCCTCTCTCAACTATTAACCCGCCATGGCTCGGAAATAAGCGAAGATTGTCTGAGGCTGAAAGCCGAGTTGCTGAGCGCCGACTGAATCTGAAATGCGCAGCTGGACAAACATCAGGGGCGACGAGGGATCAATAAGGAAGGGAGAGAATCCCCGCCCTTATCTTCGCAACAAGCGGAAACCATAAGAGCTTTAATTTACAAATATTTCAGCAACCAACTGTTCTGAGCAATCTTCAACCAAGCTCTCTGCCAGCGGCAAAACCTGCAGATAAGCCCGCAAATTCCACTGCGCCAACTGCTCAAGCGACAACTCCCCCGACGCCTCGGCAAACTGCGGCAACAAAGAATAAAGAATATCCTGCTCAACGCGCTCGGCATCCAGTTCGGATTTCTTCACCATCTCATACAGAGCGTCACTCAGGCCGGATTGTTTAACCCCGAAACGCGCCTGCCGCAATGGCACAATTACCTGCTCATGCCAATACAACAGTTCGGCATGAGCTAGCACCAAACCATGATCAAACAGACGTTTTTCTGAAGCCAGCCATAACGTAAACAACACAACATTTACATTCGCACCGACCTGATCCTGCAATTGCAGGCACTGCTCTTGCACCGGTGCTTTAGCGTAATGTTGTAGTGAAAAATCCCAGAAGGGGTTAACGCTCATAATCGAGGAGTAGTCTATTCAGCAGAAGGCTGCGGCGGATAAAACTCAGAGGGGATCTCATGCACCCAGCCCTCTGGGCCTTCTGAGCGACGCTCCTGAATATCGAGCAAGCGCTGTTTCAGTGCGATGGCGATATTACCTTCCGCATTGGCCAAGGTATAACGCGTACCATCATGTTCACCCAATTCACGAATAGGGTTAACTATCGCCGCTGTACCGCAGCAGAAGGCTTCGCTGCAACGCCCGTCTTTGATTTTTTCAATCAGCTCATCAATATCTAGCGCCTGCTGACTAACCTTCAGGCCCATCTCTTCAGCTAACTCAATAATTGACGAACGTGTCACACCTTCCAGCAACGAACCGGTAGGCGTTGGCGTAAATAACTTGCCATCCACCACCGCAAAGAAATTCATCACCGATAATTCTTCGATATTACGCCGCCCGTTAGGATCCAACCACAGTGACTGATCAAAGCCCAGTGACTGGGCATGCGTGCGCGAAGCAAAACTAGCCGCATAATTACCGCCGGTTTTAACACCGCCAGTACCGCCCAAAGCAGCGCGAGTAAATTCACGTTCGATCAACACACTCATTGGCGTTAACTGAATTGCCTCAGAGGGACTGGCAATCACCATAAAGGCAAAACGATCGGAACCGGTGACTTCCAGACTAGGCTCAGTGGCAATCATAAAGGGGCGCAGGTAAAGAGATTGCCCCGATGCGCCGGGAATCATAGCTTCACAATAAGCCGACACCCGATAAACACCCTCCATAAACAACTCTTGAGGGATCTCTGGCATGGCCATACGCCGCGCTGACAGATTAAAGCGCTTCCAGTTACGTTCCGGCCTAAACAGACTAGGATGCTCCTGATCAACTCGATAGGCTTTCATTCCTTCGAAAATCTCCTGACCGTAATGCAGCACCTTGGCGCTCGGTGATAGTTCGATTTTACGGGTAGGTTCCAGCGTGCCAGGCCCCCACAGGCCATCCATATATTCAGCCCAAAACATAATAGGCCCTGAAAGCCGACCAAAACCCAGTTTTTCAGGTATTTCATAGCCATGAACGGCAGCCATGGTGTCGGGATGGATATGGCAATCTGTCATTTTTTTACTCCGGTTTTATAATCTAATTCGTTTTCTGCTTTGCGTCATGAGCGCAGAGCTGGCTAGGTAAAAGTTTGCGAAAGCGGATGCCGACAGGGGTGTCGGCATTAGGGGCATACAGGAGAAATTACCGAGCTTATTATTAATAAATGAGCATTTTTAGCCAACTTTTACCAACAGTAGATGCTTTAGGTAACACCGCCAGATCAAGCGCAATAGCAATCTTTCGATATCGTCATAATAGTGTCACATCATTAGGCTCTAATGTACTATTCCGAATAAATGAGTGATATCAATCAATATGGCTAACGAAACAATACTAATTGTTGATGACGAAGACTCCATTCGCGACATGATTGCCATGTCACTGGAGCTGAGCGGTTACCAATGCCTGCATGCGGGTACTGCACTTGAAGCCCACACTCTAGTGATAGAGCATCGTCCTGACCTGATTTTATTGGATTGGATGATGCCCGGCATCAGCGGTATTGAACTGGCAAGACGCCTGCGCCGCGACAACGCCACCAAAAACACTCCCATTATTATGCTCACCGCCAAGGGCGAAGAAGATAACAAAGTTGAAGGCCTCGACAGTGGCGTCGATGACTACATCACCAAGCCTTTTTCCACCAAGGAACTGACTGCTCGCATCAAAGCATTGCTACGCCGCAGCGGCGCAGTGGAAGAAACCTCACTGGAGTATAACGGCCTAGCGATTGACCCCGTCGCTCACCGTGTCAGTGTTAATGGCGACCCGCTCAAACTGGGGCCCACTGAATACCGTATGCTGGAATTTTTTATGACACACCCAGAGCGTGCCTATTCACGCGAACAGTTGCTCGACGGTGTCTGGGGCGGTACTGTATACATCGATGACCGCACAGTTGATGTACATATCCGTCGTCTGCGTAAAGCATTAGAGGAATTTGGCTTCGATAAATATATACAAACAGTGCGCGGCACTGGTTATCGTTTTTCCTCCAACCCAGAAACCTCCTAACCCCTAATAAGGTAGCCCACGCGGACCACTATTTGTGAACTACGATCCAGCCTCGGAAATACGCCAAATAGCCATCATTCTAGTCCTGAGTTTGATCTTTGGTCTCGCCATCGGCCAATTAAGCTGGACATTAGTCGCCAGCCTCAGCGGCTATATCATCTGGAATCTGCGCCAGCTGTTTCGGCTCTACCATTGGCTAAAAAAAGACGAACTGACTGACCCACCCGCCAGTCATGGTCTGTGGGGGTCAACCTTTGATCACATCTATAAACTTCAGAAAGGCCAACTAAAATATCGCGCTCGTTTAAAACGAGTCATCAAACGTTTTCGCGACTCGACCTTCGCGCTCAAGGATGGCTTTGTCATGCTCGATGACAACGGCAACATTGACTGGTGGAACCCCGCCGCTGAAAAAACCCTCGGCCTGCGCGCACCCTTTGATAGCAATCAGCTCATCACCAACCTGATTCGCCACCCCAAGTTCATCCGTTATTTTGAAAGCGAAAACCACGACCATGCGCTAGAAATCCCATCGCCGCTCAATAACGACATTATGTTGGAATTTCAGATTACCCGCTTCGGCAAACAGGATCATTTGATTGTGGTGCGCGATATCACCGAATTAAAACAGCTGGATAACATGCGCACCGATTTTGTCGCCAATGTCTCCCACGAACTGCGCACCCCGCTAACAGTGATTGATGGCTATCTGGAAACCATGACCGACAACATTGAGACACTCAACCCGCCCTGGCACAAACCCATTCATCAGATGAGCGAACAGACCCGCCGCATGTCAACACTCATTAATGACCTGCTGCTGTTATCGCGTATTGAATCTCGCAATAACACAGTTCGCCAGACTCCGGTCGATATTGGCTCGGTTATCAGCAGCATCCGCTCCGATCTTTCGGCACTGCTGGCCGAAAAACAGCAAAACCTCAGCATTGATCTGCCTTCAAACAAACAGCTGCTTGGCCCCAAAGAGCAGGCCTATAGCTTGATCAGCAATCTGATCACCAATGCCAGCAAATATTCGGGCGACGGCGCCAACATCAAGGTAATCTGGCAAGATAGCGCCGACGGTGCGCAGCTAAGCGTCGAGGATAACGGCATTGGCATTGCACCAATGGATATCCCACGCCTAACAGAGCGTTTCTTCCGCGTTGACCGCGGCCGCGCGCAGGCTATCAAAGGCACAGGGCTAGGGCTTGCAATCGTAAAACACGCACTGATTAATCTTGATGGCACGCTGGATATTCAAAGCAAGGTCGGTGCTGGCAGCACCTTTAGCTGCCATTTTCCTGAGCATCGTTTGCAGGAACTAAAACAGCAGGCGAGTTAATTCATCATAAAATTAACAGACATAAAAAAGCACCGCATGCGGTGCTTTTTCCTTTGCCAGTACCGTCAAACAAATTAGCTTAATCAGCCTTCGCCTTTCTCTCCATCTGCTCATAACTCACATGGCGTACATCTTTACCCTTCACCAGATAAATCACATGTTCGGCAATGTTACGCGCATGATCACCTACACGCTCAAGTGAACGCAGTGCCCAGATCACGTTGATAACGCGGCTGATGCTGCGCGGATCTTCCATCATAAAAGTGATCAGTTCACGAATCGCGGTAGCATACTCCATGTCCACTGCCTGATCAGCACGTGCCACTTCCAGCGCCTTGTCCACATCAAGACGGGCAAAGGCATCCAGCGCATTGTGCAGCATGTCCCGTACCAATCCGGTGATATGTCGCACTTCAACATAGCCACGAGGCGAGTGTCCATTTTCGCAAAGCTGAATCGCCAACTTAGCGATACGCTTGGTTTCATCACCAATACGCTCCAGATCGTTGTTGGCCTTACTAACCGCAATCACCAAGCGCAAATCGCTGGCGGCAGGCTGACGACGCGCTAGAATACGGGCGCACTCTTCATCAATCGACATTTCCATGCGGTTAATGTGGTCATCATTACTCATCACGGTTTCAGCTAATTCACTATTCGCTTCAACCAATGATTCCATCGCATCATTGATTTGGTTTTCAACCTGCCCGCCCATTTCCAGTAGGTGCTTTTTAACCTCGTCCAACTCTTCATTGAACTGCTGCGAAATGTGATGTGAATAGGTGTCTTTGTTAACCATGTTGTCTCCGTGGGCTCCACGCCCAAATTTCTGTTGTCTTCTTTACTAGCGGCGATCGCATTTATAGCCTGTTAGCCGTAACGTCCCGTAATGTAATCTTCCGTCTGTTTTTTCGTTGGGTTGGTGAACAACGTATCCGTATCACCGTATTCCACCAGGTTGCCCATATACATAAAGGCCGTGTAATCAGAAACTCGCGCAGCCTGCTGCATATTGTGCGTCACAATCACAATGGTAAACTTGGATTTCAGCTCGTAAATCAGCTCTTCAATTTTCAAGGTTGAGATCGGATCTAGTGCCGACGCCGGCTCATCCAACAGCAGGACTTCTGGCTCAACGGCGATGGTACGTGCAATTACCAGACGCTGCTGCTGACCACCGGACATGCCGAGTGCGTTTTCCTGCAAACGATCTTTCACTTCATCCCACAGCGCGGCACCGCGTAAGGCCCATTCGACCCGCTCATCCAGTACACGCTTTTTGTTAATGCCCTGAATGCGCAAACCATACGCCACGTTTTCATAGATGCTTTTCGGGAACGGGTTAGGCTTCTGAAACACCATGCCAACGCGACGACGTAAGTCAGCCACTTCGACCTTTTTATCAAAGATATTCTGTCCATCCAGCAGAATCTGACCCTCGGTACGGACACCGTCAACCAGGTCGTTCATACGGTTAAAACAACGCAGTAGCGTTGATTTACCACAACCACTGGGGCCAATAAAAGCCGTCACGCGCTTCTTGGGGATTTCCAGTTGAATGTTATGCAGCGCCTGTTTTTCGCTGTAAAAAAGGCTCAGGTCATCCACCTTCATGCACATTTCTTCTTGATCAAGCGATAGCTTCTGGTTATCGCGATTTAACGCCGACATATCAATGGCGTGCGTCTTCGGCTCTGCTGCCGGTTGAGTTTTTGTAGCTGTTGTTTCAGTCATAGTTTTGCCAACTTTAAATGTTCAATTCTATTCTGTGCCAATACAAGGAAGCCTTAAACTTCCAGGGCTTTATACTTTTCTCTTAAGCGATTTCGAATCGCTACCGACGCGAGGTTAAGCGCGCCAATCACCATCACCAACAACAATGCAGTCGCATAAACCAGTGGTCGCGCTGCTTCAACGTTAGGACTCTGGAAGCCTACATCGTAAATATGAAAACCCAGGTGCATAAATTTCTGATCAAGATGCAGGAACGGATAATTCGCATCCAATGGTAAGGAAGGCGCTAATTTCACCACTCCCACCAACATCAAGGGTGCAACTTCACCCGCTGCACGGGCGACCGCCAAAATCAAACCGGTCATCATCGCTGGGCTGGACATTGGAATAATAATCCGCCACAGGGTTTCGAACTTGGTAGCGCCAAGTGCCAAGCTGCCCTCACGCACGGAGCGTGGAATACGCGACAAACCCTCTTCGGTCGCAACAATCACTACCGGCACGGTCAACAGCGCCAATGTTAGTGAAGCCCATAACAAACCAGGCGTACCAAAAGTGGGAGCCGGTAAGGCCGCAGGGAAAAATATCTGATCGATTTCATCACCCAGAAAATAGATAAAGAAACCCAGGCCAAATACGCCATAAACGATTGAAGGCACACCCGCCAAGTTGTTAACCGCGATACGAATAGTCTGCGTTAAGAATCCTTGCTTGGCATACTCTCGCAAATACACGGCCGCCACCACACCAAACGGCGTCACAAAAACTGACATCAACAGTACCATCAGCACGGTGCCATAAATCGCCGGGAAAATACCGCCCTCGGTATTTGCTTCACGCGGATCATCGGAGACAAATTCCCACAGTTTGGCGAAATAAAAGCCGATTTTTTCAATCAGCCCCATCTGATTAGGCTGGAAGGCCCGCACGACTTTACCCAGGTTCACTTCAATTTCCTGGCCATCAACGGTGCGAGCGATCAGGCTATCGCGGTTAAAAGACTGATAAAGGCCACTTAAACGAGCTTGAATATCTTCATATTCTGCGTCAAATTCAGAGCGTTGTGCGGCGATCTCAGCAGCATCTTCCGGTGGAATATCTCCCTCTAGAGCCAGACCACGCTCTCGTAAACGCAAGCGCTCGATACCGTGGTTAATAGTGCCAATTTCACCCTTTTCTATATCATAAATCTGGTCATGGATACTGAGTACCCGCTCCATCAATCCGGCAAGTTCCAGCCATGCCTCATCACCTGTTGCGATGATGTCGCCATCCTTCTTTACGGCTTCCAAATAGCCATAAAAATTACCCCATTCGCGTCGCTCCAATACCATCAACTCTGTTGGGTAGCGCTGTTTTTCCATGTGGCGATCCAACGCCCAGGCGAAGTCACTACCGCTAATATCGCGGTTACCTACCTTCAATAAATAACGCTTGGCAAATTCCACATCATCAGGTAAGTCAACACCTGAGGAGATCAACTGTGCGGCTGATACATGTTCCACCTGCACGATTTCACCTGCAATTGTGCGCTGTGAACCGTCCTGGACAATAAGCTCTGCTTCAATAACCGTTGCTGGCCAGAAATGATCCAAACCTCGCACCGCAATCAAGCCCAGCAGCCCGACCACCATAATGACACTAATCGATACCGCACCGGCGTTTAACCAAACCCAGGGAGTACCACTTTTAAACCAGCTATTAACTGAAATACGCATTTAAATATATTCCGGGGTAATTAAAGTGAGCCGTAGCGTTTACGTAAACGCTGGCGAACAATTTCTGCTGCGGTATTCACCACAAAAGTGAACATAAACAATACCAATGCCGCCAGGAACAGTACGCGGAAGTGCGTACTACCAACCTCTGCCTCGGGCATTTCTACCGCAATATTGGCCGCCAATGTGCGCATGCCTTCAAAAATATTCCAATCCATAATGGGGGTGTTACCCGTTGCCATTAATACGATCATGGTTTCACCCACAGCACGGCCAAAACCGATCATCAGAGCCGAGAAAATACCCGGACTAGCGGTCAGCAAAACAACCCGTGTTAAGGTCTGCCAAGGTGTTGCGCCTAAGGCCAATGAACCGTTGCTCAAATGTTTAGGCACACTGAAAATAGCGTCTTCAGCAATCGAGAAAATGGTCGGGATAACAGCAAAACCCATCGCCAGGCCAACCACCATTGCGTTACGTTGATCAAAACTCACACCTAATGAATCGCCCAACCAGCTACGCATACTGCCATCAAAAAGCACATTTTCCATCGGCTCACTCATGCCCACCGAGAACCAGCCTATTAACAACACAACGGGAATAAGTAACGCAGCAATCCAACCTTCAGGCACCATATGTCTGAATTTTGAAGGCAGTTGCGTCCAAAGAAAGGAGGTCAAAACGATACCGATTGGCGTCAGGATTAGCAGACTGAAAATGCCAGGTAGATGCGTTTCCACAAAAGGGGCCAACCATAAACCCGCCAGAAAACCCAAAATCACCGTTGGTAAAGCTTCCATCAATTCAATCAACGGTTTTATTTTACGGCGCATGCTGGCAGCCATAAAATGAGCCGTGTAGATAGCACCACAGATAGCCAGCGGTGCCGCCATCAACATGGCGTAAAAAGCTGCTTTAAGCGTACCAAACGTCAGCGGCATCAAGCTCATTTTTGGTTCGAAGTCGTTAGTAGACGCCGAAGACTGCCAAACATAATCAGGCTCTGGATAGCTTTCATACCAAACTTCTTCCCACAGCGCCGACCAGGATATTTCCGGGTGCTCATTGTGAATGCGCCAGAAATGCATCTGACCTTGATCATCCTCCACCAACAGCCCGTTGGCGCGAGGAGAGATTCCGATTTGTGTTACTCCGTTTTCGGAGATGCGACCACTATAAATCGTACGACGCGCCGTAGAGCTATAAACCGTCAACTGACCGCCATCATCAACACCGATAAAACCTTTGCGACGGTGCTCCGACTCGATATGTTGGACACGACCAGGCAAGGCATCAAACGTTCTAATCTGCTTTAGTTGCCAGTCTTGCTGCTCATCACGTACTAAGAACCACTGGCTGATCAAGCCACTCTCATCACCCAGCAACAGAGAAATACCACCCAGCAGAAAATTAAAACTGGTCACTTTTGCGCCACTGGTTAATGCCATCTGGCTGTGTAATTCAGGTTCGCCACGGACATTAAAAATTGTCAGCCCATTGCTATCATCGGCGGCAAACAACCAGCGCTGGTCAATACTAAGCGCCACATTTGCGACTGCTTGAGGCAGCGGCGGAAAGTCCAGCTTTTCAGGCTCCAGTACGACCTCTTCACTGATGAAGTCCTCTTCTTTACTGAAACGCACTGCTTTTATTTCACCATCAGCGCTCACCGCAGCGATGGACATGTTTTCTTCATCATCTCTTAACGCTAACTTTATTAACGCTTGCCCTGCGTCATCAATAACCAGTGGCTCGTCACCATAGGGGTACTCAATGTGCGGTGCGATATGACGTTTATCATTTGGATAGGTGATCTTATATTCGTGCTTAAACAGCAGGGCACGGCCATCGGAAAGGCCTAGCGTCAATAGATGTGACGAACGCTCGGCTGCCGCAAAGCTTGTCACCGTTGTATTGTCAGGGATTGCTAATACAACTGTTTTAACCACCGAGCCATCGGCGGTAGAGAAAAACACAGCACGGCCTTGATCCGTCACACGCAAGCCAATTTCTGCCTTCTCTTCCGTGGTCAAGAATAGCGTGCCGCCCGCACTTTCAGCCGCAGGTACGCTATAACTTGATTCACGCTCCATTGATGCCCCTTTAAACAGTGGGATCACTTCGGCAATCAGGTAAAAGAAAATCAAAACAATCGCAAAAATTACAGTGACGCCACCCAGGGTAATGCCACCGGTTGCAAGCTTATCTTTAAGTGCGCGGACACGTCGGCGACGGGCAAATTTACTGTCAGAAAAATCGATGGCAGATAAATTGCTCGATAATTGCTGCGATGGTTCCGGCTGATCCTGGCTCATACTTGTACCACTGTATTAATAAAACCTGCTTACAAAGCCGGTTGACGTAAATCGAAAACACTATAATCAACAAAAGGCACGTCACAAAGTGACGCGCCTGTTAAACCCTTCGGACTTCCTGTCCTATTTTTCAAGCCACGTTAATAGCGACTTGATTCGGGCATTAGTTCTGAGCAATCGAATGCTCCAGCCCCAATTTAGATAACGTCTTGGCAACCACCTTGGCAGGCAGTGGAATATAACCGTCTTTAACAACGACTTCCTGGCCCTGACGAGACATCACCAATTTAACAAACTCACGCTCCAGAGGAGACAGCGCTTTATTAGGTGCTTTGTTCAGGTAAACATACAGGAAGCGAGACAGTGGGTAAGCGCCAGTCACTGCATTATCAGCATTTGCTGCAACAAAATCACCACCAACTTTCTTGGTTAGAGGTACAGCGCGTACGCTGGACGTTTTGTAGCCAATACCGGAGTAACCAATGCCGTTAATAGAAGCGCTAATAGACTGAACAACAGAAGCAGAACCAGGCTGCTCGTTTACATTGCTTTTAAAGTCGCCTTTACACAGTGCTTTTTTCTTGAAGTAACCGTAAGTACCGGATACTGAGTTACGACCGTACAGCTGGATGTCACGGTTAGCCCATGCACCTGTCATGCCCAGATCACCCCACTTGGCAACTTCAGTAGCAGCGCCACATTTGCGAGTAGAAGAAAATACTGCGTCAACATCAGCAATGCTCATGCCTTTGATGGGGTTATCTTTGTGTACATAAACAGCCAATGCATCAATCGCTACTGGAATAGCCGTTGGCTCATAGCCAAATTTCTTTTCGAAGGCTTCAATTTCTTTATCCTTCATCTTACGGCTCATTGGACCAAAGTTGCCGGTGCCTTCCGTTAGTGCAGGAGGTGCAGTTGAAGAACCCGCCGCCTGCACTTGAATGTTAACGTTTGGATAAGAACGTTTAAACTCTTCAGTCCACAGCGTCATCAGGTTAGCCAGCGTATCAGAACCTACCGAAGACAGGTTGCCCGATACACCACTGGATTTTTGATAGTCAGGCAGTGCCGCGTCAACTTTGGCAGCCGCAACTGCTACTGATGAAACACCCGCCATTGAAAGAGCAACGCAACCGGTTGCAATAATACGTTTAATAGAAAGCATAATTTTTCCCTGTTAATTAAGTCAGCATCATTCGAACTTGGCGCCACTATAAAGAGCCAATGTGACAGAAACATGACAGGTTGAAATATTTCCAAAAATCTTCTCTCTTCCTAGTCCTTTTTAAAACCATCCATTACTGCGGCCTTTATTACCCTGCGCCCTTGTCTTCATATCATCTGCTACTAAGCCCAATCAATTTCAACTTTTTCATATAACGCTCATAAGCCTGTCATAAAGCTGTCACATATCACCGTCACAATCGCTCCCAACTTACACACGACACCATACTAATAATTAAATTCATCCAAATAAATTAAACAACTTGGGAAATATTATGAAACTTAAACTGATCTCTCTTGCAGCAGCGACCCTTATCGCAAGCCAGGCAAATGCCGGCACAGTAACAACTGATGGTGCAGACATCATCCTTAAAACCAAAGGTGGCTTGGAAGTAAAAACAACTGATGGCAATTACTCGTTCAAAATCGGCGGCCGCATGCAGCTCGATTACAACAGCTACGACGGCGTAACAAATGCCGGCGCAGTAACTCCTGGCGACACAGGTAGCGATGCTTTCTTCCGCCGCGCACGTATCGAAATTAAAGGTCACGCCAATGACTGGAAATATGGTCTGTCATACAACCTGACTAACAGTGGCTCTATTGACCAACTGAAAACCACTTACACTGGTTTTGGTAAAATGGCACACCTGACCTTTGGTCAACAAAAAGAAAACTTTGGCTTGGAAGATACTGGTAGCTCAAAATGGATCACCGGTCTTGAACGCTCATTGGTCGCAAATGCCTTCGACACCGGCAACAACATCGGTGTTAAATTGCACGGCGCCAATGATTTCGTCACATACAGCCTGGGTGTATTTAAAGAAGGCGTAGACACTGACCGCGCACTGGACACAGCTGTAACAGGCCGAGTTGTTGTACGTCCTATTTACAGCAAAAATTCAGTATTACACATTGGCGCCGGCGCAACACAACGTAAAGCAGACATGGGTTTTGATGATTTTGATAGCCGTTTAGGCGTTCGTGGCGGTTCTGACGGTGGCGCAACTAAATACGCGCCTAAGTTCTCTTCTGGCGACGGAGACAAAAGTACTGCCTACAACTTAGAACTTGCTTACGCTACTGGACCGCTGCACATCATGGCTGAGTACTACGCTGGTGAAGTTGATGCACCTGATTCAGTTGCGGGTTCTGATGACCTAGAAGTTGATGGCTATTACGTACAAGCTGGCTACATCCTGACGGGTGAAAGCCGTAAGTACAAAACCGGCATCGCTGCTTTTGATAAAGTGAAACCAGAAGGCGCCAATGGTGCTTGGGAAGTATTTGCTCGTTACGACATGATGAATGCTGATACTGGCACTAACATCAACTTGGTCGGTGGTGAAGATGCCAGCGTTGTGACTCTGGGCGTGAACTGGTACATGAACTCCAACGTTAAAGTTGCCCTGAACTACGTAACTGCTGAAACGGATACAAAAATCAGCGGTGAAGACGACGGCGATGCACTAGTTGGTCGCTTGCAGTTCGCTTTCTAAGTTAGAACCTATAAATATCTCCTCGACCTATTTAGCCTACCCCCATAGGCGGCCATAGGTAGGAAAGCCCCGGCCATTTATTTGGTCGGGGCTTTTTTATGTCGGAGCGTTTTATAGCTTTGCATTTCTTCTCTTGGTTTAACCGCTTTGAAATATCTCCGGTAATAGCATTCTGCAAGCCGAGAACTTTACCGTTATAATGGACTCTTAATACCGAGCAACGAACAAACTCAATTATTTCTAACAGGTGTAAATCATGGCCGGTGGTTGGGCCCGCGACGGGGCAGTTCAAGATCAAATCGATGCCAGTGTCGAAGATGCTGTCAATCTGGCGCGTAGCCGCCTATCTGCAGGCGAAAGCTTAAGTCATTGCGAAGAATGCGACGCTGAAATCCCCAAGGCTCGCCGAGAAGCCGTACCAGGCGTTCGTTATTGCGTTTCCTGCCAATCCGAGCTCGACACAGAACAGTCAGCCCTTAACGGATTCAACCGCCGTGGCAGTAAAGACAGTCAATTAAGATAATCTGAACTCATCTCCAATCAATATCCGCGCCACACCAAATCACTTAATCTTTGATGCCTCCGCACTAAATTAGCCATACCCAGCTAACTTTACTTGAACTTTAAAGTCTCAATTTTTGTACTACTATTAACTTCAAATCAAAGAAAAATATCGAGGGTTTAATGGCTTCATTTGATCTGCGCAACAATGGCGAAAAACGCGACTTCTTGCGTGTAGAAACAGACACTCCGGTTGAAGTGCTCTATGAGGGACACACCCTTACTGGTACCTGTAAGGATCTTAGCGCGACCGGATTACAAATAGAAATGCCAATCGCTTTATCGCTCAACTCGCAGGTTACCATCTGCATAAAGACTAATGACATGCGCGAAAAGTTACCTCCTTTCAGAGCTAATGCCACCGTTGCCCGTAACGTACCCAGTGAGCGTTGCGACACAACCTACGGCTTAGTCATCAACGAGATTCTTGAATAGGCGGTCATTTTTCTCATCAACCACTTTCGAAAATATTCCTGATGAACCATGAGTAACAAGATAGACAAAAATGGACCGGGGGTTAAATTCCCGCCACCGCTGATATTTATTGTCCTGCTACTGGCCGGTTACGGGCTTCAGCAAGTACTTCCTATCGGCCTCGGTATCACTCTGTGGAGTAAAGCCATTGGTTCAGTCCTAATCCTATCAGGCCTGCTCAGCCTGTTATTACTATTGGTCACCTACCTGCGCAGAAAAACCAATATCGAGCCCTGGAAACCAACCACTTACATTATTACCTCCGGCCTCTACGCTTGCTCCAGAAATCCAATCTACCTAAGCTTATGCCTAGTCGCTATCGGTATAGGTTTTTTGCTCAACAGTCTTTGGATTGTGTTTAGTTTTCTCCCCTCGGCAGCCCTCGTGTATTGTTTCGCCATCAAGAAAGAAGAAGCGTATCTGGAAGCAAAATTCGGTGAACAGTATTTATGCTATAAGCGTAAAGTCCGCCGCTGGCTGTAACATCTTGAAGAAAATACAGTCTCAATAGCAAACAAACCACCAAAGATAGAATTATGTCCTACCTATTGGCTTTGCTTATTCTCATCGCGGGCATTTTGATTGGCGCAGCCCTGTTCTCTGATTCAAAACCACGCTCGCTACTAATGATCAAAGCAAATCAAAATCGTTTTTCAGCTAACGATGTCGCAGGACTTCTGGCATCCGTCATTGTACAAAAAACACCCGGATTAATTCCCAATATTATTCTGGAAACCGACAAAACCATTGTCTTTGAGCACCCCCGGCCAAAGCACAGAATCCATTATATTTTTGTGCCAAAAAAGGACATCAAGAATATTGGCGAGTTAAGTGACGAAGACAAAGAATATATCCTCGATATTTTTTCTGCCATCGTGTCACAAATCAACAAGCAGCAACTCCACAACTATAGGGTCTGGACTAACGGCCCTGGAAAGCAGGATGTAACCTACTTACACTTCCACCTCGGTGCCGAATAATTAGCCCTTTAGGATAGGGGTTAGATAAGATTTAGTTTATAAACATCTCATCACGCTGTTTGATTCATTTTTTGCCATCATGCACAGCGCTGTTTCTTTCGCGTATTATGAGGTGAACTCACCATGAGCTAGGAACTTTTTATGCACAAGCATCTCGCCAGCGCTCTCTTACTCATAATAAGCCAACCCTGTATGGCTGAAAGCAAAACGTATCAAACAGCAGCCAAACCAACCGTTGCCGACCAGCAACAAATCATCCCTAGCCCGCTAATCTCGGTAAACCCGGACTCCGGCGAAACTCGTGTATTTATCACGCCTAACAGTCACCTCACCAACGGGCTGGCCTCACATAACACACCGGTATATCATGCGCGGACGTTATATAAGCTCTCAGCAACAGGCATTTCGTCCAGTGTTGTGTCGCTGCATCAGCAGATGGCTAACCGCTGCCCCCGTGGCTGGATCAAGCTGCATGAATGGGTAACGCTAAAAACCGACACGCCTGAGCTGCACTACCAGTTCCAGTGTTTAAATACCTCTCCACAGGACTAAGCTAGCGGTTTTTATAGCCGCCCTAACATCAGATGATTGCCGAACTTTTCACTATTATCGCCCCCGTGTTTATCTGTGCGGCGGCGGGATTCACCTGGGCTCGTCTGGGCGTCAACTACGACTCTGCCTTTGTTACTCGCATTGTGATGTTCATCGGCATGCCCTGCCTAGTGGTGTCCGGTCTCAGTAAAATTAGTATTGAGCCCGCCATTTTATTTAATGTCATGGGCATCGCACTGAGCATCCTTGCCGCCATGGCATTATTAGCGTATTTCCTGCTAAAGGTTCGCGGCCATTCAGTGTCTGTTTACATGCCTTCACTGGTCTTTGTGAACAGCGGCAACATGGGTATCCCTCTCGCTTTCATGGCCTTTGGCGACGACGGCCTGGCGCTGGCGTTATGCTATTTTATCGCCCAGGCAATTTTGCACGTCACCGTCGGTATCGCCATTGTTAACGGCCAAAGTGGCAGCTTATCGGCACGTATTAAAGACCTGTTCAAACAGCCTTTACCTTATGCCGCCGCTATTGGTTTTACTCTGATTCTGACCGATAGCAGTATGCCGCGCTGGATGTCCTCCACCGTTGAAATGTTAGGCGACATGGCAATTCCGCTAATGCTGATAACTCTGGGCATTTCATTGGCCAGCCTCAAGGGCGGCGCTTGGCAGCGCAGCCTGTTTTACAGCAGCGTACGCTTAGGCTGTGGCTTTTTACTGGGGTTATTGGTCGTTACGGTGATGGAGCTGGAAGGGGTTATTCGCGGCGTGGTACTCATTCAAGCCACTATGCCCGCCGCCGTGCTTAATTATTTGCTGGCACTACGTTATGAGCGCCAACCTGCTGAAGTAGCCGGTATTGTGGTGACATCAACATTACTGTCATTTTTGACTATGCCATTCCTGCTAGCGTTTGCTATTGGCTCATGAGGCGTATTTCATAATAGCTCTGTCATTCCGACCGGTCGGGAGAAATATTCTCCAGTAATTTAAGGTTTCTCACACAAGGTCAATTGTGTAGCCTCCGGACCGGCCTACAGAGACGGTGCCTTAGGGCATGTGTTAGAAATGACATATTCTGGGAATCAACTCTGCAAAATTACGTCTAAACACGTATTACACCAAATTAGTGAGGTTTTATGACTGCACTTAAGACGCCACAATTAGCCGCATTTAAAATCCAGCTCGAAGAACTTGAGCAACAACTAGATAAATTCTTACGCTTGGATGAAGTAACCGCCGAAACCGTAGAACTGGATCAAAGCAAAATAGGCAGGTTGTCTCGCATAGATGCGCTGCAACAACAGGCCATGGCTCAAGCAAGCAGCGAAACCCATAAACAGCAGTTAGTTAACGTGCATCTCGCCTTACAGCGATTAGGGGAGGGGGATTATGGTTATTGCGAAAAATGCGGAGGAGAAATCCCCCTAGAGCGTCTACAAGTTCAGCCCGAAGCTGGCTATTGTGTGTCCTGCCTGCAGACGCTGGAAGAAAATCAATAAAGCTTACTCTTCAGTAACAATCTCATAACCAGCAACATTCCATTTCCGGAAACCACCATCCATGGAAATAGCCTTGCTATATCCCATTTTTGTAAGGTTATCCGCTGCTAATGCTGAACGGTAGCCGCCGCCACAATAAAGAATGATTTCTTGATCCGTATCGGGAACTTTAGCTTCAATATCGCGCTCGATCACACCTTTTCCGATATGAATCGCGCCAGGGAGATGACCTTTATTCCACTCTCTATCTTCACGAGTATCAACCAGTAAAAAATTTTCGCCTCGATCCAAACGCGCTTTAACCGTTGCTACATCAGTTTCTTGAATACGCGTTCTGGCGTCTTCACAAATTGCCATAAACTTGGGTGGATGTTCCATTTATAACTCCAGATAAAATTTTAAAAAACTAGCAACAACCTGAACCGGTTGAAGTGCCACCATGGCGTGCGCCTTTACTTTCCGATGGAGAACGAATGGTTGCTGGCGGTAAGTCAAAGCAACCGCCATCAACAGCCTCGGCTGGCTCAATGGCAATAAAGTCATTCTGATAAGGGCCGCTGGCAATAAAGCCAAAAGTTCGTTTAGAAACCGCAATACGTTCGCCTCGCGGGAAATAATTACCCAAATCATCACAGACTTCAGCGTAGGGGCCTTTATAAATCACTGCATGTCCAGCATCGACCATACCGGTCGTTTCCGGCTTAATAGCCATCAGTGTGACTGAGCGAAACTCGATGTCTTCAACTACCTGCCAAGGTACCGCATCCCATTTATCATAGGCAACAGCAACAAAACCAGCATCAATGAAAGCATCCATAAAGCCTTTCTCTTGAAATGCACCGGAAATACAACCCGACCAAAGCGTGTCATCATCTTTCAGGTGCTGAGGCACGTGTTCATCAGAAACAATGTCTGAAATCGCCACTCGGCCACCCGGTTTAAGTACTCGGAAAATCTCGTCAATCATCTGCGTACGGTCGGCTTCAGCCACCAGATTTAATACACAGTTGGAAATCACCAAATCAACGGATTTACTCGCCACCAAGGGCTCACTACTGCGCTGCTGTTTCTTCCAGTTTTCCAGTGCTTGCAGGCTGTCATTGTCACTCACCGGATTAGCCGCCAAGTACTCATTCATCGCATCAACACTCAACGACAAATCTTGAATATAACCCTTACGAAAGTCGACCAGATCCGCGCCGATTTTTGAAGCCATTTCTGGTTGAAACTTACGTGCCAACGCCAGCATTTCATCGGTCATATCAACGCCAATCACCGCGCCTTTGTTTCCGACCAGTTGCGCGGCCATGTAGCAAATCTTACCGCCGCCACTGCCCAAATCCAGTACCGTATCGCCCTCACGCACATAACGAGAAGGGTCGCCGCAGCCGTAATCACGTTCGATAATTTCAGAAGGTAAAATTTTCAGTAGTCCGGGATCATAATCCACCGGGCAACATAAGGCTTCTTCACGCTGCTCCGCACCAGCGGCATAACGTTCCGACACATTGCTTTCAACACTACTCATTCTTTAACTCCAGAATTAAATTTTGCTTTATTTATGGGCGTTATTAAGACGTTTTTCCCACTTCAAATCAAGCTATAGGATCTAGCATCATTAAGTTTCTCAGCTGCCACGACTCCATGTATGGAAACGTTCCACATAGCCGAGCAGTTTTTCAGGTTTATTGGCTTTCTTCCAATTCCCCGCCACGTATTTATTCGCTTCGCTGAAGGTAGGATAAATATGAATAGTACCAAGAATTTTGTTCAAACCTATGCCGTGTTTCATAGCCAGAATATATTCGCCGATTAACTCACCGGCATGAGCGCCAACAATGGTCACACCAAGGATTTTATCCTTACCGGGCACCGTTAATACCTTAATAAAGCCCTCGGCTTCACCTTCGGCAATTGCTCGGTCTAAATCATCAAGGCCGTATTGCGTCACCTCAAAGGCAATATCCTGCGCAGCGGCATCGCTTTCGTTCAAGCCAACTCGCGCAACTTCTGGGTCAGTGAATGTCGCCCAGGGAATGACTGAATAATCGACCTTGTACTTTTTGAAACGACCAAACAATGCATTAACCGCCGCATACCAAGCCTGATGAGAGGCGGTATGGGTAAACTGATAGGGTCCAGCCACATCACCACAGGCATAGATATTAGGGAAGCGGGTTTGCAGGTATTCATTGACCTGTAACGTACCCTGCGGGGTAGTACCGATCTTTAGCTCTTCCAGACCAAAACCTTCAGTATTAGCGCGACGGCCAACAGCTATCAGCACCTCGTCAAAAGCAATATCCACGCTCAGGCCTTGGTGTTCAGCCTGAAGGTTTTTATTCTCACCATCTTTGGTGAATTTAACTGTTTTATGAGCAAGCTTTAGATCAATACCGTCAGATTCCAGTTTTTTCGCTATAAATTCTGATACATCAGCATCTTCACGCGGCATCACTTTATCCGCCATATCCAACAATGTTACCTGTGAACCTAAACGTGTAAAACTCTGTGCCAACTCACACCCAATCGGCCCAGCACCAATAACCAACAGACGCTTAGGCTGCTCTTCAAGTTGCCACAGCGTATCGGACGTTAAATAACCCGTTTCATCGATGCCTTCAATAGGCGGCACAAAAGGACGCGCGCCAGAAGCAATGATAATATTTTTTGTATGGATAGCCTGACCGTTAACTTCGACCGACCAGGGCGAAGTAATCTTTGCTTCACCAACAATGCAGTCAACACCTAAACTGGTAAAACGCTCAACCGAATCATGCGGCTCAATTGTTTTAATCACACCCTGTATGCGCTTCATCACCGACGGGAAATCAACACCTGCCGGCGTAGTTTTCAAACCAAATTCATCGGCACGCTTAATGTAGTTATTAATCTTGGCTGATCGAATCAACGCTTTACTGGGCACGCAGCCGGTATTGAGGCAGTCACCGCCCATTTGGTGTTTTTCAATCAGATACACTTTTGCTTTCACCGCTGCGGCAATGTAAGCAGATACCAAACCACCGGAACCGGCACCCACTACTACTAAATTGGCATCAAAGTTTTTTGGCTTTTCATAATCCTTATAAACTTTGCGCGCCTTAACTATATCCACCAGTTTTTTGGCTATCAGCGGGAAAACACCCAGCAGAACAAAGGACAGCAACAGACCCGGCGAAAGAATGCCGGCCAATGAATCTATCTGCGCTAATTGTGTGCCGGCATTCACAAACACAAACGTACCCGCCAGCATGCCTATTTGACTGACAAAGAAGAACTGCACCACACGGATAGGTGTCAGCCCCATCACCAGATTGATCACAAAAAACGGAAACAGCGGCACCAGCCGCAAAGTGAACAGATAAAACGCGCCTTCTTTTTCGATACCCTGATTGATGGCTTTCAGATTTTTACCAAATTTAGCCTGTACCCAGTCACGCAAAAGCAATCGAGAGACGATAAAGGCAATAGTCGCGCCCAACGTGCTCGCGAAAGACACCAGTAATAAACCCCACCACAAACCAAAAATGGCACCACCAGCCAGTGTTAATACGGCAGCGCCGGGCAAAGAAAGGCCCGTCACAGTCACATAGACAACAAAAAAGATCAGTGCTGTTTGTAGTGGGTTAGCTACTTGGTACGCGCTGATAACGTCACGCTGCGTCTTAAAATACTCCAACGTTAAATATTGGCCGAGATCAAAAAAGAAGAACGCGGCAATAAACAGCAAAATCACTGTGAAAATTAGTGCTTTTTTATTATTCATTTATCTCAACTGCCTTAATGGCTAATTATTGTTTTTAGTCTTGGCGCTTCAACAACAAGCGTCTTTTTATATGCCAGAATTTTGTTTTCTGGCAAGGCAAAAGCGCACGAAATCAGGGAATTTATAACTATAAATGACCGGTTGAGCAAGCTTATAACGCAGTCCAGAAAACAAAAGAACAATTATGCAAAGGACTTTATTTAAAGGGTTGTTTTAGCATCCATATAACAGACCCCGTTTGCTGTTGATTAGTTTCATTGAGCCCTAACCGCATTTTCTGATGCCCATCGCGCGGCTGCGCGGTATAACTACCAAACCAGCGATCCCAGCAACTCAGGTTAAAACCAAAGTTACGGTTATGCTCATCGGCTAATACGCTGTGATGCACTCGATGCATATCAGGCGTGACGATTATTTTACGCAACGGCGTATCGAGCCAAACCGGCAGTTTAATATTGCTGTGGTTAAACATTGCCAAGCCGTTGAGTAATACCTCAAACAATAACACCGCAAAAATCGGCGCACCTAATAACCACACCGCCAGCGACTTAATGGCCAGTGACAAAGTGATTTCCAACGGGTGAAAACGTAGTGCGGTGGTGACGTCCACACCTGTATCGGTATGATGCATTCGGTGTAAACGCCACAACAATGGTATGCGATGAAACAAGCGATGCTGCCAATACACCAGACAATCCAGCAACAGCAGCGTTATCAACAATTCAAGCCAAACGGGCAAGAACCACTGATTGAGAAGCCCTGATTGTGAAACAGCCGCCTGATGGGCAATCAGCACCGGCACCAGCCAGGGCAACAACGTGCGAACCAGCAGTCCATTTAACAGCGCAATACACAGGTTACCGGGCCAGCGTTGTGATTTAGTTTTAGATAGCCGCCTGCGGGGCCGCTTGATTTCCAGGCAAACCAGTAGCCCAAAAATCAGCAGCGTCATCAATAGTCTTAATAGCGCATCGCTCGTCATAAGAAGTCCTTTTTTAAGCCTTAACGAGGTCTCTTACCATCAAAAGGGGTTACATCTTTTTTCTACAAACATGATAACCTAGCCCGCTATTCACTTAGCACATTATAGCAATCTGATTTACGAGCATTTTGGAGTCATTTCGTGTCCTACAAAGCCATTAACCGTCAATTTCCTGCAACTCGCATGCGCCGTATGCGTGCCGATGATTTTTCACGCCGTTTAATGAGCGAAAACACTTTAACAGCGAATGACCTGATTTTCCCCATGTTCGTCAAGGAAGGACAGGGGCTACGTGAACCCGTCGCCTCCATGCCAGGCCAGCTACGTTTTAGTATTGATGAGATGGTTAAGGAAGCGCACGAACTGGTCGCACTGGGCATTCCAGCGATCGCTATCTTTCCAAATATTGATCAATCTCTGAAAACAAAAGATGGCGCCGAAGCCTACAACCCTGATGGTTTAGTGCAACGCGCAGTCAGAGCAATTAAGGCGGCTTGCCCGGAGCTGGGCATCAGCACTGATATAGCCCTCGACCCTTATACGCTCGATGGCCATGACGGCATTACCGATGAAGCAGGTTATGTGCTCAATGATATAAGCGTTGAAATCCTCATCAAACAAGCTGTTTCACATGCCGACGCAGGCGTTGATATTGTCGCGCCCTCCGACATGATGGACGGTCGTATTGCCGCAATTCGAGCCGCGCTGGAAGCTGCCGGCCACATCAATACCCGTATACTGGCTTACTCTGCAAAATATGCCTCCAAATACTATGGCCCTTATAAAGACGCCATTGGTTCGAGTGCAAATTTTGCTGGCAGTCATAAAAAAGGTTACCAGATGGACCCGGCTAACAGCGACGAAGCCTTGCATGAGGTCGCGCTAGACATCGCCGAAGGTGCCGATATGGTGATGGTTAAGCCAGGCATGCCTTATCTAGATATCGTGCGTCGCGTTAAAGAAGAGTTTCAAGTGCCTACCTACGCCTATCAAGTGAGCGGCGAATACTCCATGCACATGGCGGCATTCCAGCAGGGCTGGCTTGATGAAGAAGCGACTATTCTAGAATCACTGATGTGCTTTAAACGTGCCGGCGCTGATGGTGTTTTGACCTATTTCGCAAAACGGGCGGCGCAGTTGTTACAGAAGTAATTAATACCGCACCAAAACTTAAGGCTGCAACGAATAAATCAAACCTTCGCGCAATGAGTCAGAGCTGGTTTCCAGCTCTTTGATGTCAAAAGCCTGAAACACCGCCAACATAATAACCACACCTGCGGTGATAATATCAAAACGCTCTTCGCTCAGGCCCGGCAATTGCAGGGCTGCCATACTTTCACCCTGACACAACACATCAGCCAAACGCTCAAGACCCGTGCGGTTGATACCGCTTTTCACCCAACCCAACGCCTGCAATACTTCTTCAATCGCCAATGCTGTACCGGCAGTACCAATGGTCTGCTGCCAGTTACTTGAGTTAAAGGTCTCTCGAACAACAACTAACTCAGCATGCAGCAGCTCCAGAGCGCTGTCAAAAGCCACTTGATCACTACTTTGATTTGGGAAAAATCGTCGCGAATAACTCACACAACCCAACGGCAAACTGGTGCAGGCTACAATCTGATTACCCTTACCCAAAACCAGCTCGGTGCTGCCACCACCAATATCAATTATTAATACCGGTTCAGCGACTGCCTGATGACGTGCCTTTTTACCATCAAGCACACCCTGATAAATAATTCGCGCTTCCTGCTCCCCAGAAATTACGTTTATAGGCACGCCAAGCAACGCTTCTGCCTGAGCAACAAATTCGGCACTATCGGACGCACGACGTAACGCTTCGGTGCCCACCACTTTGACGCGCTGAGAAGGCACACCTTCAATGACCTCGGCAAAACGAGACAGACAGGCAAATGCACGCTGCTTCGCAGCATCAGTCAGACTCTCCTGCTGATCTAGACCATCGGCCAGCTGGATTTTCTCTCCCCAGCAATGCACCGGTTGCATACGCCCATCAATAAACTCAGCTACCAGTATATGAAAACTGTTGGACCCCAAGTCTATTGCCGCAGCTAAGTTATTTTTACCCACGCGTTGGTGAGCGGCTAAACAAGCCTGCATCGTTAAAATCCCTGAATTATCCCCTTGAAATATGTGCCTAGCGGCACCATATACAAGCATAGCAAACACATTCGATTATTTCCGCAGTCATTGGGGGAAGCTTTGAATCAATAGGGTTTGAAATTTACGACAGGGAACATGTTTCGCTTTTTTGTTGAAAATCTTGCTAGTAGCTAGCGATTTGCAACGAAAAAGAGGGGCATTTTAGCGCCGTAAAAACAAACATCATTTGTTCAGAGTGGCCCTAGGGCTTCACCCCAGCACTCTCTCGCGTTATAGTATCGAACCAAATTTAATAGATCAGGATTTTTTTCACATGAGCACAATTGTTAACGTAACCGACAGCTCCTTTGACGCAGACGTACTGCAATCAGACATCCCCGTATTGGTGGATTACTGGGCAGAATGGTGTGGCCCTTGTAAAATGCTGGCACCGGTTCTAGACGAAATCGCTCAGGAATACGCTGGTCGTATGACCGTCTGCAAACTCAACATTGACGACAACGAAGCCACGCCACCTAAATACGGCATCCGTGGCATTCCTACTCTTATGTTGTTCAAAAACGGTGCGGTAGACGCGACTAAAGTCGGCGCATTGTCAAAATCCCAACTGGCCGCTTTCATCGACAGCAACCTGTAAGAGTTTTGAGTCCTCGCTGTGCTACAGCGGGGACTTTTCTTAAAATTACTACCATAATAGCTAGACGCACTCAGCATTGGGTGCTATCTTTCCAAATCAAGACACGTCCTCTTGTGTTTTTCTCCGTTATAAAATTCCCAAAAAATCCGATAACAATCAAGTTAACTCTGCGCATCCAATTTTTGGCGCATCCAATCGCACAAAACCCTTATGAATCTATCTGAATTAAAGAAAAAACCCGTACCCGAACTTTTAACCATCGCCTCTGAAATCGGCCTCGACAACCTGGCCAGGTCACGCAAACAAGATGTTATTTTCTCCATTTTAAAGCGTCATGCCAAAGGCGGCGAAGATATCTTTGGAGATGGTGTATTAGAAATTCTTCAAGATGGTTTCGGTTTCTTGCGCTCTGCAGAGGGCTCTTATCTGGCTGGCCCAGACGATATCTATGTATCGCCTAGTCAAATTCGACGCTTTAACCTGCGTACCGGCGATACTATTGCCGGTAAAATTCGCCCACCTAAAGACGGCGAACGTTATTTTGCACTGCTTAAAGTTGACACTATCAACTTTGATCAGCCAGAAAACGCCAAGAACAAAATTCTTTTTGAAAACCTGACGCCGCTATTTCCGGATGAGCGCATGAAGCTGGAACGTGGCAACGGCAGCACCGAAGACCTGTCAGCGCGTATTCTTGACCTGACGTCACCCATTGGTAAAGGTCAGCGTGGTCTAATTGTATCGCCGCCAAAAGCCGGTAAAACTTTGATGCTGCAAAATATTGCACAATCAATCGTTCACAATAACCCCGATTGCCATCTAATTGTCCTGCTGATTGACGAGCGTCCGGAAGAAGTAACCGACATGCAACGCTCGGTACGCGGCGAAGTGGTTGCCAGTACTTTTGATGAACCACCATCTCGTCACGTTCAAGTCGCTGAAATGGTCCTCGAAAAAGCCAAACGCTTGGTTGAACACAAAAAAGACGTAGTGATTCTGCTCGATTCCATCACGCGTCTGGCCCGCGCTTACAACACTACTATTCCTTCCTCCGGCAAAGTCCTGACCGGTGGTGTTGATGCCCATGCACTGGAGCGTCCAAAACGTTTCTTTGGTGCTGCGCGTAATATCGAAGAAGGCGGCAGCCTGACAATTTTGGCCACTGCACTGGTTGATACCGGCTCAAAAATGGACGAAGTAATCTTCGAAGAGTTTAAGGGCACCGGTAACATGGAAACCCACCTCGACCGTAAAATGGCCGAGAAACGTGTTTATCCGGCTATTAACGTTCGTCGTTCCGGCACACGTCGTGAAGAACTGCTAACGTCAGAAGACGAGCTGCAGAAAATGTGGATTCTACGCAAACTTCTCAACTCCATGGAAGACACGCAGGCCACGGAATTCCTGCTCGACAAACTTAAGGATTTTAAAACCAACGACGAGTTTTTCCTGTCAATGAAACGCAGCTAACGCTGCCTTTCACGACTAATTACTCTCGCACTACAGGCTCTCCATGCAATATAAAGACCTGCGTGATTTCATTAATACGCTTGAGCAACAAGGTCAGCTCAAGCGTATTAGTGTAGAAGTTGACCCTGTATTGGAAATGACAGAAATCTGTGACCGCACACTACGCAGTGGCGGCCCAGCATTACTGTTTGAAAATCCTAAAGGTTACGACATTCCAGTATTAGCCAACCTTTTTGGCACCCCCGAACGTGTTGCCATGGGCATGGGGCAGGAAAAAATCGAAGACCTTCGCGAAGTTGGCAAACTACTGGCCTTCCTGAAAGAGCCCGAACCACCCAAAGGCATGAAAGACGCCTGGGAAAAACTACCTATCTTCAAACAGGTCATGAACATGGCCCCCAAGGTAGTTAAAAAGGCACCCTGCCAGGAAATCGTCATTAGTGGCGATGATGTTGATCTATCCAAGCTACCGATTCAAACCTGCTGGCCAGGCGATATAGGACCTTTAATTACATGGCCTCTGGTAATAACCAAAGGCCCACACAAAGAACGTCAGAATCTGGGCATTTATCGCCAACAGGTAATCGGCCGTAATAAAGTTATTATGCGCTGGCTATCTCACCGTGGCGGCGCACTGGATTTCCGTGAGTGGCAAGCCGAACACCCTGAAGAAAGATTCCCTGTTGCCGTAGCCCTAGGCGCTGATCCGGCGACAATTTTAGGTGCGGTAACCCCCGTGCCAGACACTCTTTCGGAATACGCTTTTGCTGGATTATTACGTGGCAATAAAACCGAAGTCGTAAAATGCCTTAGTAATGACTTACAAGTACCCGCCAGCGCCGAATTCGTACTGGAAGGTTATTTGGAACCCGGCGAAATGGCCGATGAAGGCCCCTTTGGCGACCACACTGGTTATTACAATGAAGTGGAAAGCTTCCCCGTTTTCACTATCACGCATATTACCCATCGTAAAAAACCTATTTATCACAGCACCTATACTGGCCGCCCACCTGATGAGCCAGCCGTTCTTGGCGTTGCGTTAAATGAAGTGTTTGTGCCAATCCTGCAAAAGCAATTCCCCGAGATTGTCGATTTTTACTTGCCGCCAGAAGGCTGTTCTTATCGTTTGGCCGTAGTAACAATGAAGAAACAATACCCCGGACACGCAAAACGCGTGATGATGGGCGTCTGGTCATTTCTTAGACAGTTTATGTACACAAAATTCGTAATCGTCACCGATGATGACATTAATCCACGTGACTGGAACGATGTGATCTGGGCCATGACAACCCGTATGGACCCAGGCCGCGATACCACTATCATCGACAGCACGCCGATTGATTATCTAGATTTTGCTTCACCTGTGGCTGGGCTCGGTTCTAAAATGGGCTTTGATGCCACCAATAAATTCCCCGGTGAAACGAATCGCGAGTGGGGAACACCTATCACCATGGACGAGGATGTCAAAAACCGCATTGATGACATCTGGGACAGCTTGGGCATTGATTAACAATTAATCACCTCGCTTCACACCAATAGAAATAGCTTATTACTGGAATTTTAATGCTCTTGAATTGTTTAGTTACACTCTGCACGCCTCTCAATGGTTCGGTTTACCGCATCGTTTTACAACCTGGCGACGATCAAGCGCTGCAATTCAAAGCAGGCCAGTACCTGAACATCGAAAGAAGCGATGGCACCCGCAGCCCCTTTTCTATTGCCAGCTCACCGGATACCCAAACACTTGAGTTGCATATTGACCGTCACGCTAGCACTGAAACAATAATTCAGCAGGCACTAACTGAAAAAACTATAAAAGTTGAACTACCTTTGGGGGAATGCCATCTGCCAACACCTCTGAATTTCAAACCCTCAGCACCGATTATTCTGGTCGCCGCCAGCACCGGCTATTCGCAAATGCAAAGCATACTCTTAACGATCTTGCAAAGCGGGCTGGATAACCCTGTTCATTTGTATTGGGGAGCTAAACAGATGAAAGGCTTTTACATGCTGGAGCAATTAAACGCATGGCAGAAACAATACCAGAACTTCCACTTCACACCGGTATTAAGTGAGGCCTCTGCAGAATGCCAATGGCAGGATCGTGAGGGTTTACTACATCAAGCGATTGTAGAAGACTTCGTCAATCTCAAAGATGCAGAGGTGTTTATTAGCGGCTCACCAACGATGGTTTATTCGACACTCGACATGCTGGTAAATCATGGCCTGCCCAAACAACAAGCTCATTCAGACACTTTTAGCTACGCACCTCGTTAAACAAATTCGAGAACCATAAATCAGTAAAGCGAAGCGCTAAAAAATGACGTGTTCACGTATAATTTTTATCTTGAGCCCAAAAAACTAACTCTTCACAGCCATCTGCGCAATGCTGGTGCGTTGCTCATCAGGCATCGGCATTACAGGTAAATTAGCAAACACCACGTCAAAGCCCTGTTGTACGTGGGTAAGATAAGCCTCACTCTCACCCATATATTTAAGCAACCGCCCTAACTCAGCATGTGCCTGAGACGTTTCCCGCAAGGCAAGGCTGCCTAAAAAATACTCTCTAGCCTTACCCCAAAGCTGATTACGTAAACTCAAGCGCCCCAGCGTCAGCTGCAACTCTGCACTATCTTTATGCTTCTTGAGCCAACGCTCGGCAGTACGCAATTGCTGCTGCTCATCACTGCTTTCAAGCACGCCATATTCAACTGCCAGCGCATCACTCCAAGCACAATCCAAAGTATCGCGTAATGCCGCCTCAGCTTTTTTATGCTCTGCAAACCTGGTCATACTAGACACATATAAACGCGTAACATCTTCTAGCTGTCGAATGTTACCTGAAACACGCTGCCATGCTTTATCAAGTTTAATAGCGCTGTCTCCCGCATCTTGGCCAGCTTGCGGAGTTGACGCTCTATCAAGCACTTTCAGCACGGTTTTATGCTCTAAATCATCCAAGCGTGCATCCGGAGCCACTTTCAATTTACGCAGCATCGGAGTTAACTCTTGCAGGCCTTCCCAATCATCAAGCCCCACGTAGACCTGCTGTAAAAGTTCTACCAGATGCTTATGGCGCGGGTGAGAATGACGTAGCACCAACAATGACGCCAATGCTTGCTCATACTGTTCCTGCTGAATCTCTATCTCAGCCTTAGTGATACCAACCGCCAACTCTGCTCCCGGCGTGCTTTCATGCGCTTTTTTGAGAAACAGCTCACTGCCATTAGGATCACCATTGGCTGCCGCGGCACGCGCTGCTGACAAATAATTGATCAAAGGCGTTTCAGATCGTGGCGCCGCCTGGCTGAGTTTCTTCTGAGCGTTTTTCCAATTACCTTCAACTAAGTCAATCAAACCACTAGTGGTCTTTGAAACACTTCGCTTATGTCGAAAGTTATATGTCCAGCGCTGAACCATCGCACGACTACCCAGCACACGGATTAACAACCAAACACTCATGTAAATCGTTGCCACCAAAGCAAGTAGCAGCACTAAACCAATCCACATGCTGGTTTCAATGGTGGTATTTTGATATGAAAGAAGAATGTAACCGGCATCTTCAGCGATTTTATCGGCCACCCAGTAACCAGCAATCAAAACCAATAAGATCAGCACAAACAAACGTTTCATTGTGCAGCTCCTTCGACCGAGCTTGGCTGTGCAAATGGTGCTTGCTCAACAGGTGCCTGCATTGCCACAGGCGGCGACTGATTACCAGGTAACGGATTATTCAAATAGGCTTTCAATAACGACAACGATTTTGAAATATTGGGTAACTCGGGGTCGACATGAAGCTGCTGTAATTCACGCAGACTCACCAGCAACGCCTGCGCTGTTTCATTAAGCTGGAAATACTCATCCACCCATCCTGCCGCCTTCTCAAGGCTGCGGGTATAAACGCCAGGGCTACGTTGCAACAGCGCCAACTGCGCCTGCTCCAACATAAGACGTAAATTCTGCTGAATATAATAGTGTTGCTCCGGTGCTAACAATGGCGCTAACGGCTCATCGCGATGACGAACGATAACCATGTCATTAAAACGCTCCAACGCCGCCTCAAAAACACTATTTTCCTCGGCAGTAACTGCCACTTCAGCTGCCTGCTGTGCAGCATCGACATCTTCTTCAGGCGTCAACAATGCCAGTGATTCCACCTGCTCACTTAACGCCGCCAATTTAACAAAAACACCTTCAACATCCAGATGTGCCACTGCCCGTAAAGCCGCCGTTTCACGTGCCAGCGTTTCACGAATCTCAAATAAGCCAGGCTCAGCAACACTGATCAAAATTTGATCCGCTGAATTCAACAATGCCAGCGCACTGACAGTCTCACGCTCCATTAGCAGTCGCTGATTCGCTAATCGCAACAGATATTCAGCTTCGGCCAACATCCAGCTGCGACGACTCACCTGAGTGACTTCGCCAATTTGGCGGTTAGTGGCCTGTAGTTGAGTTTGTAACTCGCTAAGTCGCTGCTGCTGGTTTTCTGAAGTGCTGATAAAGCCCTGTACCTGGCTAGACAGCACCTGCGTGCTGGATTTAAAGCTGTCGACTAATTGCGATTGGTTAAGGCGGCTCTCTTGTATGCCCTTAGCCTGTTTTTCCTGTTGCTGAATCCATAGACCATAAGCCACGCCAGCTAATGCCAGCAAGGCAATCAACAAGGCCAGCCAGCCAATAGCGGAGCCTGATTTTTTAGTTTTTTGTGCGGTAGCTGCCGGCGTTTTCTCCGCAGTTTTAGAGGCAGGTTTTGTCTCAGACTTGGGCTCTGATTTAGCCTTAGTTCCTGTCTTAGGCTTAGCTTCAGGTTTAGCTTCAGGTTTAGCATTTGTTGTTGGTGAACCCAGCGAGTCGGTAGAAACCGTGTCACTCAATACCGGCGGTTCATTTTTTGCGCCCAAACGCTCTGGCCCCGTAGGCGCAGTATCCACCTTGGAGTCGTTGTTTTGGGAAGGAGTTGAATCGTCTTTAGTATCTGATGCCATGATAGATTTATCAGCTTTTTAAATTGTAAATAAAAAGGCGTGGCTAGAGGCATTTACAGCGTGTAAAACGCTCAAAGAAAAGCGCTAGCCAGCTTGTATAAGACTATCCTATTACATTTAATGCCTTGACGATACTCTCATCTGCCGCACCACTGGAAGTAATAATTTGCTGATAACCGAGGCCTTTAGCAGCGCTGGCAATACGCTCGCTAGCCACCACTAAAGGCAGTTCAAACCGGCTAACAAGACAAGACTTAAGCAGCGCGTCCAACGCCGTTAGCACATCCACGCTAGTGGCGATCAATGCGTCGGGCAAACCTCCATCAAACAGCGTTTGTAATTGCTCAGCTGAGTAGCTTAACGCTTCGCGCAGATAAAGCTCCAGCGATTCCACCTGAGCTCCGCGCTCGGTAAAACTCTGCGCCAGTAATTCTCGTCCGCCTTCGCCTTTGAAAATCAATACACGTCGATGGCTCAGCTGCTGTAACTCCGGCAGCTGCAGTAGCGCTTCGCTATTAAACCCTGTTGCAGGCACACTCACACGAACAGACTCAGCCTCAAGACAGGCGGCAGTACTTTTACCTACCGCAAAAAAACGCAAATGCGCGGGTAGCTGAGGCCAGTAATCAGCGATCAACTCAAAGCCAAACCTGACGGCATTAGTACTGATAAAAACCAAATCATCATACTGATCAAGATTGATGATTTTTTGCTTGCCAGATTGAGTGATGATATTCGGAGTAATGGCCAATACCGGGCAGCGAATCGCTTCACCACCCTGCGCTTGAATGGCCGCAACCAAACTTTCGGCCTGTCGTTCAGGGCGTGTCACGAGAATTCGTTTGCCCTGTAACCAATTGTTGCTATTACTAGCCATGATTGGCGTAAACCGCATCAAGAATCGCTTTCGCGCCTTGCGACAGTAGGTCTTCGGCAACACGAATACCGATTTGCTCAGCATCGGCCTGCGGGCCACGCAGCTCAGCACGCAACACTTCATCACCATCAGGGTTAGCCACCAAACCACGCAGATACAATTGCCCATTCGGCTCCTGCACAGCAAAACCGGCAATCGGCACCTGACAACCACCATTAAGGTGACGATTCATAGCGCGCTCAGCCGTCACGCAAATACTGGTGTCCTCATGATTCAGTACATTCAAAAGCTCCAGCGTCTCAACATCATCAACACGACACTCCACACCCACCGCACCTTGACCGGCAGCAGGCAGGCTTTGCTCAACGCTGAGCTGCTCGGTAATACGGTCGCTCATGCCTAAACGGGTTAAACCGGCAGTCGCCAGAATAATCGCATCAAATTGACCGTCATCGAGCTTGGCTAAGCGAGTATTCACATTGCCTCGCAGAAAATCGATTTTAATATCCGGACGCAGCGCTCTAATATGGCACCGCCGGCGCAGGCTGGAAGTGCCCACACAAGCGCCCTGCGGCAAGCTGTCAAAGCTCTTATAGTTATTGGACACAAAGGCATCAGTAGGTAATTCACGCTCGCAAATCACGGCCAAGCCAAGACCCTCCGGAAATTCCATCGGTACATCCTTCATTGAGTGCACGGCGATGTCGGCTCGATCTTCCAGCATGGCGGTTTCCAGTTCTTTTACAAACAGCCCCTTACCACCGACTTTGGCCAAGGGCACATCAAGAATGATATCGCCGCGGGTCTTCATAACATTCAATTCAACCTGCAGGTTTTCATGGGCGCCTTCCAGCCGCGCCTTCACATATTCGGCCTGCCAAAGGGCCAGCGCACTGCCGCGTGTCGCAATTCGTAACAGCTTGTTTATCATAACGTTCCAGAGGTTATTTCACAGATGCGCTATGGTGAGATATTCAGGGGGGAAAGTAAACTAGGGCTGACCCTGTAGAGCACTAGTTTCAAAGAGTTAGCGCGAAAGTTATCGTTACCAATCGCATATTTTGGACTATTATTTATTCTATAGCAGGGCAAACCAAAAGCACCTTGCGTGTCTTGATGATATTAAAACGCCCATCGACCTCTTTCCAAACGGAATGAGGCGAGTAAAAAACAATGAATATTAGCTTCTCACCCACATTCGCGAGGCCTTCGACTCAATTTGAAGTCACTCCGCCCGATGCCAGCCAGGAAAACCGCCCGGCCAACGGAACAGCTATTGCCAGCCCGTCAACTAAAGTTGGCGCAAGCGCAGACACGCAAGCGGAACAACAATCAAACAACAGTGACCAAGGGAAAGAGAATAAGTCAAACGAAGGCAGCCAACAGTCTCGGCGCGAAGCCCTTTCTAACCCCAGCAGCGCGTTATCTAAAGAACTACAAGGGCTACAAACTCGCGACAGAGAAGTTCGCACTCACGAACAGGCTCACCTTGCTGCGGCTGGAGCCTTTGCTCTAGGTGGCCCCGTCTACGATTATCAACAGGGCCCCGACGGCCAACGCTATGCCATTGGCGGCCACGTCAATATCGACACCTCTGAAATTGCTGGCGATCCTGAAGCCACCTTACGCAAAGCCCAGACCATTAGCCGCGCAGCACTCGCTCCGGCCGAACCCTCATCACAAGACAGGCAAGTAGCCTCTCAAGCCAGTAATCTGGCAAACCAGGCACAACAAGAGCTGTCACAATTACGTCAACAGGAAACCGAGCAGGTAAGAGCAGCAACTCAAAGCAACGAGTCCGAATCAGACGAGCCTGATAGCAAACCAAACGAAGATTTTCGTAACAGATTAGAAGAAAACATCAGGAATACCGGCGCTTTAGGCGAGACTTCGCCGACATTGGATCTTACTGCCTAACGGAATACTGAGCTCCCACTTGCAGATTTTTCACCTCCAAGCCAGTATCGAAACTAATTCCAGCACACTTATATTTCAAATTCGCTTCATCACCTCTTTCAACTGCGCTAAATGACGCCGACTGACATCCTGAGGCTCATCGACATTCCTTAGCTGCAACTGACTCTGGCCGGTTTTAGTGCGCTGAATCGCTTCAATATAAGACACCGATACCAGACAATTACGATGAATACGCAGCAGCGTTTTCGCAAACTCCATTTCCAGCTCTTTCAGCGGCTCATCAACAATCCGCTCACGACCATCACAATAAGCCATCACATACTTTTGATCGGCACGAAAGTGGCTAATGTCCTGCAACGCCAACAATTCCAATCCCGCAGGTGTTGTTATGGAGATATGTTCGCGCTGAATCGATGGCGATGCTTGCTGCTTAGGTAGCAGTGCATTTACCTGAACTCGACTGAGTTTTTGCGCCCGCGCCAGCGCTTCCAGCAAAGCCGGTTTACGCACAGGCTTGAGCACATAACCCACTGCCTGCACATCAAAGGCGTTAATCGCATATTCGTCATAGGCCGTGCAGAAAATAATCGCCGGTGGATTATCCTGCTGCGCCAACTGCTGGGCGGCCTGCAAACCATCAATTCCAGGCATACGTATATCCATCAGGATAATATCCGGCGCATACTTCACGACTTGCGCTATTGCCTGCTCGCCGTTTTCTGCCTCAGCCACCACCTGATAGTCCATTTCAGGTTCCAGCATTCGTTTTAAGCGCCCCCGTGCTAGGGGCTCATCATCAACAACTATAACCCTCAACATCAGCCTACTTCCTCACTGAACGGTACAGTTAAACAGGCCACAAAGCTCTGTTCATTTTGCTCAATATCAAGCCGAGCCTCCCCATCATATAAGGCCTCCAGCCGATCACGAATATTATCCAACGCCATACGATGGCCCGACTCATGTCCATGACCTAGCCCTATCTCAGCTAGCGGATTACTAACACAGACCTGCAATAGCGATGTTTTAGCACCACTAATTACGTCAATCTTCACCGTGATCTCGCCGCCCTCTGGCAGCGGTTGAATACCGTGGTAAACGGCGTTTTCCATCACCGGCTGTAAAGTTAACAATGGCAAAGTTGCCTGCTCAGGCAGCGTTTTAATATCCCAGCTCACCTTTAATCGCTCACCCAAGCGTAATTGCTCAATCGCCATATAGCGGCGACAAAGCTCTAACTCCTGAGACAGCGGCACAGGTTCGGTTGATTCCCGTAAACTGGCACGAAACAGCTCACACAAATCTTCCACGGCCTGCTCGGCAGTTTCAGGATCAACACTAATCAAACTGGCAATACTGTTCATACTATTAAACAAAAAATGCGGGTTAATGCGAGACTGTAGCGCCTGAATACGGGCGCGTAACTCAGAACGCTCCTGACGCCGTAATTGTGTCTGCACATAAAAATAGCGCAGCACCATACCTGCCATAACAAGACTTACCAGCAGGTTGCGGACTAGATCATAAGCATCAACCTGAACATCAAAACGACTGAAGTCTGCACCTGCCAACGCCCAATCCGCCAATACCGTAAATAATGTTGTGACCAAAAGAATCAAGCCCATCACAGCAACCACAGACCACTGCAGCGATAACCGTTCAATCACTTTCCTTAACCCACACAACAACGCCGAGCTAGTCAGCGCTATCCAAAGTACAAACATGGAGATCAAAGCAAAATCTTCCCACGCGAAAGAGCGAATACCAGACGCAGCCAACACCATGGTCAACACCAATAGCTCGGTAACCAGTACCAATATAAATACCGCCCGACCGTTGCACAGGTCAGGCAAAAAATATTCGCTGGCCTCGTCGGCAGCGGCAAATTTCAGTTTATGCTCCAGAATTCCCTCCTGTGGATATTTTCCAGCACTCAGACAGTTGCGGTGATATAATCGGCGCCTCGCGATGCCCCGTCACCAATCGTTACGGTAAAAATTCAGTAACACGCTGAATGAACGGGCATTTTTCAACATTTACTATAGTCGAAATTAGCCACTACGTTATGTCAAACAGCCAAGAAAGAACTCAAAACCAGTCCTGGGGCGGCCGCTTCACTGAAGCCACCGATGCCTTTGTAGAAGCATTCACCGCCTCGGTACAATTCGATCAGCGTCTCTATCACCACGACATCGCTGGCTCTATCGCCCACGCCACCATGCTGGAAAAAGTCGACGTCCTCACGACCGAAGAGCGCGACAGCATTATTAGCGGTCTCGAACAGGTGCGTGATGAAATCGAAGCCGGTGAATTTAACTGGTCGATCAGTCTTGAAGACGTGCACATGAACGTCGAAGCGCGCCTAACCGCTATAATCGGCGACACCGGCAAGAAACTACACACCGGCCGCTCACGTAATGATCAGGTAGCCACTGACATGCGCCTGTATCTGCGTGATGAAATTGACCTGATTGCCGCAGAATTAAAACGCCTGCAAAGCGGTTTGATCGATTTAGCCGAACGTGAAGCCGATACCATCATGCCCGGCTTTACGCATTTGCAAACAGCGCAACCGGTGACTTTCGGGCATCACTTGATGGCCTGGTTTGAAATGCTGGTTCGTGACGCTGAACGCCTACAAGACTGCCGCAAGCGCGTTAATATTATGCCGCTAGGCTCCGCTGCACTGGCAGGTACGACCTTCCCGATTGACCGTGACTACACTGCCGAACTACTGGGTTTTGATCGCCCCAGCCGTAACTCGCTGGACTCCGTCAGCGACCGTGATTTTGCCATCGAGTTCTGCGCCTTTGGCGCTCTGTTGATGACGCACATGTCACGCTTCTCTGAAGAACTGGTGCTGTGGACTTCCGCGCAATTCAACTTTATTGATCTGCCAGACCGCTTCTGTACCGGCTCATCCATCATGCCGCAGAAGAAAAACCCTGACGTACCGGAATTGGTGCGTGGCAAAACCGGCCGTGTTAATGGTCATTTGATTTCTTTGCTTACGCTGATGAAATCCCAGCCACTAGCCTACAACAAAGACAATCAGGAAGACAAAGAGCCACTGTTTGATTGCATTGATACCTTAAAAGGCTGCCTGCGAGCTTATGCCGACATGGTGCCAGCTCTGCAAGCCAACAAAGAAAGCATGCGTGAAGCTGCCATGCGTGGTTACTCAACTGCGACTGACCTAGCCGACTATGCAGTACGCAAAGGTATGCCATTCCGTGACGCTCACGAAGTGGTAGGCAAAGCGGTTGCTTTTGGTATTGCCGAAGGCAGGGATCTATCCGAGCTGACGCTAGCCGAACTAAAAGACTTCAGCGATATTATCGAACAGGATGTCTTTGAAGTGCTAACGCTGGAAGGCTCTGTGAATGCCCGTGACCATTTGGGTGGGACCGCGCCAGCGCAGGTTAGAAAAGCCGTCGTTACGGCACGTGGCTTGATTTAATTATAGTACAGCATAAAAAAGGGAGCCGTCGGCTCCCTTTTTTATTTCCAGAATTTATTTCCAGAATTTATTTTCTGACATTATTTCGATGTCACGCCCAACTCAAACTTAACCCACTGCCCGTCTTCGGATTCAACCTCTTCAGTCTCGACCACCTCAACTCGGCCGGCATCAAACTCATTCACCAGAAAAGCCGCTTTTATTGTTTCCGCGCGTGCTTGCGCAAGAGCCGTGAGTTTTTCTTCTGTGATTTTTACTGTTTCCAGCAGACGATCACGCAGATCTGCGGCATAGGCCAATTTATCCAACGAGAGCCTGCCTTCGGGGTCATCGGCTGGTGGCACTTTATTTTCATTGCGAATTGTTTTCAGTGCGATGTCGGGGAATCGTTCCTCAAACAGTATTTTGAGCGGTTTGAACAGGCGCTCATCAAGTATATCGACACTCTCAAGCTCCGCGGCCTCATCCCCCAACTTGACGATTAAAGCGCTGCGTAGCTCACTGTATTTTAGTGCTGGCCTGTCAATTTCCGGATCAACTGCACCACTGATTTCAATATTGAGTTTTGGCCGTTTGAGGAGCGCTTCTTTAAGTTGAGCGACCTTTTCCAGCTCCGGAGGTGTCAGATCAGACCGTCCTGCCAGAAACTGGAATTCACCAAAGTCATCGGACTCAACGCCGATCAAACTTCCTAGCAGCTGGAATGGCGCTGTTACAGCCTTGATAATCAATCCAGAAAAGGCCTGCCAGATAATACCGCCAATCCTGAATTCCGGATCATCAATATCACCTTTAATTGGCAAGCTAAGGTCAATAATGCCATTACTGTCTTTGAGCAATGCCATTGCCAGCCCCAGCGGCAAGCTGGCTGCATCAGGGTGATCAACTTTAGCGCCAAGCTCCAAATCACTGACGACAACCTTGTTGCTGGCCTGCAACTGGCTTTTATCAATGTCATACTTTAATTCCAAGTTGAGCCGACCTTCAGCGATTTCACGTCCCGCGAATTGAATCGTGTAAGGCGATAAACTGGACATCAGCAGGTTGCGGAATTCAACCGTAATATCGGTGCGGTGCAGCGGATCAAGCAGGTTGATAGCACCACTAATGCGCGACAAGCCAAACTCATCAACCTGTCCTTCCAATTTAATATTTGCAGGCTCGGCACTGTTGGTCGCAATGGCAGAAACAGTCCCGTTCAAGTTTTTAATGCGCGTGGCAAAGGGTAGCGGCAATGACAAATCAGAAAATTCCATGCCTCCTTGTTTGACGCTAACACCGCCAATAACAACATCAAAAGGGCCGTTACTGTCGTCTTTATTAGCCGGTTTTTTATCACTTTCAACGACCAGTCCCGACAGGTTGGTACTTTGATCTTTATAGATAATGATCCGTCCAAACAGTTGTTCAAACTGCAATGGCGAAAGCTCAAGCTTATTCGCACCCAAGTCCAGATTCAGATGCTCGATAGCCAGATTTTTCCAGGCCAGTAAGCGTTTACTTTCAATGGCATCTTTTATTTCCAGGCCAGGAATTTGTAACGCGCCGCTGACTGTAACCGGTTTGCCTGCTGGAATATTGATAGCCATATCGCTATTAAGCTTGCCCTTCTCAACCTTGATTCGCGAGAACTGCTGTACATAGGGCTGCGCTAAGGCAAGAGGAATACCGCGTGTTTTGGTTCGTCCTGAAAAAGAAAATTCGGGGAGAATTGCCAACGTTGAGTCCAAAGAAAATCCTCCTCCCTCAGCAAGCTTAGCAGCAACGGTCAGAGGGATTTTTGCTCCATCCTGATTGGAGATATCGCTCGCTTTAATCAATAAGTCCGTGATTCTAATCTGCCCAGCCGGCTTAATGCTCTGATCTGCGAAGTTAAAACGACCTGCTTCCAAAACCAGTTCATTTAGGCCTACTTGCCAAGGCTTTTTTTGTTCGTTGTCGCTATCTGCCTCTGCCTCAATCTCTGCTACTTGCTCTGCTGTCGCCTCAGAATCTGACACAGGCACAAAATCATTCACGCTCAACGAGCCATCTGTTTTGCGCCAGACATCCAGCTGCGGCTCTACAAAACGTAAGCTGGAGAACTGAATGCTCTGCTCTGGATATCGCACGATGCCACCCATCAATGCCAATTGTTTGAGCTTAAAAAACTCTTTACTGGGTGAAAGCCCGGTGACCGCAACATCATCCAGCTCAACATCAAGATTATCGATATCAAGGTCGAACACGCCGTTATTGTCGAGCTGCACGTGATATTGAAAACGCGTGGACAATTTTGCGTCAACAACTTCCAACGGCAACATGGCCTTTAAATAAGCCGTGGTAACGCCCATATTGGAATTTTTAAGCTCCAACTCACCTTGCGAATCCAGCGGAACCAACGACAGGTTACCTTGCCATCGCAGGCTGGCATTGTCTGGTAACGTGATGTTAACTGTTTGCTCTCCATACCTGTTGGGCAGGGTATTCAGCTCTTTTATGGCGATATTGATTGGCCCAAAATTCATCTCAACGGGCGTGGCAGGCACATTGTCCGTTACATTCACCATACCGCTGTTGAGCTGCAAATCTTGAATCAACAGGCGCGGTATTCCTCCGCCTTTTTTCTCCTCCACTTCTTCTAGTTCTGCTGGCTGCTTGGTTGCGGCATAAGCCAACATACGGCTGAGGCGTGAATCTATAGCATCAAAACGTTCGAAATAAACATAGGAGTTGTCGAGGCGGATTTCTCGAAAAGTCCAGGCCCAACGAAACAGGCTAGATAGCTGGAAATTAACAAAAAGCTCATCAAAAGCCGCTAGTTCAACGCCATCCGTATCCTGCATTTTAAATTGCAGCACGCGCAGGCTCAGTTCATAGGGATTAAATTGCACCACTTTAATCTGTGCGGTACGCCCGAGATCTTCTTCGATCAAGCGAGTGACAGTACCTTTGACAATGACAGGAACAATCAAAAATCCCAGCAGGGTATATAGCATTACAATTACGATGGCCCAGAACCGCTTGCGGCGCGGGTTGAGCCAGGGTGATTTAACCTCATCACTTTTAGTGGGGGCTGTAGAACTATCGGCTTGATCTGTTGCAGTCATTCCGTCATGTCTCTATTTGTTTGAACGAATCAGCACATAGGTCGCGCCAGTACCGCCATGCCGACTATGAGCACTGTGAAAAGCCAGCACTTCTGATAATTCCGGCAACCAGCTGCTAATACAACTTTTTAAGATTGCCGGTTGCGCTCGACCTTCACCTTTACCGTGGGTGATCAGCGCAAAGCGTACATCGTGCGAATAGCAATCACGAATAAACTCCAGCACGATACTGCGCGCCTGCTCCACGGTCATACCATGCAGGTCGACTCGAGCCTCTATCGGCATCACGCCCTGTTTAAGCTTTTTGAACAAGCTATGCTGAATACCCGAGCGCATAAAACTCAAGGTTGCCTGTGAATCAACCGGCTGCACATTATTCACTGACAAAGGCCCGCTGACACTATCATCCACCGCTTGGGCAGCCTCGCGCCTCGTCCTTAAAACATCTTTATCAACATCATTCGGGCGCAAGCGTACTTTTGCCTCTACTTTAATGGGTTTCACATCACCCATTTCCGACCTGAACAGGTCTAAATCGTCGTCACTCACATAAACCTCTAAACATCATCACTATGGGCCTTCAAGCCGCAACCGTAGGCAACTTGGCCGCTTCACGTTATACTCGCGTTTTCACTCTCAATTGAACACACAGACCAATGAAAAAACTGTTATTTATCATAGCACTCAGTGTATGCGCGTTAAGCGGTTGCGGTCAAAAAGGACCGTTGTATTTGCCCACTCCAGCCGACGCACCAGCAAGCCAAACGCAAGACAATAGCTAACCGCTACCTACATCGTTAGCCTTACTTCGTAACATTACCAGAAGACAAGTTTCATGGATTATTTCAATCAGCGCAATGGCGAACTTTACGCCGAAGACATTCCTGTCGCCAACATTATCGAACAATACGGTACGCCTTGTTATATCTACTCGCGCGCCACTTTTGAACGTCATTTCAAAGCGTATGTGGATGCCTGCGGATCACAACCGCATCTGATTTGTTATGCCGTTAAAGCAAACTCAAATATTGGTGTGTTGAATCTGCTGGCACGCAAAGGCGCTGGTTTTGATATTGTCTCGGTTGGTGAACTGGAACGTGTTTTGGCCGCTGGCGGCGATGCTGGCAAAGTAGTGTTTTCCGGCGTTGGCAAACAGGCTCATGAAATTAAGCGCGCGCTGGAAGTGGGTGTGTTCTGCTTTAACGTGGAGTCAGAGCCAGAGCTGGCAATGATTAACCAAATAGCTGGTAAAATGAGCCTTATCGCGCCGATTTCCCTACGGGTAAACCCCGATGTTGATGCCAAAACACACCCGTATATTTCTACCGGACTGAAAGAAAATAAATTCGGTATCGATATCAACCTTGCGCCACAGGTATATCGCCAGGCCGCCAGTTTACCGCACGTTGAAATCCGCGGTGTTGATTGCCATATAGGCAGCCAGCTAACAGAAATAAAACCATTTCTTGATGCGCTGGATCGTGTATTAGCGCTGATCGATATATTGGCCGAAGACAACATTAGCTTACACCACCTTGATCTCGGTGGTGGCCTTGGCGTGACCTACGATAACGAAACACCGCCACACCCCAGCGAATATGCTGCAGCGATTGTTGAGAAGCTGACTGATCGTAATCTGACATTGATTTTTGAACCAGGCCGTTCGATTGCTGCCAATGCCGGTATTTTGGTAACCGAAGTTGCTTTACTGAAACACACTGCCGATAAAAACTTTGCCGTGGTTGATGCCGCCATGAACGATCTGCTACGCCCAGCACTTTACCAGGCATGGCAAGCGATCGAAGCGGTTAAACCACGCGACGGTGCCACCAACAATTACGATATCGTTGGTCCCATTTGTGAAACCGGTGACTTTTTAGGTAAAGATCGAGAATTGTGCCTAGAACCAGGTGATTTACTGGCGATCCGTTCTTCCGGTGCCTACGGTTTTAGCATGAGCTCCAATTACAACTCACGTAATCGCGCCGCGGAAATCATGGTGGATGGAGAACAAACACACGTGGTAAGACGCCGCGAGACCTTTGCCGAACAGATCGGACCTGAGTCCTGCTTGCCATAAGTACAATGGCAAGGAAACTTAACTGGATAAATACTCAAAATCCATTAGCCTTACTAGCAGAACGCCAAGGTCTGATCAAATAACAAACAGCACACCTTAAGGTACAAAATAGCGATAACGGGTACTAAATGCTTTTAAAGTTCACCAAAATGCACGGTTGCGGCAATGACTTCATGGTTATTGACCTAGTCAGCCAATACGTCAAACTTCGACCACAGCTGATCCCGCAGTGGGCAGACCGTAATTTTGGTATTGGTTTTGACCAACTATTGGTCGTTGAGCCACCACAATCAGCCACCGCTGACTTCCGTTACCGCATCTTTAACGCTGACGGCTCCGAGGTTGAGCAGTGTGGAAATGGCGCGCGCTGTTTTGCACTGTTCGTGCGAGATAAACAACTCACCAAAAAAGAACATCTTATAGTTGAAACCAAAGGTGGCATTATTGAGCTGCACATCACCGGCAACAACGAAGTCACTGTGGATATGGGGAAACCCGTATTGATACCTGAAAACATTCCCTTTATCGCCGAACAGCAGTCTATTAGCTACGATATTGACGTGAACGAGCAAGCTCTTGATATCAGCGCAGTTTCAATGGGCAACCCTCACAGTGTTACCATTGTCGACGATGTTGATAGCGCAGATGTAGAAACACTGGGCCCGCTAATCGAAAACCACAGCCACTTCCCACAACGCACCAACGCAGGCTTTATGCAGATCATCAGCCGTTCTGAAGTACGTTTACGAGTTTATGAACGCGGTGCAGGTGAAACATTGGCCTGCGGCACGGGCGCATGCGCTGCTGTGGTTGCTGGACGTTTACGCGGCTTACTTGATGAAACTGTTGCCGTGCATTTACCTGGCGGCTCACTCAGCATCACCTGGGCAGGTGAAGGCGAAACCGTCAAAATGACCGGCCCCGGCCAAAAAGTATTCGAAGGACGCATTTACATATGAATGACGTAACAAGTATCGCCAGCGAACTTACTGCGCAAGAGCCCGCAACCCCTCAACAGGTTGCCGACTATTTACTCAGCCATCCAGATTTTCTGGAAATTAACAGTTACCTTCTGACCGAGCTCACCGTCAAACATCAGTCCGGACAAAGTATTTCCCTTGTCGAACGTCAGGTGTCAGCGCTGCGCGAAGAAAACCGGCAGCTCAAGCAACAGCTCGGCACCGTCATCAATAACGCCAAACAAAACGATCAGTTGCTGGAAAAAACCAAAGCCTTAATCCTTGAACTCGTTGGCTGTGAAAACAGCGCTGAAATTCAAGCGCAGATTGAAAGCATGCTGGTGGATGAATTTGGCAGTAGCGCCTGTAAACTCTGGCTACTGGGCGATGAAGCGAGCACAGGACAGCTGAGCCAACGCGAAGCCAACAAAGAGCTGATGCGTTTTACTGAGAAAGATCATGCCTATTGCGGACTGCTACGTGAGCAGGAAAAACAGCTTCTGTTTGCCGAACATGCCGAGCAAGTCGGCTCTGCCGCCGTACTCTCACTGCGTAATGGCGGCCAGCCTATCGCACTACTTGCCATTGGTAATGCCGATAAAAATTATTACCGCGAGAATATGAGCACTTCTCTGCTCGACTATATTGGTCAGGTGACCGCCGAGCTACTAAGCAAATAAATCCGTCTTGCCGGGCTCGCTTGTGCCCTTTATCGGGTAACCCGGCATCCATGCCGTAGTCCAATGACATCAAGTGGATTAAAAACATCCACATCGAAAGAGCCCCAGCAACCGATTAGAAATTAATCAGTGCGCTCATACAACAAATCCCACACACCATGCCCCAACCGCTCACCACGGCGCTCAAACTTGGTTTCGGGGCGATATTCCGGCTTCTCACTGTACTCTGCATCACCGGCCTGATTTTTATAGCCCGGCACACCCGCCATTAATTTCACGATAAATTCAGCATAATCCTGCCAATCGGTCGCGGCATGAAATACGCCTTCATTAGCCAGCTTCTCTCTTACTAACGCCATAAATTCAGGGCGTACGATACGGCGCTTGTTGTGACGTCTTTTATGCCAGGGGTCGGGGAAAAATAACTGTAGGCGCTGCAAACTTTGCGCAGGAAGACACTGCTTTAACACCTCAATGGCATCATCGCAGTACACCCGCAGGTTTTTCAATTCGTACACTTCAGCAAGATGCAGCAAACGACCCACACCAGGGCGATGAACCTCGATGCCAATAAAATTGGTTTCCGGCGCATCCCTAGCCATTTCCGCCAATGAATCGCCCATACCAAAACCAACTTCAGCCACAACTGGCGCACTGTTACCAAACACCGCCTGCGGATCAATGAGGCCATCCGCTAATTGCAGCCCATAAATTGACCACAACTCGTTATAACCACGCTGCTGGGCTTCGGTCATACGTCCAGCACGAATCACAAAGCTCTTGATCGGGCGTTTTTTCTCTTCATCTATCATTTCTTTAGTCACAGTATTAAAACTTCGTTGCGGCATAAGCCAGCGCTAGCCAGCCTGCCATAAAAGCCAATCCACCCACCGGTGTAATAGGGCCAAACCAACTAATTTGCGTCAACGCCAGCATATATAAACTGCCGCTAAACAGCAGTATGCCCGTCACAAATAAAATCCCACTCCAGCGTAACAACCGTTGACCTGGATACTGATGCGCCAATACGCCGATCAGAACCAGCGCCAGTGCGTGGTACATCTGATACTGCACGCCAGTTTTAAAGGTACTAAGCAATGCGATATCCAAATACTCCCGCAAGCCATGAGCCGCAAACGCCCCCAGTAAAACAGCCAACAATCCAGCCAGCGCGCCACTAACAATAAATACTTTACTCATGGAGCGTTTACCTAGAGATCGAAAGTTTATACCCATAAAAAAGCCGCTGGTGGCATGATCCAACAGCGGCTTTTGTGTCAACGCAACAATCAGGCTTGCATTGCCACTTTGATTTTCTTCATGGCGTTCTTTTCAAGCTGTCGAATACGCTCTGCAGATACGCCGTATTTATCGGCCAGATCATGTAATGTCGATTTGTGTTCAGACAACCAGCGCGCATTTAAAATATCTTTACTGCGCTCATCCAAATCTCGCATTGCAGCCATCAACGAATCATTAGACTTTTTCTGCCAGTCTTGCTGTTCCAGCAAATCAACCGGATCCTGGCGCTTATCTTCTAAATAGTTAGCCGGGGCTTGATAAGCACTGTCATCATCATCATCGGCACCCATGTCAAACGGTGTGTCATGTGCGCTCAGACGACCTTCCATCTGACGAACAACCTTGGCATCAACGCCCAGGTCTTCGGCAATGGCATTGACTTCATCGTTGTTCAGCCAGGCTAGACTTTTCTTAGCTCCACGCAGATTAAAGAACAATTTACGCTGCGCTTTAGTAGTCGCCACTTTAACGATGCGCCAGTTGCGCAGAATATATTCGTGAATTTCGGCTTTGATCCAATGCACCGCAAAGGATACCAGGCGTACGCCGCGTTCAGGATCAAAGCGTTTTACGGCTTTCATCAGACCCACGTTGCCTTCCTGAATAAGATCACCCTGAGGCAAGCCATAACCGGAGTAGCTTTTAGCGATGTGCACCACAAAACGCAGGTGCGACATAATCAGTTGACGCGCAGCATCCAGATCTTCCTGATAATACAAACGCTCAGCTAATTCCTTCTCCTGATCAACGGTCAAGATAGGAATGCCAGACACATTGGTCACATAAGCAGCAAGATTCTGCCCTGGAACCATATTATCAATAGCAGCTAACAACTTCATAGTAACTCCGGTATAAAAACGGTTTGGGATATTAACACGCAAGATTAGAAGTGCCAATATTCAAAAAGTTCCTTTAATATCTTTTTGCTATAAATACAGGGATTTATACTTCTATTTAGGCTCAATCTTGCTCAGATGTCGACCCACAGCTAACCAGGCACCCAACAAACCTAGCAACGCGCTCGACAACCACAGCGACAGGGTTGCTAAAAAGCCCAGGCCCGACAGGCCAAAATCACCATCGTAGGCTGCCACCAACTCGGCAACCGAACCTGACAACCAGAAAATGACCAAATTCACCATTAGCCAGGCTAACAAACCACCGCCTAGCCCATACCAAACACCCATATAGAGAAACGGCCGCCGCACAAAGGCATCCGTCGCACCAACGAGTTTCACTACCACAATTTCAGCACGCCGCGACTCAATGGCGAGGCGTACGGTATTACCGATCACCAGCAGCACAGCCACACCCAGCAACAGCCCCAGCATCAGCGCCATTCGTTGCCCCAGCGCCATGATGCGGAACAGACGATCAACCCACTGTAAATCCAGCTGCGCTTGCTCCACATCAGGCAAGGCCTGCAACTCTTCGAGTAATTTTTGCGTGGTTTGTAAATTCGCGCTATCGGTACGCGGTGATACAACTAATACCGCTGGCAGGGGATTTTCTTTGAGATATTGCAGGGCATCGCCAAAACCGGAGGAACGTTTAAAATCCTCTAAAGCTTCTTCTGGAGAGATATAGCGTACTTGCTGTACAGCATCCCAGCCTTCAACATGCAGCGCCATTTTACGGGCTTGCTTTTCATTCAACTGTTGTTCGAGATAGACCGATATTTGTGCGGCATCATCCCACTCCTGGCTAAGTTGCTGGGCATTTTGCAAAAACACAAACAGACCAACCGGCAAGGTCAAAGCAATCGCAATCACCAGCCAAGTCATCAAACTCGACAGCGGCGCTGCCAATAAACGGCGCAGGCTTTCTTTTGCCACCTGCGTGTGGTGCTCGAAATAGCTTTTAACACGACTATGGCGAGCGACTGCACCATGGCTAGCGCCTTTTTCGCTTTTACGGCGCTCCGGTTGATTATGCGGATGCGCTTTTTGTTGTTCTCGACGCTCTTTGCTCAGCCACATATCAAAGATCCTTCTTCATGCTGTCGCGTCGCTAATCAAACGACCCTGTTGCAACGTCAAGATACGATGCCTCATGCGTGCGATAAGAGAGAGATCGTGACTCGCTATCATCACCGTTACCCCCACCTGATTGAATTGTTCAAAAAGGCGCATAATTTCCGCCGAAAGTTCTGGATCCAAATTACCGGTAGGCTCATCGGCCAGTAGCAATGCGGGTTTATTGACCACCGCACGGGCGATGCCAACACGTTGCTGCTCACCACCCGATAGCGCCAGCGGCAATAGTTTTTCTTTACTAAGCAGGCCCACTTTATCGAGAGCGGCCCTGACACGGCGGCCAATTTCCCGTGGCTGCGCGCCAGAGATAATCAGCGGCAGCGCCACGTTATCAAACACACTGCGATCAAATAATAGCTGGTGATCCTGAAATACCAGGCCAATATTACGGCGATAGTAGGGCACTTTGCGGCGTTTAATATCACTCAAATCACGCCCCGAGACAGTCACCTTACCGCGCGTTGAGCGCTCCATCAGCATAATCAGCTTTAACAGCGTACTTTTACCGGCACCTGAGTGGCCGGTCAAAAATGCCATTTCACCCTGGGTCACATGAAAGCTCAGCTCATTTAGCGCCTCATAGCCATCCTGGTAACGCTTAGTAACCTGTTCAAAGTTAATCATTCAGATAGATACCGTTTCCCGTAAACTATGGAAAGTTACGACTGATCAAACAGCGCATCAACAAATTCATCGGCGTCAAAAGGACGCAGATCGTCGATTTTTTCGCCCACGCCAATAAATCGAATTGGCATGCCCATTTGTTTGGCGACGGCAAAAATCACACCACCCTTGGCAGTACCATCCAGCTTGGTCATGCTGATGCCCGTCACACCCACGGCTTCATTAAAAAGCCTCGCCTGGCTGAGCGCATTCTGGCCCGTGCCGGCGTCCAGCACTAGCATCACCTCATGGGGCGCGGAGTCATCCAGCTTGGCCATGACGCGTTTCACTTTGGTCAGCTCAGCCATCAGGTTGTCTTTGTTTTGCAAACGCCCGGCAGTATCCGCGATTAACACATCGATACCTCGCGCACGCGCTGACTCCACCGCATCAAAAATAACCGAGGCACTATCCGCACCGGTATGCTGCGCGATAACAGGCACATCGTTACGCGTGCCCCATTCTTGCAGCTGCTCAACGGCTGCTGCACGGAAGGTATCACCCGCTGCCAACATTACGCTGTGGCCTTCGCTCTGCAAACGTTTAGCCAGCTTGCCGATGGTGGTGGTTTTGCCTGCACCATTCACGCCAACCATCAAAATAACGTAAGGTTTGTTCTTTTCAATTTTCATTGGTATTGCACAGGGTGCAATTATCGCACGCAGCTCTTCTTTTAACGCCGCGTAAAGCGCATCCGAATCGTTTAAAGCTTTACGCTTAAGCTGCTCAGTCAAATTATCAATCACGTGACTGACCGCCTCAACGCCCATATCAGCCATCAATAACTGCTCTTCAATTTCTTCAAGCAGGTCTTCATCGATCGCTTTTTTACCCAACAGCAGACCGCTGATACCGTCCGTCAAGCTAGAACGTGTACGACTCAAGCCCGATTTAACTCGAGCAAACAATGACTTTGGTTCTGGTTCTGGTTCTGGTTCTGGTTCTGGTTCTGGTTCTGGTTCTGGTTCTTCAGCTTCAAGATTTTCAACAATAACCTCTAGAACAGGCTCTTGCGTAACAACCTCTTCCGAAGCATCAACTACCTTTTCAACTGGCGATATTTCTTGCTCAAGTTCAAAGGCTTCAGCTGGCGTTTCTTGAACAACAGCGGGATCAATAGATATTTTCTCAATGGACGGCGACTCAGCCTCAGGCCGAGCCAAAGGAACAGGCGCGGGGCGATTATCATCGCTAGCTGTCTGCTCAGGCCTCTTTATAATCGACTTTGGCTTGGCTCTAACATCGAGGATAAAACCCAACACAAGGACCACAAATATAATCACGCCAACTAACAAAGCCGACTCGTTCATTAAGCTACTTTCCATAACGCTGTTTTTATCTCCGCAAACTCACAAAATACTAGACTACCAGCCAGTACTCGAAATCGGCTATCCTACCACTTGTACATCCGATTAGGGAGCCTGCGAAGCGCTCATCCGACATTCGGAGCTCTTACTCATGCAGCCAGCTAGGAGAAAACCGATGGCCCGCCAGCAACACCGTTTCAGCCGTCAATTCCTGACTATTTTAATTGTTGTCTGCAGCATCGCAATCATCCTATTATCGCAATCTGAGCAGTCTGAAGACAGCATGTTGCCGCCTTCCAGCACTTCACCGCAACTAAGCCAGCCTTAATTTACTCACTATGTCTCAACACACCAAATCACGAACACCAAAATCACGCAGTACGCAGAGCAACCATTTACGTATCATTGCAGGCAAATGGCGCGGCCGCAAAGTACAGTTTCCTGACAGCCAGGGGCTGCGCCCGACCAGTGACCGTGTCCGTGAAACATTATTTAACTGGCTAGCACCGGTCATTAACGAGGCTCGCTGCCTGGATCTTTTTAGCGGCAGTGGCGCACTAAGCCTGGAAGCGTTATCGCGTGGCGCAGCCAAAGTCACCATGATCGACGCCAACGCCCGTGTCAGTGAGCAATTACGTCAAAATCTCAAACTGCTGGAGTGCGACAACGCTGACCTACTGACAACCGACGCCATCAAGTGGCTGAAACAAGACAAAGCCACAACCGAAGCCTTTGATGTCGTGTTTCTGGACCCGCCCTTCAACCAGCAACTGGTCGCACCTAGCTGCGAATTACTGGACTCTCAAGGACTCGTCGAAGATGGTAGTTATATTTACATCGAAACCGAGGCTGGGCTCGAATTGCAGATTCCATCAAGCTGGCAAATCCATCGCGAAAAGAAAGCGGGCCAAGTCGCTTATTATTTATGTATTAAAGGCGCGGGCTAAACCCGCCGTCGCAATACTCGTTTGTACCAAGGCCGCGAATTCGCTACCATCTCGACATAACCGTAACTATTAAGTTTTCCAGCAGACAGTAGGCCTAATGAAAAAAACTGCCATCTACCCCGGCACCTTTGATCCCATCACTAATGGCCACACTGATTTAGTGGAACGCGCCTCAAAGTTGTTCGACCACGTCATTGTCGCCATTGCGGCGAACACCAAAAAAGGCCCGATGCTAGATCTGGATTTACGTATTGATTTGGCAACACAGGTGCTTGCACACTTGGATAACGTCGAAGTCTGTGGCTTTGCCTGCCTACTCACAAAATTTGCAGAGCAACGCGGTGCCAACATTATTATTCGTGGCCTGCGCGCGGTATCAGATTTTGAGTATGAGTTTCAGCTGGCAAATATGAATCGCGCGCAAAGCCCTGATATCGAAAGCGTGTTCCTGACCCCGTCCGAACAATATTCCTTTGTCTCATCAACGCTGATTCGTGAAATCGCATCACTACAGGGTGACGTATCAAAATTTGTTCATCCACTAGTTGATGAAGCACTCAAGCGTCAACTAGGCTAATTCGAGTCACCCATGGCATTGATAATTACCGATGAATGCATCAACTGCGATGTATGCGAGCCAGAGTGCCCTAATGAAGCGATTTATCAGGGTGAAGAGATCTATGAAATAGATCCTGACCTATGCACTCAATGTGTCGGCCATTTTGATAAACCTCAGTGCCAAATTGTCTGCCCAGTGGAATGCATCCCTCTAGATCCGGCGCATCAAGAGAGCGAGAAAGAGCTGATGCACAAGTACGAGCTACTCATGGCCTGTAAATAGAATTTGAGAAGCAAAAAAGGCGCCGCAACAGGTCACGACGCCAACACGCTATTTAGTTTTATAACCTGGCTTACGACAGCCCAAACAGCGCACAAAGGTACTTTCCCCTGGGCCAAGAACCAATGCTTTACCTGCCGCGCCAGCATTACCGCCACCTAACGTAAACGGCAAAGTAACCACATACAAGCCAGCACCTAAAACCGTTGTCGCCAACAGCAAAGGACGCGCCACCACGGCATCAGCAACCATCGCACCGGCTGAAGGTTTTTCACCAGAGTTATTTGCCGCTACACTCACGGATGGCGTCAGCATCATTACTGCCATCAACATCGCTAACAATGCACGTGAAGTATTCCCAAAGACCCGTTTCATAAGCTTATATTCCTTTAATTGTCTGTGTATCTACTCAATATAGCAGCAAATAATAATTTTTCTAAATCTGAAGCAAATTATTACTTCTGACAACACGAACAAAACACTGTGCTACGCTGCCCAAGGCGAATCTCTTTTAGAGCCTCGCCACAACTAAGACATGGCAATCCCGCTCGCCCATAGACCTGCAATGACTGCTTGAAATAACCTGGCTTGCCGTCGCCACCCACAAAATCTTTTAATGTGGTGCCACCACTGGCAATTGCCTGCGTCAGCGTGTCTTTAATTTCCTGAGCCAGCGCTTGATAGCGCGCTAAAGAAATACGCCCCGCCGCGCGCTTGGGATGAATGCCCGCACGATACAATGCTTCGTTGGCGTAAATATTACCCACTCCAACCACCACATGGCCGTCCATAATAAAACTTTTAACCGGCACTTTGCGCGCCCCTGCTTTATGGCGCAAATAATCGCCGGAAAAGCCTTCTGCCAGCGGCTCAGGGCCAAGCGTATTCAATAACGCGTGCTCAAATGGATCACCCTCTAACCAAAGGATGGCACCAAAGCGGCGCGGATCGGTATAACGTAAAACGTGACCGTTCGACAGCTGAAAGTCCACGTGGTCATGAGCGCCTACCTCTGCCCCCGCAGCAACCAACCGTAGACTGCCCGACATACCCAAATGAATCATCAGGGTGCCCGACGATAGCTGAAACAGGAGATACTTTGCTCGTCGAGTGACCGCCTCCACACGCTGCTCAAACAACAACTCTGGCAAATTAGCGGGTATCGGCCAGCGCAGCCGAGGCTGACGCACGATCACCTTAGCAAAGTGCTGATCAATCACATGTGGTGTTATGCCACGACGGGTGGTTTCAACTTCGGGTAATTCCGGCATCAGTTATTCCAGCGCTTCAGTTTATGACAGGCACAAAAAAGCCCAGCAAAAACCGGGCTTCTTTTAAAATCAAGCGAGAAACTGCTTACTTGATTTTAGATTCCTTGTAGCTCACATGCTTGCGAACGACTGGATCAAACTTTTTGATTTCCATCTTATCTGGCATAGTACGTTTGTTCTTAGTGGTCGTGTAGTAATGACCTGTACCGGCAGAAGAGACCAATTTAATTTTATCGCGCATAACTCTATTACTCCGCTATTGTCGCCCGTGGCCGACTTATACTTTTACGCCGTTGGCGCGGATATCAGACAATACTATATCAATACCCTTTTTATCGATAATACGCATACCTTTAGTAGTAATACGTAACTTAACAAAACGTTTTTCAGACTCAACCCAGAAACGATGCGTTTGCAAGTTAGGTAAAAAACGACGACGCGTTCTGTTCTTCGCGTGTGACACATTATTTCCAGCTACTGGACGTTTACCTGTAACCTGACAAACCTTAGACATGATGAATTCCTACTTAATAAATCTGGTCATAAAAATCTGGTTTCTACGTGCAGCTTCGTGGCTACGCCGTAAAAGGGCCCGCATTTATACCAGAAGGAATTCACCTTAGCAAGCAAAGCACACTTAATTGGCAATAATTGGCGCTATTTTTCATCGATATCTCGATTTACAGCAAGATTGACCGCTAAAGCTACATCCACCCTCGTTCGGCAAAGGATACCGGATCGCCTTCACCAACCACCAGATGGTCCAGCACACGCACATCGATCAGCGCCATGGCATGACAGATACGATCCGTAATTTGGCGATCAGCTTGACTTGGTTCAGCCTCACCCGACGGATGATTATGCGCGAGAATTACTGCCGCCGCATTGTATTCCAACGCAGCTTTCACTAACTCTCGTGGATAAACGCTCGCGCTACTAATAGTACCGAAAAAATGAGTCTGATAACGAATCAACCGATTCTGACTATCCAGATACAAACAGGCAAACACTTCCTGCTGGCAACTGCGCAATTGTGACATCAAAAATGACCGCGTCACTTCGGGGCTATTAATCGCATCGCCCCGTTTAAGCTCTTCGCTCAGGTGCCGTCGAGACATCTCAAGCACAGCTTGTAGCTGTGCAAACTTGGCTAAGCCTAACCCGGCATGGGCAGTAAAACCCTCAAAGTCCGCATCCAGAATAGCTCTAAGGCTTCCAAATGCGCTCAATAGTTGCCGTGCCAGATCAACAGCACTAAGCCCCGGCAAACCCGTGCGCAAAAAAATCGCCAGCAATTCTGCGTCTGAAAGCGTCTGCGCGCCGCTCGCCAATAATTTTTCACGGGGTCGCTCAGCCGCAGGCCATTGCGATATTTTCATAAGAACCTCCCTGTCCTCATTTGAATTTAATGTGTAAACACCACTCTAGTTGAATTCTTTCTCGTAAATACAATCATATAGGAAAAATACGGTGCCGATGTTATCTTACGCACCAGCACAAAAACCAACTTTCCAGGCTATTCAATGCAACGTTTGAGCAACAAACAAATCATTCTTGGTGTCACTGGTGGCATCGCTGCTTATAAAAGCGCCGAATTGGTGCGCTTATTAAAAGGTGCCGGTGCCGACGTGCACGTCGTCATGACTAAAGGCGGCCAAGAGTTTATCACGCCGCTAACAATGCAGGCATTATCGGGCAACCCGGTACACACCACATTACTAGACCCCGAAGCAGAGGCAGGCATGGGGCACATTGAGCTGGCGCGCTGGGCGGACTTAATTCTGATTGCGCCAGCCAGTGCTGATTTTATTGCCCGCTTGGCTCAGGGGCAGGGCGATGATTTACTCGCAACTCTATGTTTAGCCACCACCGCGCCAATCGCTATCGCTCCAGCCATGAACCAAGCCATGTGGAAAGATAACAACACCCAACGCAATGTTAAATCGCTGCAAAGCAACAGCGTTGTCATCATGGGGCCAGCACATGGCGAACAAGCCTGCGGTGATATCGGCCCAGGGCGAATGCTTGAACCTGCCGAGCTAACACATCTGACGGCAAATCAATTCGAGTACAACACCCTGACCGGACAACATGTGGTGATTACCGCTGGCCCAACTCGAGAACCGATTGACCCGGTGCGTTACATCACCAATCACAGCTCTGGGAAAATGGGTTACGCATTAGCCGAAGCGGCTGCAGAAGCGGGCGCCAACGTGACATTGATAAGCGGGCCCGTCAATCTACCAACACCGTCTCGTGTACAGCGAGTTGACGTCAGCACCGCACAGGAAATGTACGAAGCTGCCATTGAATCCGCAGCACAGTGTGATATTTTTATCGCCTCCGCCGCCGTCGCTGATTACACACCGGTTTCAGTAGCTGATCAAAAAATCAAAAAACACCCTGACTCGATGACCATCGAACTAAGACCGACCATCGATATAGTAGCTAGTGTTGCCGCCCTAGAGCCCAAGCCTTTCACTGTGGGTTTTGCCGCAGAAACGCAAAATGTACTCGGCTATGCACAGGGCAAACTCAATAAAAAGAAACTCAATATGATTGTCGCCAATGACGTTTCCGTCGCTGGCATCGGTTTTAATAGCGATGACAATGCCGCCACGTTGATTTGGCCTGAAGGACAACTCGAAATACCAAAAATGTCGAAACGACAATTAGCGCGCAGTATTATTGACACCATTTCGCACCAATGCAGAAAGGATCAAAACGCCCACTATGGATAAGCTTCAGGTTAAAATACTCGACCCACGTATTGGCAGTGATATCCCATTGCCACACTACGCCACCAGCGGCTCCGCAGGGCTTGACTTGCGCGCCTGTATTGACCAAGAGATACTATTAAAGCCAGGTCAAACAGAATTGATCCCTACCGGCTTGGCAATTTATTTGGAAAACCCAAATTATGCCGCCATGTTATTGCCGCGCTCAGGACTTGGGCATAAACATGGCGTTGTGCTGGGCAATTTAGTCGGACTAATTGATTCCGATTATCAGGGCCAATTAATGGTTTCCTGTTGGAATCGCGGCAACACCGACTACACTATTAACGTTGGGGAGCGCATCGCGCAAATGGTGATCGTACCCGTTGTACAAACAGAGTTTGAACTAGTCGACGAATTTAAAGCCACAAACCGCGGCGATGGCGGCTTTGGCCATACTGGCGGACACTAGTCACTCAACAGCAACAAACAAATTAAAAGCTGGATTTACGGTCAACAGCGCAACCAAAAGCTGTGCTGAGCGTAAGCCCGGTTGTTTATACTGGACATAATTAGGGGCAAACTTTGTCAAAAACAACCAGCTTAGCACCCTCGGATATTCGCAAGGCCATTGAGCCGGATCAAAGCTTATTCAAATTTAGCCTGTTAAGTTTGGTAGGCTCATGCATCGGCGTTGCCGTAGCTGCAGTGCTTCTTTATATGCTTGTCATCAGCGGCAGCAATCGTCAACTGGCAACCACCGTCTTTGAAGCTCACGCACAAGCCTATGCACACCATGTCAACCAATCACTTGCTCACTTGCAAGGCAGCCTTGATCACGTCAGCGCTACAGAGGCAGTCAAAAACGCATTTAACGGCAGTGCCGACACCCTCCGCCAACAGGAAAAACAACTGCTGGCCAGCACCCCTAACTTAATTAATATCCGTTTAGTGCCAACTGGAGAACAAATTCTAACGCCGGCACAAACTCAAATCAGTTTTCCTGAAATCGACATGATCAACCGCGCCAACCGCGGACAAAAAGTATCTGCTGAAGCGCACAGCCTAAATCAGCAGCGCGTTATCCGTTTAGTTAGCCTGGTCAACACAAACAATCAAAACGGCGCCATTATTGCCACATACGACATCAAGGCCTTCAGCGAACAAATATCACTCTTTGATAGCGCCAATGGCAGTATGAAAATTGAACAGGCATTCAGCGGCAAAGCTCCACAAAGCTTTTTTCAATACGGCAGCGCCTTTGCTGGCGATCAACCCGTGTCATCCGTGCCACTGCAAAACCCACTTTGGCAAATCAGCTTTCAACCATCCGAGCAGCTAGCCAAAGCCAACGACCTCTCGCCGCTAGCCTTCTGGCTACCAATTGTGCTGGCATTTGCCATTATCATTCTCAGTATTTTATATTCCTACCAACGGCTCAGAAATGCAGTCCGTAGCGACGCCATTGAGCTAATGAACTATTCTCGCAAACTGATCCAGAATGACGATGACGGCACCCCTACCTTCCTACTCAGCTTATTCCGCAGCATGGCACTCAGCCTTGCAGCGACTGAGCGTGACCAAACCCTCACTGAAAGCACAGCAATACAACGCCCCGTGCCGCCACCATCGGAACCCATGCAAGTAAGTGACAGCCTGCACTCTGAACTTGATGATGCGGATCTATTAGATCTCGATCTAGATGATGAAAAACTAATTCAAAACAGTGATGCCATGACAAATAAATCTACCAAAACAGTAACTAAAACAACCTCAACTCTACCGGAACGGGACATCCCCGCCAGCATTTTTCGGGCCTATGATATTCGCGGCATCATTGGCGACACACTGGACACCGATATTGCCTATCGCATTGGCGAAGCGGTTGGTTCACAGGCAACTGCGCAAGGCGAGAAGGGCGTTGTAGTAGGGGCTGATGGCCGCCTATCCAGCCCCGAATTAAGCGCCGCCCTGATTCAAGGTCTTCGCGACAGTGGGCAGGACGTCATCAACCTCGGCACTGTGCCGACACCGCTGGTGTACTTTGCCACCCACTGCATGGAAGCCAGCTCCGGTGTCATGATCACCGGCAGCCACAACCCGGCAGATTACAACGGTTTTAAAATCGTCATCGGCGGGGTGACACTGGCCGAAGACGCGATTCAAGGCCTTTATCAACGCATCATTGACAATGACTTCACCTCCGGCAGCGGCGACATTGATAATATCGAAGTCATTGACCACTACATCGAACACATTAACAGCGATATCGCGCTAGCCAAGCCTCTCAAAGTCGTACTTGATTGCGGCAATGGCGTGGCAGCAGCCGTTGCACCGCAACTTATGGAAAGCCTAGGTTGTACCGTCATTCCTTTATTCTGCGAAATCGACGGCACTTTCCCCAACCATCATCCTGATCCAGGAAAACCTGAAAACTTGCAGGACTTGATTGCCGCTGTTGCCGAGCATAATGCTGACATTGGTCTCGCTTTCGATGGCGATGGTGACCGCCTTGGCGTCGTCACCAATCAAGGTGAAATCATCTGGCCAGACCGCCTACTGATGATGTTTGCCAAAGACGTCGCCTCACGTAACCCTGGCGCAGATATTATTTATGACGTGAAATGCTCACGCCGCCTGGCAGGCTTGATCAGCAACTTTGGTGGCCGCCCCATCATGTGGAAAACCGGCCATTCGCTGGTCAAAGCTAAAATGATTGAAACCGGCGCTTTATTAGCGGGAGAAATGAGCGGGCACATTTTCTTTAAAGAACGCTGGTTTGGCTTTGACGACGGTATCTACAGCGCCGCTCGTCTACTTGAAATACTTGGCAGCGAAACTCGCGATGCACAAGCCCTGTTTGACGACTTCCCCGACGATCTCAGTACACCGGAAATCAATATTGAAGTCACAGATGAAAGCAAATTTACGCTGGTCAAACAACTGCAGGAAAAAGGCCAGTTCAACGGTGCCGACGTATCTAACATAGACGGTGTACGTGCCGATTTTGAAAATGGCTGGGGACTGGTTCGCGCATCCAATACCACGCCCATGCTGGTGCTACGTTTTGCCGCCGAAGATGAAGAGTCGTTAACAGATATTCAAGCGCTCTTCAAAAGCCAGCTGCAGGCTATCGCACCCGATCTTGAAATACCCTTTTAAGATGCGTCGCTATCTGGCAAGCTACGCGTCTTTTCCAGCTACCCATTTCCGAACTCATTGAACGGCTCATTCCCGATGTCTGAAGACAATAGCTCACTTAATATCATTCCCAAGGTTCTCACCGAAGCGCTGCCCTATATTCAACGTTTTAGCGGCAAAACCTTGGTAATTAAATACGGCGGCAACGCCATGACGGATGACACGCTGAAAAACAGCTTCGCCCGCGATATCGTGCTGCTCAAGCATGTTGGCATCAACCCCGTTATCGTACACGGCGGTGGCCCGCAGATTGGCCACTACCTGGAAAAGCTCAACATTGAATCGCACTTTATCGATGGCATGCGTGTCACCGACAGCCAGACCATGGACGTGGTAGAAATGGTTTTGGGCGGATTAGTTAACAAGGAAATCGTCAGCCTGCTTAACCAAAATGGCGGTAAAGCCGTGGGTTTAACCGGCAAAGATGGTCATTTCATTCAGGCCAAAAAACTCAATGTGACCCGCAAAACACCAGATATGGAAGCCTCGGAAATCATTGATATCGGTCACGTTGGTCAAGTAGACAAAATCAGCACAGACGTCGTTGATATGCTGGTAAACAGTGATTTTATACCAGTCATCGCCCCCATTGGCGTCGGTGTAAACGGTGAATCCTACAACATCAATGCTGATTTGGTTGCCGGAAAAATTGCCGAAAAACTAAACGCTGAAAAATTGATTTTACTGACCAATACAGCTGGTCTACTTGACGGTGAAGGCAAGGTGCTCACAGGGCTTGACCCACAACAGGTTAACGATTTAATTGCCGATGGCACCATCTATGGCGGCATGTTACCTAAAATCAACTGTGCTCTTGAAGCTGTTGCGAACGGCGTTGCCAGCGCACACATTATTGATGGCCGGGTACCTCATTCGACGCTATTGGAAATCTTTACCGATAAAGGTATTGGCACCCTAATTCATAATAACGAAAGCAACTAGATCGTGATTATGGCTGCGCCAACCAAGCCGTCTCGCCAACAGGAAATCCTGCAAACGTTAGCGAAAATGCTGGAAAACAATCCCGGCGAGCGTATCACTACCGCCGCACTTGCCAAACAGGTGGGCGTTTCGGAAGCCGCCCTATACAGGCACTTCGCCAGCAAAGCTAAAATGTTTGAAGCGCTGATCGAGTTTGCCGAAGAAACGATTTTTTCACGCATCACACTGATTATGCAGGATCAAAATTCTGCCCTGGCGCGCTGTGAGCAAATTCTCACCCTGACCATTGCCTTTGCCGACCGCAACCCAGGTTTGTGTCGCGTACTAACAGGCGATGCGCTGTTGGGCGAAAATGAACGCTTACGTAAACGCTCATCGCAAATTTTTGATCGTATGGAAACGCAATTAAAACAAGCGCTACGTCAAGCAGAGGTCGAAGAAGGACTGGTGACCCGCCAGCCTGTCGCAGCTGTTGCCAGCCTGATGCTGGCCTGCGTGGAAGGACGAATTAATCAATATATCCGTAGTGGCTTTAAGATTTCACCTAATACTCACTGGCAGGATCAGTGGGCCTTTCTAAGCCAACAGCTTTTTTCTACCGAAAAATTTACCGCTTAGCCGATTTTTTTGTATTAACTAGCGCCGCAGGCTCCAGCGGCTCTTTCTCCTCACCAAGCAACTCGTTCAAGCGCTCAATATCAAGCTCGAAAGCGAGCCAAACGCGTTCTTTCTCTTGTTTTTTAAGATCAATAGACTGCATCGCATCACTAATTTTATGCTCTAGCGTATCCAACGTGGTCAGAATTTTCCCAGGCATCTTCTGCCCACTCAATTCGATGTCTGCCGCCTGGCTTTGCAGCTCAGCTAAGCGTTTACGGTTCGTTAAAATATTAGCTTTTTGAATTTCAACGAAAGTATCGAATTCACCCAGCTTACGCTCACGTACCCGCTCGACATCCGCTGGTGAGCTGTAATATCGTAATAACGCTTCATCTTTGGTACTTTGTAATTCCTGCTGATGGCGTATTTCGGCCTCTGCCAGCATCTTGCCAGCACGTTCATCCAATACCGATTGAGGCAACACCACATCCACCACCATGCCGCGATCATTAAGCACTTCATAGCCATTACCCACGAAGTCAGGCGGCACCGAATAGCCAATACGCATATGACCCGCATCATCTCGATAGCGATAACTAAAGCCTGCCGCCACGACCTCCGCAGCCAACACGCCACTTAGTAGCAAGCAGCTTAACAATGTTCCTCTAACCGTCCGCATCAACCAACCTCAATATTCTATGTCTGATTAATTCTAGCCCAGCATCAGCATTCTTCAAACACGCCCAGTATTGCCTGCAATAATGCGCCTCTATTCAACACCATATTGCTGGCGATAATCCGCGATTCGTTTGAACAAACCTGCGTCTCCAGCTTCAGACTTCAAATAAGCCATCAGATCATTAAGCGTGATAATGCTGACCACTGGTACGCCGTAATCTCTTTCGACCTCCTGAATCGCAGAAAGATCACCATTACCTTTTTCCTGCCGGTTAAGTGCAATTACCACACCCGCGGGTTTGGCATTATGCTGCTCAATCAATGTCATGACTTCACGCACTGCGGTGCCAGCAGTAATCACGTCATCTATAATTAACACCCGCCCATCAAGCTCAGCGCCGACTAACTGACCACCTTCTCCGTGAGTTTTCGCCTCTTTGCGGTTAAAGGCATACGGCACATCCTTGCCATGATGATCTGCCAAGGCGACGGCCGTCGTGGTTGCCAACGGAATACCTTTATAAGCAGGTCCTAGCATCACATCATATTCAACTCCAGACTGCTCGATTGCTGCGGCATAAAAGCGCCCAAGCTGTGCTAATGCTGCACCGGAGTTAAACAAGCCTGCATTAAAAAAATACGGGCTAATACGACCGGATTTCAATTCAAATTCACCAAATCGCAAGACATCTTGCGCTAGCGCAAACTCAATAAATTCGCGTTGATAATCCTGCATACTAACCTTCTCCCTGCTCAGCCAAGGCCTGATCCTGTAATTCGATCAAATTAGCGATACCATGTTCAGCCAGCTTTAACATTGCAGCCAGCTCATCGGCAGTAAACGGCTCCTGTTCTGCGGTACCTTGCACCTCAACAAAACCACCCTGCGCCGTCATAATCACATTCAAATCCGTTTCGGCATTGGAATCCTCGGCATAATCAAGATCCAACACTGGCTGGCCCTTGTAAATACCCACAGAAACAGCAGCAATACGGTGCTTAATCGGATCTTCTTTAATCGCGCCTTTTTTACGCAAGCTATTAATCGCATCAACCAATGCGACACAGGCACCGGTAATAGAAGCCGTGCGTGTACCACCATCGGCTTGAATCACATCACAGTCGATAACAATGGTATTTTCACCGAGTTTTTTCATATCGATGGCGGCGCGCAAAGAACGGCCAATCAAACGCTGAATTTCAACGGTACGGCCACCCTGTTTGCCGCGCGCCGCTTCACGACCCATTCGCGAACCCGTGGAACGAGGCAACATGCCATACTCAGCCGTTACCCAACCCACACCTTTACCACGTAAAAAATGCGGCACACCGGTTTCTGCGGTTGCAGTACAAATCACTTTAGTATCGCCAAACTCTACCAGTACCGAACCTTCAGCATGCTTTGTGAAATTTCTGGTGATTTTTACAGGTCGTAATTGGTCAGGTGTTCTGCCACTAGGTCGCATTGTTTTCCCCAAGGATTTATTCAGTAATTAGTCAGCAGAGAGCTTTGCATAATGTTATGAGCGCAGGTTAAGACAAGGAAAAAATTGGCGAAAAGCGGAGTTTACTGTAGTAAATGAGCATTTTAAGCCAATTTTAACGCCGTATTGTCAAGCGCAATAGTTATGCAAGGTTCTCCAACAAAAAGTGCCGCATTATACCCTGTTATAGGGCTATAATGTTGCTCAATTTTGATGCTTAGATGAGACCACAATGACTGCAAGCATGACTGCCTTTGCGCGCCAGGAACAATCCACCGAGTGGGGAGCTATCGTCTGGGAAATCCGTTCGGTAAACCACCGTTACCTGGAAACTCAGTTCAGATTACCAGAAAACTTTCGCGACCTTGAGCCCATTTTACGAGATAAGCTGCGTAAAGGCTTTGCTCGTGGAAAATTAGAAATCTCTCTGAATTTCCGTGCTGATGTCGAACAGAGCCAGAACTTTTGTGTCAATACAGCGCTCGTACAACAACTTGGCCAAGCACTTGAGCAAGTTCAAAACACCCTAAACCAAAACGACAACATCAGCCCTCTCGACATCCTAAAGTGGCCCGGCGTTTTACAAACCGCTGAAGTCGATTACGCGCAAGTTAAAAGCATTGCCCTGACCCTGTTCCAACAAGCACTTGAACAGCTACAAGCCATGCGCCAACAGGAGGGTGAAGCGCTACAACAAATTATTGAACAGCGCTTAAATCGTGTTGATGAGATTACCGCCGAAATGCGTGCCCACCTGCCCGCCATCGTGCAGATACAAAAACAAAAACTACAAACTCGCATTGATAACGCCAAGGCCGATCTCGAACCCGGTCGACTGGAACAGGAAATTGCCCTGCTATTACAGAAATCTGATGTCGACGAAGAGCTCGACCGCCTGCAGACTCACGTTAACGAAGTCAGCCGTACGCTAAATCAAAAAAACGCCGTCGGCCGCCGCCTCGACTTTTTAATGCAAGAGCTGAACCGCGAAGCTAATACCCTGTCATCCAAGGCTGTTGATACCGACGTCACCCAAACCGCGGTGGAATTAAAAGTGTTAATTGAACAGATGCGCGAACAGATCCAAAATATCGAATAACCAAGATTCAGACTAAAGCACAAGGCCTACATACCATGTCGACAAAAGGAACTCTCTTTATTGTTTCCGCTCCATCAGGCGCGGGCAAAACCAGCTTGGTAAAAGCACTTTGCGAAAACAACGACTCACTACGCACCTCCGTATCCTTCACCACTCGTGACATTCGCCCAGGCGAAGAAAACGGCGTGCATTACCACTTCGTATCACATGATAAGTTTGAAGCAATGCTCAAGCGCAGCGAGTTTTTGGAGTCGGCCAACGTATTTGGCAACCATTACGGCACCTCTCAGGTCTGGGTAGAAGAACAATTGGCCGATGGTATTGATGTGATCCTGGAAATCGATTGGCAGGGCGCATTACAAGTACGCAAATTGATTCCCGACAGTGTTAGCATTTTCATCCTGCCTCCATCACGCCAGGCACTTGAAGAACGCCTGCACGGACGCGGCCAGGACGGCGCCGAAGTCATCGCCAAACGTATGGCGCAAGCCAAAGACGAAATGTCCCATTACAGCGAATTCGAATACCTCATCATCAATGATGATTTTTCACAGGCTCTGGTCGATTTTGGCGTCGTAGTGAACGCGCAACGCCTGCATGCACGCCGCCAACATCAAGCCACCGAAAAATTAATCCGTGAACTTCTATCATAATCAACAGAAATTAGATAGAATCGCGGGCTGTATAAATTCAACGCATTGCTTTATGAGAGACCGGACATGGCACGAATTACCGTAGAAGATTGTTTAGATAATGTCGGCAACCGTTTCGACCTGGTTATGCTGGCCACAAAACGTGCTCGCCAATTGGCTACCGGTGGCAAAGAGCCTCTGGTAAAAGCAGACAGCGACAAAGCGACTGTAATTGCCCTGCGTGAAATTGCTGAAGGCTTGGTTACAGAAGAATCTCTGGCAGCACGTAAAATCCAAGAAGATATCTCCGACGTGTTTGAAGACTTCGAAGAAGACGAAGAAGTTTCAGTGGCACCTGCTGCCGAACTGGACGCTTCTGCTGAAGCACCAGAAACAGAACAAGCTCCTTCTTCAGACGCCTAATCACGGCCGTCACCTGGCGCGCTTACTACAAAACGTGGGCGCATCAAACAATTCACTCCCTAGCACTGGAAAATCACCACGCCCTTTGTTAACTTGCAGAGAGTTGTGATTTAATTTTCCTTGCCTCGGAGTAAGTGTTGTCATCCATCGTTGAGTTTGCAGAGCACCTGGCCGACTATTTAGAGCCGGACCAGATAAGCGCCGTCACGCAAGCCTATTATTACGCCGAAAAAGCCCATGATGGACAAGTACGTCGTAGCGGCGACCCCTACATTACCCATCCATTAGCGGTTGCGCGCATTTTATCCGAAATGCGTATGGATCATCACAGTCTGATGGCCGCCCTACTACACGATGTTATTGAAGACACCGGCGTTAGCAAAGAAGCACTCGCCGAGCAGTTCAACGGCACTATTGCTGAGCTAGTTGACGGCGTCAGCAAATTAACGCATCTGGAGTTCGAAACGGTTGCCGAAAAGCAGGCGGAAAATTTCCAGAAAATGGCGTTAGCCATGGCCGAAGATATTCGCGTCATTCTCATTAAACTTGCCGACCGCCTTCATAACATGCGCACGTTAGGCGTATTACGCCCCGACAAACGCCGCCGTATTGCTCGCGAGACTCTAGATTTATACGCGCCTATCGCTAACCGTCTGGGCATGAATAATGTTCGCATCGAACTGGAAGATTTGAGTTTTAAAGCACTACACCCCATGCGCGCCGCACGTATTACTCGCGCGATCAAGCGGGCACGCGGTAACCGCAAAGAGCTAGTCACCCAAATTCAGGAAGCGTTAACGCAACACCTAAAACTCGAAGAGATGCCCGGCCGCATCATTGGTCGCGAAAAACATTTAGCGGGCATTTATCACAAAATGCGTCAGCAGCGTAAACCTTTCAGCGAAATTATGGACGTGTACGCCTTTCGTATCATCACCGATAGCGTCGACAGCTGCTATCGCATTCTTGGCGCCGTACACAACTTCTACAAACCTGTAGAAGGCCGCTTTAAAGATTACATTGCCATCCCTAAAGCCAACGGCTATCAATCGTTGCACACCACACTATTTGGCATGCACGGCGTGCCCATTGAAATCCAGATCCGCACCGAAGACATGGAACACATGGGCAACAATGGTATTGCAGCACACTGGCTTTATAAGTCCAATGACAAAGCCAGCCATAGCCATGCCAGAGCGCGAAAATGGGTGCAAGATTTGCTCGAAATGCAGCAAAGTGCCGGCAACTCCCTCGAATTTATCGAAAACTTCAAAACGGAACTTTTCCCACACGAAATTTTTGTATTTACACCTAATGGGAAAATCCTTGAACTGCCAGCTGGAGCGACGCCGGTCGATTTTGCTTACGCCGTTCACACAGGCATTGGCCACACCTGTGTTGCGTCACGTATAAACCGTCGCTTAGCGCCACTCAACACCGTATTGCAAAGCGGCCAGACCGTCGAAGTGATTACTGCGCCCAGCGCCAAACCCAACATGGCATGGCTCAACTTTGTCATTACCGGTAAGGCTCGCGGCAGCATTCGCCATTACCTAAAACACCAGCAATTACACGAAGCCGTGGAGCTAGGTAAGCGCCTGCTTCATAAGGCGCTACTGGATATCAATACGTCGCTTGAAAAACTCACCGACACACAGCGCCATACGCTGCTCAAAAATACTAACTGCGATGATTTTGAACAGCTATATGGTGAGCTTGGCATGGGCGAACGCATGGCTTACGGGGTTGCGCGCCTGATAAACAGCGCCGATGACAATAACAATCTCACCGAAACGCCTATCACGCCGGTAAGTTTTTCCGTACAGGGTACCGAAGGACTGGTATTAAGCTTTGCTAAATGTTGCCACCCGATTCCCGGCGAAGCCATTGTTGGCCATCTCAGCGTTGGTAAAGGCATGGTTGTTCACCGTGAAAAATGCAGTAATATCAAGGATATCCGCAATAACCCAGAAAAATGCGTCATGGTTTCCTGGGATGACAATGTCGAAGGCGAGTTCAGTGTCGTGCTTCGTATTGAGGTTGCCAATCAGCGCGCCAGTGTTGCCACCATTGCCACATTAGTGACTGCAGCAGAAGCCAATATCGAAAAAATCAGCATTGAAGACCAAGATGCCAAACTGAGCCTGATTCATCTCGAAATTTATATTAAAGACCGCCTCCACCTGGCACGGGTTATGCGCCGCATTCGTAATAATCCTATCGTCAACCGTGTGACGCGAATCAGAAGCTAACTATTCAAGACCTCAGCATAACGTATGCGAGAGCAGTAGTTATGCTGAGGTCTCTATTCATATCAAAAACTTTATTAAGGGATTTTTCATGAGCAACCGTTCAATTATCGCCACAAATAACGCCCCACAAGCCATTGGCACTTATTCCCAGGCTGTCAAAGTAGGCAACACTGTCTATCTATCTGGCCAAATCCCATTAGTTCCTGAAAGTATGGAACTCATCTCTGACGATATTGCTGACCAAATTCAACAGGTTTTCAAAAACCTGACGGCGGTTTGCGAAGCTTCTGGCGGCTCATTAGCCGATATTGCCAAGTTGAACATTTTCATGACTGATCTAAGCCATTTTCCAACCGTTAATGAAATCATGGCGCAGCACTTCAGTGAACCTTACCCAGCACGTGCCGCGATTGGTGTTGCTAGCCTGCCTAAAGCAGCTCAAGTCGAAATGGACGCCATTATGACGTTGTCCGACTAAGTAGCCTGTACGGTACTTAACCGAACCTCCTTGATGCACAGCACCAACGCTTTTCAATGAGTACAATGAGTACTTCTGCAAACCCGCATCAAATAAGCGTCAGTCTACTCAGCGGTGTTGGCCAACGCACCGCTGAGCGCTTAGCCAAGCTTGATATACACAGCCTACAAGATCTACTGTTCCATCTGCCCTCGCGCTATCAAGATCGTACCCGTATTACTGCTATTGGCTCCTTGTACGAAGGATCACAAGTATTAATCGAAGGCACTGTTTTGGCCTGCGATGTGGTGCCGGGAAGACGCCGTAGCCTATTGTGTCGAATCGAAGACAGCACAGGTATTACCAGCCTACGTTTTTATTATTTTTCGGCCAGCTTACGCAGTGAATTACAACGAGGCCGTCAATTACGTTGCTTTGGCGAAGTACGCCGAGGCAGCACCGGCCTTGAGCTTTATCACCCTGAGTGCCAGTTAGATCAATTAGGACAACTAGCCCCTCTACAGGGCTCCTTAACTCCGATCTATCCAACCACCGAAGGCATCAGCCAAAATAAACTACGCCAGCTTATTACACAGGCACTGTCGCAATTATCATCCACTATAGAGCTACCTGAATTACTGCCTTCTAGCACTCGCTTTCCCGAGCAATTTCAGGATATATCGGCAGCCTTACAGTTTTTACATTGTCCGCCAGCCCAAGCGCTGTCGATGCAGGATCTGCAACTACTGACTCAACAGCGCCACCCCGCGCAACTCAGGTTAGCGCTGGAAGAACTCGTGGCACACCAGCTAAGTTTGCTGCAATTACGCCAGCGAATTCGTAAAAAAACAGCCCCTGCGTTACTGCAGAGCAGCCAACTACAGCAGGCCTTTTTAAGCTCACTACCATTTCCGCTAACCGCCGCACAACAACGTGTCATTGCAGAAATCAATCAAGATTTAGCCTTCGACCACCCCATGCTGCGTTTGATTCAAGGCGACGTCGGCTCCGGCAAAACGTTGGTCGCAGCGCTAGCCGCATTAACGGCCGTTGCCTCCGGCTTCCAAGCCGCCATTATGGCGCCTACCGAAATATTAGCCGAACAGCATTTCAATAATTTCCAGCAATGGATGCAGCCACTCGACATAGAAGTTGCCTGGCTAACCGGCAAGCAACCCGCAGCAATCCGCCGGCAAAACAGCGAGATAATTGCCTCCGGCCAAGCCGGTATCGTCATCGGCACCCACGCGCTATTTCAAAAGGATGTCGCATTCAAACGACTGGCGCTCATCATCATTGATGAACAACATCGTTTTGGCGTCCATCAACGTCTGGAATTACTCAACAAAGGCCATGCGGAACACGGTGTCGCGCACCAGCTAATTATGACTGCCACACCTATCCCAAGAACGCTTGCCATGAGCGCCTATGCTGACCTTGATTGCTCCATCATTGACGAACTACCGCCGGGCCGTAGCCCGGTGGAAACTATCGCTATCAGTTCTGATCGCCGTGATCAGGTTGTGCAACGTGTGCGCGAAGCCTGCAATAACGGCAGACAAGCCTATTGGGTTTGCACACTTATCGAAGAGTCCGAAGCGCTAGAGTGCCAAGCAGCAGAAGTCACCGCTGAACAGCTAACAGAGCAACTGCCTGAACTTAATATTGGCCTCATCCATGGACGTCTAAAAACACCCGAAAAAGCCGCCATCATGGCTCAATTTAAAGCCGGCGAACTCAACTTACTGGTCGCAACCACCGTTATTGAAGTCGGTGTGGACGTCGCTAATGCCAGTTTGATGATTATTGAAAACCCTGAACGCCTCGGACTGTCACAGCTACATCAGCTAAGAGGCCGTGTTGGACGTGGCGCACAACAAAGTTTTTGTGTGCTGATGTACAGCATGCCGCTATCACGCAACGGTCGCGAACGACTCAAAATTATGCGTGAATCCAGTGATGGCTTTGTTATCGCCGAGAAAGATTTGGAACTACGCGGCCCAGGAGAAGTGCTTGGCACCAAGCAAACCGGCATCATGTCCTTCAAGGTAGCGGACTTTGAACTCAGCACCGAACTTATGCCCCAGACACAAGCCTGCGCGAGTGATATTTTGACCCACCACCGGCAACATATCGACGCATTAATAGTCCGCTGGCTAGGCAGCAGCCAGCGTTTCGGCAAAGTTTAATCCATAAAATTAATAAGGCTTTTTATTTTGCTGCTACACTGTTAAATAAGTAACTATTAATAGCTAACACTCATCTGCATCAAGACTGTACGGGGAAGTTTCCAGTGGCAATACCACATTGCGTTTTAAGTAGCCTGAACGCCAAGCAAATTAACTACGAGATTATCGAAGCCGACTTACCCTCTAGCATTGCCGAGCAACATCAGCAAAAGACTACCGACCAGCAGATTGCGGTTATGGTTTTACTGGAAACAGCCGATACAAAACTGCAGGCCATCGTATCTTCAACGTCTATCCTCAATCTCGATGCGCTTAACGACTTTACTGGTCAATATGTTCAACCGGTGTCGTGTAAAAGCAACCAAGAGTTATTAGTCGCAAAAGGGCTCAAAACACTACCAGCCGTTCCTGATATCACCATTTACAAAACCTTTGTCGACGAAGCGCTACTTGGCGCCAAAACAATATTAATGTCCTCTGGACAGCAAGACACTCTATTGTCCTTGTCACAAAATGATTTTGCGCTACTCATTGATGACTGCCATACCATGCCACTGGGTATCGCCATTGCCGGATTTGCCCAGCAAAATCACGACCGCAGCAATGACAGTAAAGATATTGATAACGCCATTCGTAACTATACCTCGCTACAAATAAAGAAACGTCTGTCCGATACGTTAGAAATCCCTCCGCTGTCAGCTACTGCTCAAAAAATCCTTAATTTAAGTTCTGATCCAAATGCCGACATTGATCAGCTGGTAAAAATCATCGAGTTGGATCCAAGCCTGGCAGCCCAAGTCGTCAGCTGGGCAGCATCCCCCTATTACTCAGCACCTGGAAAAATCGCCTCTATTCGTGATGCTATCGTTCGCGTGCTGGGCTTTGAGCTAGTCATGAACCTAGCCCTCGGTTTAGCCATGGGACAGAGTTTGACCGTACCGAAAAATGGTGCCTGTGGTATCGCTTTATTCTGGCGACAAGCCATTTATAGCGCCTTGGCCATGGAAAAAATAAATCGTATAGTTCCTGCAAGCAAACGGGGGCAGGCGGGCTATGCCTATTTAGCGGGACTAATGAACAATTTCGGTTATCTCATTCTCAATCATGTCTTTCCAGCACACTTTGCCACGCTGTGCCTTTACATGAATGCAAGTCCGCACATCAATCCCATGTATATCGAACAACACTTGCTTGGCGTCACTAGCGAACAAATGTGCAGCCAACTTGCCGAAGCCTGGAATCTACCACTGCAAATCAACAACGCTCTACGTTTTCAACAAGACCCGCTGTATACCGATGAAGATGCCAACTATGCCAATCTTTGTTTTGTCACAACTCGCCTGCTAACCCGCATGGACATTGGTAATCTCCCCTACGAAGATATCCCGGCATCGCTCTACGAGGCGCTGGAGCTTAACCCTGATGATGCAGAAAACATCATGCTTGAAATGCAGACATCTAAAGACGAAATTGAAATGATGCTTTCCAGTCTGGCCGCTTGATCACTGAAGCTGCTATCCCAGCCTCAACACAAGACTTTTGCTATCGCCATCTCTATAATTCCCGTGCGCTTACCTAATCACCAACGGTTAAAGCGCACTGTGCGGAGCTAACTAAAACCAGCTCCTATTCTCGCCAGTATGCCGGAGTGCCGTCATTGCACCAGCCCCTACACATCAATATCAATCACTGGCACCACTACCAGCGTAATCCTCTGATCCAAATCGATCAGCTATGGCGTTCCTGGCTATTAGATCGCGGCTCCCTGACACAGCGCCTTATCAAGGCTAGTAATGGTGACTTTCGCGTACGCAAGCTACAACAGAGCTGGCAATACCCAACACCTAGCGAAGCCGCCTGCCTTGGTCTCAAGCCACGACAACTCGCAATGGTGCGTGAAGTTGAATTGCTCTGTCACAACCAACCCTGGGTGTACGCGCGCAGTGTCTTTCCACAGGCGACCTTAACCGGCCGCCTAAGGTGTTTAAAAAAACTGGATACCCGTCCACTCGGCGCTCTATTGTTCAGCGAACCGAGCATGAGACGTACACATTTCGAAGTCGCTGCACTCAATAACGCCAAGCTAAGCAACTATTTCAATGCCACCTCAGATCGCTTTTCCTGGGGTCGACGGTCATTATTTTTTATTGATGAAAAACCGCTGCTAGTCGCTGAAATTTTTCTGCCCGCACTTGAGCAGCACGCACGCTCAGATTCAACTACACTGTAAAAAGCCCTCTTCGCAACCTCACCTTTTAACAGACCCACATAAACAATGTTAACTGCACTCGCATCACAATTTACTGATTACGCCCGCCTCATGAGGCTTGAAAAACCAATAGGTATTTACCTGCTACTCTGGCCGACCCTGTGGGCTTTGTGGATCGCAGCCGAAGGCTTCCCTGATCAAAAGGTATTATTGGTTTTTATCACTGGCGTGGTGTTAATGCGTAGCGCTGGCTGTGTGATCAACGATATCGCGGATCGTAAAATCGACCGGCTTGTCGAGCGCACTAAAAACCGCCCAATCACCAGCGGCCGAGTTTCAACAATTGAAGCACTAGGCTTGTTCACTGCGCTCACATTAACAGCCTTTTTGTTAGTGCTGATGACCAATACCTTAACAATTGGCCTTGCGCTTATTGCTGTTGTACTAGCGGTCACGTACCCGTTTATGAAACGCTATACCTATATGCCACAACTGGTGCTGGGCATGGCTTTTGGCATGAGCATCCCCATGGCATTTGCTGCGCAAACAGGTGATGTGCCAGCTTATGCATGGATTCTCTATGTCGCAAACGTATTGTGGACGCTGACCTATGACACCATGTACGCCATTACAGACCGCGAAGATGATTTAAAAATTGGCGTCAAATCCACCGCAATCTTATTTGGCGAATATGATCGATTAATCCTGGCCATATTGCAGCTACTCACGCTATTTTCCCTATTTATGGTAGGCCAACACCTACACTTAGATAGCTGGTACTACGCCGGACTCATCGCCTCCGCACTGCTGTTTATCTACCATCAATATCTAATAAAAGATCGCAAGGGCGATTTGTGCTTCAAGGCTTTTTTACATAACCACTGGGTGGGGTTAGTGATATTCCTCGGCATTCTTCTACACTATGGTTATACCCCCTGAAAACACGAACCTAGCGCAGGGCAGGACTTATTACCGGGATAACTACCTCACGATAAATCATCAACCAATACAACACGCATCGGTCTCTCAAGAGGAAAGCACAAATGGAAAAAATGCTCAGTAGGGAAGTACTAAATTACTCGATCAAAGAATGTTTTGTTGGCGATATTATTAATTTTAACGAAATAATTGCCATCCAAACCATGCGAGAATTGCTCGAAAATGATGAGTCTTATTGTCACTGTATAACCTGCATAGAAGATACCTATGCGCTAGCAATGAACAGCCTGCCACCACGCTATATCCAGGTTACCAGCGAAAACAAATATACCCGAAGCGACAGTTATATCTGTGATTCAACGGTCCGGGAAAGCATCATTCAAGCAATGGAAAAAGTCCGTGCAACCCCAAATCACTAGCACGAAGCGTTCCTTAACTATTCACTGAGCTTAATATCTACCATCAGCTCATTCGCCAGTTCATCAAAACCATTCTGTAACTTGTTCATATCAACCTGTTCGGGGATGTGAACAACAGCAGCAGCAATAAACAGTGTCTCGCCTGACATCGAGGCGCTTTCAATACGTGACTCAAGCGCCTCCAGATTGATATCGTGCTTGGCTAACAAATGCGTAATCTCTCGGACGATTCCGGGACGATCCTGTCCAACCATCTCAAGCTGAAACTCATGCACCTGCGGCTCCACATGCACCTCAATACGCTCAACATTCACCTTCAGCCCTTGCTCAGCTAACCCATTCACAGCGTCAGTAAAAGGCTGTTGTTCACGGCACGGTAACTCCACCGTTAAAATGCCCGCAAACTTACCGGCCATGGTTACCATCTTGCTCTCAGTCCACTCACCCTCATGGTCGGTGATTAGCGTCGACAAAATATCAAGAATGCCGGGACGATCTTCACACATCACCCCCAAAACTAATGAACACCTCATAAACATCTCCTATGTTTATCTGGCCGAAAACACTGATAAACGAGCCTTAAGTATAAAAGATATTCGACACTCTTATCAGGCGCTGATAATAATTCTGTTATCCCATCAGATTGAGACTTATTTATTACCTTACTAAGACTCAAAAAAAACGCGACTTACGCCGCGTTTTTAATAGACCAGCGCTACACACCAGTCCTAGGGGAAAACTCTTAAGACTAACGAATAACTGTAACCGGACAATGTGCTTTATGGATGATATCTCCAGACACAGACCCCATCACCAAGCGAGGAATCCCCACTCGACCATTAGAACCCGTCACAATATGATCACAGCCATTTTTCTCCGCATATTCAATCACTGCCTTTGCCACATCACGCCCATTGAGAGTAAGGAAAGTGGCATTTGATATGCCGTTCGCCTTTGCTGATTCTGTCGCTTTTTGCAGTGTCAGATGATTACGGGCATCAACTTCCTCAATAATCACAACATCGAGGTGTCCAGGAGTTTTCAGATCATCCGAAGTCACCTTACTGACATGCACATAATGAAGCTCTGCTCCCACACCCTTAGCCATCTGGGCAGCAAAAGCCTCAGCCTTGCGAGATACCTCAGTTTCATCCGTAGTACATAATATCTTTTTCATCTAACTCTCCTTAATTTTATATTAACCAAATGTCGAATTTACAAACCAGAACGCCTCAACATCGCTGATCAAAATAAAATCGGGCAACAAATACGTTTGTCACTACAACCTCTAACTATCACCCGCCATTAAACCTGATCATAATCTGCCATCGGCGCACAGGTACAAAATAAATGCCGGTCTCCATACACATTATCCACACGTCCTACCGGCGGCCAATACTTGGCGATGCCCAGCTCCGATTGGGGGTAAGCAGCTGATTTTCGTGAATATGAATGCAACCATTCATCATCGGTGACCATTGCGGCCGTATGAGGCGCATTTTTCAGTGGATTATCATACTCATCCATTTCGCCAGCCTGCAATGCAGTAATTTCCTGCCGAATACAAATCATCGCATCACAGAAACGTTCCAGTTCTTGCAACGATTCGCTTTCGGTGGGCTCGATCATCAATGTACCCGCCACTGGGAACGACATCGTTGGTGCATGGAAACCAAAATCAATCAAACGCTTAGCAACATCATCCACACTAATACCCGTGGACTCTTTGATCTGAGTCAAGTCAAGAATACACTCATGGGCGACCATGCCCTGTGCACCGCTATAAAGAATCGGGTAGTGCTGTTTAAGGCGTTCAGCAATGTAATTGGCATTAAGAATGGCGACCTTAGTGGCTTGTGTTAAACCAGCACGACCCATCATGCGAATATACATCCAGCTAATGGGTAAAATACCTGCGCTGCCCCAAGGCGCCGCAGCAACCGCACCCGTAGCTCGCCCATCAGCCGCAAACGTTTGATGGCCCGGTAAAAACGGCGCTAGATGTTTTTTAACACCGATCGGGCCCACCCCAGGGCCACCGCCACCGTGAGGAATACAAAAAGTTTTGTGCAGGTTCAAATGCGAGACGTCACCTCCGAATTTGCCGGGATAACACAGCCCCACCATGGCGTTAAGATTAGCTCCATCCATATACACCTGCCCTCCGTGCTGATGAATCAATTCACAGGCTTCAACAATTTTCTCCTCAAACACGCCATGGGTAGAAGGATAAGTAATCATCATGGCGGCAAGTTGATGACCATGCTGGTCACATTTCAAACTGAGATCATCAAGATCAACATTGCCCTGTTCATCGCAACTAACGACCACCACCTGTAAACCGCACATCTGCGCTGAAGCAGGATTGGTACCATGCGCCGAACTCGGAATAAGGCATACGTTACGGTGCTCTTCACCACGACTTTGATGGTAATGTCGAATTGCCAACAGCCCCGCGTACTCACCCTGAGAGCCCGCATTAGGTTGCAGTGATACCTCGTCATAACCAGTGATCTCACACAACATGGTCTGCAAGCTATCAGTAAGCTCATGGTAACCGCGGGTTTGCTCCGTTGGTGCAAAAGGATGGATGGCACTGAACTGCGGCCAACTGATCGGCAACATCTCGCTACTGGCATTCAACTTCATGGTGCATGAGCCCAGTGGGATCATGGCGCGATCCAACGCAATGTCCTTATCTGCCAAGCAGCGCAAATAACGAAGCATGTCTGTTTCTGAGTGATAACGGTTAAACACCGGATGGCTCAGCACCTCACCACTGCGCATCATATTTTCCGGGATCACAGGCGCTTCGCTGCTATCCAGTTCGGCAACACTAAAATCGATTATCTGCCCCAGCGCAAATACCTGCCACAGCAACTCAATATCCACTGCCTGTGTTGTCTCATCTAACGACACACCAACATGTGCTGGATCAACCTGTCGTAGATTAACCCCTACATTCTGGGCCGCTTGATGAATTGCAGATGTCTGCTCACCAGAATCAATCAACAGAGTATCAAAGAAGGCTGCCTCACCCACTGAATAGCCCAGCCTACGTAAACCAGCCGCTAATAAAACCGTTGAACGGTGCACTCTCTCGGCAATTGCGCGTAGACCAGCCGGGCCATGATAGACGGCGTACATACTGGCCATAATTGCCAGCAGCACTTGTGCCGTACAAATATTGGAAGTCGCCTTTTCACGGCGAATATGTTGTTCTCGCGTTTGCAACGCCAACCGGTAAGCAGGCTTACCATTAATATCTTGAGAAAGGCCCACCAGACGACCCGGCAACAGACGTTTAAATTTATCCTTAATGCCCATATAGGCGGCGTGGGGGCCACCAAAGCCCAGCGGCACACCAAAGCGTTGGCTAGAACCTACCGCCACATCAGCATCCAGCTCACCAGGTGATTGCAATATCATCAAAGACAGCAAATCTGCTGCCATGATGACTAACCCGCCCCTTTGATGAACGTCGTCTATTGTGCGGGAATAATCATGTATAACGCCATCAACACCAGGATATTGCAGCAATACGCCAAAGCAATCCGTAACGGGCAAATCCACCAGAGCATCACCAATAACCAGTTCAATGCCCATCGGTTCGGCACGGGTGCGTAACACATCAATGGTTTGCGGCAGACAGTCCTGGACCACAAAAAAAACATTACTTTTGGCTTTGCTCGCATTACGACACAAAGCCATCGCTTCAGCAGCGGCAGTGGCTTCATCCAATAGCGACGCATTGGCCAAATCCATGCCTGTGAGATCGACAATCAGTGTTTGATAATTGAGAAGGGCTTCTAGGCGGCCCTGCGAAATTTCGGGCTGATAGGGTGTATAAGCCGTGTACCAGGCGGGATTTTCAAGAATGTTGCGTTGGATAACACTGGGCGTGTGGCAGTTATAATAACCCTGCCCGATAAAAGATTTATAAATTTGGTTTTTTTCTGCGATGCCTCGTAATTCACTCAACGCCTGCTGTTCACTACAGCTGACATCCAGATTCAAACCATCATTAGCTAAAATCGCCGCTGGCACCACTTTTGCTATCAATGCCTGCAATGATGGCAAACCCAGCTGCTGCAGCATTGTTTGCTGGTCCTGCTCACCAGGACCAATATGACGCGCAATGAATTCAGATTGCGTGTCCAGATCAGCCAGCCGGAACGCCCGATGTACCATGAAAAATCCCTCTCATTGGTTATCGATATTTATTGTACTTCGATTGCATGACAAGGCCTTAGTTCGCCCTCGCCTGTTTCAATTAAGTATGGCCAACTCTGATAAGTTTTGCCTTAAATCTACAAATCTATTCAAGGCTCTGGCAATGAACCGAACCTTAAAACATAAAACTAACTGTCTTCGGTGAAACTGCTATAAGCCGCCTCATCCATAAAGCTACTCATATCTGGCGCGGCATCAGTACGTACTTTGATCAACCAACCCGCTCCCAGTGGATCTTCATTAACCGTTTCCGGTGCATCACCCAACACTTCGTTAACACTTTCTACCACACCATTAAGTGGAGAACCGACTTCACCTGCGGCTTTCACAGATTCAATCACAATGACTTCTTCTCCAGCTGCCAGTGCTGCACCAACTTCAGGCAATTCAATAAACACAATATCGCCCAGCTCACTCTGAGCAAAATCAGTGATACCAACAGTAATCAGATCGCCATCGACCTGTAGCCACTCGTGTTGTTCGGTGTATTTACGTTCAGACATTGCCGTTCCTCTTAAAATTCTTACTGGCTAAAATTGAATTCTAGCTCTACTCATTATTTTTATTTACTGATAGTAACGATGCGCCACAAAAGGCAGTTCAACGACAGTCACGGGGCGTAACTTCCCTCGTACATCGGCTTCCAGGCGAGTACCAATTTTTGCATATTCGGTCTCGACATAAGCCATGGCTATCGCCGTTTCCAGCACAGGTGAAAAAACGCCGCTAGTCACAGTGCCAGCTTTACTTCCGTCTTCACCGATCAGTGCCGTATCAGCACGAATTGGGGCTCGTTCATCTGAGCGCAATGCTACCCGTTTCCGGAAGGTTCCGCCGCTAATTTGTTGTAAAATCCGCTCTGAACCAGGGAAATTTCCAACCTTTTTACCACCTATCCGGCGAGAGGCAGGAATGGTCCATGCTAACCCAGCCTCGATAGGTGTTATATTTTTATCCAGTTCGTGCCCATACAAACACAATCCTGCTTCTAAACGCAGCGAATCTCGCGCCCCAAGCCCAATCGCCTCGATCTGTTCAAAGCACAATAAATCTCGGGCAAAAATATCCGCTTTATCGGCGGGCAAGGAAATCTCAAAGCCATCTTCACCGGTATAACCTGAGCGACTTATATAACAGCTGACGCCATCAATTTCACAGTGCATGCCCGTCATGAAATCTAGCTTGGCTGTTGCGGGCTCTATTTGACCTAGCACCTCTACGCTGGCAGGGCCTTGCAGCGCAAGCAAAGCCTGATCGTCAAGCATCTCAACACGATTGTCCGCACCCAAACGGGTTTTTAAATAACGTAAATCCTGTGCTTTAACAGCTGCATTCACGACCAGAAAAAACTCATTTTCACCCCAGCGACAAATCGTTAAATCATCACGAATGCCACCTATCTTATTTGTTAACAGCGCATAACGTTGGCCATTAATCGGCAAGCTATCAAGATCAATCGGCAACAACTTTTCAAGCTCAGCGGCGGCTGTTTCACCATTTACCACTATTTGTCCCATGTGCGACACATCGAACAAACCTGCCTGCTGTCGAGTGTGCTGATGCTCACTCAAAGAGCCGCCAGGAAAATGAACGGGCAATTTATAATCGGCAAAAGTCACCATTTTCGCCCCTAGCTTGCAGTGCAAATCATAGAGCGGTGTTTTGAGCAGCTTAGGTTTAATAATATCGGTCATACAGCCCCGCCACCTGAGCTAAAGCTCTTTGCTCAATAGTTGCCTTACCTGCCGACAAAACTGCTACAACTTTCTGCATCGGTAAAAAATGACTCAACTGAGCATTTATGAACATAACGTCGCTCATTCCCTGTGTTTCCCTTCGTTTAAAAGCACAATCTTTGTACCAAAAAACGATCCTAAGTTCCTATAAAAGTGCTACAGATGAGACTATTGGCATTATTTTATGACCAACATCAACAATGCCAACTAGTGACCTGCTGCGTGTCGACGCAATAACCGAAGTCAAATGCCTGAGTTGTTAGCCATTAACACTCAATAATATTAACCGGCACTGCCAACACGTTGATCGCCAGACCTCCTCGTGCCGTTTCCTTGTATTTGTCCTTCATGTCCTTGCCAGTATCGCGCATGGTTTTAATCACCTTATCGAGCGACACATAGTGTGTGCCATCGCCACGTAACGCCATACGTGCTGCAGCAATCGCCTTCACCGACGCCATCGCATTACGTTCGATGCAGGGCACCTGAACCAAGCCACCCACAGGATCACAGGTCAAACCAAGGTTATGCTCCATGCCGATTTCTGCGGCATTTTCCACCTGTTTCGGTGTGCCACCGAGTACTTCTGCCAGCGCACCTGCCGCCATGGAGCAAGCCGAGCCTACTTCGCCCTGACAGCCCACTTCAGCACCGCTAATCGAAGCATTTTCCTTATACAAAATACCAATCGCCGCTGCGGTCAGCATAAAGCGCACAACATCCTCTTCTTTACCATTACGGAAATTGAGGTGGTAATGCAAAACAGCGGGGATAATACCTGCGGCACCATTGGTCGGTGCCGTCACCACGCGTCCGCCGCCTGCATTCTCTTCATTCACGGCCAAGGCGTAAAGCGTCACCCAATCCATCGGAATAGGGCTTAGCGGATCATTCTCAATCTTCGACGGTTTGCTTAATTCGCAAAGCAAATCCGCCGCCCGACGTTTTACCTTAAGCCCGCCCGGCAAAATACCTTCGGCCTTACAACCTCGATCAACGCAGTCTTTCATGACTCGCCAAATTTTAAGAATTTCGGCTTTTATCTCTCCCTCTTCGCGCCAAACTTTCTCATTTTCAAGCATAATGCTACTAATCGGCAAATCATGCTTTTCGCACAAAGCCAACAATCCGTCTCCCGTGGTGAAGGGATAAGGCAGCTCCGTGGTATCAGCAACAATCGAAGCCTCTCCCGTCGTCGCACTTTCATCAACCACAAAACCGCCACCAACGGAGTAATAAATACAGCTCTTAATTTCCGTTTCATTGTCGCCAAAGGCAGTAAATTTCATGCCATTGGAATGATAGGGCAGGCTTTTACGTTTATGCAGAATCAAGTCACGCTTCTCAATAAACTCGATCTGCTTTTTACCGTTCAAATTGAGCGTTTTTGATTCTCTGACTCGCCCAGTAATACTAGGAATCAAATCAGTATCAATTTCCTCCGGAATTTCACCCTCGAGTCCTAAAATAACCGCCTTGGCTGAGCCGTGTCCGATACCCGTCGCCCCCAGCGAACCAAATAGCTCAGACTTAACACTGACCGTTTCGGATAGCAGACCGTCATTCTCCAACTCTTCTACAAACGTCAGAGCCGCGCGCATCGGGCCAACCGTATGCGAGCTGGATGGGCCAATACCAATTTTAAAAATATCAAATACACTGATTGCCATGTTAGTCCTGGATTCCTCTCATAAACCCTCAATTATGTCCCTACGATACTCCAATCGGATACCTCGGCAAACTTATATAATGCACTGTATTTACAGATTTAATGCCGTGGCTACCGGTTTACCTGACAGGGCCTAATTTACTTGCCAATCTGATTAGTATAATTAATAATCCTTGCTCAATTATTTTTGTAACTAATAGTAAGGATTGCCCTCTTTCCAATGAAAAACCTCCCAATGGACGTGCTGCGCTCCTTTATTACCGTTGCCGAGCTTGGTGGCTTTACACAGGCTGGCGAGCTACTGGGTCGTTCACAGCCCGCTATTAGTTTGCAGATTAAACGACTGGAAGAGATGACCAATACTCATCTATTCAGCCGTAATTCACAGGGCCTGAAATTAACCCAACAGGGCGAAACGCTGTTTAAATATGCCAGCGATATTCTTTCTATTAACGACGAAGCCTTCAACACGTTTCTAAAACCCACCTTAAGTGGTCGCGTTCGCTTCGGCATTCCCAGTGAGTTCGCCACTACCCTGTTACCCAAGATCGTTGGTCGATTCGCCAAAGCCTATCCAAATGTCACGCTTGAGGTTACCTGTGATCTCAGTAAAAGCCTGTTATCGGAAGAGCGCGCGAATCAATTTGATTTAATTCTGGCTTTACACGACAATCCCTCGAATAAACATCGTGGCCAGGTAAAAGCCGATGAACTGGTGTGGGTTAGCAGCCCCGATCAACACGCACACGAAAAGGAGGCCGTTCCTCTTATCGTTGCTCAGGAAGGCTGTATATACCGTCATCGAGCCATACAAAGCTTGCGTAAAGTTAATCAGGATTATCGCGTGGTTTACACCATTCCTGATCTGGCAGGTATCAAAGCAGCGATTGAAGAAGGACTTGGGGTCACTGTACTGGCGAAAAGCACCGTACCGGACAACCTGAAGATTATTAAGCCTTCAGAAAAATACCCCAAATTAGGCACTGTCGGCATCAGCCTAATTTACGATCATAAAGATCCCAACGAGGCCATGAAACGCCTCGTTGAATTTGTGGCAACAAGCCTGACATAAACAACAGGATTTTCTATGAACCAAAACAACGGCGTCATTCTTGTCGGTATGCCCGGCGCAGGTAAAAGCACCCTGGGTGTCATGCTGGCTAAGGAGTTAGGGCTCGATTTCCTTGATACTGATGTATCGATTCAAGTACACGAAAGCCGTACCTTACAGGACATTATGGATTCTGAAGGTTACATGAAGCTGCGTGAAATTGAAGAAATCGTACTGTTAAAAACCGAAGCCAACGGCAAGGTGATCTCCACTGGCGGCAGCGCCGTCTACAGCGATGCAGGTATGCTACATCTAAAAAAGCAGGGCACGGTGATTTTTCTGGATGTCACGCTGGATGAGCTGAGACGACGCATCCATAACTTTGATACCCGCGGTATTGCTCGCCGTCCGGATCAAAGTTTTGAAGAGCTGTTTGAAGAGCGTTGCGCGCTGTACAACAAATACTCAGACATTCGTTTCGATTGTAACGGTAAAACACCTGCCGAGATTCTTGAGGCGCTACAGGAAAAGCTGTCAGCCTGATCTGGCAAGATTCCTCACACAAGAGAGGGTGCCCTGGGGCATTCGTTCGGAATGACGCCTTTCCATTATTCCTTGTCATTCCGACCAGAGGGAGAAACCCTATCTCCCTCCATCGTTAAAACCTTACTTCGAAAAATAATCCTTAGTCAGCTTAAACACCACCGGACTTAACAGCAGTAGTGCTACCAAATTGGGAATAGCCATCAAGGCATTCAGCGTATCGGCCAGCAGCCACACGAAGTCCAGCTCCGCCATCGCACCAAGAAATACTGCGCCGATCCATGCCAGCCGGAAAGGTGTGATCGACTTAACCCCGAACAAATACTCCGCACATTTTTCTCCGTACACACTCCAACCAAGAATCGTAGTAAAGGCAAACACTGCCAGCGCAATACTAACAATTTCCTGTCCCCAGCCGAGTGAAGTCGCAAAGGCTGCAGCCGTCAGGGCCGCACCGGTCTCACCACCAGTCCAAGCACCAGTAACCAGAATCACCAGCCCGGTAATGCTGCACACGCACAGCGTATCAATAAAGGTGCCCAGCATACCGATCACACCCTGACGCACCGGATCATCGGTCTGAGCCGCCGCATGAGCAATCGGAGCACTACCCAAACCTGCCTCGTTAGAAAAAATACCCCGCGCCACCCCGAAACGAATCGCTGCCCACACAGCCGCACCGGCAAAGCCGCCTGTAGCCGCGTGACCAGTAAAGGCACTTTCGATCACCAACGCTATTGCCCCGGGAATTTCAGTGACATTTAGCAGCAACACCAATAAACCTGCACCAATATAGGCGATAGCCATAAAGGGCACTAGCTTTCCCGCCACGCTAGCAATACGCTCAATACCGCCAAGAATCACCGCCGCTGCAAGTACAGCCAGCACAATCGCAGTAACAATTACCGGCACGCCAAAGGTGCCTTCCAGTACCGCAGCAACCGAGTTGGACTGCACCGTATTACCGATACCAAAACCGGCCAACACGCCAAAGATGGCAAATGCCGTACCCAGCCATAACCAGTTCTTAGATAGTCCATTTTTGATGTAATACATCGGCCCGCCAACGTATTGGCCCTTTTCGTCGACTTCACGGTAGTGCACCGCCAGTACCGCTTCGGCATATTTTGTCGCCATGCCAACCAGCGCCGTACACCACATCCAAAACAAAGCCCCTGGGCCACCCAGAAAGATCGCTGTTGCCACGCCAGCAATATTACCGGTACCAATTGTCGCCGACATGGCTGTCATCAGAGCGTTAAATGGACTGATTTGGCCTTCGCCAACACCTTTTCGGCCCTGCCACAACATGCGAAAACCGTAGCCCAGCTTAAAAATTGGCATCAGCTTCAGGCCAATCGACAGGAAGAATCCGGTGCCAAGAATCAACACCAGCATCACCGGTCCCCATACAACACCATTAATTTGGCCAATGATTTCAGTAATGGTTTCCATACGGGAGCTCCGATTTTAAAAAAGGTTTTGATGAGTATAGGTTTGCTGACAGTAAAGAAAAAGGCTAAAGCAAGAAAAGCGATCACGCAGATCACTTTTCAACAGGCGAAAAAAAACCGGCGCCCTTGTTAAAAGGACGCCGGTCTTAATCTAGCTTGTGCTAACTACTTACAGCAAACCTTAGCCGTAAACAGGGAAGCGTGCGCACAATTCAGAAACCTGACCACGTACACGGTCGATTACTGATTCATCGTTGATGTTATCAACAACGTCACACATCCAGTTAGTCAGCTCAATAGTCTCAGCTTCTTTGAAACCGCGAGTCGTGATTGCAGGAGTACCTACACGCAGACCAGAAGTTACGAACGGAGACTGTGGATCTTTAGGCACTGAGTTTTTGTTAACAGTGATGTGAGCACGGCCCAGGGCTGCGTCAGCATCTTTACCAGTTACGCCTTTAGCGATCAGATCAACCAACATCAGGTGGTTTTCAGTACCGCCAGAAACGATGTTGTAACCACGCTCAAGGAAAACGCCAGCCATAGCTTTAGCATTTTTAATAACTTGAGTTTGGTAAACTTTGAACGAAGGATCCAGAGCTTCTTTGAATGCAACCGCTTTAGCAGCGATAACGTGCATCAAAGGTCCGCCTTGCTGACCAGGGAACACAGCGCTGTTGAATTTCTTCTCCAGATCAGCATTCGCTTTACACATGATCAAACCGCCACGTGGGCCACGCAGAGTTTTGTGAGTTGTAGTCGTAACAACATCAGCAATACCTACTGGGTTAGGGTACAGACCAGCTGCAACCAGACCAGCAACGTGTGCCATATCTACGAAGAAATATGCGCCAACTTCGTCCGCGATGTCGCGGAAACGCTGCCAATCAACGATTTGTGAGTAAGCAGAGAAACCAGCGATGATCATTTTAGGCTTGTGCTCACGCGCCAAAGCTTCAACTTGATCGTAATCGATTTGACCAGTTTCTTCGTTCAGACCGTAAGGAACAGCGTTGTATATTTTACCTGAGAAGTTCACGTGTGAACCGTGAGTCAGGTGACCACCGTCAGACAAGCTCATGCCCAAAACAGTGTCATGTGGCTTAAGAAGCGCCATGTACACAGCAGCGTTAGCTTGTGAACCAGAGTGAGGCTGTACGTTTACGTAGTCAGCACCAAACAGTTCCTTAACGCGATCGATTGCCAATTGCTCAGCAATATCAACGTACTCACAACCACCGTAGTAACGCTTGCCAGGGTAACCTTCAGCGTATTTGTTCGTCAGGCCGCTACCTTGAGCTTCCATAACACGACGGCTAGTGTAGTTTTCAGAAGCAATCAGTTCGATGTGCTCTTCTTGACGAACGTCTTCTTTAGCAATTGCTGCAGCCAATTCTGGATCAAAATCAGCTATTTTATCTGGAGAACTAAACATGTAAAGCTCCTAATCTCGTAAGGGTTACTGTTGCCTAAGCATAGAGCTAAGGCATTTGAAATTTTCGACGGCCTATTCTACATGAAACGTTCGAAAAGGGGATGTTTTATGCGATTTACAAAGAAATACTCACTATTCATGCGCTGTATTTAGCCAAAAATCAGCGCGAAGACGTCACTCGATAGATCACCCCCGCATAATCATCGGAGATATAAATCGTGCCATCCGTCGCCTCAGTCAAACCTACCGGACGGCCATTCACGCTTTCACCATCCAAAAAGCCGGTAATAAAATCCCTTGCTTCGACTTCATTACTCTCATTCCAATGCAGAGAAACTACCTTGTAACCATCCTTGCTGGAGCGATTCCAGGAGCCGTGCAACGCCACTAGCGCCGCATGCTGGTATGAATCAGACTGATGCCGAAGAAAAGTCATGCCCAGCGGCGCATTATGTGCTCGAAATTCAAACACTGGTGCAAGAGAACCGGCAATCCGCATCGGCTGGCCAGCGCCAAAATCCGGATCGGGAATTTTATTACCATTGGCATAGGGCCAGCCGTAAAAGCCATCTTCAACAATTCTATTTAACTCATCGGGCGGAAAATCATCCCCCTGCCAATCGCGGCCATTATCAGTGGCATAAATTTCACCATCGATCGGTGACCAGTCAAAATCGACACTGTTACGCAGTCCCGTCGCATACAGTTGCTTGTCACTACCATCGAGTCGTAATCGCAACATCGCCGCGCGCTCCGGAACCTCTTCAATACACACATTGCAGGAGGAACCTACGGTGACATAAAGCCAACCATCAGGGCCAATTCGCAGCGTACGCGTCCAGTGTCCATCACCACTAGGCAAACTACTAAGAATCTTTTGATATTTGCCCGTTACAGCTCCCGTTTGCTCATTAAAAGCAATGCGCCCCACGGCATCGGTTTCCGCCACAT
>JBALXL010000064.1:0-2043 GCA_036960805.1 Pseudomonadales bacterium
GTAAGCGCTCCATAAACTCCACCTACTAACCAGATGATGACCACGCCAATCTAACCTCCCCGTTTTTATCTGGAGGTTGTCAGCATGATGCGTCCCAGTGCCAAGGTCGAAAAGGTTTACCTGTATCCCAAGCCGGTGGACTTTCGCAAATCCATTGATGGCCTCTCGGCTCTCGTCGAGCTAGACATCAAGGCGGCGGTCTTTGACCCGGTGTTGTTTGTCTTTCTCAATCGCGCCCGGAACCGGGTCAAAATATTGTATTGGGAGCGCAACGGCTTCTGTCTCTGGCTAAAACGGTTGGAAGCCGAACGTTTCAAGGCTCCGCCGGAACCAGGCGATGATGCCATCGAATTGAGTACCGAAGAACTGAACTGGTTACTGGACGGCTTTGATCTCTGGCGAAACAAACCCCATAAGGTGCTCAGGCCCCGCTACGTAGCCTGATGTTGGTATAATCCACGGCATGATTTCCATGCCCGAAACCCTTACTGACGACCCGATCAAGCTCAAGCAGTTACTGCTTGTCTTGAACAAACAGCTGTCAGTGAAGGACGGGCAGATCCTGCACTTGCAAGAAGAGAATACGCTACTGCGCCAGCGCTTGTTCGGACGCAAATCAGAACAAACGACCGATTCGCAGTCACCCCAGATTGGTCTGTTCAACGAGGCAGAAAGCCTGGCTGCTGAAACACCCGCCGAAGACGATGAAGAAACCGTTAAGGCTGAACCAGCCAAAAAACGGGGTAAACGCAAGCCATTGCCAGCTGAACTGCCCCGCGTCGACGTCATCCACGAACTGCCCGAGCACGAACTGACCTGTGATTGCGGTTGTCGCAAGCAAACCATCGGCGAAGAAATCAGCGAACAGCTGGAAATCGTCCCGATGCAGATACGGGTAATCCGGCACTTCCGCAAGGTCTATGCCTGCAAGGCTTGCGAAGCCGCACCGGTCACCGCTGACAAGCCGGCTCAACTGATCGAAAAAAGCATGGCCAGCCCCAGCGTCTTGGCCATGCTGCTGACCACCAAATATGTCGATGGCTTGCCACTGCACCGCTTCGAGAAAGTCCTGAGCCGTCACGGCGTTACTATCCCCCGGCAAACGTTGGCCCGCTGGGTCATACAGTGTGGCGATCATCTGCAACCGCTAATCAACCTGATGCGCGACCAGCTGCTGGACAGCCCAGTGATCCACTGCGATGAAACGCGGTTGCAGGTCTTGAAAGAACCCGGCCGAGACCCCACCAGCCAGTCCTGGATGTGGGTGCAAACGGGCGGTCCACCGGACCATCCGGTCATTCTGTTCGACTACACAACAAGCCGTGCCCAGGCCGTGCCGCAGCGTTTGCTGGAAGGCTATCGTGGCTACCTGATGACCGATGACTACGCCGGTTACAACGTGGTGGCCTTGCAACCCGGTATTGAACGCCTGGGCTGCTGGGCGCATGCCCGGCGCAAATTCATCGAGGCGCAAAAAGCCCAGCCCAAGGGCAAGACCGGACGGGCCGATATGGCGTTGAGTCTGATCAACAAGTTGTACGGCGTCGAGCGTGACTGCAAAGACCTTGATGCCGCCAACCGTCTGGAAGCAAGACAGCTGAAAAGCCAGCCAGTGCTGGATCAGCTAAAAGCGTGGCTGGACAAAACCCATGCCCAGGTCACCCCGCAAAGCGCCTTGGGCAAGGCCGCTGGCTACCTTGCCAATAACTGGTCCAAATTGATCCGCTACACCGAAGGCGGACACCTGCCCATCGACAACAACCCAGCAGAACGCGCCATCCGCCCGTTCGTGATTGGACGCAAGAACTGGCTGTTCAGCGATACGCCCAAGGGCGCCCAGGCCAGTGCCTTGATTTACAGCCTGATCGAGACCGCCAAGGCCAACGGGCAGGAACCTTACGCCTGGCTGCGCCATGTGCTGGAGCGTTTGCCGCTGGCTAAGTCTGCAGAAGATTACGAGGCGTTGCTGCCGTGGCGCTGCAAAGAGGTGCGTACTTACTGATCTAAAAGCTCATCGCAAGGTGGGGTTTATGGATCGCTTAC
>JBALXL010000015.1:0-27220 GCA_036960805.1 Pseudomonadales bacterium
AATATTTAAAATCGACAGCGCATACCGCAAACCCGCACCAACTTCACCAATGATATTTTCCCTGGGAATATGCACATTACTGAAGCTTATATGGGCGTTAGCAATGCCTCGACAACCGGCAAACTCGCAACGCTGTTTCACCTCCACGCCAACACTTTGCATATCCAGAATAAACGCAGTATGTACTGATGCTTCAGCCTGCTCATCAGTCGCCACTGGCTGCCAAATCTCCACGCCTTGCTGAGTTACCCGTCGCGCAGGCACCTTTGCGATTAAGGTGATGTAACGGGCTATCGCGCCATTGGTACACCAGAGTTTTTCACCGTTAACGACAAACTCATCGCCCTGCTCAGCGAGTACAGCTTCAGTTTTAACGTTAGCAGCATCGGAACCGGTATCCGGCTCAGTCAGCGCAAAGGCGGATATTTCCTTACGAGCCACTAGCGGCAAATAATGATCTTTCTGCTGTTGATTACCAAACAGCAGAATCGGCATGGCGATACCAATCGATTGCGGCACCGCCACCGTGAGAGAAAGAATATTGCTCCAGCTGGCGATCAGCGTTAAAACACGCCCGTAATTTTTGTGAGAAAAACCCAGCCCGCCATACTGCTTGGGGATTTTCATACCAAAGGCACCCAAATCCAGCAGTCCTTTTAATACGGCTTCACTGATTTCACCGCTGCGCTCTATTTGCTGTGCATCAACATGGTCTTTTAGAAAGGCTTCTATCTTGCGGCAATAGGCTTCACCTTCAGCCTTTTCCTCTGCTGGCTCAGGCGCTGGCAACAGCAATTCAAAATCCGCTTTACCCAGATACAAGCCCGCCATAAAGCTAGCGCCACGCAACGTCTCGCGCGCTTTTTCGATTTGTTTCAATCCTTTGAAGAGCTCAGTCATTGCTATCTCCACGGTCGTGTATCTGTTGTGTTTTCAAGCTCCCGAAAATGCCGACTCTTTATTCTCATCACTGCGCCAAACCAAAAAAGCCACCACCTCGGCTATGGCTGTGATTTGACCGGCAACTGACACTTCACAACTCAAGCTGTATTTACGTTTACCCTTAACCTCTGTCACAAGAGCAGACAAAAGCAGCGGCACGTTAACAGGTGTCGGTTTGACAAAACGTACTGCGAGCGAGCCCGTGGCAAATCGGTAGTACGGCTCACTGCCCAGCGCTCGCCCTTCCTCACGAATGGCATAGGCCATCGCCGTGGCCATGCAGTGACAATCCACCAGGGTGGCGATAATGCCGCCACAAGTGAGCCCGGCCCAACCCTGGTGGTGAGTTTGCGACTGCCACTCACAGATACTGTTTTCGCCCTGCCAATAGCTTTTAATTTGCAGGCCCTGATGGTTATTAGCACCACAACCAAAACACTCTTCACCGGGCATAAAATCCTGAAAACAATGCGACTCAGTCATTTCACACTCTCCTGAGGAATTAACAGCGCCATAAAATCTTCAACCGACATGACATCAAGTTGCTGCGAATCCAGCATAACTCCTTTCAGTCTTACCGCTGATTCGGCGCCCAAGACGGCTATCGCTGAGTCCTCAAACTTACGTAACAGTAAGGGCATTGCTTCCTCACGTCGCCGTGGATGCCCCAGTGGATAAGCCTGTTCGCGAATAAACTCGCGGCCATCTTTCAGGGTGATTTCAACCCGATTGGCAATAGCACGTTTTTCAGGATCCATATAATCATCACTAAATTGCGGATCTTCAAATACCGTAATTTTATCCCGCAAATCATCAATTCTAGGATCGGCGGCGGCAACATCAGCGTAATCGCTTGCCTGTAAATCACCTTTAAGTAGCGCCACTGCTACGGCATATTGCAAACAATGATCCCTGTCTGCTGGGTTATCTAACAGTCCACGTTTGTCGATAATGCGTTTACCAGCCGCCTGTGTGAACAGTTTAATATGCGCGATCTTATCTAGTCGTCTTGGTAAGACTTTGTGCAAAGCAATACCGCACTCCACTGCTGTCTGGGCATGAAATTCCGCAGGAAATGACACCTTGAAGAGGATATTTTTAATCACATTATCAGCCAGTGGCTGGCTCAATCGAACAGGGCCACCATCCATCAATACCGACTCAAAACCCCAGCGTGTGGTGCTTAATACTGACGGGCAACCCATTTCATCTTTCACCGCCATCAGCGCATGCTGCACGCCTCGCGATGCGGCATCTCCGGCCGCCCAGGATTTACGCCAACCGGTATTGGGCGCATGCCGATAAACACGCAATGCGCCGCCATCTGCCAACGCATTAGAAAGCGCATTCATTACCTGCTGGTGATTGCCTCCCAGCAAACGCGCGCATACCGCAGCCGAGGCAATACGTACCAACAACACATGATCCAGCCCCTGTTGATTAAAGGCATTTTCCAGCGCCAATACACCCTGGATTTCATAAGCCTTAACCAAGGCAATTAATATGTCGTGCATCGTCAAGGCACGCTGGCCACTGCGATCCAGATAATCTCCACAAGCTAGAATAGCTGCTAGATTATCCGAGGGATGCCCCCATTCGGCAGCCAACCAGGTATCGTTATAATCCAGCCAGCGAATCAAACAGCCGGTGTTAAAACAGGCGCGTACTGGATCCAGCTCGTACTGCGTGCCCGGCACTCGTGCACCACCTGGCAATTCGGCGCCCGGCACGATGGGGCCCAAACGTTGCACGCAGGCATCATCATTTAATGCCAAAAAAGCACAGCCCAGCGCATCCAGCAAACACAGCCGTGCCGCTGCAAATGTCTCATCTGAAAATAAGATATCGGAACACACATAGTCGGCCAGCGTTACTAATAGGGGATCGGTTACCCGGCGCTCAGCACTGCGGCTATCAGTCATCACTTTCTCTCTGACAGCGGCACATAATCACGATGTTCCGGCCCAATATAGTCCGCCATCGGTCTGATTAATTTATTGTCGCCACGCTGCTCCATAATGTGCGCTGACCAGCCTGTTACTCGTGCCATCACAAAAATAGGCGTAAATAAAAGTTTGGGAATGCCGCACAGGTGAAACGCCACCGCGCTGTAGAAATCCAGATTGGGAAACAGACCTTTCTCAGTTACCATGACCGTCTCTATACATTCGGCTACGGCAAATAATGGTAACTGCGCCTTCTGTTTGGCCAACTTATAAGCCCACTGTTTAATGATGGGCGAACGCGGATCACCCTGTTGATAAACCCGGTGCCCAAAACCCATGATTTTTTCTTTTCGCTCAAGCGCTGCTTTCAGTCCTTTTCCCGCCGCCTGCGGTGAGTCATAACTCAGTATTAAATCTAGCGCCGCCTCATTGGCACCGCCATGCAACGGCCCGCGCAACGTGCCTATCGCGCCAGTAATAGCGGAATAAAAATCGCTTAACGTCGATGCAGCCACCCGTGCATTAAACGTAGAAGCGTTAAATTCATGTTCCGCATAAAGCGTTAGTGCGACATCCAGCGTATGCACCGCCAACGGATCCGGCTCTTTTCCCAGCAGGGTAGATAGAAAAGAACCCGCCAACGTACCACCACAGTAACCACTCTCGCAGCCCTGATGATAATTAAACCAGTACAGCACCATCACGCCCATGCGAGCCAGCAAACGATCGGCAATTTTCTGTTGCTCAGAAAAACTACCTTCCGGCTCCATACAACCCATCGCCGAACAGGCGGTGCGTAACACATCCATAGGATGAGCCTCAGCAGGAATCAATTGCAGTAGCTGTTTCAGATTATCGGGTAACACATAAAAACCCTGCAATTCCAAACCATAGCGGAACAGTTCCGTCCGGGTTGGTAGTTCACCGTATAACAGCAGCCAGGCCACTTCCTCAAAGCAGGCTTGTTCGGCCAAGTCAGCCACCGCATAACCGCGATAAAAAAGCCCTGCACCTTCCGGATCGACCGTCGAAATGGCCGTACGCCCGGCAATAATGCCTGCCAATCCCGCTGCTTTCGTTTCAGCCATGATCATCCTCCTGATCGAGCATTACTCGAACTGATCGCCACTCTCTTCGCTACGAAGCTTTACTCAAATCATCCATTACCGCTGCCAAAAAACGAGTTGCCTCGCCACCCGTTACCGCGCGATGATCAAAGGTCAAAGACAGCGGAATAATACGATGTACAACAGGCTTACGGTCAACCGCCACAACCTCGTCTCGCAAACGACCAGCACCCAAAATAGCCACCGTCGGCGGCAGGACAATCGGATCAGCATAACGCCCACCAAACCGGCCAAAATTGGACAAGGTAATGGTATTACCGCGCAGCTCTTCCGGAGGAATACGGCGACTTTGCACCGCCTCTTTCATGACATTAATTCGTGCGCGCAGGTCACTCGCTTCGGCATTTCCGACATCTCGCAGCACTGGTACAAACAAGCCGTCGCCGGTATCCAACGCAATGCCCAAATCCACCTTTTCAATTAAACGACGCCCTATGGAGTGACTGTCATACCAGGCATTCAAGGAAGGCTGGGCGCGACAACCCACGACCAGCGCCCGAATCAACCGCACAGTGACATCCTGACTTTCGCCCCAGGCATCAATATCGGCATCATCACAAACCGTGACCGGCACCACTTCAGCCGCCGCTTTAGTCATCGATTGCGCCATGGCACGCCGCACGCCGCGCAGCGGCTGCAGGGCCCCAACTTCACTCAAAATTTTTGCCACCCGTTGCACGTCGTCACTGCTAATCACACCGCCATTACCGGAGGGGGTCACCACCGATAGATCTACCTCCAACTGACGCGCCAATGCGCGCACCGCTGGTGATACTTTTACCCCGGTGGCCACTCCAGTTGCTGCTTTAGCGCCTGCGAAAGCACCGGTACGGGTTTCCTCTTTAAGCACCCGAGATCCGGTTTCAACACGCCCCACCACGCTACCCGCGTCAGACTCTTTTGGCTCGCAAACTTGCGCTTTCTCACCGTCACTTTGTGGATCAACCAAAAGTTTGGAATCTTCAGTCTCAAACTCCACCACCGGATCACCGACATGTAAAATATCACCGGCAGCGCCATAACAACGCACCACTTTCCCACTTACCGGGCTGGGAATATCAACAATGGCTTTGGCCGTTTCCACCGACAATAGCGGCTCGTCTTCCTTAATGGTATCGCCAGGAGCCACCTGCCATTCCAGCAATTCCACTTCCATTAGACCTTCACCCAAATCTGGCAGTTTGAAGATATTCATTCGAACTCCAATGTTTTTAGCGCCGCATCCACGACTCGTTGAACACTCGGCATATAGTGATTTTCCAAACGAAACAGCGGCATCACCGTGTCATAACCGGCCACTCGCTGCACTGGCGCCATCAAGTGCAGTAGGCCTTCACAGGCCAGCAACGCAGCAATCTCTGCACCCACCCCGCAGCTTCTCACCGCCTCATGCACAATCACACAGCGTCCGGTACGAGCTACTGACTCCAAAATAGTGGCGCTATCCAGCGGTTTAATGGTGGCTACATCAATAACCTCGGCGCTGATGCCTTTTTCGGCCAAAACATCTGCCGCTTCCAGCGTTTCTTTAATCATCGCGCCCCAACTCACCAGCGTGACATCGCTGCCCTCACGCAGGGTGTAACAAACATCAAGCGGCAATGCCTCACCGTTATCGGGCACCTCTTCTTTAACCAGCCGATAGATACGCTTTGGCTCCAGAAAAACCACCGGATCGGGGTCACGCATGGCCGCCAGCAACAAACCATAGGCGCGTCCCGGCGAAGAGGGGATCACTACTCGCAAGCCGGGAATATGAGCAAAGAGTGCTTCAGTGCTTTCCGAATGATGTTCCGGTGCATGAATACCGCCACCAAAGGGCGCACGTAACACCATCGGGCAACTCAAACGCCCGCGCGTCCGATTACGCATGCGCGAGGCATGGCTCAACATTTGATCAATTATCGAATAGATAAAACCCATAAACTGGATTTCCGCCACCGGCCGCAGACCTTGCGCCGCTAAACCAATCGCCATGCCTGCAATCAGGCTCTCTGCCAATGGTGTATCAATCACACGTTCAGCACCAAAACGCTCCTGCAACCCTACTGTGGCCCTAAACACACCACCATTCACACCAACATCTTCCCCCAGCACCAGGACATTGTCGTCATCTGCCATTTCCCAGGCCAGCGCCTGCGTAACCGCTTCAATTAAGGTGATTTCAGCCATGATCAGTACCTCCATCCGGTGGAGTTTGAGCAGCGACCAACTCATCACGTTGGTTTTTATAAGCCGTTGGCAAGGTTTCATAAAGATCATCAAACATGCTCTGCACTGACTGTGGTTCTGTTGCCAGATATGCCTTAACGGCTTGATCCACCTGCACAGCCAACGCCTCGTGCAATGCCGATTCATGCTGCTCAGACCAAATGCCGGTTTCTCTCATCCAGCTGTTTAAACGGGAAATCGGATCACGCGCTGCATATTTATCTAATTCCTCTTGCGAACGGTAACGGCTGGCATCATCGGCAGTGGTGTGGTCACCCATACGGTAACTCAGAGCTTCAATCACTGACGCTTCGCCTTGCTGAGCGCGTTCAATCGCCGCGGCTACTCGAGCGGTCATGGCGATAACATCATTGCCATCCACCTGCTCACCGTGAATGCCTGCGGCAATGGCCTTTTGCGCTAATGTTTGCGTAGCACTCTGCCCGGAACGTGGCACCGAAATCGCCCAATGATTATTGTTAATCACAAAAATTACCGGCAGCTGCCAAACACCAGCGGCATTAAGAGATTCATAGAAATCACCCTTGGAGGTGCCGCCATCGCCGATACAACACACCGCAACTCGCGGCTGTTTGCGTAGGCGCATGGCATAGGCCACCCCCACGGCGTGGCAGCACTGGCTGGCCACCGGCACCGAAATGGGGAAATCCTCTCGCGCCTCGGCATGGTCCATGCCGCGCTCGTCACCGCCCCAATACAGCAGAATATCCGTCATACGCACACCCCGCATAAACTGCGCGGCATGGTCACGATAGGCTGGGATCAACACATCTTCAGGCCTCATCGCAGATCCAATTGCCACACCAATAGCCTCTTGACCCAACGGCGATGCGTAGGTGCCAAGCTGACCTGTGCGCTGTAAAGCAATGGCTTTTTGATCAAACAGACGAGTGAGCGACATGGCTCGATATAAGGAAATGATGCGTTCTGGATCTTGTGTAAAGGCTGGTAATTCCGCCACAGCCTGTCCGTCAGCATTAAGAAACTGCCAATAATTAATGGTGAACTGCGCTACCGATTCCATAACGATGTCCTCCTTTACTACCCGACAGGCACCCTATTAAAGTCAGCTCCGCCAGGTAAATCACCAATTCAATGCGACCTGCTTCCCCCTTAAACCTGTCGCCTGGATACAAATAACCTAATATTTATGTGTGATATCAATCTAAAACAAATCTAACGAAAATCATGAACGATGCTACCTTTCCCTTGTGTACCCAACCGCGTGCCATCTGGAACAAGAGCATCACTGGCACGCCCATTTCTTTCCATTATTATTACGGTTACTTTTTGTTCTACTTATAAAGTCTTTGAAAGCAGCCTGTAGTTAAAGTTTCTAACACTCGCAACGAAGCTAATAACACTTTATTTTTCAATAACTAAACGCCCAATCAAACAAGTTTAAAACTACTTAACCGACATCCTTAGCGCACCATCAAGGCGAATAATTTCACCGTTTAAATAATCGTTTTCATAAATGCTTCTGACCAACTTTGCGTACTCCTTAGGCAAACCCAGCCGTTGTGGAAACGGCACCTGCTGCGCTAAATCATCTCGTACTTGCTCGCTAAAGAACTGGCTCATGGGTGTATCAAACAAGCCCGGCGCAATACACATGACTCGCACACCAATGCGGCTCAATTCGCGCGCCAATGGCAGCGTCATGCTTGCCACACCACCCTTCGACGCAGCATAAGCAGCCTGACCAATCTGCCCGTCATCAGCAGCAATCGATGACGTCATCACAATCACACCGCGGGCGCCCTGTTCATCGGGTTGATTGTTTTCCATCTCCGCTGCGGCCGCTCTTACCAGATTAAAGGTGCCAGTCAGATTCACCGCTAACACCCGCAAAAACAGCTCGGTTTCGTGTAAGCCTTCTCGACCCAACAAACGAGCATTGGGTGCAATACCTGCACAGCTTACCGCCAGATCAACGCCGCCCAATTGCTTACTGGCCTGCTCGACCGCACGTAACATGGCCTCAGCATCGGTCACATCAACCGCCATAAAACATGCCGGCGCCCCTAGCTCCTTAGCGACAGCCCTACCGGCACCAGTGTCACAATCAAGCAATACCACCTGACCACCGGCAGCAATCACCGACTCAGCCACCGCGCGTCCCAAACCCGAGGCGCCACCGCTGATAATCACTCTGGCTCTGCGCCACTCAAAGCTCATTCTTGTGCCTCATAGGGCAGTCCTCCGGCAACACCGACCCGACTTTGATTCACGTGGCCCAGTTGTGCAGAAATAAAACGCCCAACGCCAATTAAACGATCAAGATCAATACCGGTATCAACACCACAGCCCTCCAATAGATATACCAGGTCCTCAGTGGCTAGATTGCCGGTTGCACCCGGCGCAAAAGGACAGCCACCCAAGCCAGCAACGGAGGCATCAATGGTGGTAATACCCAATTCAAGACAGGCGTAAATATTCGCCAGCGCCTGGCCGCGGGTATCATGCAGGTGCAGAGCCAAACGCCCAATCGACACCAGCTCTTTAACACGCCGAACTAACTGCTGAGTCAGCCGCGGTGTTGCCACACCAATAGTGTCAGCCAACACAATTTCATCACAGCCGATATCCATCAATTTGGCGGCCAACTCACTGACTTTTTCGGCAGCCACTTTACCTTCATAGGGACAGGCAAAAGCGCAGGAAATATAGGCCCGTAGCCGACTATTCGGTTGTTGCTTTAATTGTTCGATAAGCTGTTTGCAGCGCTGCAGGGATTGTTCGATAGAGCAGCCGATATTTTTTTGACAAAAACTTTCGCTGGCTGCGCTAAAAAAGGCCAAATTGTTAATGCCCGCCTGCTGCGCACGTTGTAGACCGTGCACGTTGGGCACCAGCGCAGAAAGCCGTACATTCTCCGACGCTTCAAGCTGTCCACACAAGGCTTCCGCATCGGCCATTTGCGGCAGGCGCTCAGGGTTAACAAAGGCGGTGACTTCAATATCGTTCAAACCCGTAGCCATCAGCCTTCGTACCAGATCAACCTTAACCTCGGTGCTCACCTGCAAGGCTTCACTTTGCAGGCCATCGCGAGGCGATACTTCGACGATTCTCACGGCATTGCTCATGGCAACCACCCGGGTTTACGCTTCGCTAAAAAAGCATCTATCCCCTCACGACCTTCGCCAGAAGCTCGGATGTCAGCCAATAATTCTGCGGTATCCTCCTTGGCCACCGGGCTGCTTTTCAACCATTCATTGAGCAGCTGTTTGGCCTGCCCTTGTGACTGCGGGCCACCTTTAAGCAACAGCTTAATTTGCTGCTCTACGGCATCATCCAGCTCATCATTTGATACCAGTTGATGTAGCAAACCCATCGCCAGAGCCTGCTCGCCATCAAATCTCTCACCACTCAAAAACCAGCGCCGCGCCTGACGCAGTCCAATGGCGGCAATCGCATAAGGCGCAATAACGGCAGGCACTAAACCCAGCCGTACTTCACTAAAGGCAAAGCTCGCCGCATTGCTGGCAATGGCAATATCGCAGGCGGCAATCAGGCCAATGCCTCCGCCGAAAGCAGCGCCATTAATTCGCGCTAACGTGGGCACAGGTAGGCTGGCTAGATCTTCAAGTAACAGCGCCAATTCAAAGGCATCGCTCTGATTGACGCCCATATCCGCTGCCGCTAGCTGTTGCATGCTCTGCAAATCCGCGCCACTGCAAAACACCTCACCCTGCCCACTCAAAATCAGCAGGCGCATGCTGGAATCACATCTAATCCGAGCAAGTGCAGCCGATAACTGCTGCACCAGATCACTGTCCAGCGCATTGGCACAGTGCGGCCGATTAAGCGTCAACCAGCAAACGCCTCGATCATCGATGCAAATATGCAACGGCTGTTTCATGTGCTCGTTTATCGGTTTTTGCATAGCTTACTCACATACGGAAAACACCAAACTGGCTGTCAGTAACCGGGGCGTTCATACAGGCTGCCAAGCCTCGCGACAGGTAATGACGACTGTCGGCAGGGTCGATCACGCCGTCATCCCAGAGTCGAGCGCTGGCATAAAAAGGATGGCCCTGAGCGTCATATTGATTGCGAATTGATTCAGCATATTGCGCTTCTTCGGCCTCACTCCAACCATTACCTCTGGCTTGCAGAGAATCGCCTTTAACCTTGGCTAACACTGAAGCAGCCATCTCGCCGCCCATCACAGAAATGCGCGCATTGGGCCACATCCATAAAAAACGCGGGTCGTAGGCGCGGCCGGCCATAGCGTAATTTCCGGCACCAAAGGAACCTCCAACAATCATTGTCAACTTTGGCACCTGCGCGCAGGCCACTGCCGTGACCATCTTGGCGCCGTGCTTGGCGATGCCTTCATGTTCGTAACGCTTACCCACCATAAAGCCGGTAATATTTTGTAGGAAAACCATGGGGATCTTGCGCTGGCAACACAGCTCGACAAAGTGGGTACCTTTCAGCGCAGAGTCGGAAAACAGCACTCCCTGATTAGCCAGAATACCCACTGGCCAGCCGTCAATATGGGCAAAACCACACACCAATGTGGTGCCATACAGCGCTTTAAACTCATGGAATTCCGAATCATCCACCAACCGGGCAATCAACTCATGGGCATCGTATTGTGTTTTGGCGCTGGCAGGGATCAAACCGTAGATTTCATTGGCCGGATGACGTGGTGGTATCACCGCACGGCGCGCTGTTGTCGGTTCAGCTTTTGCCCCTAGATGCGCCACCGCTGATCGCGCTAATATCAACGCATGCTCATCATTATCGGCGAGATGATCCACCACACCGGAAAGCCGCGCGTGTACATCGCCACCACCCAGCGTTTCGTCATCGACCACTTCACCAGTAGCTGCTTTAACCAGCGGCGGGCCACCAAGAAAAATACTGCCCTGCTTGCGCACAATAATGGCTTCATCGGACATGGCTGGAACATAGGCTCCCCCTGCAACACAGGTGCCGAGCACCACGGCAATCTGGGCGATGCCAGCAGCGGAAAGGCGCGCCTGATTAAAAAAGATACGCCCAAAATGCTCACGATCTGGAAACACTTCGTCCTGTAATGGCAGATACGCGCCACCGGAGTCCACCAAATAAATACAGGGCAAATGATTTTCAGCAGCAATTTGTTGCGCGCGCAGGTGTTTTTTTATGGTCAGCGGGTAATAGCTACCGCCCTTAACGGTGGCGTCGTTGGCAATCAACATCACCTCGCGGCCATGTATCAAGCCAATGCCGGTGACAATGCCCGCGCAGGGCACCTGATTATCGTAAACATCCAGTGCCGCTAAGGGGGATAATTCCAGAAATGAACTGCCCTTATCAAGCAGTAGTTGAATGCGTTGGCGGGCCAATAATTTGCCACGCTCAAGGTGTTTGATGCGAGCACGTTCTGGGCCGCCTTCGAGTACTCGGGATACGGCCAATATTAAATCATCGACCTGCGCCTGCATCTGTTGTTGATTACAAGCGAAGTCCTGTGATGTTGTGTCGATGCGTGACTCGATAATTGCCATAGCTATCAACCTCGCCATCATTGGCTAGATAGAATAAAGTCTGTTTTTAAGTATAGCTGACGATTCTGTAAGCACCCTTCCTCGGGTTTTGTGCCTTCAAAAACACAGGGCGTTAATCAATAATTTCAATGGCAACAGCCGTAGCTTCACCACCACCAATACACAAACACGCGACCCCGCGTTTCAAACCTCGTTGGAGTAATGCATAAATAAGCGTCACCAGAATACGTGCGCCACTGGCGCCGATGGGGTGCCCCAGTGCACAGGCACCGCCATTCACGTTCACCTTGGCATGATCCAGCCCCAATTCACGCTCAGCCGCCACGACGACCACCGCAAAGGCTTCATTGATTTCAAAAAGATCGACATCATCGATTTGCCAAGCCACCTTATCCAACAACTTTCTAATCACGCCGATTGGCGCGAGAGTAAACTCATCAGGCGCCTGAGCATGACTGGCATGCCCCACAATACGAGCTAGACATGGTAGATCTAGCTTATCTAGCTGCTCTCCATTACCCAGCAACAGCGCCGCAGCACCATCGGAAATTGACGAAGCATTGGCCGCAGTAATGGTCCCGTTGGTTCGAAATGCCGGGCGTAATGAGGCCAATTTAATCAAGTCGGGCGGCGCAGGTAATTGATCCTTAGCGCCCTCCATATCCACCATTTCATCATCAAAGGCACCATTAGCTGCAGCGTTTAATGCACGGTTGCTCGATTCTACCGCATAGGCATCCTGAACCGCTCGACTAATATCCAACCCCTGCGCCAAATCTTCAGCGATCTCTCCCATGTGTCGTCCATCGTAGGGGTTTTCGAGGCCATCATGCAGCAGGTGATCAAGCAGACGCTGGTGACCCAACTTGTAGCCCGAACGTGTTTGCATCATTAGATGAGGGGCTCGACTCATTGACTCCATACCACCGGCAATCACTAATGAAGCGCTGCCAGCCTTGATCATATCGTGGCCCAGCATCACCGTTTTCATGGCTGAGCCACAGACCTTATTAATTGTGGTGCAGGGTACTGAAACCGGTATGCCAGCGCCCAATGCCGCTTGCCGTGCCGGAGCCTGACCAAGACCGGCTGCTAATACACAGCCCATTAGCACCTCATCAATCAAGGCGGGATCCAGCTGCGTACGAGACAGCAATCCAGCAATAGCACGCTCTCCCAAAGCTGTTGCTGGAAGCTTGGCAAACTGGCCAAGAAAAGCACCCATAGGAGTACGACATGCCGCGCTAATATAAATATCGTTTGGTTGAGACATAGTGATCCTATTGTTATTAATGGGTTAGACCGGTAAATCAGCGCTAAATTCCGGCACAATTATTTTGGATATTCTCGCCGCTAAAGAGGTCAAAATTGTGACCATCTGGGGAAACAAAGGTAGTGGATATGAATTCACCCGTGTCTATCAAAAAGGCTCAACCCCTCGTAACACCAGTACGCATTATCACTGCAGCGGCCCGTTTTGACGGCCATGACGCCGCTATTCATGTACTGCGCCGCCTGCTGCAGCAGCGTGGCTGTGAAGTCATCCATCTGGGGCATAACCGCAGTGTAAAAGAGTTAGTACGTGCCGCCGTGCAGGAAGATGTACACGCCCTTGCCATCAGTTCCTATCAGGGCGGTCACATGGGCTTTTTCAGTTTTCTGCTGCAACAGTTGCGCAACGCCAACGCTGGGCATGTGCAGGTATTCTGTGGTGGTGGCGGCACCATTACGCCAAGCGAGGCTGATGACCTCGAAGCACTGGGGGTTACGCGTGTTTACAGCGCAGGGCATCACGATACCATCGGCCTGCAGGCCATTGCCGTCGAAGTTATTTCGTTAAGCCAAAAACAGCAACAATCGCAAGCCTCGCCTCTTGCTGATCATGCGACCCGCCCTAAATGTCATACGATTGCTCGCCAGTTATCCCTTCTAGAGGCAGGCACACCACTTCCCCCAACAAATCATCTGCGCAGCTGCTCGGTAGTCGGGATTACCGGCACCGGAGGGTCAGGAAAAAGCACCCTGCTGGATACCCTGCTGTCACATTTCCTCAACGCCTTTCCTGAGCGTCATTTTGCGGTATTGGCCATTGACCCCACCCGCCGTCGTAGTGGCGGCGCCTTGCTTGGCGACCGTATCAGAATCAACAGCCTCGACAACCCACGGGTGTTTTTCCGCTCAATGGCAACCCGTCGCCCAGACGCAGCCACCAGTGCCACCCTCAACAACGCGATTACTTTTCTGCGCCGCAGTGGCTTTGATCTGGTGTTTGTGGAAACCGCTGGTATCGGTCAAGGCAATGCCGAAATCAAGGATTTAGTGGATGTTTCGCTCTATGTTATGACTCCTGAATACGGCAGTCCCGGGCAGTTGGAGAAAATTGAAATGCTGGATTGGGCTGACTTGGTCGTGCTCAACAAAGCTGACCGTCCTGGCAGCGAAGATGCTCTGCAACAGGTCAAAAAACAGTGGTGCTACAACCACCACACTCATCAAGCGACGTCAGCTGAGCAATCAGTATTTTCATGTGCCGCCAGCTTAGGTTCGGGCCATGGCATCAACAAGCTGTTTAAACAGCTCTGTAAAAAGCTGTCAGATCAAACGCTACACAGCTGGGATCATTCACGACAAGAGGCTAATCAAAAGAACCTTATCAACGCCCCTTCAGCCCCGACTACCCCTATCTCTCGGCGTCATTATCTGAGCGAAATCACTCATCACGCTCGTCAACTGCAACAACAACATAACCAGCGTATTGACGCGGCCAGTCAAGCCTTTCAGCTGTTCGGCAGCCTGCAATTACTTAATGATAAAGCCCTGCCCAACACCTTGATGCCCTATTCAGAACAACAGCTAAGCGAGCCAGCTGATAACAGCCTGCAACAACTGCGTCAAAACTATAATCAAGCGTTGACCGCACTGACTGCGGAAGATATCGGGCAATTAAAAAGCTGGCCTCAACAACAGCTTAGTATTCATAACAAACACTATCATTACCAGATTCGTGACAAGCTCTATCAGGGCGACAACTTCACCGACAGCCCCGCTCATTTGCCCATTGCCAAGCTGGCCATGCCTGATACCAAGGACTGGGGGCATCAGCTGAAATTCTTGCTCAATGAAAACCTGCCCGGCCATTACCCCTTTACCGCTGGCGTATTCCCGTATCGACGTAAGGACGAAACACCCACCCGCATGTTTGCAGGTGAAGGTAGCCCCGAACAAACCAACCACCGTTTTCATTATCTCAGCAGCGGACAAGATGCCATTCGCCTGTCCACGGCCTTTGATCCCGTCACCCTGTACGGTGAAGACCCCAGCCTGGAACCCGACACCCTTAGCCGAGTGGGTATGTCAGGCGTTTCGGTCGCCACGCTAAACGATATGAAAATTCTCTACTCAGGCATAGATCTCAGCGCGCCGCAGACTTCGGTTTCGCTGACCATCAACGGCCCTGCACCTATCTTACTGGCGCAATTTTTCCATGCTGCCATCGATCGGGAAGTGGAGCGTCATCTTTACAGCACCGGTAAATGGAATGTTATAGAGAAAAAGCTTCAGCAACACTTCAAAGCTCGCCCCCGTCCACAATACCAAGGCAACTTACCGGCTGGCCATGATGGTTCGGGCTTGGCTCTGCTGGGCATTGATGGTGCTAAGTTGGTATCTGCAGACACCTATCAAAAAATTCGTTCGCAGGTATTACACAACATACGCGGCACCCTGCAGGCCGATATCCTCAAGGAAGATCAAGCGCAGAATGAATGCATCTTTGATGTCGAGTTCGCCCTCAAACTGATGGGCGATGTGCAGGAGTGGTGCCTTGAAGAAGGCGTGAAAAATTTCTATACGGTCTCTGTCAGCGGTTATCACATGGCCGAAGCGGGTGCCAATCCTGTCACTCAACTGGCCTTTACCCTGGCCAACGGCTTCACCTTGCTAGAGTATTTTATTGCCCGCGGGCTCGACCTCAATACCGTTGCTTCGCAAATGAGTTTCTTCTTCTCCAATGCGCTGGACCCGGAATACGCAGTCATCGGCCGCGTAGCGAGGCGTATTTGGGCTCGTGCCCTGAAAGAATTGTACGGGGCCAACGAACAGGCGCAACGGTTCAAATACCACATCCAAACCTCCGGCCGCTCATTACAGTCTCGCGATATTGATCTCAACGACGTGCGCACCACCCTGCAAGCACTCTATGCCAGCCTGGATAACTGCAACAGCCTGCACACCAATGCCTATGACGAAGCCATCACCACCCCCACCGAACCCAGTGTACGAAGGGCGTTAGGCATTCAAGCCATTCTGCAAAAAGAACTCGGCCTCAGCCTGAATCAAAATACTCTGCAAGGCTCCTACTTTATCGAAGAGTTAACCCATGCCGTTGAGCTGGCTGTCTATGACTTGTTTGAACAATTGGACGAACGCGGCGGCGTCTTTGGCGCCATGGAAACAGGTTTCCAGCGCAACCGTATTCAGCAGGAAAGTATGGAGTACGAGCAACGTAAACAGGACGGATCACAGCCCATCGTCGGTGTTAATTGCTTTGAAGACGACAAGACAAACGAAGAGCCAATCACGCCGCCGCTCACCCGCATCAACGAGTCAGAACAACAAAAGAGAGTACAGGTATTACAGCAATTCCACAGCCTTCACATCGACCAGTCTCGCGTTGCATTAAAGAGAATGAAAACCGAAATTCGTCAGGGCGACAATGCTTTTTCAGCTTTGATGGACGCAGTACCCTTCTGCTCATTGGGCCAGCTTACTTATGCTTTATACGAAGTGGGCGGGCATTATAGGCGCCGCCTTTAGCCGCTTAATTTGTAAAAAAACAAACCTTTATAACCACCATGATTTCACACATTTTGAATCGCATTATTCTCTTCACCTTGCTTGACCTGGATCAAAATCCCGCTCTTTGAGAGTGCTAATCTGGACTGACTACCTCACAAAAACCTCCAAAAGGAATGACTATGTTAAAGCAAGTTTCAGGCGATATTTTACTCAGTAAAGCACATGCATTAGTTCACAGCGTGGCGGCTAATGACCCAATGAATCAAGGCTTAGCGCTGGCATTACACGAGCAGCACCCTTCGATGCACAAGGACTTCCACCACTGGTGTAATCAGAACCATCCAAAGCCTGGCAGTGCTTGGGTATGGGGCGGCGCAAACAACACTCGTATTGTGAATTTATTGTGCCAGGATGGCGGCTATGGCCATGGTGCAAAGCCGGAAAAGGCCACCTTGAAAAATGTCCGTAGCTCATTAAAAGAATTGGCTAAAGTTGCCAAAAACGAAGCCTTTACCTCGCTGGCCCTGCCTCGCATTGCCACCGGTGTTGGCGGCCTGGACTGGGATGAGGTGCTGCCGATTATTGAAGAAAAACTGGGCGATCTTGGCATCCCTGTTTATATCTACTCGGAATTCCACGCCGGACAGCAAGCTAACGAAGCTTAATTCGCTGAAACGGGCCACAAAAAAGGGCGTCAGTAATTGCTGTCGCCCTTTTTATTAACGCCCGAATGAGAAGTGAAAAGCGAGAGATTAGAGGCTACAACCCTCATCATCGCACTGGCCATCCGCCTGAGGTTCAACCTCGGCTGTCTTATCCGTTGAGGCTTGCGAACCACCCTCTTCCATTAGCAATTGTCCGATCATGTTTCCCACCTGCATATCACTCAGACGACCGAAATGCGTCAAACGAACAGTGCCCGCTTTGTCGATCAGCACCAGTGAAGGCGTGCCCTGCAAATTGAGCTTTCGCATCATCACAGGGATTGGGCCCGACTCTGACGGCTGATCAACGGCTATAGGAAATGTCAGCCGATACTCATGCACAAAGGCTTTGAGCGCATCAAGCGTCATCACACTGTGATGCTCAAACACCGTGTGCAGGCCGATCACTTGCACCTCATCGCTGCGATACAATTCATGAATAGCGGCCGCCTGTGGCAAGCCGTGCGACACACAGCCCGGACACAACATCTGGAAGGCGTGTATCACCACAACTCGTCCAAGTAACTTCTCAAGAACCAGTGGCTCTGGCGTATTCAGCCAGCTCGCAACCATTAGCTCTGGCGCTTTAACCCCTCTGCTGATCATGCCCTATACCTCTCGAAATCAAATGATACCGCCACTACTCGTTGACCTTGCCCGGCAAACTGAGATCGCCCGACGCTACATCCATCACATTCACTACACATAGCAATGGCGCGTGGGTGCTTTCATTAACCCTTAAACCAGCTGTCACACCATCAAACATGCCCTGCTGCACCGCCCTGATGTTCGCAAAGGGTACTTTCACCTCAACGGTATCCTGTGTAAACATCGGCTGCCAACCGGGACTATCTAACAATATCGGCAAGCCAGGCCAAGTTTTTGGTAACCGCGGTTTGGCGCCCTCGGCAATATCGACAACACCTAACGCGCCCTCACCACACTGTTCATTAGGCTGCAAAACCACCCAATGACTGTGCCAGACATTGCCGTCATTTTGAGTGTTACCGTCGCCATTTTCGTCGAATAACGGCGTGTCATCAAAGTCAGGATGGCTAGTCACTGCCAACGCTAAAATACCGGCCTTACCTTCGAACCCCACCTCATAACTGTCAATGCTAGTCGGCCACACATAGGAAAACACATCACTACCCGCCAACTTACCGGTAGCAGCCGGTTTACTCTCACCAGCTTTATCGGATACCGCCATATGAAAAACGGCGGTATTACCCTGTGTAGAAATTCGAGTGTGCACAATATCAAACGCACTTAACGCAACATCACCCTTTGCAGATGCAAGCCCATCATTATGGCCCCCACCCGCCATCACGCAACCTGATAGCCCTGCTGCTAACACTGCGGTAAAGAAATTAAAGTTAAGTTTCATAACAAGCTCCCAATTAGTATCGACTCGAAACAATATTACAAAACACTCTCGCTATTGTCAATAATGTTTCGATTCGATACCATTAAGCTATGCAAGCATTACAACTACAGCAATTACTTGAACGCCTCAGTAGCCTACTGCAAAGCGAAAGCCGTGCCAGCCTGAGTCAATACGGCCTACAACCCGTTCAATTTGAAGCTCTGCATTATCTTTCCATTTGCAATCGCTACTCCAACACAGCCAAAGCCGTTGCCGAATACCTGGGGCTGACCAAGGGCACGGTGTCGCAATCTATCAAGGTATTGGAAAATAAAGGGCTGGTAACAAAAAAGACTGACAGCAAAGATAAGCGCATCACTCACCTTAGTGTCACATCGGCGGGCAGTGACCTGGTTAAACTGCTCACACCCTCGTCACTACTGAAATCCTATTGCAAACAGGCGGAGAAAGGTGAGCCAAGTGACATTATTGAAAACCTGACGTCGTTGTTACGACAAATTCAAAAGCAGCATCAGCATAAAACATTTGGCCAGTGCCATAGCTGCACACATAACCTCAAGCAGGACAACGGCCAGTTTTTTTGTAATCTGACAAAAGAGCCCCTTTCCGCTACAGACATTAAGTTAATCTGTAGCGAACATGAGCCTATAGAGCTAAAACAGGCTTAAGCACGTTTTAATCGGAAATGTAGTGTCGGGGATTCAATGGCTGGTGTTTTTTAATATATTCAAAATGAAGATGGAATCCCGTCGCGTTACCGGTGATACCCACCGAAGCAATCACATCACCTTGTAATATCCGCTGCCCATCTATCACCAGGTTTTTATTATTGTGTGCATAAAAAGTTTGTATATCGCCTTTGTGCTTTAAAATAACAACGTTGCCATAGCCTCTTTGTTTGCCTACAAACTGCACAATTCCATCAGCTGAAGCGTGAATAGATGTGCCCTTTGGTGCGCGCAAATCAATACCCTTGTGCTTATGATGTCTAGAACCAAATTCAGAAGAAATATCCAGTTTTTTGATCGGCCATATAAAGCGCGCTTTATTGGCAACAGCAGAGGAGACCCTTTGGCTTTTTTCTGGAATGATCAACTTCACGCCTATCTCCAAACTGCGTGGGTCTGCAATCCCATTCCTATATTGCAGCTGCGCACTGGTTACGCCAAATCGAGCGCCAATACCCGACAACGTATCACCACGCTGCACCACATAAACGGCTTGGTCTTGCTTGATTTGTTGGTTTACCGAATTAGCGGACCCGCCAGCCGATGTTGATTGCTGCGTTGTAGCGCAGCCCGTTAACCACAACAACAGCACCATGCCCAAAAAAGCTTTGAATACATACATCCTTATATAGCCCTACCCATTAACATTTTCATTAGCTGAACATCTCACACTGATAAAATATAGCTTAGGACTGCGCTATCCGCTCGTAGTTCTGGACGTAAAATGAAACATTATTAGAAGGCCTAATAGCAATTGACCTGCATCAAACGCCTCTCCCACCTATAGCGATATACTGCGCAGCAGAAACCCTATTATTTGAGATACCCTTAATGCCTTCGCTTTGGAACCCCGAATTAATTGCCCGCTACGACTTGAGCGGCCCGCGTTACACCTCTTACCCAACTGCGCCGCAATTCAGCGAGGCCTTTGGCGAGACAGACTTGAAAACGGCAATCCAACGCAGCAATATCAGCGCCCGCCCGCTATCGTTATATTTCCATATCCCCTTTTGCGATACGGTTTGCTACTACTGCGCCTGCAATAAAATCATCACCGCCAATAAAACCCGCGCGCGCCCTTACCTTGACCGTTTGATTAAAGAAATTGAAATGACGGCGGCAAATTTTGACAACCGCCGCCCTGTCACCCAATTGCACTGGGGCGGCGGCACACCCACTTACATCAGCGATGATGAAAAACGCGAGTTAATGGCCGCGACCCGCAAACACTTCAACCTGCTGGATGACGACAGCGGCGAATACTCCATTGAGATTCACCCCGGCCGCATGACCGTAGACACCATTCCGGTGTTACGTGACATAGGTTTTAACCGCATCAGCATGGGCGTTCAGGACTTCGACCCTGACGTACAAAAAGCAGTTAACCGCTTTAACAGCGTCGAAGAAGTCAGTGCGTTGATGGACGCTATTCATCGCGAAGGCTTCCACTCCGTCAGCATGGATTTAATCTATGGTCTGCCGATGCAAACCATGGAAACCCTTAAGCGCACACTGGAACAGACCATTAAGTTGAACCCGGATCGTCTGTCGTTATTCAACTACGCGCACATGCCTAACCTGTTCAAGGTTCAGAAACAGATCGATGAAAGCCAGCTGCCCGAGCCACAGGTTAAATTACAGATGCTGGAATACGCCATCTCACGCCTAACCGAGGCGGGCTACGTGTATATCGGTATGGATCACTTCGCCAAACCCGATGACGAACTGACCATCGCTCAACAAAAAGGCAAGTTACAACGTAATTTCCAAGGTTACGCCACCCACGGCGGCTGCGACATGGTGGCGATGGGCGTCTCCGCCATCAGCGCCATCAACAACGTCTACGCACAAAACTTCAAAGATATTGAAAGCTATCAGTCAGCACTCGATAACGATGCGCTACCCGTCACCAAAGGTTTCACGCTCAACGATGACGACATTCTGCGCAAAACCGTGATCAACAAGTTGATATGCCACTTCAAACTCAGCTTCAAAGAAATTGAAGATGAATTCGACATCAAGTTTACCGACTATTTTTCTGAATCACTGGAGCGTCTGAAGCCTCTGGCCGAGGACGACTTAATCCGCCTCGATGCTGACAGCATCACCGTCAACGACGGCGGCCGCCTGCTGATTCGCAGCATTTGTATGATGTTTGATGCCTACCTGAAACCAAATTCCGAGGTGCGTTACTCGCGGATTATTTAACCGCTTGCTAGTTTCATTTTGATGTTAGAGTAACGCCATGCGACGAGCCGGTATTTTATTTTCTGGCTAGGCAAAAGAATAATCGTCTTGGAGACTCCATGGAAAAATCTAGCAAAGCCGCCAAAATACTCGCCGAACAACGCGAATACATCGCCAAACGTGAAAAAAGCTATCGCGAACAGGCCCTAAAACTTTATCCATGGGTGTGTGGCCGTTGCAGCCGTGAGTTCGCCGGCGCCAGCTTACGAGAGCTAACCGTCCATCACCGCGATCATGACCACGACAACAACCCCTCCGATGGTAGCAATTGGGAATTATTGTGCCTGTATTGTCACGATGAAGAACACACCAAATTCGAAAATCTGGTGCGTTATGGCAGCACTAAAGGCGGCAAACTCAAACCTGCGACGTTTAATCCTTTTGCGGGTTTGAAAGAGCAGCTGGAAGGGAAGAAATAAGTTTTACTCTGCGCTAGTTAAACATCACTTTTTCCTTTCCTCTCTTGTCATGAGCGTGAGTGATAAGAGAGGAAAGGAATAAAGCTTTCGCTCTAAAGTCTCATAATAATTTTTGTCAGTTTAATTCAGAATCAATCTTACCGAGATAGACCACAAACCCTTTCGTTAAGAGCTTTTTTTCTGCTGATCAAACTTCACCCCTAGCCCGCACCACCGCAATCTTCCTCTGATACCCCGACTGAATCACATCAACCAATACCAGCACGGCAATTGAGAAGTAGAAGGTGGATTTAGCCATCGGTTCAACTTCATAGCCGAACAGACTTAGGTGGGCGACGTGACCTCCTTCGCCGAGCAATACGATGCCAACGATCAGCAGAATAAATAAGCCCAGCACTTCGTACTTGCGGTTCTTTTGGATGAAGTTGGCAACGGTGTCGGCCAGTACCAGCATGGCGAGACCTGAAACAACAATCGCAATGGCCAATACGATAAACACATCGGTGATGGCAAGCGCGGAAAGAATCGAATCAAAACTGAAAATCAAATTCATAAAGACAATCAACAGGATCACGGACAAGGCGGATTTATTGCCGCGTTTGCTGACATCCGTGTGCATATCGTCCACTGCTAACAGATGAGAAATTTCCTTCACGGCCGTGTACATAATGAAAGCTCCGCCGAAGATAAACACCAACGCCGAGAAGTTGAATTCGCCCTCAATAAAACCTGCCCAATGAATCGCAAAGAAGGGTTCTGTTAATAGCTCGATCAATTTGATCATCACAAACAGCAACACAATACGCAGCGCCACTGCGATTAAAATACCGGCTTTACGTACCATGGCGCGTTGCGCTTCAGGCGCGCGCTGCGATTCAATCGAGATATACAGCAGGTTATCAAAACCCAATACCGCTTGAAGAAAAATCAACACGCCAAGGTTGGCGAAATTTTCGACCGTTAAAAAATCCATCCCCTTATTCCTCTAATAATTAATCTGACAAACTCAAATAAGCTTCAAAACTTTCCTTCAACAACTCCACTTCGGCACGACTGGTCAAGCGTTCGGCTAGTTGTAGTTTCTGGCCATCCTTTGACTCAGCAACAAGCTGATAATACACCGTTGTTTTACTGCCAGAACTCATGGTCGCGCCTTCTTTTATTTCCAGCTTGGCAATTTGTGAAGCTTCAATTTGTTTGGTGTTCAGAGGATAACCAAACAGGAAACGGCGGCTTTTCACACCTTCATTGGTCACGGAAATAAACAGTGATTTACCTAAATAATAAACGCCAAACAGAGCAATCAATCCTCCCACCAAGGTAAAGATCACAGGAAAAATTAACGGAGCACCAGCATAACCAGCACCAATGCCCGCACCCATAAAAACAAGTCCGAAGATCAACGTAAAAACACCCATGCTGGGGCGCTGAAAAGCCGGGAAATAGGCCTGTAAACCACCGGGGATAGCTTTGATATTAGCAATAGATTCAACACCAGCCATGGCGGCATCGACAGTGGCGTGGTGGTCTTCTGTGCCGACCTGAAGCGCTGCCGAAGTTGCCCCGGTTTTGAATACAGGAATTTCGTAACTGCGTGAGAAGTCTGGCCCGTCCAGTTTACTGCTCACAACCACGCGCCATAGATGATAGCTGCTGCCTTTTTCCACGTCGGTTATCGGCAGATTATCGGGCGCATCAAAGCGAAAACTAAATATCGCTCCCTGCTGGCCACGGCTCACATGACACACGCCATCGGTTTGCCATTTAACATTTTCCTTGCGGCTACGATTCTTGCCGGAACCGCTGACATAACTGTGCAGACATTGTAGCGTCACGTTGCCAATCATGTCTGGATCATAGGCAATCGCCGTTTCAATAGAGCCGCCGACATGACCGCCCAGTGCGCCGGGAAAGGGATCAAGCACCAACGGCGTACGGCCAAACTTGAGCCAATTCTGGGTGGAACGAAATGCCGCAACCAGCAAACCAACACCCACCAACGGAAATAAAAACGCGATTGCCGTGATCGGTTCACGCTGAGCTTTGCCCCAGATTTCATCGAAGTTAAACAAAATCGGCGAGGTCAGCAGTAACCAGACAACAGCAAAACCCCACAGAAAATAGTGCTGCATTTTGGCGCTGGAAATAATGTGGTTTTCAGCCCATTTCTTTTCGTTCAGCCACGGCTTACTTTCCATAAAAAAACATCCTTTTCAAACAAATTGAGCTCTACAAGTGTAGGCATAATATGTGAAGCCGTAGAACCTAAATACTTAGGATTAAATGGGCGGTTCAATACAAGAAATATCACTATAAAATATAGCCCCCGTCTATTTTCTTTTCTCTTTCCGGTGAGCCTTTTCGCTCAATCTGTTTTTAGCCGCCTGTGCCAGCAATAACGTCTACCGATCAAATTATTATGCCCACCTACAACACCACACCTGTTGCGGGGTGCCCAATGGAAATGCTCAAAAAATCAACTATAGTTAATTTAATCAGATCTACCCTTAATCAATGCGTCATGGATGGCCGTAACTACTTATAAATAACCGGTATTACGACTTATTTTGAAAAAATCAACGCTCTTTTTTGGTACAACAATACTGTTGATTGCAGCCTTTTTTTCTTTCCGTGCTTTGATATTCTCGGCACCCGTAGAAAAACTGGTAGCATTTCAAACACCTATTGAGACTGACACTACCTTTCTCAACAAGGCCATCCCACCTATCCCACTGTCGATTGAGTTAAACCCCGCCAAGGTGCTACTGGGTGAGCAACTTTTTCACGACCCCGGCCTATCACGAGATAAAAGTATTTCCTGTGCTAGCTGCCATGATCTGGAAAACAACGCGGGTACAATTAACATTGCCCGTGCAACAGGCATTAATAACAGGCTTGGCAAACGTAACCCGCCAACTGTACTGAATAGCGCTACTCAATTTACGCAGAACTGGGTCGGAAAATTTAATACTCAGACACAACTACTCAATGGAGTACTTCACAGTCCTGTCATATTTGGCAGTGACTGGCCAATACTGCTTAAAACGCTTCGCGACAATCCGGCTTATGTTAAACACTTTTCACAACTCTACCCTGAAGGCATCAGCAAAGAATCGGTAGAAGATGCTATTGCTACCTTTCAACGCTCACTCATTACACCGAACTCGCGTTTTGATCAACACTTGCGAGGTGACACGAAGGCTCTCACGCCTCATGAAAAAGAGGGTTACCGTCTGTTTTCCTCTCTTGGTTGCATATCCTGCCATCAGGGCGTCAACATGGGTGGCAATTTATTTCAAAAAATTGGTTTATTTAAAGAATATAAGTCATCGGCCTCACCGACAGAAGTTGATCTAGGTCGCTTCGATATCACCGGCAATGAAAACGATAAACACGTTTTTAAAGTTCCCTCTTTACGCAACGTGGCAAAAACCGCACCTTATTTCCACGACGGTTCTGTGGCAACACTGGAAGAAGCTATAGACCTTATGGCTGCCTATCAATTAGGGCGAAATATAACGCCAATGGAAGTAGACAACATTAGCGCATTTCTAAAGACACTGACCGGCACCTATAAAGGTGAGCCGCTATGAAAACAACATCAGTCATAGGAATTGCTCTTCTTTTGCTGTCAGCGACAGTATCTTTATTCTATTACTCCGAACAAATGAGAACTAAGGCCGAAACCAGCAACAATGTTATTCAGGCTAACTTCAGGACGCTCAACCTCATTCACACATCCATAGAAAAAGACCTTCTGAGCCTTCACGCTAACAAAATTAAAAACTTTGATAGCATCACCAAGTCACAATCAATACAGCGCACCACACTGGCCTCACTTAAAAATGAAACCAAACTGCTGCTTGAAAATGACTATGCCACAATAGTCGACTTTTTTGCGGAGTATCAAAATAGCTATGAACAAACCATTCCGCTGATTGATACCTACAAACGTAATCTGGCGTTCACAAAGAATTCTCTGAGCTACTCGACCCACTTAGCAGGGCAAATCCTGGAAAACTTATCCGGCGAAAATAACCGCGTTGCCAAAGAAAAACTAAACCACCTCGTGGCAGACGTTCTGCAGTACCTAATCAATGACACTAACCATAACGAAAAAGTCATCACCAAACATATTCAGGAATTGCAGGCCCATCTCACTAACAATAACGATCCAGCAACAGCCGCTTTTAGAACTTTATCTAAACATCTAAAAGTAGTATTTCACGGAAATCAAACTGCAAATTCAAGCCTGACAAAAACCCTGTCGTCGCCTCATCCTCGCTTGCTTGAGGCCAGCTATAAGCGTTACCTGGAAAAACAAAAACCAGCACTTAAAAAACACCAGCTGTACTCAAATTTTTCTATTTTCAGTTCCCTTTTATTGATCATTTTCATCCTGCAGACCATTTTCAAACTGGCGGCAAACACAGGCAAGCTAACTCAGGAAAAAGCCCTGCTCGAAGAATCAGTTACAGAGAGCAAAGAGTCGCTGCAGCGGAGTAATCAGAAGCTGAAACGTGAAATTGAGCAACGTGTGCACGCTGAAGATGAATTAAAAAATTCGGCTATTTTGTATCAACACTGCAGCGAAGGCGTGCTTATTTGCGACAAAGATAAAAAAACCATTTCGGTCAATCCAGCATTTTCGGCTATCACCGGTATTACTGCTGAAGAAGCTATTGGCCATACGCCCAAAATTTTCGATACAACGGAGATCCCAAAAGATATTTATGATGAGATGCTACTCGCCTTAAGAATAACCGGAAAATGGCGTGGTGAAGTTGACACGACAAGTACTCATGGACAAAGCCCAAAAGAAGTCTCGGTTATCAGTTTTAAAAAACAGGGCCATATTTATCGCTACATTGTCATTATTATTGATATTAGCGAACGAAAAAAACATGAGAAAACCATCTACCTTCAAGCCAACTATGACCCGCTGACTAAGCTACCAAACCGCAACTTATTCAATGAACGCGCTGAACAGACACTAGCTCGTGCACAAAGAAACAACAGCAGGTTCGCAACGCTGTTTATTGATCTTGATAACTTCAAAAAGATCAACGACAACCTTGGGCATTCAATAGGTGATGAATTACTCACTAAACTGGCTTTACGCCTGAGCGACGCTATTAGAGAAACCGATACGGTGTCACGATTTGGTGGCGACGAGTTCATTATTCT
>JBALXL010000065.1:0-1974 GCA_036960805.1 Pseudomonadales bacterium
CATGAATGCCGTAAACGATCTCAAGTTTCATTCTATTTCCTATAAGCAAAGGGCGTGCTTAATTACAGCCCTAAGCGATATGCGCTTTAGCATTTGATTTTTTAGCTTTCTTCTTCGCTGAACCAGGTTTCTTCGGCTTACGAATCTTGGACTTAGAAGATGCATCTGCACTTTGGCTCTTTGATTTAGCTTCTGCACCGTTCATCTTCTGGCGCTTTGACATTGGGCGCTTTTTCTTTTTCGCCGGTTTGTCAGTCTTGCTAGAAGTTGAGTTGCTGCCGCCTATTGTTTTAGCTTGCTGATCGGCAGCGTTACTGGTTGCAGGCTTGTTAGCGCTACCCGTATTTGTTGATTTATTACGACCGTTGCGACGAGGTCCGCGACGTTTCTTCGGCTCGCCAGTCTTATCTCCGCCTTCAATATTAGAACCCGCTGTATTATCATCGGCCTTTTTAAAGCTAATAGGGCGACGTGATACAGGACGTTTATGTTCTTTCTTGCCAGCCGGCTTTTTATTCTGACGATACTCTGCCGTAGTGACGGGGGCTACTTCACCCGGAGCCGCTGCTAAAGCAAAATCGATCTTACGATCATCAAGCGATACGCTCATCACTTGAATCGATACTTTGTCACCTAAACGGAAGGTACGACGAGTACGTTCACCGACTAAGCGATGCTTAACCTGATCGAATTGGTAGAAGTCATTAGCCAGATTGGATATATGAATCAAGCCTTCAACAAATACCTCGTCTAGCGAAACAAATAAACCAAAACCCGTAACGGCAGAAATAGTGCCGTCAAAAACTTCGCCTACATGCTGCTCCATGTATTCGCACTTCAAAAAGTCGACTACATCGCGCGTTGCATCGTCCGCGCGGCGTTCTGCCATCGAGCAATTTTCGCCTAGGGTGACCATCGCAGGAATGTCGTAAGGGAAGATGACTTTCTTCGCTAAGCGACCAGCACCTTCAACACGACGAACATGTTTACATTCACGGGTACTGCGAATCACTGAGCGAATAGCGCGATGCACTAATAGATCAGGATAACGACGAATCGGTGACGTGAAGTGTGCATAAGCATCAAACGCCAGACCAAAATGGCCTTCGTTTTCAGGCTGATAAACCGCTTGGCTTAACGAACGCAACATAACCGTCTGAATCAATTTAGCATCAGGACGATCAGCAATTTGTTTTAGCAGGGTTTGGTAATGGCTTGGCGATGGATCACCACCGGCCATGCTCAATCCCATTTCACCTAAAAATTCTCTTAGGTTATCGAGCTTCTGATCGCTGGGGCCATTATGCACACGGAATAATGCAGGCACGTTGTAGCGGCTCAAAAAGTCAGCCGCACACACATTGGCCATCAACATACACTCTTCGATGATCATGTGAGCATCGTTACGTGATGTAGGAACAATCTGGCTAATCTTACGTTGGCTATCGAATTCAATTCGTGTTTCTTGGGTTTCGAAATCGATGGCGCCACGCTTAGTACGGCCTTTACGCAATATTTTGTACAGGCTATACATGGTTTCTAAATGCGGCACGATAGGGCGGTAATGTTTACGCCACTTTTTACCATCATCCGTCATTGGTTTTTGCAGCATGTCCCACACAAGGTTGTAGGTTAGGCGTGCATGGCTGTGAATAACGGCTTCGAAGAACTTGTAGCCTGACATCTTGCCTTTTTCACTGATCGTTACTTCGCAAACCATAACTAGACGGTCGACTTCAGGATTCAGTGAGCACAAACCATTGGAAATGATTTCTGGCAACATCGGTACCACGTTTTCTGGGAAGTAAACTGAGGTCGCGCGCTTTGTCGCTTCTTTATCCAGTTCGCTGCCCACAGGTACGTAATGAGATACATCGGCAATGGCAACGAATAAACGCCAGCCGTTGGTGCGCTTATTTTTTTCGACATAAACGGCATCATCAAAGTCACGAGCGTCTTCACCATCAATGGTGA
>JBALXL010000066.1:0-1949 GCA_036960805.1 Pseudomonadales bacterium
AAACTAAAATACTCGAATTAGCCTGGCACCAAGGTCAAGCGGCCATTCTTGCTCAAGATTTAAATGTCGGACAACCTTGCCCGGTCTGTGGTAGCAGTGAACATCCGCAACCTGCACAGAGTGAACAGCCGCTACCCACGCAAGTGCAATTGGATCAAGCCAGGGATAACCAACAACTGGCGCTAGATAGGCTGACCGCCGCTCGTGAGAACTACGCGGGACTAAAAAGTCATTTAGATGCCTTGCAGAAACAGTGTGGCCAGGCATCGGTTAAGTTGGCTGAAGTGGCGAACCTGCCGGTCGATCAATTGCAACAACAGCACGATACTTTACTGCAGGATGTGACGACCTTACTCAAACAGCAGAAGCAGCTGACTCAGCTAGAAGAACGTATTGTCGAACTAAAAGCTAGCGAAGAGCAGGCCAGAACAACCTTGGATGCGGCGACAAAGCAGGCATCAGAACTAGCGACACAACTGGCAACGGCTCGTTCACGTGTTTCGGCGGCTGAGCAGGAATTACCTGAACAGTATCGGCAAGCAGGTGCTTTGCAGGCGGCGATTGCACAGGTTCAGAATAAGATTGCTAAGGATGAGGAACAGCTTAAGCGGGCGCGTGAGGCTTACGATCAAGCCAGTGCCGCGTGGCAGGCAGCAAAAGCCACCGAACTAGCGGCTGAAGAAGCTCAAGAGAAAAGTGCTACCTTGTTACAGCAAGCCAACGATGCCTGGTCTGCTGTCTTGCAGAGTAGTTGTTTTGAATCACAGCAAGATTATAGCAACGCCGGTTTGAGTGAGACTGATTTTAAAACCTTACAGCAGGACATCGCTGAATATGATGCCGAATGTCAGCGTGTGAGTGGTTCGATTGAGCAGCAACAAAAGACGCTTGAAGGGCAACAAAAACCTGACATTGTTAAATTCGAAGCCGCGCAGGAAGTTGCCGAACAGGAAAAGCGTGAGGCGGAAGATTGTTGGCTGGTGTTGGACAAGCGACTCACCGCGTTACAAAACACTCAGAAGAAGCTAGCAGAGGCTCAAAAGAGCTGCAAAGCACTTGAGGATGAATACAAGGTTATCGGTACGCTCAGTGATGTTGCAAATGGTCAGACGGGCGATAAAGTCAGCCTGCAGCGGTTTGTGCTTAGTGTGTTGCTTGATGATGTGTTGCTCGAAGCCAGTCAACGATTGAGCATTATGAGCAAGGGCCGTTATCAGTTGTTACGTAAGGAAGACCGAAGCAAGGGTAATAAAGCCTCCGGTTTGGATTTGGAGGTGGAAGATGCTTACACCGGTAAAGTCCGTCCCGTAGCGACTCTGTCCGGCGGTGAAAGCTTTATGGCAGCCTTGGCGATGGCCTTGGGTTTGTCCGACGTGGTGCAGGCTTACGCTGGTGGTATACGACTCGATACGTTGTTCATTGATGAAGGCTTTGGCAGCCTCGATCCTGAATCGTTGGATCTGGCGGTGCGTACGCTGATTGATTTGCAAGCCTCTGGCCGTATGGTCGGCGTGATTTCTCATGTGCCGGATCTTAAGGAGCAAATGTCACAACGACTGGATGTGATTGCTGGACGAGAGGGCAGCAAGGTTCGGCTGGTAGTTGGCTAGAGGAGCCTTTTTGCCAAGCTGAATGTAATGTTTTAAAGGGTAGTCAGGTCGTACCTATTCAATTTCGGGTGCGACCTACGGACGATTACTTTTGTGCTATGCCGCTTTTTTGGAAGGTTTTTGGTCGCAAGGTGTGTTGCAGATTAGCTGGCCTTTTTGGCATGCACTTGGGTTATAGGATTTATTTTTCTGTTTTCTCACCGGTACGTATTTTTTCGGGCTAATGTTGTTAATTGTTGTCATTGTCACATTCCTTTAGTTTTTACTTGAGTGCTTTTATTGGTATCTACTAACCCGATCAGTTAGTAGATACCCGCATAGTGCATTCGAGATATGACA
>JBALXL010000067.1:0-1872 GCA_036960805.1 Pseudomonadales bacterium
GGTGGACGGACTTTCAGGAAGTTGACGAAAACGGCAAACGTGACATGGTCAAAGCGCTAGCCTCTCCCTCTAAACCGCAGAAAAAACGTAGCCGCAAACCACGCCCCAAGAAAAGTCCAGAGAGAAGTGGCGAATGAGCAAAGCACAATCCAGCCGTGTTTATATCGGTATAGGCAGCAACCTAGAGAACCCTCTGGAGCAACTCAAAGCCGCCGTTTCAGGCCTTCGCGACATTCCCGGCACACAATTATTGACGGTATCTAATATTTACCAGACTGCGCCCATCGGCCCCGCTGGGCAGCCGGATTACACCAATGCTGCCGCGCTGCTGGAGTCGACATTAACGCCAGAAGCATTGCTCGATGAGCTGCAAAAAATCGAGCTAGATCAGGGCCGCGTACGGGAAGTTCGCTGGGGACCTCGCACACTGGATCTGGATATCATCCTGTACGCAGGTATGACTATTCGCACCGCGCGCTTAACCGTGCCGCACGTCGAGATGGAAAACCGTAACTTCGTGTTGGTCCCCTTAATGGATATCAGCCCCGAGTTAGTTCTACCTAATGGCGCGTCGCTTAAGGCTGTCTCGAAACAGGCTGGTAACGAAGGCATCAAACTGAACATGACCGCCGATGAATTCATCAAAGCTTGTTCCTAACGATTCGACTATTTACAATACTCGACATTCAGCGACTCAAACAGTTTCCAGTTTCGTAGTTGCCCCAAACCAAGGCCTGAGCCGCTATGAGCAAGATTAGATTATCCTCCCTTAAGCGCTGTAAAGCAGAAGGCAATAAGTTTGTTGTCTTAACCAGCTACGATGCCAGCTTTGCACAGCTCAGCGACGAAGCAGGTATTGAAGTTTTGCTAGTAGGCGACTCCTTGGGCAATGTGATCCAAGGTCTCGACAGCACGGTACCCGTCACCATCGACCAAATGGCATATCACGTCACTTGTGTCGCTCGCGGCAACAAAAACGCCATGATCATGGCTGACATGCCGTACATGACCTACACCTCAGAAGTGGCGGCACTGGAAAACGCCACCCGCTTAATGCAGGCTGGCGCGCACATCATCAAACTAGAAGGTGGTGCATGGTTAGGCCCGATCATTCAACGTTTAACTGAGTGCGGCATTCCGGTGTGCGCCCATATCGGCCTGCTACCTCAATCCGTCGATAAGCTAGGCGGCTATAAAGTACAGGGCACCGATCAAAGCGGCGCAGATACCCTCAAGTCTGACGCACAAGCATTGCAAAGTGCCGGTGTTGATCTGCTGCTCATGGAATGCATGCCTAGCGATCTAGCTAGTGAAATTACCGCCGAACTTAATATCCCAACCATTGGCATTGGCGCAGGCGCAGGCACCGATGCTCAAGTCATGGTACTGCACGACATTCTCGGCCTGAAAACTCGCCCAACACCCAAGTTTGTGAAAAACTTCTTAGCCGATGCTTGTAGTGTAGAAGCCGCCATCAGTGCTTATGCCGACGCGGTAAGAAACGGCCAGTTTCCAGCCCCTGAACATTGCTACTCCAAACCATGAAAACGCTCAACACTACTGCCGAACTACGCGCAGCGCTCGCAATCGAGCGTCAGCTGGGTAACAGCATTAGCTTTGTTCCCACCATGGGCAACCTGCACGCAGGCCACATGGCTCTGGTTGAGCACGCAAGCCAAGTCTCCGACTGCATCGTCTCCAGCATTTTTGTAAACCCCATGCAGTTTTCCCAGAATGAAGACATCGACGCCTACCCAAAAACCTTGGAGGCCGATCAAAAGTTACTCGAAGAGCGTGGCGTCAAATATCTGTTTGCTCCCACCGCGCGAGAAATGTATCCGCAGGGTGTCAGCACGCAAGTACAGATTCCGG
>JBALXL010000016.1:0-4236 GCA_036960805.1 Pseudomonadales bacterium
ATCGAGAACCACCGCAAGTACAAACGTCTTGCAGACCCATTCAACCCAGAGAACTACATCGTAGAAGCTGGTTGGAGTTGGGATGGTGGTAAAGAAGAGAGCATTAGATTCGAGAAGAATCACCGCACTAGCATTATGGATAAGGAGTTTGACTCTTTAGAAGCTGGTGACGTTATCTGTGGGTTCAACATAAAGTTTGACAACCTATGGGTATGGGGACAGAAGTCCTTCCAAGACGCACTTAAACGTGGCGTAACAATTTACTGTGGACAATACGCAGAGTACTTACTCGGTGGTATGACACAAGATGTACAAATGACTGCTATGAACGACATTGCCGAAGGTTATGGTGGTGGTTGTAAGTTAGACGCAGTTAAAGAAATGTGGGAAGAAGGTTACTTAACCTCAGAAGTGCCCGCAGACATGCTACATGATTATTTATGTGGTGATGGGAAAGAGTTAATCGGTGATGTGCAGAACACTTGGCTAATATACCAAGGACAAGTACGTCGTATGTTAGCAGGCTTCCCTAAAGAATTTAGAACTATGTTTAAGCATCGCATGGATGGCCTATTGGCATCTACGGAGATGGAATATAACGGTATGTTCATTGACGCCATTAAAGGTGCAGAACTACAGAAAGAAGTGTCTGACGCGTTAGACGCTGCAACAGAAGAATTAGAAGAGTTCATCCCCGAATTACCAGTAGGTTTTGAATTCAATTGGAACAGCCCTGTACACAAGTCTTGCTTGATGTTTGGTGGTGTTGCAAAGTACGAGAAGTGGAAGGCTCACGAGCCAGCAGAGTATGTGCAGAAGGAAGAAGAGTGGCCTAAGTTTAACGACGAGCCAGTTGATCCAGCTACATGTAAGTCAGCAGGTGCCGTGTATGTACGAGTAGTACAGGAAGAATCTCATAACACTATCGTACGTAAAGGTATTATTTATGAAGTACAAGACACTTTCAAGAGCGGCCAGAAAGCAGGTCAGCCGAAGAATAAGAAGATTAAAGTTGACGACCTCGAGAAACAGAAAGGTAAGATTACACCATTCTACTTCAAGTTCGATGGCTACACTACACCAAAACCGAAATGGCGCGGTGCTAATACAGATGCCTATGACCAACCTTTGTACGGAACAGGCGCAGATGTTATCGAGGAGTTGGCAAAACGGGGAATACCTTTTACTAACGCCCTCGCACGACGTACCTCTTTATCAAAGGATTTGGGAACGTATTACTGGGCAATAGACAAGAAGGGTGTTAAGAAGGGTATGCTTACTCTCGTTAATAACGAAGGTATTGTTCACCACAGCTTACACCATGTTAAGACAGTAACGTCACGTATGTCTTCGAGTGATCCTAACTTGCAGAACATTCCTCGTGGTAAAACATCACAAATTAAGAAAGTATTCACGTCACGTTTCCCTAACGGGAAGATGGCAGAGATTGATTACTCACAGTTAGAGGTTGTTATCCAAGGTGTGTTGTCTGGAGACAAACAACTAACACAAGATTTAAACGATAAAGTAGACTTCCATTGTAAGCGACTAGCTGCAAAGTTAGGTAAACCTTATCAAGAAATATGGGAACTACATCATGTACAACACGATGAATCTATCGGTATCCAACGAACAGGTGCTAAAGAGTTTTCGTTCCAGCGAGCGTATGGAGCTGGAGTTGAAGCAGTTGTCGAATCGACAGGAATGTCTAAGGCAGATGTTGAAGCTCTTATCAAAGCAGAAGAACTTCTATACCCAGGAGTGGCTCTCTTCGATAAACAACTCGAAAAGACCATACTTAGGAACCGAGTTCTTACCGAACGTAAGATTTTCTTGGAAAGCCACGCTTTCACGCAAGGAGAATCGCATTGGGACAGCCCTACAGGTACTCGTTACATTTGGCGAGAAGGAATTACTCCAGATTTCATGCACAAGCAAGGAAAGTATACTGGGTTTTCACCAACCGAACGTAAGAACTATCCCGTCCAAGGCTTTGGAGGAGAAGTTGTTCAAACAATGCTTGGAAAACTTTTCAGATACTTCTTGGCTAATGACCGCTTTAACGGCGAAGTACTACTAGTAAACACAGTACACGATTGCGTACTACTAGATGGTATCAACGAAGAAGTGCTAACACCAGTTGCACTAGAAGTACAACGAATCTTGGAATCTGTACCAGAAGTATTTAATACAGCCTTCCCAGATACACTAAACATTGTCGTACCATTCCCTTGCGAAACAGAGATAGGTAGCGACTTATTTGATATGACTACTGTACATGGAGCGTAAAATGTTTACATTCACAATAACAGACATAATTGAGTTATCTATCATGGGCCTACTAATTGTAGGCTTCTTAGGACTCGTAATCTACGTGCATCTTCGTGACGCGCGAAACAAACTAACTAACAAACTAACTAACATATTTAAGAGAAGCAAATAATGGATTTTAATAAACTTGGCCGCACAGCCGCAGAAACAGATGACCAAAGCGTAGAGAAAAGCTTTGAACGTGAACTAGCAGCAGCAGGCCCAGCCTTAATGCGCTTTGTAGGATACCTAGAGACAGGCCGTCATGCACCGCTAAACCCAGCACACAAGCCAGCATTGAAAACTATGTTGATCTTTGAGCTATCTACACCAAAGCACAAGATTGATATTGACGGTGTTAAAGTACCTCAGAAGTTTACACTTCGTTTGAACAAAGGTATGACAGCAAAGTCTGGATACAAGAAAGTATTCAACATGATGAACAAAGCACTTGGTGGTGGTCATACGCACTTCTTCCAAATGTTAGGTAAGCCATTGATGGGCGAAATCTTCCATAATAGTAATGGTAAAGAGGGCGCAGAGAAGAAGACTTACGCTAACCTAGATGACGCAGGCGCATTCTCATTTAAGGCACCAACACATATTGACCCACTAACAGATGTAAGCACACCTATCCCTGTAGAAGAAGTACATGGTAAACTACAAGGCTACCTTTGGGAGAATGAATCTACCACTGACGAAGACTACGTTAGTATGTGGAACGATTTGTTCATTGATGGTACTCGTGAGAAGGATGGTAAGCAAATTTCTAAGAACTGGTTACAAGAACTAATCATGACTAACATGGATTGGGAAGGTTCTACTTGTCAAGCATTGACACAAGAGCACATCTCTCTAGACGACCTAGAAACAGGTTCCGTAGATTTAGCAGCAGCCGCTGAGTCAAACACTCCAGTGAGCATGTAAGGAATATACCATGGACTTTAAAGCCATGGGCACAAACGCAGCAAAGACAGATGCACAGGCCCGCACAGTAGTTGTGGGTCGCGTATTACAAGATGATACGGACTTCATTTGCTACCAGTGTGCCCACTTAGATCAGACAGAAAAGTATGCCTTCGACAAGGTACTAGACAATTTAGACTTTGCTCGCCGTATGGCTGGAGCAGAGACAGTAAACATGCACCTAACAATGGGCATGAAAGGCGGACGTGCAGAGATGGCTACGGTAGCACCGTACCAAGAGAAACGTAACGCTAAGAAGAATCCCGAACTAGCCTACCGTGTAAAACAGTTACGCACGATGCTAGGAGCGTACAAGTCAAGTCGTTTCATCCCTATTGTAAACATTGTACAAGAAGCAGATGATTCATTACGACAGATGCAGTATGCACGTATACAAGAACATGGTATTGATTCGTCAGTAATGCGTTCTGGAGACAAAGATTTATGGTTCTCCGAAGGTAAGCACATGGACAGCCAAGGACGCTTCTACACAGTAGATGGTTATGGTTGGACAGACTACCGCGAGGTAGGTAATGTTAAACCTAAACTAATAGGACAGGGTACAAGTTGGTTCTGGCACCAGATTATAATGGGTGACGGCGTAGACAACATTCCTGGCCTACCACAAATATCAGGTCGTTTACTTAACCGTTACGTACCTACAAAGACCCACAACCCTAAGCGTAAAGCAGGTGCATGTGGTGAAGCTAAAGCAGTAGCTATGTTACGTGGTGTAACCACAGAGCAAGAAGCAGCTACTCGAGTATTAGAAGCTTATACAGAACACTATGGCGCAGATGCTATGGAGATGTTAGTTGAGCAAGCATTCCTATTATGGATTCGTAGAACATCTAAGTTAACAGAGATTGTAGACTATTTAAAATCCTGTGGACTTAATGCTAAGTTCTCATCCGCACAGATTACACGACTTAAAGCATTCGGTGCTAAAGTTAAGGAGCA
>JBALXL010000016.1:4336-24413 GCA_036960805.1 Pseudomonadales bacterium
CAGAAGTTACTCTAGAATGTGTAGTAGTAGGACTAGAAGAAGGTGAAGGTAAGTACGCAGGCACACTAGGTAAACTAATTGTGCAGCAGAAGAATGGCCTAACACACTCTGTATCTGGTATGTCTGACGAAGAGCGTTACCAATGGTGGACCAACCCAGACTATATCAAAGGTCAGGTAGTAGAGTTAGCAGCAATGCAAATACTTGAGAATGGTTCACTACGAGAAGGTCGCTTTAAAGCAGTACGACATGACAAGACAGTAGAGGAGATTGACTAATGTACGTTATGACTAGATGTTCTAACAACACCTGTCCTCAAAAGACACGTTGTTACAGGCAGACAAAACCTAGGACTACTATAGACAGTAATTTTGAGTACTCCTATATAAGCGCGACAAAGTGCGAAAGTTTCTTACTAAGGGCAGACGTTAATGGCAATACGTAAACTAAAGGTTAGTGAGACAGCAGGCGTCCTTAAACAGATGGTTGCTAGACAAGGCCACGTGTGTGCGGTTTGTGATAAAGGTTTTACCAAGACAGACGGCCCAGTATTGGATCACTGTCATAAGACAGGCTTCATTCGTGGAGCACTTCACCGTAGCTGCAATGGCGGAGAAGGTAAGGTAAGAGTTAAAGCACAGTGGAGTCATAAAGGTGTAACACCAGATGAGTTCTTAATTGGTTTGGGTAAGTACCTAGACGTACATAAGAAACCACGGTACCCACTCATATACCACTCACACAAATCAGACGACGAACAGCGATTAGCAAAGAATGCTAAAGCACGTCGTAAACGAGCAACAGCCAAGAAGAAGGCGTGATATGAACACACTGGCAGATCAGTTAGCGTGGGAGAAAGATTTGCTAGAGCGCGGTGCGGAAACGTACTGGGCTAACCAAGACCGCCTACGTGCTAATGACGATGGTGATAAAGGGGATGGAGCAAGTCACCTAATACGCGAACGGTTACGAGAAGTAGCCAAGTTAATAGAAGAACGTGCAAACGTAACGAAAGGTAGGGGTGGTAAATACACTGCACTACTCCGTTCTGTAGCACGAGGTGATTATCTGAAAGTAGCTTTCATCGGATTGCAAGTGATATTTCAGAAGACTTCGATACCAAACCACAACACACTAGCTAAGATAACTCTTGGTATAGGTGCACGATTAGAGGCTGACTTAAAGTGTCAGATGTTCGAGGCGAAGTACCCTGCGTATTATAACGCAGTAACAGAATCACTAAAGGAACAGAAAGTAACGGACTATATGCATAAGCATAAAGTGTTCATGCAGATGTTCAAGAAGTTCGATGACCTAGAGTGGTCAGACTTTGACCCAGAAGTACAGTCACACATTGGACTACGTGTACTAGATTCCATACTAGCCGTATTTAGTGATGTGTTCTTCGTTCAAATGATAATGAAGAATAATAAGCGACTAAACATTGTACAGACTACAGTCCAGTTCGATGAGTGGTTAGGCGACTTTGAACAAGTTCGAGGTATGCTAAGTCCCACTAGACTACCTTTGAAAATACCACCACGGGCATGGACGTCAGCGGGATTAGGTGGGTACTATACGCCTGCACTGGCAAACACTACACCCTTCATCAAGACCAAATCACGTGAACACAAGAAGTACGTGGAGCAACACGACCCAGTAGCACACCGTAAAGCGGTTAACGCTATGCAGCGTACAGCGTGGCAGATAAACAAACGTGTCTTGGAAGTACAGTCTATTATTTATGCGAAAGGATTAGGGGTTGGCATACCATCTAACCAGAAGGTTGTACCAACAGCATTCCCCGCACATCTAAAGGATGTTAACAAGGAAACATACAATGTTCAACAAAAGACAGAAGTCACGGGTTGGAAGATTCGTGCAAAAGATGCTTATGGTCGTGAGCAGAAACGAAAAGCAGAAGTCATTGCATTCATGCAAACGTTCAAACTGGCTAACGAGTTACGAGACTGGAGCGAGTTCTACTATGTGTACACCTGCGACTTTCGCGGACGTATATACTGTGCAACTAGCGGGCTGTCACCACAAGGGGCGGATAGTTCTAAAGGACTTATTAAGTTTGCAAGAGCTGAAAGACTTGGAAGTACTGGCATTAAGTGGCTTGCTATACAAGGAGCTAACACCTTCGGCAAAGACAAACTTCCGTATGCTGACCGCGTATCTTGGATACAAGCACATGAGTCCCATATACGACGAGTGGTTGAAGACCCTATTAACTCACGCGAGTGGTGGGGAAGCGCAGACAAACCCTATCAGTTCTTAGCATTCTGTTACGACTGGTCAGACTGTGACTATGGGAAGAACCCTAACGCACACTCTTCTATACCAGTAGGTTTAGATGGATCATGCAACGGGTTACAACACTTCTCTGCAATGCTGCGTGATGAGATTGGTGCGAAAGCAACTAACCTTACCAACACAGCTATGCCCGAAGACATCTACCAAGAGGTAGCTAACCTGTGCACACAGGCTATTACTAAGCTAGATGAACCACAGGCAGATAAGTGGGTAGAGGTAGGGATAACTCGTAAGACTGCGAAGCGTCCTGTAATGACTTTACCGTATGGTGCTAAACAGAAGTCAGCAAGAGCTGCTATCTTTGAGTGGGCGACAGACAACTGGCCTCTATTCAAGTTAGATGAGAAGCATTGCTGGGAGTATAGCAAGTGGTTAACGCCACACCTATGGGAAGCAATTGGGGGCACTGTAGTAGCAGCACGTTCAGCAATGGATTGGCTACAGCAGAGCTTACCAAAAGACTATTGCAAGTGGTTAACACCAGCAGGATTCCCTGTGTACCAGTACTATAAAGAGGTGCCATCAACTAGAGTACAGACAAACCTATGTGGTATATTGTCAATTGCGTTAGATGATTATGATTGCTACGGTGATCCTAAGATGTCCCAACAACGTTCAGGTATAGCGCCTAACTTTGTACATAGTATAGACAGTACGCACATGGTAATGACCATCAATATGACTGACTTTGACTCTTATGCAATGATCCATGATGACTTTGGAACACATGCAGGAAACACAGAACAGTTATTTAAAACTATAAGAAAGTCATTCCACACACTCTACACAGCACACGACCCATTAGCAGACTGGGCAGAGCAAGTAGGGGTAAACGTCGAAACTATGCCACCAAAGGGCAAGTATAACATCGATGACATTCATAAAGCCGCATACTTCTTTGGTTAACCAGCGGTCAATGAGATATACATAATGCAATTCGCAGAAATCAGAGGTATGACTAAGGCAGCTTACGCAGCTTTAGAGAAAGTATTTCCATATAAGCGACCAGACCCTACGGAAACACTAGAACAAATTCAGCGCCGTGAGGGGCAGAAAGATGTACTAGAGTACCTAAAGGATAAGGTGGTTGTATGACAACCAGTATTAAAGAAGCATCTCTGACAACTGGTTGGGACTTACCACAAGAACAAGTACGTGCACGACTAGTTGAACTAGAAGCGCAGGACAGAGAACAGGAGCAGGTAGAGATACCTTGCACTGAATACTTCTCTGACGGTTGTTATGGTAGAGAGGTCTTTATACCAAAAGGTACTCGACTAGTTGGGGAAATACACTTAACAGAGTGGATCACCGTCGTATCTAGAGGACACATACAAATAGTATCCGAAGAGGGTGCTAGTGTAGTAGATGCTAGAGAGCGGCCACGAACATTCATTAGTCCAGCAGGTGTAAAACGAGCAGGGTACGCTTTGGAAGATACTTGGTGGACGATGTTTAGAGCAACGCCATTGACTACAACCGAAGAGATTCGTGCAGTACATATTGCAAAGGATTATTCACAGTTGGAGAATCACAAGAAATGGCTTGGGTAGCAACAGCAGTCGTAGTAGGTGTGACCGCAGGGTCCGCGTACCTACAATCAGAGAAAGAAAAAGAAGCACGAGACAAGGCAGAGGATGATGCAGAGGATGCACGTTTAGAAGCAATCCGTGCTGAACAGTTCGCAGAAGAAGAGGGCAAGGGTCAAGGGCAACTAGGTAAAATTAGTTTAGCATTAGACGACGAGCTTGAAGACGAACTAAATCAGAAGACAACTTTATAGGAGGGTTTATGACTCCACAAGAGTTAAAAGACTTATACTTAGACGGTGACTTTCGGTTGAAAGGCGAGTTCCAAGGTAGCGACCACTCACGAGAAGAAACACTAACTCGTTGTGAAAGGTATGCTGGCTGGACACTCCCTAACATCTTCCCAGATGACCCTCTAATGGAATACGATGAGATGCAGAACGACTACCAATCCGTTGGTGCTCAAGCTGTAACGAATCTAGCAAACAAGATCATGATGGCACTATTCCAACCATCACGACCGTTCTTTCGATTAAAATTAACACAAGAACAACGCGAGTCACTTGGTGGAGGATTGTCTCCAGCACAGGTAGACGTAGCATTAGGAGAAGCAGAACGGGCAGCAATGCACGAACTGGATAAGATCAATGCACGCGTAGTAATGACACAGGTAATACAACATCTCATCATCACAGGTAACGCATTATTGTGGATGCCTAAAGAAGGTAAGATGCAGATGTACTCATTACGAGACTACACTGTAAAACGTGACCTATCTGGTAATGCAATCAAGATCATCATGCGTGAAACTAAGTCTGTATCAGGATTACCTGACGACTTACGTGCCGCAGCTATAGCACAAGGTTACGAAGATGACTCAGATGTAGCTATCTATACTTGTGTAACAAAGACAGCAGACGATCAGTACGTGTCATGGCAAGAGATGGAAGCGGTATGCTACTGTGCCAAGCAGATTGGTATATACAGTAAGTCAGATTTACCGTGGATACCACTTACATGGAACCTATGTCGAAATAAAGATTATGGTACGGGGTTAGTAGAGAACTACTCAGGGGACTTCTGGACGTTAAGTACGTTAGCGGAAGCAATCCTAGACTACACTACCTTAATCACAGATGTTAAGAACTTAGTCAACCCAGCAGGGATGACAGACGTTCGAGAGATCACAGAAGCACGTTCAGGCGCATACGTACACGGTCGAGAAGAAGACATATATGTACATGCACCCCAAGTTGCTCAGAGTTCACAGTTCCTAACAGAACAATTCTCAGCAGTAGAACGTCGTATCGGTGCCGCATTCCTTTTGAATACTGCGGTAACGAGAGACGCAGAGCGTGTTACAGCAGAAGAAATTAGAATGCAGGCCCAAGAACTAGAGAGTTCTTTAGGCGGCGTATACTCCAATCTGGCAACAGAGCTACAGCTACCACTAGCTACTAGACTACTTGCAAAGATTAACCCACTATTCGCAGGAATAGAACCAGTTATTGTAACTGGCTTAGAGTCACTATCACGTAACAGTGAACTAGATCGTATCCGACAGTTCTTCCAAGACTTATTAGCATTGGCAGACGTACCAGAACAAGTTTCAAAGCGCCTCGATTATGGGGAACTTATAGCAGTGTTAGGGGCAGGACACGGAGTAGATTACAAGAAGTTCTTGAAAGATGAGGATAAGGTTAAGCAAGATGAGAAGGCACTAGCTGAACGCAACGCAGCCACACAAGGCTTAGAAGCACAAGCAGTAACTCAAGGCCAAGCAACAGGACAACCGAATGTTTAAACTACGCCAACGATATATGGCAGAAGCAGGAGAGGGTGGCGAAGGTACAGCACCAGTAGCAGACGTACCTAAGGTAGATAGTACCCCAAAGGTAGAACCTACTAAGGCACCAGTAACCCCAGCACAAGAACCTGCACCAGCAAAAGAACCCGTACAAGAATCAACAAAAGAACCAGCTAAAGTTTCATATACAAGCTCTGCCGCAAAGCAAGTAAGTGATATGATTACCGAAGCAGGCCTAGATTCAGCACAAGCCCGTGATGCTATCAATGCGAACGGCGGTGTATGTACACCAGAAATCTACAAAGCATTAGTAGAGAAGCACGGTGAAGGTATGGCATCGCTACTATCTGCTCAGATGACGCAAGTCTATACAGAGCAAGTAGACGCAGGTACCGCACAAGACAAGGCAATCTACTCACAAGTAGAGGACGCTTTCAAAGGTGTTACCGAACAAAGCGGTGAAGAGACATGGTCAGAACTTAGCGCGTGGGCGAAAACCAACGTATCTAATGATGATCGTAAAGAACTGAATGCAGTAATTGCACAAGGTGGTATGGCAGCTAAACTAGCCGTACAAGAACTAGTAAATATGTTTCAACAGTCTGGTGACTACTCGCAAGAGATGGTTGGTCTAGAAGGTGATAACGTACCTAACGCTGGTAAAGGTGGTGACCTAACTCGTCAAGAGTACAACACAGAGCTAGATGCTTTACTCGCTAAGGGTCAAGACTATAGTACTTCTCGAGAAGTAAAGGCTTTACAAGCACGTCGTGCACGTTCTGCCTCACGTAATATTTAAACTAAATCCAATTGGAGCACACATAATTGTCTATTCTTAATCAACAGGTAGCACAAAGCCAAACACGTCCAGGCCATCAGTCTGGTATTAACACTGGCAACATCAACCCATTGTACATTGAAGAGTACGGTGGTGAAGTAGAGAAGCGTTTCTTGAAAGCCTCTTTCATGAGCCAGTTCTTTCAGTTCAAGTCCATTCGTGGTACTGACACACTGACTAACGACCGTATGGGCTTTAGCTCATTACAGAAAGTATCTCGTGGCGTTCGCCCACATGACAACTCTGTAACGTTCGACAACATCAGCGTTAAAGTTGATACTATTGTACTTGCGCGTACTAACTCATTCTTGTTAGAAGAGTTCCAGTCGCACATTGACGTTCGTAAAGAAGTTGGTGTAGAGCACGGTAAAGAGATTGGTAAGTTCTTCGATGAAGCCTTCCTAATCCAAGGTATCAAAGCCGCACAGGTTACTAACGTAGTACCAGTGAAAGACCCAGTAACAGACGCTATCACAGGTTCCCTAGAAGTAGGTGGTTGGGCAGATGTAATCGTAGCAGGTACAGGTACACCTACTGCTCGCGCTGATTACGCAAAGCGTTCAGCACCAGAAGGTTTCCAAGGTTCTACTACAGTACACTTAGGTACTGCTGGTGACGAGAATGATCCAGTAGCATTAGAGCTTGCTATCCAAGACTTATGTCAGGGTATCGAAGAGAAGGATGTAGAAGTAGTTGGCGAAGCAGTAATCTTATTGCGCCCAGCACAGTACTACACTTTGCTTCGTAACGACAAGTTACTTAACCAAGACTTCGGTGCTGGTGCAGGTGACTACTCGGAAGGTGTGGTTCTTAAGTCTAACGGTGTTCGCATCCAGACTACTAACCGCTTCCCGAAAGCGACTGACGTAGGTGTAGAACACTACCTATCTAACGCAGGTAACAACAATGCGTATGATGTAGATGCAGCAGACTTTAACTGTGCAGCAGTATTGTTAATGCCTAAAGCACTATTGGCAGGTGAGACTATCCCACTAACTTCTAAGGTCTACTACGTAGATCAAGAGTTCCAGTGGTTCGTAGATTCATACCTATCATTTGGTGTTACACCTAACCGTGCAGAGATGGCAGGCGCACTATTCCGTGCAGACCTAACCAACACTACTAAGTTTGGTAAGTAAATAGAAGCGACTACTGGCTAACAGTAGTTGTATCTTCAAGGGCATTCTTCGGAGTGCCCTTTATAGATACACAACAACTAGGAGTCCGACGTGGATGAGCTAGAAGCAATGAACATGTTACTGAGAGCTATTGGTAGTTCCCCAGTAAACAGTTTAGAAACACTGCACCCAGATGCAGTAAACGCACGAACTACACTAAACCGTATTCGCCAGCAAGCACAGAGACGTGGTTGGTGGTTTAACATTGATTATTGTGTAGCATTCACGCCTGACCCTCACACGGGTGAAGTGGCTATTCCAGACACTATCTCTAAGGTAGTATTTGAGAACAAGTATTTAGTAGCGCGTGGAAACAAACTATACGACAAGTACAATCAATCGTATGCATTTAGTGGATTACAGATAGCGAACCGAATTCAGTACACTGTACTGTGGGACGATATGCCACCATCTCTACAAGAGAATGTAGCGTATGTATCAGCAGCACACTTTGTTCGTGACGAATTAGAAGATACAGCAAAGGTACAGAGCTTCCGAGAGGAGGCAGCAGTAGCTATGCGAGACGTAATAAAAGACGACTTAGAACAAGGCCAGTATAATGTCTTTGACAAAGGTAGAGTTATTCGAGCACGTATTGGAGTACGGCCGTATGCACTACATAATAGTAATATTGTAGGCTTTAACGGAGTAAGTCAATATGGCTAGAATAGAAGACAGTTACCCAACACCTATACATGGCGTAAGTACATTAGCACCACGTAATAGGGCAGAGGGTACAGCAGGGCTACAAGAGAACATGAGAAGTGATCCTGTGTCTAAGCTAACCAGACGCCCATCATTACAATGGGACTACGCGTTAGAGGTTGATGGGCACGAGTTAGTTGCACATCATGGTTACTACCGCGACGGTAAAGAAGTTGATCTAGTAGTAACAGTAGACCCCGCAGTACCTACTATCGGACATGTATGGCCGTATAGTAATGGTGTATTAGGAAACACTAATGTAATTAGTGTGGATACCCAGAACTACCTAGCGTCAGATAATCTACAACTCACAACATTAAATGGTGCTACAACGTTTATAAACACAGACGTAGTAGTAGAGTTAGACTCAGCAACAGATGAAAATACTGTACAGAAAGTAGTACATATTAACATCCTAAACGCCTTGAGTTATACGACTACATTACAGTTAGTTATTGAGGACGGAGGTGGTGCAGACTTAGGTATTTACGACTATACTATATTTGATGGTGGTAGCGGTAACGTTATAGCGGCAGATGAGCAGCGTGCAACGAACAACGTAGCGACTAATCTAGCACACATGATTAACAATGGTCTAGAGCAAGACGGTACAGTGAGCCTATTCTACCCACCAGCAGCCGACTTTGGTATGATTGCAAAGAGTAAGGGTTCTTCTTTATCTATACAACGGTTAGACAATGCCATCTTCCCGAACACCTTTATCACCACAGGTAGAACGGACGACGTAGCACACCTACCAGAAATAATAGACAGTCCTGATGGCTTACCGAAGTTTGGTATAGTCGGTACAAGACTAACTATACAGCCCGACCCAACACGAGAAGCAGGCACATACTTCTTAGAAGCGGAGAGCGTTACAGGTCAGGTAACAACCGCTATGACAGAGGTTGTGTGGGTAGAGACGCGTGACCCTAGACAACCGTACAAGTTTGATGAGACCACGATACCTTTAGTATTAACAGAAGACGAGGGAGGTATTTTCGACTTCGTGTTTAGTAGGGGTTGGGAAGAGCGCCAGTCAGGTAATGACAAGTCGTGCCCACCACCAAACTTCGTAGGTAAGAAGTTAACCGCAGTTGGTCAGTTCCAGAAACGTCTAGTATTAGTAGCAGGTAACACTGTGTCTATGTCTAAGACAGATCAGCAAGAGGATTGGTGGAAGACATCGGCACTAACACTATTGGCAACAGACCCAGTAGAGCTAGAGTCTAACGCACCCGACACAGATATGATTCGTTATATCGTTGAGCATAACAGAGACTTGTTACTCGTAGCGTCTAATGCACAGTTTAAGATTGACGGTACTACGGGGATAACACCGCAGACTGCGGCTTTACCATTAACTACTACGTATGAGGTACAGATCACAACCGAACCAGTATCAGTTGGTTCAGCAGTGTATTTACCAATAACGTATGGGAGTAGTACAGGCGTAACACAGTACTCAGGTGGGCGTGATCAGCAGGATAAAGCTACGGCAATCACACACCATGTTGTAGGTTACATGATGGGAGAGGCAGCACTATTTGCAGGAAGCGCTAACTTAGAGATGTTAGCAATGACTACGACAGGTGGTGCATCAAACGAATTGTTTATCTATGACTACTATACTGAGGGCGGTGAGAACAGACAACGTTCATGGAGTCTATGGGCTCTACCAGATAACGAGGCAATTGTTGCCTTAAAGTTTAGAGGTGATCGTTTAACCATACTGACACAAGGTGAGGTTGGTGGCGTACTAACGTTATTCTCAAAGAGTATTCAAATGTACTCACCAGTGGGAGTAAACACTCACGAAGTGTATCTAGATAACTTACTAGTATTACCAACAGACGGACTAACCGCAACGTTACCAACAGAGTACGCGACACCAAACATGATCGTTGTACTAGGCGAAGGCACAGTATACCCATTAGAGCAAGTAGATTATACCTTAGATGGTAGCACTGTGACCTTTAGTGAGGACATCGGGGCAGGGAGTGTTTATGTGGGTTCACAGTATTCATCTAAATACCAACCAACACGACCTTACGTTAAGGATAATAAAGGTGTAGCAGTTACATCTGACCGACTCCGAATAGGGAAGTTCATACTCAATGTAGTAGATACAGAGTCAATCAAGATGCACATCGACTCGCCGTATTACGATATGCTAGATCAGGAGTTATCCCCTAGAATACTAGGTGGACTAACAAACAGACTTGGAGTAATCGACATGTATACAGGTGACTATAAGTTCAGCTACTCACAAGACGCAGACCTAGCAACAGCTACCTTCTACACAGATGGGTACTTAGGTATGACAGTCTCAGGTATCAGTTGGGAAGGTCAGTACAACAGAACCAGTGGGAGATTATAATGAGCGTATACGCATATGCTGCACAACAAGGTATATCGTCCTTAAACCTATTAATGGGTGGACAAAACGCAGGTACGATAGGTGCATATAATGCTGCCTATCAAGCAGAGGCCCAACGTGGTGCTGCACGATCTGCAATCAATACAGCAGAGTCAAACATCGCTGCGATTAACCAAGACACGATACTAACTAACGCCGCTATTGATCTGGCACAGAAAGAAGCCACAGCAAATGCAGCAGTAAGTGCAGCAGCAGCAGGTGTATCTGGCGGATCAGTAGACGCAGTCGCGTATGGTATTGATGCTAATGCAAGTATGCAGAAGCAGAATGTAGAAGCTCGCGCAGACCAGTTGACAGAGCAGCAATTAGCCGCAGTGAATTCTGGTAGTATTGCCTTGTCGAGTGTACAGGACCAACCCGTGCCCACGATGATGGATGGGTTAATGACGATAGCCTCGCAAGTAACTAACCAAGACCTCAAGACAGCAAAAACGTTCTTGGAGGAAGATGGACCAACTATGAACGTAGGAGCAAACAATGACAGTCTTTGGTACACCACAGCGTAATGCAACAGACGACGCTAACCAAGGGATAGTAAACCCACCAACGAAACAGAGACAAGCTCGTACATCTACGCCACAACATACTAAGACTTTGTCTGGTACGGACGTGGCAGTAGCGACGATGGGCGAAAACTTAGGTAACGCCTTAGCGGGTATGTTAACCGAAGAAGCTAATAACATAAACGAGCAGAAGGCTATCGAAGCACAAGCTCGTCAAGGCGTTAGTTCGTCAGTCAATTCAGTTGATAAAGTAAAGAAGGCAACGGGTTGGGAGACAGCAGTATTCGGTGAGAACGTCGAGTACAGAGCTGCCCAACAACGCGCAGTAGAGAACAAAGTACAAGCAACGTACCTAGACCAGTTAGCGAACATTAGTGGTTACGCAGGTGATACACCTGAACAGTACTACGCTCGCCTAGCTAAACAGAACGATGCTACACTTAGTCAATACGATGATGATCCTGATACAAAGCAGAAGGTGGCTAACGCCTTAGCAACGTCTACACGAAAGTTGTCTGGTACGCATTATAAAGAACATTACGCGTATAACCAACAGCAGCAACAAGATACTGAACGTACTCGTAGAATGCAGACGTTGGATCAACTTAACTTAGAGAAGTTGCATAACCTAACACCAGAAGAGCAGACAGCTCATCTCAATACAGCAATGAACTTGTTTGACGATAAGAACAAAGCTATAGGGATGAACCCAATTGCATCACGAGCCTTATGGCTAGATGTTATTAAGACTCATATGAAGGCAGGTAATTCAGGTGCTCTAATGGCAGCTCGTGCAGCAGGGTATGATAAGAACTTATCAGCAGCAGAGCAATCACAGTGGGATGAAGCACTAGGTTCGTACGATACTAAGTTCAGTCAAAAGGCAGAGCAGATTCGTACTAATGCTAATATAACTATTGCAGAGGCCGTGACACCAGACCAAGTGCAGGTAGCAGCTAACACAAAGGAAGCACAACTTACGGAGTTATTCCAGACTAGTTCTGGTACGCCTAAGAGCCAACTAGTGATAGCACGTGGCCAGTTAGATGTAGCAAAGAATGATGCAGACGTTATCAAAGCACAAACGAAGATAGATAACGCTCTACAGAAAGCTCAGGAAGCCGCAGTAACAGCTAGTGATAAAGCTGTGATAGCAGACATTGGTATCGAGTTAGAGGATATGCGACAGAAGATCATAGCCTCAGAAACCTTTGGTGAGAAGCAGGAAGCTATCAACCAGTACTACGTACGACTAGGTGAGGTAGGTCAAGACCTATCACCAGCAGTAGCAGCTATTCTTAAGAAAGAGAAGCTAGAGACTGATGGTGCTAATGCTCAACGTGCTTTAGATAAGGAGATGGCAGCAGACCGTAAGGCTGCAGACAAGAAACTTAAAGAACTAAAGGACAAAGCAACAAAGGATGATGCACTAGCAGAGTACTTCCAAACGGAAGAACCCTCTATTAAGGCAGGACTGAATCATAGTCACGCCTTCACTAAGAAAGAGAAGGAGCAAGGCTTCGATACTCACCTCTTAGCAGGTGCACAAAACTTCATTGGTGGAGATGTACCACCAACTGCGGAAGAGTATACTAAAGCACTCCAGACAGACCCTAAGCTACAGCAGTGGACAGTACAAGAACTTAAACGTACTGGGGAAACATCTCCTGTACTAAAGAATGTATTGACTACAGCAACGCAGTCACTAGATCGTTTGTATGATGAAGATGGTAACGTGTCAGACGTAGGTCGCCAGACTATTAGTATGGTAGACAAGCTACTCACCTCTGAGAAGGGTGTAGACTTGATTGGTGGTAAAGATGCACACCGTGCGTGGCGTATCACTTCTATAGGTAGTGGCAATGGCTCAGGCCAAGGTGCTACAACTAAGAAGATCGACAGCTATAACGCTAACAAAGGTAAGGCAGACGCAGCAGGGTTTACTTGGAAATCTGTAATTGGTAAGCAAACACGTCAGCAGTGGATGACCAAGAAACTACAGAACTTAGGTATACCTAATCCTAGTAGACAGATGGTTACTGACCATTTGTATGACTACAGGGAAGACTTAGTAGCCTTTGGTTATGACACAGGAGAAGCAGACAACTCGATGTTCTCACGAGTAACTAACAACAAGACTAAGATATTTAACAGTACTTTAGCTGATGCAGGTTACTTGAACGATGCAACGAAGTGGTCAGCACAAGACTTCATTACTACCGCAGAAAACCATGGATTCCTAACAGGTAAGTATGGTGATCTAAGTGGTAAAGAGGAAGTGATTCGAAAGCAGCAAGATATAACAAACATACGGTGGTACACAAAGCAGGGCATAGACGGTATGTTTGCAACATCTCCATCGAGTAACAATGAACTATTCATTAGTACAGATGAGATGCAAGACATAGAGTTAGCAATCACAGAGCAGGAAGAACTCCAAAAGAGTATCGAAGAAAGCCGTGGTAACATTGCCTTTAAAGCATACGAAGACACCCAACGAGCACTAAACATAACAGGTAAAAGATAATGGTAACGATTACTAAGAATACGGACGGGGATACGTTTCGTATAGATGATGAATCAACGCGTGTACTTGGTATCAATACTGCGGAAAGTGTTGCAGTTAACGAGTCACGCAACACTCAAGCAGGCCAGGATGCTAGCGACAAGGCTAAGGTTATAGCCCCTACGGGTACAGAAGTACGTACAGAGCCTACGGGCAAGGATGTATTTGGTACTCGTACACTAGCAGACGTCAAGATACAGACTGCTGGTGGTGAAGTAGACTATGGTCTAGTAGCACTAGATCAAGGTATGTCTAAGTATGAGACGGACCATGGTACACACCCTAATCCAGAACAGCATGACATATTCAAAGAGTTCTACTCAGAGAATGCACCGTACCAATACGCAGATGTTAGGGAACCTATGGCAACAGAGGACTACAATAGAGTAGCCTCTAACATAGCAGCCTACACGGAAGCAGAGCAAGCGTACGAAGCTGGAGACATATCTAGAGAAGATTACGAAGCAGCAATGCATAGTGCCTATGGTAATGGTAAGGAGGTAGCACAGTACCGCTACCAGAACAACCAATGGCAACGTAAGTTCGACATGGAGAAGTTTGACGGTTCAGACCGTGCAGCATACGACTGGGCACATCAGTCACAAGAGAATCGTGATAAGTACGACAAGGCAGTACGCAACAGCCACACAGGCTTTAGAACGAACCCTGAACAGTCTTTAGGGTTTTGGAAGGAATTGTGGGTCGGTACTAAGACGATGTTTAGTTCACTCAATGACTTTGCAGTTATTGGTAGAGCAGTAGATTACACAAATGCACGTCAATATAGTGATGGTGAGTTTGATGTGAGTGACGAAGAACTTGTGAAGGGTGTGCCAGACCAGTGGCGTGATAAGGTGATGCAGGAGTCAGAGAAGTACGGTGACGATGTCGCACTACAGTACCGAGACAACTTGTTAGTCGCCTTAGAGAATGAGGAGGTAATGAGTGAGCTACCCCTAGCTACACAGATAGTGACAGCAATACCAGCAATACTAGCAAGCCCTCTAACACTAGTGGGTGGACTAAAGGTTGCACAAGGGACAGTAGCACTTGGTCGTACAATCGACGCAACACTTGCAGTAGGTAAGTTGAAGCACTTGGCTATACCAGCAAAGGTGTCTACATGGGCAGCAGCAGGCGCAGCAGAAGCGGGCATTAGTGCACTACCACGTTTAACAGCAGAAGAGACGTTTACGTCCAAAGATATGTTGAACGAGATGAAGTACGGTGCACTCTTTGGCGTAGCGGCTCCTATAGTATTGAAGGGTGTGACCGCAGGCGTCTCTCGTATTAGTAAGCATAGTACAGAGATGAAGCGGGTATCTGATAATATACAGAAAGAGACAGAGGCGTGGGTAGAACAACCTAAACCTACACCCGCACCACAAGTCGAGATGCCAGACGTATCACGTAGCACATTACGCGAGCGAGCGGCAGTGACAGTTGATAGCGTCCTAGCCGCAGTACGCCCGTCTACGTACAAACGTGGTAAAGCTAGTGCAACAGTGGATGCTGCAACAGGTGGGCTAACAAAGAGCTTTACACAGACCATGCTAGAATCAAAGTCTAAGGTGTCTAACTGGATTGGTAACAATCTATTAGAACTACCAGAAGGTTTAGGAGGTAAGGCATTACGTGGGCACTCTGCCGCGTTAGAGCAGAACAGTCGACGGACGCGGTACTTAACACAGACCCAACCAGACTACCACAAGTTAATGGGGCAGTATGCAGGCGAGCAAGGTAAACGTGGTCTAGGTAAGTTTATGTCACAGCACATGGACGGACAAAGTAACGTTATAGCCAAGCGCTTTAGTAGAGATGTTGTTACAACGATTGAACAACGTCGGCAGGGTAGAACTGTACAATCACAGTCACCCTCAGTACTCAAGATGGTAGATACTCTAGAGGGTTCTATGACGAAGATGTATGACGACCTAGTAGATGCGGGAGTAGAGGGCTTTAAGAGTGAGCGCAGGATTAAGAACTACTTCCCACAACTGTGGAATGATGTAGGTATACAACGTACGGTAAAGCAGTATGGCCGACCACGTGTACAACAACTGTTAGCTAAGGGGTATGTTAGTTCAAAGCATAACGACATAGATTCAATGGCAGAAGCTTTACATATAGCAGACAACTTCTTAAAGAACCAAGCGAAAGGTGATGTAGCAGACGGAGCACTACCAGCTACTATAGACTCACGTGCACAAGAGCGTCTAGACGTAGACAGTACAGTATCAGATGGGGACTTATCACTTCTGGACTTACTAGATACAGACTTCTCTACAGTTACAGCGAAGTATGCAAATCGTGCAGCGGGTAAAGTGGCGTTGGCTAATAAAGGTATCAAGTCAGACTTCGACCAAGAAGCGTTACGGAACAAGATGAAGGCAGAGGGTGCAGACGCGAACGAGTTACAACTGTTCGATGACACATTCGATGTAATCATGGGTAGACCAACACGAGGTGGTTTACCAGAAGCCGTACGAGAGATGAAGGATGCAGTAGCACTCAGTAAAATGGGTGGCTTAGGTATGGCACAGGCAGCAGAAGCAGGTACAGTAATAGCACGTTCGTTATTACAACTTACTAGTGACCCTAAGACGTTCAAGAAGATATGGGCAATGGCAGGAGAGTCTACAGATAATGTAGCACTTATGCGAGAAACTCAAGCTTTGTCAGGTATCACTAATGAAGTGCATTTACTAGATAGACAAGCAGTACACTTAGATCAAAGTCAGGTAGGTAAGATTGGAGGTGCACGTGATGTAGCTAACTGGGTTGCAGGTAAAGCCTCCTTCGGGAAGTGGAAAGCACCAGCAGGGTACATACTATCACAGGCAAGTGGCTTTAATATGATACGTCGATTTGAACGTAGACTAGCTAACGCATCATTCATGTTAGACACAGCTAAGACCTTTAAGAACGGTACTGGAAAGATGTCTCGTGAACGTATGCTAGATATTGGGCTAGACCCAGATGACGTTGGTTTGAAGCGTATCTTTAATGACGTAGTAGAGTACGACGAGCACGGTATTGTTAAGAAGCTAAACACCGAACAGTGGGATAAACCTACTTTAGAGAAGTACCAGTTAGCAATGTATCGTGATGATGCTCAGATGGTGCAGCAGACGATTGGTGGAGAGATGCCAGCATGGATCAACAACCCAGCAATGACTGTTATAGCACAGTTTAAGCAACAAGCTATATTAGCTAACAAGAAGCAACTAACTAGACAGTTACAGTTCGCTGACCAAGAAGCAGTACTAGGTACCATGATGAACACCATGCTAGCGGGGTTAACTCGTACAGCGAAGTTCGGTACATTAGGTGCAGCAGCGTATGCCGTAACAGGTAACGAAGCAGAGTTACAGAAACCTTGGGAGAAGGACTACTGGCAACCAGAGAAGTACGTGTCTACGTTTGGTTTCTTCCCTGATATGATCCACATTGGATTAGATTCAGCAGAAGCTATACAAGAAGAACGTGTAGACATGAAGACAGTAGGCGATGGTATAGCAGGAGAGATTCCAATGTTAGGTTGGATGAAAGACTACTACGACCTAGGTACAGCAGACTCACTATCAGAGAAAGCGGACGCCGCAAAGGGTGTAGCAATCCTTGGTAATATGCAGTTTGCAGACATTATTTATAAAGGGTTAGAAGCCCAACTAGAAGATTAATAAGGAGTAAACATGGCACAGACCACTCGTACCTATACAGGTACAGGGTCGCCAACAGTGTATGACGTAGATTTTGATTTAGGCTACATTAGCAAAGATCATATCTATGTGTACCAAGGTGACGATTATACAGTACAACTTAGTTACACGTACGTAAATGACTTACAGATACAAGTAGACGTAGTAGGTGGTGAAGAGTTTATAGTGCGCAGGGTAGTACCTCGTAATGTAGCGATAAACAACTTCACAGATGGTGCATTCCTACGAGGACAAGCACTAGATAACTCATACGCTCAAGCGTTAATGATTATTGAAGAGTTACAGGATGGGTACTTAGGCGTAGATGGGACGTGGTTAGCACAAGCAGATTTAGATATGCAAGGGTTTGATATACTAAACGCTAACGCTATACAAGGGTTATTAGACACTACGACAGATAGTGGAGCAGTACCACTACAACAAGTAGTCCGTTTAATAGCGACAGTACAAGAGTTACCAACGCACTTCGCATCGTTAAGTGAAGCTATCACAGTAATTAGCCTTGTACCAGAGAACTACCCAGACAACACTGGGATCACTACATCATCTTACAGGTCTGAGGATGAATGTATTGCCTTAGTCATACCGTTTCCTGATGGTGGTGGGTCGACATATGTTGTTGAGGCCCTAGGTACGCCAGATGAGCTAGGCGACCATACGGCAGGCACTAAGCAGTTAACACTTGACAAAACAGACATATCACCAGAGGCATACGGTTCGAACTCTGCTATGACTAGCTCAGAACGAGGCGCAGCCGTGTCAACTGCCCTAGGTACTGGCTTTGAGGTTTCGGTACAGTCTCCAATAGAGTTTACAGTTAATAATGCACAGGCAGTTGTATTACTTCAAAATATAGATAACCTAAACTGCAACCATGAAACTAATATAACGCTACCAAGTGGAGAGATACTGCTTGATAAGCGAGTATTAATGTCAAACCCAACATTCACAAAATTATCCATTACTGGAACAGACACAGATAGCTTGTCTATAACAGCGCTATCAGAAACAGGGGTAGACAAAGATCATTCTGTAACTTTTACCGTTGCCGACTCAGCCACGATGTCAGTTGGAGATTATGCGCTTGTTTTTGACTGCCAAGGGACTGGTTATAGTCGCGTTGCCGATGGTTGCTGGAAGGTAATTTCAAAAACGGCAACTACCGTAGTTGTAAAGCACACACTTAATGCTTCTTGGCCTGCCATGACTGTAACTAGTGGGTCAATGTGGCCGCTCAAAACAATCATTCGCTGGTATGCGGATACTGTTGGTCTGGCAGTAGCGGGTACATCAGTTAAGACTATGGCAAATATGGTTCTAGCTGGTAATTTTGATGTCACAACTCAGCCTCCTGCTGATAGCGCAGTAGATGGCCTACAGGTAGGATCATCACCAAATACGCCAGAGACTGGATTAAACGAAAGTGAGCAGATGAACTTCGGCGTTCTATATACTGCAAGAATGGGTGTTGTTGAATGGGAAGGGAATGCAACACAAGTCTATGGAAGGCTTTATGGTGTTCTAATGAGCACCTGCTCTAATGGTTGGCGCGGTCAGCAAGCAGGGAGAAACGGGTCGCTGATAGTAAAAAGTAGCTCGTCCAGTGGCAATGGTGCATCTGGGTATGAGGCGGAAGAAAGCGGTTTTGTTCTTGCCACTAACTCAGTTTCAGCGGGTAACGCTCAACAAGGATTCTTCACTATTGGCGGTGGAAATATAAATTGCGATGCTAGTTTCTCCATAGCCAACAAGACACACGGCCTAGAGGCTAAAAACTTCTCTCCTATTCTTGCTGATGGGGTTACATCGGAGTTAAATGGAATCACTGGAGTTTCAACAACTTCGGGAAATATAATTATAGGCTCTGGAGCAACCATAGCTAATAATGTGAGTGTTGATGTTTTTGCAGATGAAGGCGGTCACATTAATGCAAAGGGTGCGGCAAATATTGGGGTTGTTTCAATAGACTACGCATCAGGCGCTTCATTAATACAACCGGTTGGTCTTTATAGCCCGCCTCCTGAGTTAATAATAGAGAACACGAATCAGGGCAAGTTTAGGCAGTTACTGTCTTCGAGTGGTGACCTGTTCTTGTCGTTCGATCCATCAAACACAGGAACGTATGCAACACCACTAGCTATGAAGCCAGACGGCACGCTCTATCCGCTTGCTGATGGAACAGCTAACATGGGCAGGTCGGGCGAGTTATTCAATAGTATGTTTGCGTATAACTATGTCACAAAATCTCCAGATGGCACACTGTACAAGCTTCTAGTCCCTAACGGTGGCGGTGCAGCTACTTGGGTAGTTGTTTAAGTAATGCGGGCTAACTACGCGCTAACCCTCTTTATGACCATAGGTAATTACAACTAACAAGTGGTCAATGAGATATACGTCGCCACTTAGGTGGCAAAGGACAGAACAGGAGGAGCACATGCTTCTAGCAAAGAACACAGTATCCACAGAATAC
>JBALXL010000068.1:0-1766 GCA_036960805.1 Pseudomonadales bacterium
GTAAGATTCCGGAATTCAAGTTCTGTGCAGCGAAGATTGAAAAAGTCGTTTAATGTCAAAGGCTGGCTTTAATAGTCAGCCTTACATTTAAGGCTTTTTAGCTGTAAACAAACCCCGCTTCTGCGGGGTTTGTTGTTTCTGGCGGATGATAATGGTTGAAAGTTATCTGGTTTGAGTTTTATTGGTTTCTGGACTTGATCCTGATACTTTCTTTAGCCCGAATTTACTTATATGCTCTGCGCTGACATCAATAACACAAGCCTGTCATGCTGACTTAATCCGGTATTCAGATAAAGAGTGAAATGGTATGCCGGGATAATGGATTCTGGCCTGCGCCAGAATGACATGTTGGAGTTTCCTGTAGTAATGAAAGAATTTGAAGTTACCCCCGATCCCGAAGATTCCCGCCTGACAGAATCTCTCAAGGGCTATGATCACAACAATGAAGAAGTCGAACTTGATGTCATCATCGAGCGCCCGCTGACGCTGTATCTTAACAGTCGCGAAGTAGTGACCATGATGACCGTGGGTGATCACCCTCGTGAACTAGCCATTGGTTTTCTGCTTAACCAGAATATGCTCAAGCCGGAAGACGAAGTCACCGATATTGAGTATGACGAAGACCTCGATGTAGTGGTTGTTCGTACCCGTGAAGAATCTGATTACGAAGATAAGCTGCAAAAGAAAACGCGAACATCAGGCTGCGCCATGGGCACGGTATTTGGCGATATGATGGAGAACTTCAAGTCGGTCAAATTACCGACTGATACAGTGTTAAAGACTTCTTGGCTTTACAGCTTGTTTAAGAAGATTAACCACCAACCGAGCCTGTACCTTAAATCTGGTGCCATTCATGGTTGTGTATTGTGCGAGGAGGATCGTCCACTGGTGTATATGGAAGATGTAGGCCGCCATAATGCAGTGGATAAAGTCGCTGGTTACATGTATCTCAACGATATTTCACCGGCCAATAAAATGTTTTTCACCACGGGCCGTTTAACATCCGAAATGGTGTTGAAAACAGTGCAAATGGGCATCCCAATTCTAATGTCACGTTCAGGCTATACCGCCTGGGGTGTGGATTTAGCTCGCCAAGCAAACTTAACCTTGTTGGGTCGAGCCAAAGGTAAGCGTTTTACCGTGTTGTCCGGGCATGAGCGCATTATTTATGACGCTGACCATTCCACGGTTGAAGACGAGCCAAAAAGAATGTCTCGTAAGGCTAATGATGACTGATTCTTCTAGTAAAAAAATAGCCGGTGTGATTCTCGCCGGTGGTCTTGCCCGTCGTATGGGTGGTGGTGACAAATCATTACTGAAATTGGGTAATAGACCGCTGCTTGATCAGGTTATCGAACGCGCTGGTTCACAGGTCGACACCTTGGTGCTCAATGCCAACGGTGACCCAACACGTTTTGCGGCTTATGGATTACCAGTTGCTGCCGATGTGGTGCCGGATTTTGCTGGCCCCTTGGCGGGTATTTTGACTGGCATGCACTGGGTACGTGATAACGCTCCAGAGTGTGAATGGCTGGTCAGTTTTGCCAGCGATACACCGTTTTTCCCCGAAGACTTGGTTGCACGTATGTTGCAGCAGGCGACGGCGGAAAATGCACCACTCGCTTGTGCGGTTAGTGACGGGCGTAATCACCCGGTATTTGGCCTGTGGTCAGTATCATTGATCGATGATCTACACAAAGCGGTGGTGGACGAGGAAATGCGTAAAATTCTACGTTGGACTGATCGTTATAAATGCAGTCAGGTAG
>JBALXL010000069.1:0-1758 GCA_036960805.1 Pseudomonadales bacterium
TAACATCACCCATGACGTAGATGCCTACGGGGAATTTCACAATCCTTGTGGCAGTAGAATACCAGTCATCAACTCCAGTGTCAGGGGCATTGTCTTCATAAGCATAATCAAGTGCTGCCTGAATAGTCGCGCTGTCGTCAGTGCTATCGTCACCGAGTGCACCGAATTGTTTCACGTTCAATCCATCAGTAAACAAACCTTGTGCCTGACCAGTGATGCCCGTCAGGTCAATAAAACTACCACCATCGACTGTACCTGTAGCGGCTGCAACTATCTTGTAAAGATTATTACCCCCGTCACCTTCAGTGATGTAACCAAGCGTTTTAACCACATCACCGACTGAATGAACTGTACTGGCGACCATTGTGGCAATATTTGCAAATTCAGTTGTCACTGTGGCTGCGCTGGCTGCAGCTTCAACAGCACTGGCGGCTGCAGCTTGAGCACTTGCTTCAGCACCACTTATAGCCCCAGCGGTGGGACCAATTACCATCGCGTTGGCTGTTGGGCTCCATATAGCAATAACAGCATCGGCGACGGGAGGTGGTAGTGTAACATCAACACTTGGGTCCGTACCCACGCTGACTTTCAAAATACGGTTGTTTTCTTCTTCCAACTGTTGAGCCATCATTGTATTTTTATCTAAGCCATTTTCATGACTTTCAGCAGGAAACGGATCATTAGCAACATAATCTTTTGTTTGAGTAAACGGTACATTTCTGACGATCACCAGACGTTCGCCTGTGATCGGTGCTGTCGTTGCTGTAACCGTACCTGTGGGATTACCCGCTCCTGTAACCGTGTAGTCAGTATCCAATACCCACGGGGTTTCAGCACCGATAAAATCCACATGGATAACTTCCAAATGAGTATTTTCTAAAAATTTAAAATTGACCGTAAAAGCTACAGTGACGCCATCGCCATCAATATCTTCTCTGCTCGAATTAGTATTATTAACGGTCATCGGTCTTCCTCTTCATCAGTCGTTGCGGTCAATCCAGCGTTAGCGAGATAAGCGTGGATTTGTCTGTCCATCTGGAAAGACGTTAATTTTTTACCTTGTTTTTGAAGAAGCATTGCCATAAATGCAGGATCTTCAGCTGCCCTAATAAGAACATCTTTTACCATACCGCGAGGTACACGATCAAGAGCGTTTCGTAATCCGCGTGAACCAGCCGACGCAATCAGGATGCTTGAGCCCGCATTATTACCGGATACAGCCACAGCTGCCTTGGCACCAACGACACGGGCGACAAAATCAGAGAACATATCAACTTGTTCAATAATCGCCTCAGCACCCTCACCAGTCGTCTTAGCGGCCTTGGATATTTTATCGGCTTGGTCGAGTAGTTTTGTTACATTACTAATACCTTCTGCATCGATAATACCATGACCTTGCATTAACTGGATCATAGATGGTCCGCCTGGTTTAACCGGATCGAATAAAACGGTCCTGAAACGGTCAAAATTGAAACCATCGGACAGCTTCGAGCTTTCCATGATGGCAAAATCATAAACAGATGACTTCAGACCATCCTTGGCGGGCTGCCCACCACGTTTAGCAAGCTTAACTAGAGCAGTCATATCCTTGACAGGGTTTCTACCTCTGACGGCATCTTTAACGGCTGCTGACGGACGTTCAATATTAGCGACTTTAGCGAATGCTGACTGTTTGGTCACAACGCTTGAAACATTTCGTTGCATTCCCTCAAGTGTCTGAAGACCAATTTCCGATTTAACGGCTTTATCCAGATCCGC
>JBALXL010000070.1:0-1737 GCA_036960805.1 Pseudomonadales bacterium
ATTCCCTGGCGCTGGAGCGGTCAGAAAGCAATCATACTGAGCCGAGCCACAGATGAGTTTGGTAATGTTCAGCCGACCCGAGATGAGAGGGTTCCTCAGTACGCACGTTATTCCCACGGCCACAACAACTCAATCAATGCGTGGCAGGTTTCAAACGATGGCAAAGTGAGTAACTTTTATGTTTAACGTTAAAAAAGTCGTTGTTGTTTCTTTGTTCGTCGCATTTTCTTCTTATGTGAGTGCCGGGGATAAAGTTCGGACGAGTGGCGGCGTCAACCTAGATAAGAATGAGATAGATAAATGGTCGATTACTGTGTATCAGGATGGCCGGAATTTACCCGATGGCAATGGTGATGCAATCAAAGGTGAAGTGCTCTACCAGGCTCAGTGCATAGCTTGTCATGGAGTTGATGGGGATCGAGGGCCAGCGCCTCGCCTTGCTGGTCCGTTGGGCTACCCAGAGTGGAGCCAACATCCATTACATGCGCTCACTGTAGGAGCGTGGCCTTATACGACGGCCATTTTTGACTATATTCGCAGGGCCATGCCGCATCATTCTCCCAAGACCCTTTCTGATTCCGATACTTATGCATTAACGGCCTATATTTTGCATTTAAATGATTTGATCGAAAATGACTATGTGCTGGATCGTGAGACGCTCATGAAAGTTGAAATGCCCTACAGGAAAAAATCTTTTAGCGCGTGGGAGGAGTCTGAGGGCGGGGAAATTAGAGGTAAACCTTTGCAATAGAAGTTGGGGTGTGGGGCTGCTTCCGTTTTGTTTCATTGGTCCCACACTCTAAGCGTTGAGTGACTGCTATTGGCACATAACGGCCGTTAGTGTATTAGTCATTCTCATATCTAATGTCCGGCCATTCTCGTCTTAAGTATCCATTCTCATCTCTAGGGTCCCATTCTCGTCTCTAAGTATTCCTAACGGCAGGAGTATTTACATAAAATAAACAGTGTCACAAATTTGACATATCCTATTCCTAGTTTAAGTTTAAGGTGTCTGGCGTTACAATGCGTCAAAATTTTGAACTCCACTCTTTTTTACAAAAATAAGCCAACTTAAATGCGCAGAGAAATAAAAGTTCTGATTATTGAGAATGACGACCAATGTCGTCATGACTTGCAGGTTGTTCACGAGTTCCTTGGCAATACGGTGGTGGCGGCAACGTCGAGCGATTGGTCGCAGCGTGCGGCTGAAGGATTTAATGAAAGCCTTGATGTAGTTGCGGTGCTAGTAGGCGCAGTAGAAACAAATTTTGCGCTGGAAACATTATTGGTTGACCTGAGGGCGTGGGATGAGGGTGTGCCGGTCTTGCTGTTGGGTGAGCTAGTGCTGGAAGAAAACTCTGATGCCAGTGTGCGGCGTATGGTGATTGGCAATGTCGAGTTGCCGGTGCGTTATAACGCGCTGCTCGACAGTATGCATCGTGCGCAGCTTTATCGTGAGCAGTATGAGCTGATGCGCAACAGTAATCGCAGTCGTGAAGTTGAGCTGTTCCGCAGTTTGGTGGGTGATAGTCAGCAGGTTAAGGTGGTGCGTCGCTTAATGGCGCAGGTTGCTGATAAAGATGTCAGTGTGCTGATCACTGGCGAATCGGGTACGGGTAAAGAAGTGGTGGCACGTAATCTTCATTACAACTCGGCGCGTCGGCCTAAGCCGTTTGTACCGGTAAACTGTGGAGCTATCCCGGCTGAATTATTGGAAAGCGAGCTGTTTGGTCATGA
>JBALXL010000001.1:0-112590 GCA_036960805.1 Pseudomonadales bacterium
GCTCTTAACACCCAAAACCCCATCCTTGCAAAAGGGTGGGGTTTTTTTATGCCTGGATGAAAGTGCTGATTGTGTCGAACCGTGCCAAATGGCAGGTGGCGTTGTGAACGTTGGACAGGATGGTTTTCGAAGATTTTTTTGTGCTGTAGAGCACTTTCTAACCTTACAATCAGAGTTCAAAAACTGTGACCTTTGCTCTTCTTAGTTAGCCAATGTTCAATTGATTTTATTAAGATTTATTCCAATCAGACCGCCTATTTGTTACTTTAGGCGCACTGATAGTGGCGCCAGATTTCACTGTGTCGTTGCGAGTTTATCCGGAGCAGAAAATGAGTAAAGATCGGTTAGTGATTTTTGATACCACCTTGCGCGATGGTGAGCAAAGCCCAGGCGCATCCATGAACAAAAATGAAAAGGTGCGTATTGCAAAAACACTGGAAAAAATGCAGGTTGATGTGATTGAAGCTGGTTTTGCGATTGCCAGTCAGGGTGATTTCGAAGCAGTACAAGCGGTGGCTGAGGTTATTAAAGACAGCACTATATGTAGCTTGGCACGTGCTAGTAAAGGCGATATCGAGCGTGCCGCTGAAGCCTTAAAAGGTGCCAATTCTGCACGAATTCACACCTTCATTGCGACTTCTCCAATTCATATGAAGTACAAGCTTAAGATGGAGCCTGATCAGGTGCTTGAACGAGCGATTGATGCGGTGAAAATGGCACGTCAATTTACCGATGATGTTGAATTTTCTCTGGAAGATGCCAGCCGATCTGAATTTGATTACATGTGCCGCGTGATTGAAAACGTCATCAACGCTGGTGCTCGGACAATTAATATTCCGGATACGGTAGGTTATGGCGAGCCGCTGGAATTTGGTCGTACCATTGGACGTTTGATTGAAAACATCCCTAATGCTGACAAAGCCGTCTTCTCGGTGCACTGCCACAATGACCTCGGTTTGGCCGTAGCCAACTCGTTGTCAGCGGTCATCAATGGCGCGCGACAGGTTGAATGTACGATCAACGGTTTGGGTGAACGTGCCGGTAATGCCTCATTGGAAGAGGTGGTGATGGCTGTGCGTACACGTAAAGATCTTTTCCCGGTTGAGACTTTTATCGATACCACTCAAATAATGACAGCATCGCGTTTGGTGGCGAGTGTTACGGGTTTCCCTGTGCAGCCGAACAAGGCGATCGTCGGTGCCAATGCCTTTGCCCATGAGTCAGGTATTCACCAGGATGGTGTATTAAAATTCCGAGAAACTTACGAAATCATGAGGGCTGAAGATGTCGGCCTTAATACCAATAAACTGGTATTGGGTAAGCACTCCGGTCGTGCCGCTGTTAAAGCGCGTTTTGAAGAGCTGGGTATTACCTTTGAAGGTCAGGATGAATTAAACGCCGCGTTTATTCGTTTCAAAGAATTGGCTGATAAAAAGCACGAAATTTTTGATGAGGATTTGCAGGCCTTAGTCAGTGATGTACAGGAAAGTGTTGCCGACCGTTTTGCTTTGGAAACACTGGAAGTCACCTCCAAAACGGGTGTTGCACCGGTTGCACAATTAACCCTGACAGTTGATGGAAAAACGGTTTCAGCCTCTGCTGAGGGTGATGGTCCTGTTGATGCGGCTTTTAAAGCCATTGAAAGTGTTGTGAAGAGCAATACCAGCTTGCAGCTTTATTCGGTTAACGCCATTACTACCGGTACTGACTCTCAGGGTGAAGTCACAGTGCGTCTGGAACTTGGTGGTCGTATTGTCAATGGCAACGGCGCAGACACGGATATTGTAATTGCTTCTGCCAAGGCCTATATCAACGGTTTAAATGCAATTCTGGCTGACCACAGCAAAGAGCATCCGCAGAAAGAAGGCATTTAGTTTCTGGAGTCTTGCTGATGCAGGCATCACAACATCATTATCTACAAGCCATGGGCATTCAGGTTTGGCAATCTAGAGCAGTTTTACCTGGAGCCAAGCCTGATGAGTTTATTACGAGTGCCCCTGGGCAAGCGACATCGGATGAACAAAATGTTGCTACTATCGAGACTGCTGAAACACACTCTCCGTCAACTCCAGCTGATGTCCCAGCAATAACACCTGTTGGCCTGGATTTAGTGGCTGCGCAAACGGAACAGAGTTTACCTGTAGCTGATGTTGCTGCTGAAAAAAAAGAAGCAGTTGTTCAATTACCTAACCCTGAATTCAGAATTGCTTCTGTCATTTTCCCGGGTATTTGTGTAGTCGTAACTGAAGTCCCTGTTCAGTCAGTCGCGCCAATTGCAGCAGAACAGCTCACATTCCTCAAAGAATTATTATTGGCAATTAAAGCGCCCATTGTTGATGAGCCGTTAGTAACACTTTTTAATTGGCCGATGTTACGTAGCCCTGATTTTGATCAAAGTGCCGAAGCTGCTCGTGAAGCAAGCCAGGCATTTTTACGTGGTCAAAAATCCAAACACGATGTTGGTTTTGTTTTGTTGATGGGGGATGCGCCTAGTCAGTATCTTTTATCTGAACAGGGTGGTTTTGCTGAGAAAACAGGACGTTTGTACCAATCTGACAGTCAGCCACCTCGACTACTAACTTGGTCACTGCAACAGATTTTTGCCGAATCAAAGTTTAAAGTTCAAGTTTGGCACGACCTTCAGCCGTTAATAACCTGGAAGCAAGAGCAGTGACAATTAAAGCAGGGCAGTCAGCTGCAGTTGATATTAGTTTTCAGGCTATGTGTGCTGCCGATCTTGATTCTGTACTTACGATTGAAAAAGCAATTTGCGAAGTTCCCTGGTCTCGAAGGAACTTCCAGGACTGCCTGGATTCTGACAATGAGTGTTGGATAATGTCAGTTGATGGTCAGCACGCTGGCCATAGTGTGATGTCTGAGGTTGCCGGAGAAGCAGAGTTGCTTAATATTAGTGTCGATTCCAAATACCAGGGGTTGGGGCTAGGGCGAGAGTTATTGCGTTATATGTTAAATAAAGCTGCTGAGTTAAATACGCAGGCAGTTTTTTTAGAAGTGCGCGAATCCAATAGTGTTGCGCAATCACTTTATTTAAGTGAAGGCTTTAATGAAGTTGGCTTAAGAGCTGCTTATTATCCTGCCGCAAAGGGGCGCGAAGACGCCGTCATTATGGCGCTCGAACTATAAACAATTAATAGAAGTAGATTGAATATGCCAAGACGTGAAGACGATGACATTGATGTAGTTGCGGGTTTATCCGCCAGTCGTGATGAACAAAGACCGCCTGCTCAACCTCAAGCAGCCGTTAAGACTAAGGCTGCGGCTAGTTCACAACCTGCAAGCGCTAAGACGAAAACCAGTAGTCATTCAACTAACCCTGTTGTTCAAAAGAGCGGAGGCGGTTTTAAGTGGTTTGTTGTGTTGGTTTTATTAGTGGTTATTGGAGCAGGAGGTTGGTTGGGCCTGCAAGTTCTGGAGCTGAAAGAACGACTTAGTGACAATAAAAACGCCTTGCAACTTGAGCGTTCTCGAATGGAGAGTATCAGCGCCCAGGTTCATGAAACGGGCTCGAGTTTTGCCGAAACAGGTAATGTACTTGAAACTAAATTCAGTTTTTTTGAGTCAGAGATTCGCAAGTTGTGGGATGTTGCCAATAAGCGCAATAAAAAAGACATTGCGAGTAACGCTTCAAAAGTCAAAAGCCTTGACGCAAAGTTGAAGAAATCTCAACAAGGGTTTGAAGGTAAATTAAAGGCATTAACAAGTGGGCAGTTTAAAACCACTCAGGCCGTTGCCAAGCTTAATAAAAGACTGGTGTCTGAAAATACTGCTTTGCGTGCGTCTTTGGAAGAACAAAACGAGGAACTGTTATTGATCAGTGGTGAGTTTGAGGTTTTACAGCAGCGACTTAAAAACCTGCCTAATAATCTATCGCAACGTGTTGCGGTGAATGAAGAGGCGGTTGAAGCAATTGATGCAAGTCGACAGCAATTGCAGGCTCGATTGAGGAAACTTCAAAAACAAGTCGAGCTGTTGCTGCCTGCAGCGCCTTAGTAATCGCTACTTATCGGAATCAGGTAGTTCGGCGCAATGGTCAAAAGGCGCTGAACTAAAGGCTTTGAACAGAAAATAGTAGAGTGATGTTAAGCCCCAGACCAGGCCAGTGACAACGCCAAAATCGAGCACGCCACGCCACGGTTGTGGCAACAGGTGCGCTAACTGGATGAAACACAGAATCATAAACGTCAGCACAAAGGTGGCGATTTTACGGCTCCGTGTAGTGTGGAAAAACCCCATGCAAAATAGCGGCGCGAGTATCACATGTAGCGCTGTTGGTTGGTGTCTAAGGTGAAAACAACGTGCCGAAAAGCGTGGTGAGAACTTTAGCTGGAAACCTTTGTAGCCTTCGGAATAGGCCATAAAAACAACACTAAAGAATAGCGCAACCCAGTGAAACCATTGCAAATCGTGATTCAGGCTATCGAGTGAAATAGTGCCAAGTCTGATAATAGCAAACAGCAATACTAGGCTGAAACCGATGACCGCCCATAGCGCACCAATCATTCCGGCTATATTTGAACTGCGTTGTGTGCGTTGAGTGTTCACGTATAAGAGTCTGGCATCTTGTGTTGTTAGGCGCCGCTATTATAGGCAGTTAAGTCTTCTAAACCTAGTGGCAGGGGTAGTTATTAAATTAGTGATAATGGGCAAGATACTATTGGCTGGGCCTAGTGGAACTACTGTGCTGATGATAGAGTCCGTGACTGTTATTGGTGGCGTGTCATTCGCGAAACAAACCTTTTAATGAGAATTTCTTAATATGCGTTGGTTAGTTTGTTGTTTATTGGTTGTATCAGGTTTTGTCTCTGCTCAAGAGCTGCAAGAGCAAAATGGGCCCGCTATGAAAGAATGCTCCGAGCCTGACATCATGATTATGCCTGATGGCAATAATGCCTCTTCGCAGGAGATGTTGGATTCTCAACAAATTGTTGAGGGTTATGTGGCTAATACTCGGGATTATCTTAATTGTCTGCTCTCAGCGGAAAAAACAATTGGAGATGCACTGACCTATGAGCAAAAGAAAGTATCAATTTCTCGTTATAACCTTGCCGTCGAACGTGTGGGCGGGGTGGTAGAACGCTTTAATCAGCAGCTTAGAATTTATCAGCGAGTGAATGAGAAATAGTTTAATTGGTTAGATTCTGCCTTTTTATAAATTAATGGCACTAATCCAAGTTCTACGATATTACTTCCTTGATTCTTCGTTACTCTCCTGTCCAAAATTAACGCCTGATTCCTCAAGATAAGCGAGCTCCTGCGCAGTGGATTCTCTTCCCAGTAGGGTGTTTCGGTGCGGGAAACGAGCAAATTTTTCAATAATATCCAAGTGTTGCTGTGCAAATTCGAGACTGTTTCTCAGTGTTTCGCGAATAGCTGGGTCTGATTGCTGATAAAAGCGGTTAAATAATTCAACACAATGTTGCTGAAGTTGTAGCGATTCGCTGTGTTCCAGCGGCATGTAATAAAAAGTACGATAGGCAGGCATTAATTTTTGATCGTGGCCTTGCTTCAACCCTTCCATACACAGCTGACAAGCTTGTTCGTCATAGGCAAAGGCCTGTGCTGTACCTCGATAGATATTTCGGGGGAATTGATCGAGTAAAATAATGAGGGCCAGACGCCCCTCTGGGAGCTCACACCAGTCGTTATAAGCGCCTGCAGCTGCAGCCTGAAGATCGACTTCAAAGCGTGTGGTGATGAGGCTGTCTGTTTCCGCTGAGGCGCCAAACCAAAGGTTACTGCGTTTTTTGGCAGGCATGCCGTGAGTGAAATCCTGACCAAACCAGAAGTGAAGAATGTCTAAACACTTATCCGGTATTTGCATGTCGATCAGGGTCTTTTGTGAGCTTTTCCATAAAATGGGGAACTCGGCGGTTGATTAGGATAGTTTAGTTAGAGCCATAGGTTTATTGTCTGCCAACAGCAGCGAAAAGTCTAAATTGCCCATTGGGCGGTTAAAGTAGAAGCCCTGGAATTTTTTACAGTCATTGTTTTCAAGGTAGTGGAACTGTTCGATCGTCTCGACACCTTCGGCAATGACCTCAAGGTTGAGTTGTTTGGCCATGGAGATGATCGTATTAATGATGGCGCCGGCACTGTCGTCAGCAGGAACATCTTTGATAAAGGATTGATCAATTTTTACCGTGTCGATAGGTAACCGCTTAAGGTAAGTGAGCGATGAATAACCGGTACCAAAATCGTCAATTGAAACTTTTACACCCAAAGCACGTAATTGACGCAGTGTTTCGATGATTTGTTCGATGTTATTGATGAGGGTACCTTCGGTGATCTCAATATCAATACAGTGTGCTGGGACTCGAGTTTCCGCGATGATAGCGGCGACTTGTTGTACAAAGTGAGGTTGCTCAAATTCCTTCGGACTGATGTTGATGGCCAAGGTCAGAGAGTCGTTCCATAAGCCGTCATTCAGCCAAAGTTTTAGCTGCTGACAAGCCTGGCGCATGACCCACTCGCCGATCGTTAAGATTGACCCGTTAGACTCCATAATAGGAATGAATTCAGCTGGTGAGACCATGCCTGAGGACGTTTTCCAGCGTAGTAGTGTTTCGGCGCCAATAAGTTGTTGCTGGCTGTTATATTGTGGTTGGAAATACAGCTGAAACTCATCGTTTTCAAATGCAGATTGCAGTTGTTTTTCCAGTTTTAATTGACGTGATTTACTTTCGGCCATACCCCTATTGAAGAGCACAACGCCGTTGCGGCCGTTTTCTTTAGCTCGGTACATGGCAGTATCGGCAAAACAAATCAATTCATCGGCATTGTTATTAAGGTTATCTGGAAAGGTTACGGCGCCGATACTGGCGGTGATTTGCAGTTTATTTTCTTCGATAATGAGCGGGCGGCTAATGAGGAGCATGATTTTATTGGCGAGATCTGTGACACAGTGCTCCAGATTGCTGCTGCCATTGTTGACGACTGGCAGTAATACGACAAATTCGTCACCGCCAATGCGCGCCACTGTATCTGATTTTCGCAGATGGCTGGCAATACGGTTGGCGAGCTCCTTGAGTACCGCATCGCCCACTGAGTGACCAAGGGTGTCGTTAATTTTTTTGAAGTTATCCAAGTCTATAAAGAGCATGGCGCCAGCATGTTCATAACGGCGTGCTGAAGTTAGAGCCTGGTCTAATCTATCCAGTAATAATCGACGATTGGGTAGATCCGTCAACGCATCGTGATAGGCGAGATGCTGGATAACATCTTCATGTTTTTTGCGCTCGGTGATGTCCTTTACCAAAAGAATACACAGTTCCTGTTGGTCGTAGGAAAAATAACTATAGGCTATTTCTACGGGGAACAAGTGGCCGGATTTAGTTTGATTGTCGGCAAAGCTGGTATGTTGCTTTTGTGCTTTAACCGTTTGCCACCATCGTGGCCAGTCAGACATATTGAATTTTCGATTTAACAGCCCCACGGTTTGACCAATCATTTCTTCGCGGCTGTAACCAAAGCTAAGGCAAGCCGTATCATTGACGGAGATAATAGTGCCTTGTGCGTCGATGGTGAAAATAGAATCAGGTGCCTGATTAAGGGCGAAATCTGTCAGCTGCAAGTTCGTCTGTGATGTATGTGTGGCAGTGATGTCATGCAGAAAACCCTCTACCCACATTGGTTCGTTATTGACCAGTTGGCATCGCCCAGTCGCATGCACCCAACGTTGTTTGTGGAGGTTTTGATTGATCGCAATTTCGATATCAAGAGGCTGTTGCGTTTGGCAAGCTGTGGCGATACTAATGGCCAGTTTTTCGTGATGATCAGCTGATACATGGCCGAGTATTGAGTCTATGCTGTTAATTGATTCGCTGGTAATACCTAAAATCGATGCTAGCTCTCCCCCCCACGTTAAAGCGCTTTTTTCTATGTCGTAATGCCAGTCACCGATGGTTTCGATACGCTTAATTTTTGCGAGTGTATCTTGGCTGGACGCCAGCTGTTGTTGCGTTTGTTGTAACTGGGTTTGAAGGGATTTGGTTGGTTGTTGTAAACGCGTTTTAACGATCAAGCGAAGCCATAAAATAAAGCCTAGAAAGACACCACCAAACACCAATAGCTGCTGCAAAGCTTGTTGGTAAAAGGGCATATAGACTAGATGATTATTAAGCCGAAGTGTGACTGTGGATGTTTCCCCAAACGCGGGTTTACCGAGTACGACCTTGTGTTCTTTGAAGGCAGCCATGAACAGTGAGGTTGGAAAGTTAATGCCAGAATCAGAGCTTTGCTGTTGGCCTTCGGCTAATAGTGTGGTGTTGGAGTAAATACTGACGTGATCAATAAACTTATTCTCAAGAAGACGACTTACCAAATTTTTGGATAGGTCTGAATCATTGCTTAATACCGCACTTGTCACTTGAAGTGTGGAGGTGTTAAGTAGCGTTGATAATCTTTGTTGCTGTTTGTCTTGGAAGTGCTCGAAATTTAGCTGCAGCAAGACCATAAGCAGTAGTACTGCAGTTGCAGATATCAGGAGAGATAAGTGGCGCCAAAATCCCTGGCTGATAGATGAACTGAATTGTGTCGGCATGGCTTGGTTTAGGTGATGAGGCCGGTACGTTATGGCTGAGCTATTAGTCTGTGCTTGAGGGTGGGCTCAACGATAGGTAGTCGGTTATCTAAATCTCCTTTAATGGCAACTAAAACGAGCAGTTGCGAATGTAGACATGACACTTTTGGCTACTCAGACATTTTATGTATTTAAAGAGGCCGCAAAATTATATGTATTTTAAGTTTTAGTCCTATCAGGCTAGGACAGGAGTGGGAAAGAGGCAAGTTTTGAGTAATAAACAGTCTGCTTTTTAGACGTGCTTTGTTTTAGATCGATGTTGTTAACAGGCATGAGACAGTATTGATCTCAATGGGTCGCTGTTCAATGAACTAAGCGCAGTTGTCTGCCGCCGTAAGAGCCAAACGGAGGCGTGTACATCACTTTTGATCCTCCAGCATAGCGTTGCTGGAACTGTTGGTTTCTGCAACAGGAGGAGCGTGCTCCAGACTGATAACTGACCAGCCAGCCTCGGGTGTAACCTCTCGATCGTCACAAAACACATATATATGATCTTTGCCGTCGATTGCAAACAATGGGTAGAGTTTACCTTGCTGTTGGGCAAGCAGGTCGCTGAAAGAAAACGTGTCAGTTAGTGTCGTGACACGTGTTTTAGCACCTTGACTGAGTAAGCTGGCAAACTTACTGAAGCTTAATTCGCTATCGAACAGCGTATGTCCCTTGTGTTTTGATGCGATAGTGCGTTTTTCAGAAGTAGTGCCCTGGTTTGCGTTAGGTAGGGAGAATAGGCAATTTTCTCCAAACTCTAGGCGGTAACGCATGCAGGCGAGAGCATTGAGTTCACGCTGTGGGGAAAGCCCCAATAAGTGACCAATGCCCACCAGATCGAGATGGCTATCGGCATATTCTGAAACGGGGTTTCCGTAGAAAGTGTTTAGTCCTTCCATGCGGGCGGTTTTGATATTTTCCCAGTTACTGTCGGTCAATAAAGCGGTAAAGCCGCGACTTTCTAGAACTTTGGCAACTGCCCGCGCAACTGGATTGGCGCCAACGAGTAAAAACCCACGAGGAGATGGCTCAGAGACTTTTAAAAGACGCGCTAAAGGACGTGCGGTAGCGCTCTGGAAAACCACGGTGCCAATGATGATAATGAATGTCAGGGCTACTAATAACGAGGCTTGTTCAAATCCAGCCGCTTCAAGACGTAATGCGAACAACGCTGAGATGGCGGCAGCAACAATACCGCGCGGACCGATCCAGCCGATTAAAAAGCGTTCCGACCAGCTTAAATCAGTGCCAACTGTTGAGGCTGCCACGGCCAGTGGGCGCGCAACAAACTGAATACACGCTAAGAGAATTACGGCCCCCCAGCCCAGTGCAGCTATTTGGTCTAAATCGATGCGTGCGGCTAGCAGAATAAACAGGCCTGAAATAAGTAACGTCGACAGGTTTTCTTTGAAAGACAGAATTTCCTCAACGTCGACATCTTTCATATTGGCGAGCCAAATGCCCATCAGCGTGACACTTAGTAAACCTGATTCGTGTTGTAGTGAGTTGCTTCCAGCAAAGACCAATAGTACCAACGTGATGGTGGCCAAGTTATGCAGGTAGCTGGGTAGCCATTGGCGACGCAGAATAATTCCCAGCAGGTAGCCGGTTGCACACCCCAGAACTCCACCTACCAATAACGTTTTGAAAAACACCAGTAGTGTGTGGCTGATTTCGCCCCCTTGGCCAAAGGAGACAATGGACTCATAGACAAGTACGGCCAGCAAGGCGCCGACAGGGTCAATAACAATGCCTTCCCAGCGTAGGATGTTGGCTATGCGGGCATTGGGTCGTACGCTACGTAACATTGGCACGATGACCGTCGGGCCTGTCACCACCACGAGAGAGCCAAATAACAGGCTAAGCGGCCAACTCAAGGCCAGTAAAAAGTGGCAGGCTGCAGACATGATCAGCCAAGTGATTAACACCCCAACGCTAACCAGACGTCTCACCACGCTGGCCAGTCCACGAATTTGCTCAAATTTAAGCGTCAGGCTGCCTTCAAAAAGAATGATCGCCACACTTAACGAAACTAGCGGGAAAAACAGGTCGCCGAGTAACTCATCAGGATTAAGCCAGCCGATGACAGGGCCAAGAAAAATACCAGCCAGCAGCAAAAACAGAATGGCCGGTAGTTTTATCGACCAGGCAAACCATTGGCATAACAGGCCGCTTAGGCCAATAACCGCAAGTACTAGGGCTGCTGATTCGATCATAGGCTGATATCCATTGCGGTTGTTGATGTGGTTAGTTAGCCGTGCGCGTTGTGGTTCAGCATAAAAGCGAAGCTGGAGAGGGTAAAGTGTTTTATGAGTCTGACGTTTTTAGATTACAATCGCAGAAAACATGAGTACCTATGACAAGACATGCCGTACAACGACTAGCGCTAATGATCGGACCTTTGTTGGGGGGTGTGGTTGCGTTTCTGATGATGCAGGCCGGTTGGCCTAACCCACCTGTTTTTGTGGCTGGTGTCACCACTCTGTGCGCAATCTGGTGGATTTTTGAGGCGGTACCTTTACCGATTACTTCTTTGCTTCCGATGGCGCTGTTCCCGCCACTGGCGGTGCTGGATCATAAGTCTGTGGCGTTGGCTTATGGTAGCCCGTTAATTTTACTGATGCTGGGCGGCTTTATTTTGTCCGCGGCCATGGCGAGCAGTGGAGCGCATCGGCGTGTCGCATTGTTGATGGTGAATTTGTTCGGCAAGAGCAGTGATCGGCGTTTGGTGTTTGGCTTTATGGCGGCCTCGGCGGTGTTGAGCATGTGGGTATCCAATACGGCCACCACGCTGATGCTGTTGCCGGTGGCGCTGGCGGTGTTGGAATCAGCCAAAAATAAGGCGCTGGTGGTGCCGTTATTATTGGGTATCTGTTACGCCGCCAGTGTGGGAGGTATTGGTACGCCCATTGGAACACCGCCTAACCTGGTGTTTATGAAGGTGTATGCAGAAAATACCGGCACTGAGCTGACCTTTTTGCAGTGGATGAAATGGGGCGTGCCGTTGGTGGTCTGTTTTGTGCCTGTGATCGGCTGGTATCTGACGCGAAAACTGCATAGCCAGCAGGCAATAGAATTGCCTCACGTAGGGTGTTGGCAACCGGCTGAAAAACGAGTTTTGATATTATTTGGGCTGACAGCCCTTGCCTGGATGCTTCGTAAGGAACCCTTTGGCGGCTGGAGTGGTTGGCTGGATGTACCGGGTGCGAATGATGCCAGTGTGGCATTGGTGGCAGCAATTCTATTGTTTGTAATTCCTGATGGTCGAGGCGGCCGACTACTGGATTGGGAATCGGCCAATAAAATCCCCTGGGGCATGTTATTGCTGTTTGGTGGTGGTATTGCTATTGCCAGTGCTTTTAAGCAGACCGGGCTCAGTGAGGCGTTGGCACATGAGCTAACGGATCTATCGAACTTACCCGTATTTTTATTACTGTTGAGTATTTGCCTGGTAGTGACCTTTCTGACAGAAATGACCAGTAATACCGCGACAACGACGCTGCTAATGCCAATTTTGGCCGCAGCAGGTTTGGCTTCAGGCGTTGATCCTGCACTGTTGATGGTGCCGGCTGCGATGAGTGCCAGTTGTGCCTTTATGTTGCCGGTGGCAACGGTCCCGAATGCCATTATTTTTGGCAGTGGCCACGTTACTATCCGCGACATGGTGCAACGCGGCGTGGTGTTGAATTTGATCGGCGCGCTGCTGATTAGCTTTTTAAGTTATTGGCTGATAGCTTAACTTTTCCATTTTATATTACAGCCCAGTGATGGTTTCTGCTGTTGATTGACGGGTTGCTTGGCTAACAATGCATTTAGCGTTGCGCGGACATCATCTCCTGTTACCGGCTGATCATTACCTGGTCGAGAATCATCCAGCTGACCTCGATACACGCACAGTAAAGAGTTGTTGAAAATATAAAAATCCGGTGTGCAAGCCGCTTGGTAATCTTTCGCTACTGTTTGAGATTCATCGTAAAGGTAGGGAAAGGTGAAGTCATTCTCTATGGCAAACTGCTCCATTTGATCGGGACCATCCTGCGGATGGCTCACTACATCGTTTGCACTGATGGCGGCAAAGTGAACGCCTAGCGGCTGATAGTCCAGTGCAAGTTGAGCCAACTCGTCCTTAATGTGTAATACAAAAGGACAGTGATTACAGATGAACATGATCACCGTAGCGGTATCGGATTTTAAATGCTGCAAGCTAACGAACTTACCACTGAGTGTGTCGAGTAATTCAAAATCAGGTGCGTTTGTTCCTAGTGGCAGCATGTTTGATTCAGTGCGGGCCATGGCGCTTTTTCTCCTTATATAAATTGTTCTTGTTATATTCCGTCCAGTTCTCTGGTAAGAGTAGGGAACTTCTATTGCTAATCTTTTGTCGCTAAAGGTATAGCGGGCAATAGTTTGGAGTATTGATATGAGACAGTGGCAGAAGGGTAAAGTTGTCGAAAATCAGCATTGGAATGGGCGTTTATGTAGTCTAAGAATTGACGTTGCCTTACCGGAGTTCGAAGCAGGGCAGTTTATTAAAGTTGGCTTGCCTGATCTGGACGGAGATTTGGAGCATATACAGGCCCGTCCCTATTCTTTTGTCAATGCGCCCCATGAGTCAGGATTGGAGATTTATTTTAACCGTGTACCTGGGGGCTGCCTATCCAATCGTTTATTTGCGCTAGAAGAAGGCGATGAAGTGGCTGTGGGTAATCGCCCCACCGGTTTTATGACTTTATCTGAGTTGCCGAAGGGGCGGTCGTTATGGTTACTTTGTACGGGAACTGCGTTGGGCCCGTTTCTTTCTATGTTGAAAACTCAGCAGCCATGGCAAACATTTGAAAAGATTATTCTGGTGCATGGTGTTCGTAGTGCCGATGAACTGACCTATGGCAGCTTAATAGAGAAGCTACAGCAGCTGCATCCGCAGCAACTACTTAAGCTCAATTCAGTTACTCGCGAGCCAATGGCAGGCGCATTAAGGAAACGTATACCTACCGCGATTACTGATGGTGAGCTTGAAGAAATAGCTGGATTAGCGCTTGATGCCGAGGATAGCAGGGTGATGGTTTGTGGGAACCCTACGATGGTGGCTGGTGCTTTGGAGGCATTAGGTGCGAAAGGCCTACACAAACATTTACGACGCGAACCAGGGCAGGTTTTGCAGGAGATTTATCAATAACTGGACTATTTATTATTCTGTTGTTGTGAGCTGTTGAGTAAAGTTCTTAAACGCGCAGCGTTTACCGCTGGGTAAGATGAGGGTGCTGGATTTGCTGAGCGTATTACTGGTGTGATTGGTGAAGGCAATGGATTTAGCGCTTTTGAGTCCTTTGCAGGGTGATTTGAGTATCGCGAGATATTGATTGTGTTGGTGGTCTTCGATGATTAGTGTCGTGTCGCTAGCGGCATGCCAGCTGCCGACTTTATGAATGCCGAGTTCTTCAGAGGGTAGCTCTTGCGCGATTAATGGCGTACTAAAAATACTGGTTAGCAATAGTGTAGTGAAGTACGTGGTGAATGTAGTGCTGCGATGAAGGCAGGCTGCTGAAGTGGTCAATTGAAATTACCTTTCCAAAGTTGTTTTATGTGCTGCAAGCTTTGGAGTGTTTTTAGAGTTTAAAATTCAATCGGATTTTTATAGTGAGTGACGCTATTTAGCGAGCAAGAAGATACGGTGTCAGCTCAGCACTGAAAGCTGAGTTGGAGGTCTTTTGATCGTAACAGTAAGTTACGGCTTACACCGCGCAGAGTGCGCCAGCTTCTTCCTTAAGGTGTTTGATAAGGCGATTGTGTTTGTCGACCAGAATTACTTTGGGTTCGATGGGCTCTTTAACCAGCTCAAAGCCCATGATGATGATTTCTTCACCTTTGTTGATCAGATGCGCTGCTGCGCCATTAACGCAGATAACACCTGAGCCACGTGGCCCTTCAATGACGTAAGTTTCCAAGCGGGCACCGGTCGTATTGCTAACTACCATCACACGCTCATTAACCCACAGGTCTACGGCTTCAATTAAATCTTTGTCGATGGTGATGCTGCCAACATATTCCAGGTTAGCTTCGGTGACAATGGCCTTGTGAATTTTGGATTTTAAAACCGAGCGCATGAATTTCTCTCGCAAATAGCACTTTAATATGGCGGAGGGAAACAGGCCCTTCCGAATAGGGCGCGTATTATGGCGTGGCTAAGCCTTTGTTTCAACTTAGTTTTGCCCTGAATATTAGGGTTTATTGTCCGAATATTTTTGCAGTTATAGCACAGCTTTATTAGCGCGCATTTTGTAGTGCTTTTTTGTTGAAATTTCGAGCTTTAAATCCGTTACCAAAACGGAAGTTTTTCATCAGTAAGACGGTGCTTTTACCGGTCTGGTGATTGATCATCTCCATATTGTCCGGACGCCAGAATTTATCAAGGTAAAGTTGGTAGTCGTTGAAGGTCTGGGTCTTTAACAAGGAGTCCTTGCGGTCGTAGTAATCTACCTTTAATGGTTGATAGATGGTTTTGTCCATCCAAGCAACCTGACGAGTGTACCCCGAGTTTTTATCTAACGGGTAGCGTTCCATAACAAAGCAGTCTCGACCATTGAGAGCTTCATCGTGTAGCCATTTGTAGGTGTACTTGCCTACTTCTTGAGAGCTAATGTCTTCGTATGCAAATTCACTGCCCATGTAAGGGCCAGATTTATTGGACGATGAAATTCGTTTTACGCGTTTAAGGGCCGGTAAAAATAGCCATTGGTCATCGGATTTTAGTGCGTGAGTATGACTTAAAAAAGCGGTGCCTCTAACGTCTGCGGGAGTGTCGAAGATAGACAGACTTTTGTCCCCATCACCGGTTATTTCAAGGGTGCTAGTACGGATTTCACGAGTGCTTTCTTGGCCTTGTTTATTGCGCAGAATCATTTTTAGGTCGGAGATCTGATCAACCCAGCCGGTGTCACGGCGGTCAGCTTCCTGTGCGATGGCCAGGCCCTTGCTTTCCGGTGAAGAGCCTTCAGGTATCTGGCTTTCAATGGCATTAACTAGCGGTGTGGCCAGCAGAAGTGTGGTTGCTAGCAAACGGTTAAGCATTTTTTCTCTCCTCAAATTTCATTAGCACAGGGGGTAATAATAAAAAGTCGATTGCCAGCGCGATGATAATGACGATGGCGGTTAATAGCCCCATGCCGGCATTCAGCTGGAAGCTGGATAACGCCAGCACCAGAAAGCCTGCCACTAGGACAAACGTGGTGGTGAAGAGTGCCCGGCCCACAGTTTTAAAGGCATAACGGACGGCGTCTTCGGAGCTCATGTTATGTTCGCGGCGAGCGCGTAGATACTTACTGAGGAAATGCACGGTATCGTCCACCACAATGCCGAGTGTCATGCTCATAACGATCGACAGACTGAGGCCAACTTCGCCAACAAATAGTCCCCAGACACCAAAAGCAACGGCGGCTGGGAACAGGTTGGGTACCAAGCTGATTAATCCGATTTTTACGGAGCGCAGGGCGATAAGCAAAATTAGGGAGATCAAGACCAGAGCAACACTGGCCCCTATCAACATGCTGACGATATTACGTTTGCCGATATAAGCGAACATGATAGCGGTGCCACTGCCGGTAGCCTGTTTGATGTGTGGTGCGTTTGTGGTCAGCCAATCCTGTACGCGCTGTTCCAGAGCAATTAGCTCATTAGTGGAAATAGTTTTCAGGGTGGCGATCATCCGCGTTGCGGATTTATCAATATTAATCTGGTTGTTCAGATCCAGGCCGTAGGGCAATGACATTTCGTAAAGCAATAAATACTGAGCAGCAAGTTCTCGCTGCTCAGGCAGGCGATACCACTGCTCGTCGTCACCATGCAGGTTTTTGTTCAGGCGTTTCATGATGTCAGTGTAGGTATTGATGTGCAACGCCTCAGGTTGCTGGCGATACCAATCAGCAAAGTCACTGGCTTCACGTAGAAATTCTGGATTATTAATGCCACCGGATTCATCGGACTCAATGGAGTATTCGATAGTGTAAACACCGGTCAGATTTTCAGTGGTGAAGTCCGTGTCGCTACGGAAAGTAATACTGGGATCAAAATAATGTACAAAAACATCGTTCAGTTCATTCTTGGGGATGGCTGTGATGAGTAAAGCGATCACGGCTAGTGTGCCCCATAGCAAACGTGAGCGTTGTTTGACCACAAAATCCCCGAGCTTAACGAGCAGCATGTTGTGGCCCTGTTGAACCTGGCGTTGACGAACAGGTAGCAGCGAAATTAATGCCGGCAAAAAAGTGACTGATAGCAGGAAGGCCACGACTACGCCGATCGCAACAAAATTTCCTAAATGGCGGAAGGGTGGGACATCGGAAAAATTGAGTGTTAAAAACCCTAGCATGGTGGTGAAGCAGGCCAGAAATACCGGTTGTAAATTAATACGTAGGCTTTCACGCAGCGCATCCAGCTTGGCTTGCCCCTGCTGCATGTTTTGCAAAAAGGACGCCAGAATGTGAACACAATTGGCAATAGCGATGGTGAGGATAATAGTGGGGGCTGATGCTGAGGGCGGCGATAGTGGATAGCCAAGCCGGGCGCCGAGGCCCATGGCAGCGGCAATCGAAAAGGCAATAACTAATAGGGTGGCGAGCGTGCCGCTAATACCACCAACCATGATGGCTAAAATTAATAACATCAGCGCAAAACTGACGGGTACCAATGTTTGTAGATCAGTTTTTGTCGCCTCAGAAAAGGCGTTGTTCATCATGATAACGCCGGATAGGTAAACCTCCATATCAGGATGTTTAGCTCGGATGTCATCGGCTAATGCACGGACAAAGTTGACGACTTGTGGCGTTTCTTCTATTTCATTTAAACCGGGCAGGTGGATAGTAATATTGACGGCAGTAACATGACCTTCAGGTGATACCAGGCGTTTTGCTAGTAGTGGTTCGCTCAGCGCAACAGTTTTAATGGCGTCTAGTTCTTCGTTGGAAAGCGTCGCGCCATTCTCTACCAGGTTACGAACAATCAGGTCGTCTTCTTCGGCCTCGGTATGCTGGAAGTTGCTGAGCGAGTCTACGCGGGTAGAAAAGGGCGTTTGCCAGGATTTTTCCGTTAAATCTTCGACCAGTGCCAGTGTTTCGGGGGTGAAGACGTTGCCGGATTTTGGCGCCAGCACCAGCATTACATTGTCATTTTTACTGTAGGTCTTTTCCAGGGCGTCAAAGGCCAGCAGCTGGGGATTGTCTGCGCTGAAAAAGACACGGTAGTTGGTAGTAAAGCTAAGTAATTTCCCGCCTGTTGCTGATAAGGCAACTAGCACCAGGCACAAGATGATAATGGGGAAACGCCACTGAATGACCTTGTTGCTAAAAGCTTGCTCAAAGTTGCTCATAGGGTGTTTTAAGCTCGGTCTTGTGGAACGATAGTTGTAAGGTTATTAGTATAGTCTGTGTTTACAGTTTCGCGGGAGGATGACGTCAGTAAGTTTGCGAAAAATAGCCCTGCTTTATTGATCCAGATAAAACAGGGTCTGTGGTATTAGTCCTTCCTCAGAGCATGAGGTTTAATATAATTCCAGCGTTGGTTCATCAAGCGCCGACAGCTGTTCGCGTAGTTCGAGAATATGCTCGCCCCAATAGCGCTCACTGTTAAACCAAGGGAAGCTTTTTGGGAAGGCTGGGTCTTGCCAGCGCGATGCTAGCCAAGCGGCGTAATGAATCATACGTAAAGTGCGCAGGGTTTCGATCAGGTGTAACTCACGAGGTTGGAAGTCATAAAATTCATTATAACCTTCCACCAACTCATTAATCTGCGCGGTTCTGCGGGCGCGGTCGCCGGATAAAAACATCCACAAATCCTGAATGGCGGGAGCCATACGCGCATCATCAAAATCGACAAAGTGCGGAGCATCATCACGCCATAACATGTTGCCGGAATGGCAGTCGCCGTGGGTGCGAATGTAGGTGAGGCCATTGGAATGTGCCTGCGCCATATTCTCATCAATGCGTTGCAACAGGTCGCTAGTCAGGGTGTCGTAGGCGGGTTTTAAACTGGCTGGAATAAACCCTTCGCTGATCAGTTTGACGCAGTCATGTCCAAAGTTTTGACTGTTCAGCTGAGGGCGAATTGCAAAGGGTTTGATCGCGCCAATGCTGTGAATGCGCCCCATCATACGCCCGATGATCAGCAGGTTGTCGAGGTTGTCGAGCTCTGGCGCGTGGCCGCCCTGTCGTGGGAACAACGAAAAATGAAAGTCGCCGTATTGAAACAGGCTTTGTCCGTCGTCATTAATGAGCGGGCAGACAATGGGTAATTCCTGGTCAGCCAGCTCAAAACTGAATTGCTGCTCTTCCAGGATTTGTTGTTCGCTCCAACGGTTGGGGCGATAGAACTTAGCGATCAGCGGCGTCTCGTCTTCAATGCCAACCTGATAAACCCGGTTTTCATAGCTATTGAGTGCTAATAAACGGCCATCACACAAATAACCCTGAGTTTCGATGGCAGTCATCAAAAAATCAGGGGTTAGAGTTCCAAAGGGATGCTGATTACTCTCTGACATATTAATGAAACAGCCTAGTCAATTTCTTCAGTGAAGGGCTGGCCAGAGAGTTCTAGCACAATTTCCTTTTTAAAGGTTTGAATGCAAACTTTCTGTTTTTCCTGCCAGAAGATTTCTAATATATCGTCGATGTTTTCATCGTCCGGCAGATCCAGCTGGTTAGTTTCTGAGTAGTTAACGATTCCGGGGAACACGATGCGTAGTGATGGCTCCTGATTTTCAGGGCTATCGACACATTCGATAAACAGCATGCGCACGTCAATGTCGTAAACAATGTTAGCAATGTAGGGTGAACAGTCGCCCAGTAGTTGATCAGTTAAGTCCATAATGTTGCTCCGCCGCAAATATTTGATGGGAGGAATTGTACTGACTAATCAAGACGAATGCGCTGTTTCATCAATGTCATTTCGACTGTAAGGAGAAACTGTTTATCTCAAAGGATTAAAGTTTTTAACGGTCGTTCGAAATGAGCGGGGGAGGTTGAGAAGCGTGTTCTAGCTCAGGGTATTTCTATTTTTACGACGGTAATAAAGCGCCAAAATACAAACGGAAAAGTTCAGTACGCTGGAGCCAAGGAAGGCAATGATAGCCTCCCATTCGCCGTATTTTTGGGTGTAAACATACAAACAGATGTTGGCAAAGCCGCAGAAGAACCAGGTGAGGGCGCTGACGCCATCGGCGCTGCGGCGCGATACTACCGCGTATAGTTGGATCAGGCTGGCGATGGGGAAGATAAAGGCCGGAATTGCGCCTGCGATTTGGATGACGAGTTCTGAGGGCATGTGAAAACCTGTTGGCTGTCGACCCGCTTATGTTATTTCGATCAGCGGGAGAAATCTATCCTCCAATGGCAAAGATCCCTTACACAAGGTGAATTGTGACGCAGTCACAAGAGAGGGTGCCCTGGGGCATTCGTTTACCCCGTAGGGTACAAGCGAGAAGGCTGGGCTAATGATTAGCAATGACAATAAACAGAGCTACGCCTGATATCAGACGTAGCTCTGAGGTAGCACGTTACAACTTTTTACGCAGCATTTCGTTACTCTGCTGCGGGTTGGCTTTGCCCTTGGAGGCTTTCATGACCTGACCAACAAAGAAACCGATTAATTTAGCCTGTTTCTCTGGAGGGCTGGCACGGTATTGCTCTACCTGTGCGGCGTTGTTAGCGATCACTTCATCAACAATCGCTTCAATGGCGCCGCTGTCAGTTACCTGTTTCAGGCCCTTAGCGTCGATAATGGCGTCAGCATCAGTGCCTTCACTCTTAAACAGCGCTTCAAACACCTGCTTGGCGATTTTGCCGGAAATGGTGTTATCGGTGATACGTACCAGCAGTCCACCCAGTTGTTCGGCAGAAACCGGACTTCCTGTGATCGACAGGTTGTCCTTGTTGAGTGCCGCTGATAGGTCACCGTTGACCCAGTTGGCGGTCAGTTTGGCATCGCCTGCAATTTTGGCAGCGGTTTCAAAATAGTTAGCCAATTCGCGGCTGCTGGAAAGTAGGTCGGCATCGTAAGTGCTGAACTGATATTGCTCGATAAAACGGTGACGTTTTTCGTGCGGCAATTCCGGTAGCGCGTCTTTAATCGCCTGAATGTAGTCTTCTTCCAGCACGACAGGCAGCAAGTCAGGGTCTGGGAAGTAGCGGTAATCGTTGGCTTCTTCCTTGCTGCGCATGGAGCGGGTTTCGTTTTTATCGGCGTCGTAGAGGCGCGTTTCCTGCACGATTTTGCCGCCGCTTTCCAGAATATCGACCTGACGCTCAACTTCATGGTTGATTGCGCGTTCGACAAAGCGGAACGAGTTGATGTTCTTGATTTCCGCGCGGGTGCCGTACTCTTCCTGGCCTTTAGGGCGCATGGAAACGTTGGCGTCACAGCGCATCGAACCTTCGGCCATGTTGCCGTCGGAGATGCCGATATAACGGATCAGCGTGTGAATCTGACGCAGGTATGCGACGGCTTCTTTGGCTGAACGCAGATCAGGATCAGAAACAATTTCCAGCAGTGGTGTGCCGGCACGGTTCAAATCAACGCCGGTCATGCCGTGGTAATCTTCATGCAACGATTTGCCAGCATCTTCTTCCAAGTGTGCGCGAGTCACACCGATAATACGGGTGCTGCCGTCTTCCAGGGTAATCTCAAGTTCACCTTTACCAACGATGGGTAATTCCATTTGGCTGATTTGATAACCCTTGGGCAGATCTGGATAGAAGTAGTTTTTACGCGCGAACACCGAGGTGCGGGTTACTTCGGCGTCTATCGCTAGACCAAAACGCACGGCCAGACGCACGGCTTCTTCGTTAAGTACGGGTAACACGCCCGGCAAACCTAAATCAACGGGGCCTGCTTGTGTGTTGGCTTCGGCACCAAAGGCTATGCTGGAGCCGGAGAAAATTTTAGATTGAGTCGCGAGCTGGACGTGAATTTCCAGACCAATGACAATTTCCCATTCCATTTGCTAATAACCTCTAATTATTCGATGCCGGCTGGCGCTTGCTGGTGCCAGTCGGTGTGAAGCTGATATTGATGCGCAGCGTTAAGCAGGCGCGATTCGTCAAAATAGTTGCCCATAATCTGTAGGCCGACAGGACGCTCATTTACAAAACCGCAGGGAATTGAAATACCTGGCAGACCGGCAAGGTTGGCGGAAATGGTATAGATATCGCCAAGGTACATGCTCATCGGATCACTGGTTTTTTCGCCAATGTTGAAGGCTGGCGTTGGCGTTGTTGGCCCCATAATGACATCGACGTCATTCAGCGCGGCAACAAAATCATTTTTTATCATGCGGCGCAGGCGCTGTGCTTTGAGGTAGTAGGCATCGTAATAACCTTCTGACAACGCATATGTACCCGCGATAATGCGACGTTTTACTTCACGGCCAAAGCCTTCGGCGCGTGAGCGTTTGTAAAGGTCGAGCAAATCTTCCGGGTCTTCACAGCGATGGCCAAAACGCACGCCGTCAAAACGTGACAGGTTGGATGACGCTTCAGCCGGTGCTATCACATAATACGCAGGGATCGCCAATTCACTGTGCGGCAGGCTGATTTCCTTAACGGTGGCGCCCAGTTTTTCATATTCGCGGATAGCGTTTTGAATCACTTGTTGAACGCCGGCATCGAGACTGTCGGTGAAGTATTCTTTGGGCAGGCCGATACGCAGGCCTTTCAGGCTGTTGTTCAGGTCAGCGCGATAGTCCGGCACAGCTTGGTCGATGCTGGTGGAGTCTTTGGTATCAAACCCAGCCATGGCATTGAGTAACAATGCGCAGTCTTCAGCAGTTCGAGCAAAGGGGCCTGCTTGGTCAAGGCTAGATGCATAGGCAATCATGCCCCAGCGTGATACCCGACCGTAGGTTGGTTTCAGGCCGGTAACACCACATAGCGCGGCTGGTTGGCGAATAGAACCGCCAGTATCTGAGCCAGTGCTGCCTGGAACGAGGCGAGCGGCAACGGCGGCGGCAGAGCCACCGGAGGAGCCGCCGGGTACCGCATTGGTATCCCAGGGGTTTTTTACCGGGCCATAGGCACTGTTTTCGTTGGAGGAACCCATGGCGAATTCGTCCATGTTGGTTTTACCAACACACACTGTACCCGCTTCATTGAGTTTGCTAACGATGGTGGCATCGTAGGGAGCGATAAAATTGTCCAGAATTTTCGATGCGCAGGTGGTTCTTACACCTTCGGTGCAGAACAAATCTTTTTGGGCGATCGGAATACCGGTTAAATCGCTGGCATTACCGGCGGCTCGTTGTTCATCAGCCCGTTGGGCAGATGCCAGCGCAGCATCTTCGGTGACAGTAATAAAGCTGTTGTAGGTTGGATCTAGGCGCTTGATACGATCCAGGTGTGCTTGCGTCAGCTCAACACTGGAATATTCACCGCTGGCCAGGCCTTGGCTTAATTCGGCAATGGTTTTGTTATGCATGAGATGGAGTGTCCTGCCAATAAATCTGAATGTTTTTGTCGGTAACGCTTCTATAGCTGCGTGTTAATCAATAACGCGTGGCACCAGATACAAACCGTCTTCGGTCGCTGGTGCGTTTTTCTGGAAATGTTCGCGCTGATCGGTTTCGGTTACAACATCGGCACGAAGACGCTGGGTGGCGTCCATCGGGTGCGCCATTGGTTCAATACCGTCGGTGTTAACCGTCTGCATTTGATCAGCCAATGAAATAATATTGGTCAGATCCTGTGTAAAGTCTTCAATATCGCTGTCATCTATAGCCAGACGGGCAAGGTGGGCAGCGCTTAATACGTCGTTTTTTTCGATGCTCATGAGGGGTTTCCGTCACTATTTTACCGGGCTTTATCGGGACTTTTAACGATCTTGAATGAGAGCGTTATTGAGGCCAAAGCCAAAAGTGGTAAAACTAACACATTTCTGCCTTGCTCTGAATCCCTAGCGTTGATACATTTGCGGACTTATTGCCGGACGCTAAAAATAGTCTATGTTTATAGGCGTCTACTTAAAGGAAGCTACGAGCTAATATTACATGTCGATTTTTAAGAAAATCCGAGGTTTATTTTCCACCGATCTGTCCATTGATCTGGGCACGGCCAACACACTTATTTATGTGCGTGATCAGGAGATCGTCCTGAATGAACCCTCTGTGGTTGCGATTCGCCAGGTAGGTAGCCAAAAAACAGTGACGGCCGTGGGGACGGATGCTAAGCGCATGCTGGGTCGTACGCCGGGAAATATTACTGCCATTCGTCCACTAAAGGACGGTGTGATTGCCGATTTTCTTGTCACGGAAAAAATGCTGCAGCACTTTATCAGCAAAGTGCATGAGAATAATTTTATTAAACCGAGTCCTCGGGTATTGATTTGTGTGCCTTATAACTCGACGCAGGTAGAACGCAAAGCGATTAAAGAATCAGCGCTTGGTGCCGGTGCACGCGAAGTGTATTTGATTGATGAACCTATGGCTGCGGCGATTGGTGCGGGGCTACCCGTAGAAGAAGCAACGGGCTCTATGGTGATTGATATCGGTGGTGGAACTACGGAAATCGCTATCATCTCTCTCAGTGGTATTGTTTTTGCTGAATCGGTACGTGTAGGTGGTGACCGTTTTGATGAGGCGATTACTACGTATGTGCGCCGTAATTATGGCAGCTTGATTGGTGAAGCTACCGCCGAGCGTATTAAGCAGGAAATTGGTAGTGCTTATCCAACCGATGACGTGCGTGAAATTGATGTGCGTGGGCGTAACTTGGCTGAAGGTATTCCACGCAGCTTTGTGCTGAATAGCAGCGAAGTGCTCGAGGCGTTACAGGAACCCCTGTCGGCAATCGTACAAGCGGTGAAAAGTGCGTTAGAACAGGCTCCACCTGAATTGGCATCGGATATTGCTGAATCCGGATTGGTGCTGACGGGTGGCGGGGCATTACTGCGTGACCTGGATCGTTTAATTAGCGAAGAAACAGGGCTACCAGTAATTGTTGCTGAAGATCCATTAACCTGCGTAGCTCGCGGTGGTGGTAAAGCGCTCGAGTGGATCGACCACGGTGTGGACTTAACGTCAACAGAATAACGGTTGCTTGAATGTGAGCATCTGAGCTTTCGATGTTCTGATGAATTTTAAAAACCGTTTCCTTTGGGAAGCGGTTTTTTTATGGACGAATGTTTTGCTGAAAAAAATGGCGCAGTGTTACACTTGCGTTGATTTTTACATACCACTAATGAATGACCAGTAGCAGGGGACTACAGCCATTAAATCACTATTCATAAAAGATTCGGATGTTGGCTTACGACTGTTGGTATTAGTTGTTATATCGCTGTTGCTGATTTTTACTGATTTCAAGTTTCGGGAAACTGATGTCGTGCGCTCAGGGCTGACTACCATGGTGTCGCCAATTCAATATGTGGTTGATATTCCGTCGCGTATTATGGGCTGGTTAGATCGCACCACGGCGGATTACCACGTACTGTATGAAGAAAACGACGAGCTGAAATCACAGGCACTAGTGCTGCAAAGAAAGTTACAAAAACTGACCGTGCTAACGGCTGAAAATATTCGTTTACGTGAACTGCTCAATAGTGCCGAAAAAATTGATGATGTGGTGATGTTAGCCTCAGTCATTGGCGTCGATCCCGATCCATTTACTCATGAATTGGTGCTCAGTAAGGGTTCTAATGAAGGGGTTCGTGTCGGGTATCCATTGTTGGATGGTAGTGGTGTGATGGGGCAGGTGATTTCTGTGAGTCGTTTTAGTAGCCGCGTTTTGTTGTTGACGGATTCCCGGCATGCTATTCCCGTGCAAATTAACCGCAATAGCGTACGTGCCATTGCGGTGGGTACGGGGGTGACTGGTGAATTGGAATTACTGCACTTACCTGATACTGCCGATATTGTTGAAGGTGATATTCTCGTGACATCTGGGCTGGGCGGACGTTACCCTTTCGGTTATCCGGTCGCTACAGTTGGGCGGGTAGAACATGATCCGGGTCAGCCTTTTGCAAATATTCAAGTGCACCCAAACGCGCAATTAACACGTAGTCGTCAGGTGCTGTTGGTGATGGCAGGAGAGCAGCAAGCAATGCGCAGTGATGACAATGACGAGGCGCTAAATGAAGCCGCCGAGCAGGAGTTAATCCAATGAGTCAGCCGCGCGGTGGTTTTGTTATTTATGTGTCTTTTTTGGTGGCATTAATGCTGAGTGCATTGCCGTTGCCGGAAGACATGCAATTGTGGCGGCCGGAGTGGGTGTTGCTGGTATTACTTTATTGGATTGTTGCGCTGCCGACCCGAGTGGGGCTTGGTACCGCTTGGGTTATGGGTATTTTGCTGGATGTGCTTGAGGGAAGCTTGTTGGGGCTTAATGCTCTGGCTTTGACGATTGTTGCCTATGTCATGATTCTTGTTTACCAGCGTGTGCGGATGTTTAGCTGGGTTCAGCAAGTGTTGTTTGTTTTTGCACTGGTGGCGCTGAATCAATTTATTGCGCATTGGGTTAAAGGTATTCTGGGGGGATCGTCGCAATCATTAATGTTTCTGGTACCTGCGCTGGTCAGTGCGGTACTTTGGCCGGTGTTATTCATGTTGTTGCGTGGTGTTCGACGGGGCTTTAATGTTCTTTAAATTCATTGGCGAGCGAAACTGAGTAATGTCATTTTATTTGGCTTCGGCCTCCCCTCGTCGACAAGAATTACTGCGTCAAATTGGTGTGGATTTTAGTGTTCTCAGTGTTGATGTCGATGAGACTGCTTTGCCACAGGAAACACCGGAAGATTATGTTCAGCGTGTTGCCTTAGCTAAGGCGCTTGCAGGTCTGCAGCTACAGGGTGACGAGACTCAGTGTGTCGTGCTTGGTGGCGATACGGCGGTTGTGCATCAGGGCCGTATTTTTGGGAAGCCGGTTGGTCGAGCCGATGCTCTTGAAATGCTAACGATTTTATCGGGATCAACGCATGAGGTTTATTCTGCGGTGAGTGTTGTTAGTGCGGCACGGCAAGTAACCCGTTTAGTGAAAACGCAGGTTACTTTCCACAATATCTCACAACAACAATTGGATGCGTACTGGGGTACTAGCGAGCCACTGGGCAAGGCAGGTGCCTATGCTATTCAGGGGCTGGCGGCAATTTTTGTTGCTGACATACAGGGCAGTTATTCGGGCGTAGTGGGTTTGCCAATATCAGAAACGGCTCAATTACTAAAAGAGTTCGATGTGCCGGTTTGGAATCTGCCTGAGAGTCTCTGAGGAAAGAAATGCTTGCTTTAAGTTAGGGGCGGGCAGTTTTGGTATGACTAGCTGAGTTTCTCTACTTAGTTTGTTTGGAATCGCTATCGAGGGCGATTTGACTGCCTTGTAGGAAATCAAAGTCTGATGTTTTGATGGCGGTGCTGATTTCCTGAGTGTTAACCCCTTCGGCAATGACGTTTATATTGAGTGAATGGTAACAGGCGATCATTGCGTTATAGGTATTGATGCTGCTTTCGTTCAAAGGTGATGCAGCCATGTCGAGCTTGATGGCTTGGATGCCGGGCAATGACAATAGCTCCATATACGGAGTCACCGCTTTTAAGCCAGTAGCAGCAATACCAATGTTATGTTTGTGAAGTTGTTGCAGCATTGCCATGTTTTTGTGGCTGAGGTTAGCCAGTAAACGATCATCAATGTCGATTATAAAGGTCAGCGGTTGAGCTGAATTATCTGCGTTCTTCAGTACGTTCAGGGTATCAACGCACTCTCGGATCAGTTCACCATTTAGTACCGATTCACCTAAACCGTGTAGATAAATCTGATTGCTGCGTAGATTTTCTGGCAGCGAAACAAGTAAGTCATTAATCCCGTTTAGAATGAATTTTCCTAATTTACGAGTCAGTTCTAAGTCATCAATATGGTCGTAGAAGTGCTCTGCAGCCAATAAGCCTCGGCGCGGGTGCTGCCAGGCTATCTTGATTTCCAACGCACGTTCATTTGGTTTTTCGGGCGCCATGAGAGGCTGATATATCAGCTGCAGTTGCCCTGTATCCAGTGCTTTGGTTAGCTCGCTTTCGGTGCCGAGAATCGAGGCCATATTGATGTTTTGTTGGTCATCGGCAAACTCAATTTTATTTGCTCCAAGTTCTTTGGCCTGTACCGAAGCGCGATTAGCGTCGCGCATAATATCGGAATTACTTTTGTGATCGTTGAATTGGGCAACGCCAATACTAGCCTTTGTATAGAATGTGCTTTGATCTAGGATGATTGGAGCTTTAAGGCAATCCTGGATGGAGCGAATGGTGCGGCTGAGGCGGTTGCCGCCACCCGTATTGCAGCGTTCTAGCAGAATACCGAATGTGTTTTCATTGAGTCGGCAAACGGTAGTGGTCGGACTGAGAATACTATTGAGGCGCGTGCCAATTTCTTTGGCAACTTTGTCTTTTTGATCTGTGCTGGTTTCGCTGCCTGGGTTGCTATGTTGGCTGATATTGATGACCGCAACACTAAAATCATGTTGGAGGTTGGGGCTTTCATTGGCGATTTCGATGGCATGCTGAATGCGGTTTAGAAACAGATGCTGGGTTGCCAAATGAGTATCTGGATCAAATAGCGTGTCACGCTCAATTCGCAGCGACTGTCGTTTAGTGTCGGTAATGTCGGTAATGAGACCTTCTAGGCCTAGTAGTTCACCGTTGGCGGAAAAGTTACCGGCACCACGTTCCCATACCCACTTTTCAAGCCCTTCTGCGGTTGTGATGCGATAGGTTAGTTCGAAGGGTTGCTGGTTTTGAATGGCTGATTGAATTGTCATCCACACGTACTCACGTGCTTCTTGGTGAATTATCTCGCTCCAGGCGCTGGTGCTATTGGTAATATGCGTGGCGTCGTAGCCCGTCAGGTCAGCGCAACCTGCGCTAACAAACTCCATGGTCCAATCGCGATTATAGCGGCAACGGTAGACCATGCCGGGTACATTACTGATCAGCGAGAATAGTGCTCTGTAATTGGCGATCTGACGTTCATTTTCTGATTTTTCGGAAGATATGTCGGTCAGGGTGCCGGTTAAATTAAAGGTTTGCGGGTTTTCACAGGGCAGTACATTCGCGCGCATTTTGACCCAGCGAAAGGCATTTTCCTTGGTGATAATGCGGATTTCTGCGGATAGGCTTTCGGGCTGGCCTTTTGTGACTCTGCGTAGGTATTCGCGACAGGAATCGTGATCCTGGGGGTGAACGTGGCTTAGCCAGCTTTTACCAAGGCACTCGTCAATGCTGTAGCCAGTGTATTCAGACCACTTTTCATTAAGAAACAGCCATTGACCGGCGGCATTGATTTTAAAAACAACTTCCTGAAGATAGTTGAGTTCTTGTAGCGGGTCGGAGGCATTTCGCGTGGACGAGACGATACCGTCAGCATCGTTTGATGCCGGTTTGTTAATCCAATGGCCAAAAAAATTAATGATTTGGGACATGCTCAATAACGATTCCGTGAATAGCTTTTGCTCTAGTAATAGTAGGCGATACAGTACTGTTTACTATTGCGCTGGGGCGATACCCCTTTGGGAGTAGCTGAGGCCTGACATAGCTAGGCATCGTCATCCTGGTTTTCAAGCGCCCAGACGGCCGCTTCAATACGTGACTTTAGGTTGAGCTTACGAAGCAGGTTTTTGACGTGGACCTTGACGGTGCCATCGGTAATGCCTAATTCATTGGCAATAACTTTGTTGCTTTTACAGGCGGCTAACAGGTCAAGAATATCCCTTTCACGTGCCGTTAATACACTTTTACTGGAGGGGGTGACGGGTTTGTTTTCTCGCAATGCGTGGGTGACAATCTGTACCAGTTCGTCGTCTAGCACGCTTTTTCCAGTGGCGGCCAAAAGCAGTTTTTCCATCAAGTCTTCTGGCTCGCAATCCTTAAGGAGATAACCGTCAGCGCCCGCTTTCATGGCGGCCAGGATATCTTTTTCGTGGTTGGATACCGTGAAAATGACAATAACAGCGGTAGTGCCTCGTTTTCGTAACTCCGTGAGCGCTTGAATGCCGTTCATCTCTTTCATGTTTAAATCCATGAGGATGACATCGGGATCCAGTTCTTCGGCAAGAGCTATGCCTTCTTTAGCATTTGACGCTTCGCCAGCTAATGAGAAATTTTGGTCATCGCCAACCAGTTGGGCGACGCCTTTTCTGAACAGCGGGTGGTCATCGACGAGAAGGATGGAATAAACAGGTTTGCTTGTCATTTGTGGCCTCAAAATACAGTACAGTTGTCTTTCAGCTATTGGCTTTAGCGTGTTTGATGTTTGGAAAGGAGATGTTTACTCGAGTGCCAGACTCTTCTCGTTCTTCAAGTTTTAGCGTGCCTCCAATGCTACGAGTACGCTCTTGCATAATGATCACTCCATGGTGGTTTTCATGATCTCCGGCTGAAATAAGGCCGATGCCATCATCTTCGATGGACATGTTGATCATGCCGTTACTGTCACCTAGTAGAGTGATTCGTGTGTATTGGGCGTGAGAGTGGCGTACTACGTTTGATAATGCTTCGCGCATAATATGCAGTAGTTGCATTTCTTCTGCAACACTGAGCTCGCCATCGGGCAACCTGTTATCCAATTCAAATACAATTGAGCAGCGTTTTTCAAACTCTTTAATGGAGTCCTCAATGGCACAAGCAAAGCTTTTGCCGTCCATTGTCAGGCGGAATGTGGTTAGCAGTTCCCTAAGATGACGATAGGCGATACTGATGCTTTCGCGTAACTCCTGAACCGCTAGATCTATTTGTACCATGCTGTGGTCGTTAAGTTTTTTATTGTTGTTAATCATTGATTGCAGGCGACTGGCCTGGATTTTCAGATAGGAGAGGGATTGCGCAATCGAGTCATGGAGCTCCCTGGCGATGGCGCTCCTTTCTTCGTATTGCACATTGCGTAACTTTTGGTTAAAGAACTGGGAAATATGAATCATGCTGGCGAGCAACTCGGAGTGATCTCGAAGTAAGCGAGCCTGCTCTTCATTTAGCTTAGTGTTGGAATCAATTTTTAATAGCAGCAAAGCGTTGGCGTTATTTTCTGAATCATAGGGCAACTGAATGGCAAGGACTTTGTAGTTGCCATAATAAGTGGCCATGTAAATGGGGTGGCTTTGTAGCTCAAGGTTTATAAAGTTGTTCGGAAAATTATCAGCAGATGAGATGTACAGTTCCTGTTCCTTAATAAAGGTGCAGACTAGCAGGTTAGGTAAGTTGTTATTTTTGTCATACAGAAAAACAGCGCTTGATGATGCGTCTACGGTCTTTTCTATTTCGCTGAGCAGCGTTTTGAGTGGCTCCAGCGAATCGGGGTTTTCAATCAGCTTGGGAAGGGTTCTGTGTAGCAGAGTGGTGTCTTCTGGTAGCTGATAGCTGTTAGTGCTGTTAGTGCCGACGGTATCGGCAAGATCAGTCGAGGGGCTGGATAATTGGTTATCGGAGCCCCCTAAGTGGCGACTTATATATAGGTACACAAGCATCACTAATAATAGTGCCAGCAGGATCGATGATATCAAGCCGCCAAGTCGTAACGTTTTATTGAAAGATTTTTTGTAGGCTGCATGTAAGTTTGACTGCAGGCGAGTAATTAACAGTAGCGCGGGGTCGTCTTCACGTTCGTTTATATTGTTAAGTGTAGCGAGTAGATAGGGGGACACTTTGTCTGACCAAAAGCGGTGGATGTTTTTGTGAGGTGTACCGAGAAGGTTGAGTTCATTTAGTTCTTTGATGCTGCTTTGTAATTTTTGGTGTGAAGAAACAATTTTTTGCGGCGTGTTCAGCGCGTGTGGGGCTACGAGGGTTTGAATGGCTTCTGAGCAGGCGTTTTGAGCAGTAATAAAAAGGGTCGAATAGCGATTATGGCTATCGTATAGCGCTCCATTAAGGGCGATAAAGGCAATAATAATGAAGGCAGTGAAAAAAAATTTGAAATTATTTTGCTGTTGCTGGTCGTTCATGGTTTGTTGCCAGTTGAGAAGCGGTATCGTCGCGTGAGACGGCTGTAAGTGATTGTATTAAAAATAAAAAATATAAAATTCAACGGCTTAGTGGTGATTGTTAAAGGCCGGGTAATGAGCTTGAAGCGCAAAGCATAACGCCTGGATTAACAGTTTAGCTAGCAGTTTTTGCTGGACAAGGCGAGAAATTGCTCTATTCTTATTGCCAGTTGGTACTAGGAACTGTCCGTAAGAGCTTGATGTTACTGGTTTTAGGGGGTAGATAAGGGTTTTGTTAAAACGAAGTCTAGCAGTTTTTGCAAAGCGTAAATGTTTACTGTAGATAAAAGTTCTTTACCATGGCGAAAGTTTTATTTACCATGGCGGGGTTGAAAAGTTCAACACCTAGGGGAAATAGTTTTTAAGGTTTGTATACAAATCAAAAACGAGGAGATTTAATAATGAAAAATAAAGTATTAGGTACAGTAATGGGCGCAGCCCTGCTGGCTGGTTCAGCTACTGCAGTAGCGGATGACACATTTGCAGCTGAAAACTTCAGTGCAACTTTGACGCTTACACAAGATTACACTTTCCGTGGTACAACATTTAGTGAAAGTGATCCTGCGATTCAAGGTAGTTTTGATTGGGGTAAAGGTGCTTGGTTTGCTGGTGTTTGGGGCTCAAGCCTTAACCCGCAAGAAACGACTAATGATTTTACTGCTATCAGTGGTAGTGGTACGTTAGAAGTTGACTATTACTTTGGTTGGGCTGATAACGTTGGTGGTGTTGATCTGATGGTTATGCCTTTGTGGTATACCTTCCCGGGTCAGGATAAGAGCAATGCTCGTGATGACACAACCTTTGAGCTGTGGACTTCTGCAGGTATTGGTTTTGATAACGTTCCTGGCGCACCTTACGTAACTTTGTCTGCAAACTGGTCTGATGCGTATTTTGATCATGGTGGTGATGCTCTTTACACTAGCTTAGGCGTGGCTTTCTCATTGCCACAGGGCTTCGGTATTGACTTCCTGTACGGTCATCAAGATGTTGGTGGGACTGGCGAAAATGATTTCTTCGTTGATGATTATTCTCACTGGGCAGTAGGTATCACTAAGTCGGCTGCTGGTTTTGACTTTGATATGCGCTACCATGATAACGAAGATGTAAGCGATATCGGTGAAGGCTTTGCTCTTGACGGCGATGTTGTATTCTCAGTTTCTCGCTCTTTCTAAGTTGCGTTTAACTGTGTAGCTATTTGTTGATAGTTACAAAATAGGCGGCCCTTGGGTCGCCTATTTTTTTGCCTGAAATTTATGATTGGTTTGGCGTTTTATTTTCCGCCGGACTGCTGCGCTTTTTTAATGTTTGGTTTAGCTTTTCCTTCTTCTTCCCACCAATGCACTTTTTCGCCTCTTGACGGCTGATATGTTTGAATAGCCGCTCTTTCTTCTTCTACTGTGTCAAAAAGCGCTTTGCAGCTGCGTTCGGCAACATTCAGGGTTAACGCCATTTCGTCTCGCGTGAGTGCGCCGTAATATTCTTGTTTTACTTCTTTTAACTGCTCGGCAGCGAATTCTTTGCAATTTATGTTGTTGCTCTGAGCTAGTGATAGTGCGGGTATTAGCGCGAGAGATAGAGCACATGCTTTTAATGTACGCATAATTAATGTTCCTTAAGTGGTGTATGCTGTTGGTTTTGCAGGCAGTTTAACTCTAAATGTTAGAGCTGGGCATGTGGTTTTGCATAAACTACCTCTAATGAGGTGGTTGTATATGATCCTGCTACCTATTTAGGGTGATTTCTGGTATCTCCATAAAAGGCATGGGGGTATATAGAATGTTAGATTGACGGTTTTACCACTGTGCTCGTATTCTTATGGGATGGTTCCGCCGGTTTCGGATTTGTCTGAAATGTTGCTGAAAAGCATACTGAAAATAAATGGACGGTACTAGTTTGTGAGGCTTCGGAGGAGAGGTCTTGCATAATTGAAGCTTGGCAATTGGATGCGTTGTGTTGGTGCCAATGTTGGTGATTTTAACACGACGGACCTTAAAGCACGTTAAATTGATTAAAGAGGGGATGTAAGTCATGGCTCGCGATCCAAAACACGACATATTATTTGAACCAGTTCAGATTGGTCCAAAAACACTTCGTAACCGTTTTTACCAAGTACCTCACTGTATTGGTGCAGGTACAGATAAACCAGGCTTTCAGGCTGCTCACCGTTCACTGAAATGTGAAGGTGGCTGGGCTGCGGTTAACACTGAATACATCTCTATTCACCCAGAGTCAGATGATACGCATCGTGTGTCTGCACGTATTTGGGATGAGGGTGATGTGCGTAACCTGCGCGCGATGACCGATGAAGTTCACAAGCACAATTCTTTGTGTGGTGTTGAGCTATGGTACGGCGGTTCACATGCGCCTTGTATGGAGTCACGCCAAACAGCGCGTGGACCAAGTCAGTCTGCCTCTGAATTTGAGACGATGACCTACTGTAAAGAGATGGATCAAGACGATATCAACATGGTTCAGCAGTTCTACGTTGATGCGGCTCTGCGCTCACGTGATGCTGGCTTCGATATCATCTATGTATACGGTTCTCACTCTTACCTGCCTCTTCAATTCTTGTCGCCTTATTACAATAAGCGCACAGATGGCTACGGCGGCTCTTTCGAGAACCGTGCGCGTTTCTGGATTGAAACACTGGATAAAGTTAAGAATGCTGTTGGTGATGAGTGTGCGATTGCGACTCGTTTTGCTGTTGATACTTTGTATGGCGACGGCGGCATTGAAGTTGAAGAAGAAGGTCTGAAATTTGTTGAGCTTGCTGATCCGTACCTGGATCTGTGGGATATTAACGTTGGTGATATCGCTGAATGGGGCGAAGATGCTGGTCCATCTCGTTTCCATAAAACAGGCCATCAGCTTCCTTGGCAGCGTTTTGTTACAGCTGTGTCCAAAAAACCTGTAGTGGGTGTAGGTCGTTTCACTGATCCTGAGAAGATGGCTGAAGTTGTCCGTACTGGTCAGCTGGATATTATCGGTGCTGCGCGTCCTTCTATTGCAGATCCGTATCTGCCTAACAAGATCGATGAAGGTCGTCCAGAAGATATCCGTACGTGTATCGGTTGTAATGTATGTATTTCTCGTTGGGAGATCGGTGGTCCTCCAATGATCTGTACTCAGAATGCTACTGCTGGTGAAGAATACCGTCGTGGATGGCACCCAGAGCGTTTCCCTAAAGCCGGTTCTGATGATTCAGTATTGGTTGTTGGTGCAGGCCCTTCAGGTTCTGAAGCAACACGTATTCTGCTTGAGCGTGGTTACACGGTTCACTTGGTTGATAAGGCCGAAAAAGTGGGCGGTTACGTCAATGATGTTGCTACTCTGCCAGGTCTGGCTGAGTGGGGTTATCACCGCGATTACCGTGAGTTCCAAATCGAGAAACTGCTGAAGCTTAAATCTAACAAGCTAAGCCAGCTTGCTCTGGGTCAGAAAGCCATGACAGCTGACGATATCCTTGAGTACGGTGCTGAGAAAGTCATTATCGCCACTGGCGCTCACTGGAATAAAAACGGTTTCAACGGTCTGACTAAAGAGCCTGTTGTAGGTGCTGATGCTGATTTGCCTTACATTGTAACGCCTGAGCAAATTTTTGAAGGCAAAAAAGCGATTGGCAAAAAAGTTATGATCCTTAACGCTGATCCTTACTACATGGCGCCAAGCCTTGCTGAGAAGCTGGCTTTGGATGGGCATGAGGTAACGATTGCGAGTGGTGTTACTGTTGGTGGTTACATGGAGTTCACTCTTGAGCACCCAAACCTGCACCGCATGATGCACGAACAAAAAATCGAAATTATCGATAGTGTATGGGCTTCTGAAATTCAGGAAGGACGTATCGAACTTTACAGCCAGTACGGTGAAGGTTCTGTTCGTACTTATCAGGGTCCAGGCAACTTGCCACGTAACGAAAACACCACTCACAAGTGGCACGATTTCGATACGCTGGTTCTGGTAACGGGTCGTTCTTCTAACGTTGGTTTGTACAACGAATTGAAAGCGCGTAAAGGCGAATGGGCTGCAAACGATATCAAAGATATCTATTTGATCGGTGATGCGTGGGCTCCTAAGTTGATCGCTGATGCAACATTCGACGGTCACCGCCTTGCGCGCGAGATTGAAGAAGAGAAAGCGCAATACCCTCTGCCATACAAGCGTGAAGTGCATGTTTGGGGTCAGGCTTATATTCCTGGCGACGACCATAGTATTAAGTACCAAGAATAATTTTAGTATAAGTAACTGAATCTCTAGCCTTTGGGGCGGCATTTTATGCCGTCCCTTTTTTTGCTTGTTTTAGGTGTATATCTTAGGTGGTAGAGAGGATGTAATCGGTAACAAATAGTAGGTAGTAGGCGGTGTAGTTGGAGTGTTGCCTAATTAGTGCTTTATCTTGCTTTTTGAGGAGGGTATTATATCGCGCCTCGTTTATTTCGGACGGGATAAGCGGTAAAGTAATAGGCCTTTACATTATTCTGTTAGCTTGTTTTTATAAAGGCAGTAAGTGTTTGCAGCGGATAAAGGGCGGTTTCAACTCGCGTTAAGGTGTAGAGTTAGGAACCGGTACAGAAGTAATATGAAAAAGTATTACCAATAATAAATAGATATATGTTTTTACTGACGTCTCGATGACGATATCAATACGCATGAGTGGGGCGTGTGATGTCTGAGAGATTCGAAGTTTTCATTTGTTAGGGAACCATAGATTATGATCGATCCAGCACATAATTCTGAGCAAGTTACCCGAATACTGTTCCAAGAGTTTCCTCTTTGGATGACGGTTTCGTTTTACATTATCGGGCTTTCTGCCCTAGCCTATTTTGGCTATGGCTGTTACGTGGAGATCCGTAAATATAAGCGTGGTAAAGATTTCCCAACACTGTCTGATATGGGCGCTAGAGTTTGGAAAATGATAGGCGATGTGTTGAGTCATCGTACCATTGAGCGCCGCGATACAAATGCCGGCTGGGCTCACAGGGCTATATTCTACGGCTTTGTTATTCTGGTTATCGCCACAGGCACCATCACCCTGCAAGAAGATATTTTGGCACCAATAGCCGGTGTTACTTTCTGGTACGGTTCCTTTTACTTATGGTTCTCATTGGTCGTGGATATTGCCGGTGTTGGCCTGATTGGCGGCTTACTGTACATGATGTACCGTCGTAAGTGGCTGGCTCTTCCTAAGCTGGATTACACTCGCCCTGACCGTAACGCAGACGAGCCTGATTTTGATCGCATGAAGTATAAGCGTGAAGACTGGGTATTCCTGTGGTCTCTGATTATTATTGCCATCACGGGCTTCTTCCTGGAAGCGATTCGTCTGGTTTGGTTGCAAGCTGATACCAGTGTTTATGATTATCGCTGGTGGTCTCCGATTGGTAACAGCATTGCAGAAGTGTTCAAGGCTATTGGCATGAGCTCTGACGGTGCCTCTACTATGCGTATGTACCTGTGGTGGTTCCACGGTCTGATCGCATTGACCTTCATCGCCGTTATTCCTCGCACGAAAATCAAACACGTTTTTACTGCAATGGGATCTCTTGCGGTACGTTCTGATCTGCCAGTACAGAAACTGCCTGCGGTTGACATGGATCAGGAAAAGATTGGTTACAGCAAGTTAACTGACCTTCATGCAAAAAACCTGTTGCACCTGGATGCGTGCACAAAGTGTGGTCGCTGTCATGAGGCCTGTCCTGCCAATGCAACCGGCTTCCCGTTATCTCCACGTGACTTTATTCTCACTCTGCGTGAACTGGCGGAAGAGAAGCTAGAAGGCAAAACAGTGCCTGCCGATGACGAGCTAGGTATAATTGGTAGCGGTGTTAATCAGGTTCGTGCTGAAACACTGTGGGCGTGTCGTACTTGTGCTGCCTGTGTTGAGATTTGCCCAGTTGGTATCGAACACGTGCCGATGATTGTTGAAATGCGTCGTGCGCTAATCGAAGATGGTGATATGGACCCAATGCTGCAGACTGCTTTGCAGGCGCTGCATAAGAGCGGTAACTCCTTCGGCGATAACAAACGTAAGCGTCCTAACTGGACCAAAAAACTGGACTTCAAAGTTAAGAACGCTGCTAAAGAGCCGGTTGATGTATTGTGGTTTGTTGGTGATTACGCGTCATTTGATCCGCGTTCACAGAAAGTATCTCAGGATTTCGCCAATATTTTGAACGCTGCGGGCGTTGATTTTGGCATCCTTCATGAGAAAGAGATGTCTGCTGGTAACGACGTACGTCGTGTCGGTGAAGAAGGTCTGTATCAGCATCTTGCGGAAAACAATATCGCGACACTGAATGGTTGTGAGTTCAACCGTATCGTGACCACTGATCCTCACTCATTCAACACTATTAAGAATGAGTATCCTGAGTTTGGTGGCGTGTATGAAATTGAGCATGCCAGCACCATGATTCAGCGTATGCTGGACGACGGTTCAATCAAGCTTGCTAAAGAGGGTGGAGCAACGGTTACCTATCATGATCCATGCCATTTAGGTCGTTATAACAAAGGTTATGATGCGCCGCGTGATGCCTTGAAGAAAATGGGCATTGAGATCATCGAGATGACTCGCTCACGTGACAACTCATTCTGTTGTGGTGCTGGTGGTGGTCGTATCTTCCAGGCTGATCCCATTGAGTTTGAGAAACCTTCTGAGAATCGTGCAAAAGAAGCAATGACTCTGGAAGGCGTTGATACGCTGGTGGTTAACTGTCCTAAATGTATGACCATGATGGAAGATGCGGTTAAATCAACCGGCGCTGACAAACAGATGGTTGTTAAAGAGCTGATCGAAATGGTTGCCGAGCGTATGGACTTCAGTGAAGCTGAGGCAAAAGCCGCAGCCGCAGCCGCTGTCGAAGCTGAAGCTAAGGCAAAAGCAGCCGAGGAAAAAGCGGTTAAAGACGCCGCTGCAGCCGAAGCTAAGGCAAAAGCAGCCGAGGAAAAAGCCGCTAAAGAAGCAGCCGAAGTCGAAGCAGCAGCTAAAGAAGCGGCAGCAGCCGAAGCCGCCGCCGCTCCAGTAGCAGAAGAAGCACCTGCCTCTGACTCTGACAGCCAGTGGGTACGCTTTGAAGCTAAAATGGCGGCGTATCGCGCAGCTAATGAAGAAGGTGGTGACGCCTAAATGAGTGAAAGCCTGGGTCTGACATCCCTTACGGAGTTTGCAGTACAGCAGGGCGACCCTTACGTTGCCCTAGCATTGCACCCGTTTGCTGATGAAGATTTTCGGGCTGACCTTGAAGGTATTATTTTTGCGCGTAAGCGGTTGAAGTTAATATTTTCAGCCGCACCTTATACACCAAAGACAATACTTGCTCTATTGGCAGAGGAAGATGACGAGCAGTTGCGACTTCGGCTGTCGAAAAACCCTGCAGTAGCGCCGTCGTTACTGGAAAAATTATTTGAAAATGCTTCGCCAGTAGTGATTAAAAGTTTGGCTGCACATCGTAATACGCCGGTTGAGGTGTTGGAGCAGATATCTTGGCAGGGTAACGAAGTTATTCGCTCTGCTCTGTGTGGTAATAGCAATGTGCCGTTAACATTGTTGCGTGAGCTAATGGTGGGCAGTACCTCCGCTGAAAAGAAGGGTATTGTTAATAACCCCAACGCTGATCATGCGCTGTTAACTGAGTTGTGGGGCGACGCTGATAAATTTGTTCAGGGTGAAGTTGCTGGACATAAGGCTTGTCCTCCTGAATTGCGTGAGATTGCTTTACAGCATCCGGACGTATTGGTGCGCCGCAAGCTGGCGAGCAACAAATCATTGGCAACAGATTGTTTGTTGCTACTGATGAAGGACGAAGATGCATTGGTTCGTTCGGCCGCAATCGGTAACGCGGGGCTTGAGGATGATTATTTGGGTAATGCCGATGATCCATCTATTCGGGTTAGGCGCACCGAGGCAAAACGTGAAGATTTATCTTCCCAGTTCATAGAGAGCCTGGCAGATGATGAAGATCACTGGGTTCGGCGCTGGGTAGCTCGGCAGCCAGCGGCAAGTGATGCAGTGATGCAGAAGTTATCACAGGATGATGTGATGGAAGTGCGCCGAGCAGTGGGCCGTAATTCTAATTGTCCTGACTTCATTCTTGAGCGTTTGGCAAAAGATGAAGACTCCTGGGTACGCGCAGGTGTCGCTTTACGTGAAGATTTAGCGCGCCATATTTTGGTAGGTCTTGAGACTGACGAAGATATCGATGTTAAGTCGGCGGTGGGGCGTAACCCTGGAACCGACGAGTCGGTTTTATTGGCGATTGCGGAACATGAAAACCGAGATGTGCGTCGCTCCGTCATTGTGAACCCACATGTGCCGGATGCTGCGTTAATTAAATTACAGGATGACCCATACCCGTTAAATCGGGCGATTTTGTCGGGGCATCCGAACTGTTTGACCGAAAACCTATGGTTTTTGTTAAAGGATCCTGAGCCGCAAGTGCGGTACACAGCAGGAAAATCTTTAGCCGTCAGGTGCCTCGGGGCGGCATAGTGTTTGGAGGAAAGTTAGGGATTCCTGATCTAATCCATTTGTGATTTTATCAGCGATTTTCTAGTGTTTTTTTTTGATTGGAGAAAGTTCGTATGAAAATACTCGTAGCAATTAAGCAAGTTGCTAATCTCGATGATGAATTTGAGATTCGCGAAGACGGCAAGGACGTTGATCACGATTTTTGTGATTTCGAAATCAATGAGTGGGATGACTACTCTTTGGAAACTGCGCTGCAGATTCGTGAAAACAACGGTGACGAAGGCGAAATCGTTGTAGTAACTGTTGGTCCAGATGAGGCTGAAGACGAGCTGCGTAAGTGCCTAGGTAAAGGTGCTGACCGTGCAATTCGTGTTTGGGATGACGCTATCGAAGGTTCTGACCAAGTCGCTATCGCTCGTATCTTGACTAAGGTTGTTGAGCAAGAAGCGCCTGACATGGTATTCATGGGTGTACAGGCTTCAGATAACGCTTACGCACAAACGGGTATGTCTGTTGCTAAGCAACTGGGCTGGCCACACGCTGCAGTTGTTAGCTCTCTGGACTATACGCCAGGCGCTTCTACTGCAACTGCTAGTCGTGAACTGGAAGGTGGTTTGGAAGAAACAATCACTGTTAACTGTCCTGCCGTTCTGACTATCCAGCTGGGTATCAACGAGCCTCGCTACGCTTCTTTACGTGGTATTAAGCAGGCTGCTAGTAAGCCGCTTGAAGAAATCTCTCATGGCGACCTAGGTCTGTCTGATGATGATGTTGGCGAAGCAGGTAGTGTTTCTCGCATCAGAAAAGTATTCGTACCTGTAAAAGATCAAGCTGAACTGATCGAAGGTACAGTTGCTGAGCAGGCTGCGCGTCTGGCTGAAATCCTTAAAGAATTATCAGGAGCATAGTAATGAGCGAAATTCTAGTTATTGCAGAACACCGTGCTGGCGAATTGCGTCCAATTTCTCTGGAATTGATTGCTGCTGCTAACGAACTTAAAGCCTCTACTGGCTCAACTGTTGCTGTTGCACTGATCGGTGCTGAAGCTGCAGCTTTGACTGGCGCTGTAAGCGTTGAAGGCGTTGATGAAATCGTTACTGTTGCTGTTAGCAACACTAATTTTCAGCCTGAAGAGTGGGCTGCGGCCGCTACTGCGCTGATCGAAGCACGTTCACCATCTTTGGTGTTGATGCCTCACAGTGTTGATAGCTGGGGCTTTGCTCCTGCGCTGGGCGCAACTGGCAACTACGGTTTTGCGACTGACGTATTCGGCATCGCGCAAGACGGTGGTGAGTGGGTTGCTACTCGTGCAATGTACAAAGAAAAAGTACATGCTGAAATCGACTTCCCAGGTAAGAGCACTGTTGTTCTGACTGTACGTGGTGGTACTTGGAAACCTCAAGAAGGTACTTCAAGCCCAGCGGTTTCTGCTCTGGAAGCATCTGCTACGGCAAACAGCCAGCACGTTACCTTCGTTGAGCCGCCAGCAACCGGTGATGTTGATATCACTCAAGCTGAGTTCATGCTGTCTATCGGTCGTGGTATTGCTGAAGAAGACAATGTTGAGCAGTTCTCTGAGCTGGCTGATGCTGTAGGCGCAACTCTAGGTTGTTCACGTCCTATCGCTGATAGCGGCTGGTTGCCTAAGTCACGTCAGGTTGGTCAGTCTGGTCAGATCGTTGGTGCATGTAAATTGTACCTGGCTCTGGGTATCTCTGGTTCTGTACAGCACCAGGCAGGCATGAAGCACGTTGAGAACATCATCTGTGTTAATACTGATCCTGAAGCATCTATTTTCAGTATCGCGCGTTACGGCATTGTTGGTGATATCTTCGAAATCGCTGAAGAGCTGGCTACTCACTTCGAGTAAACGCTGAAAAAGCATGGGTCTGAATCACTCGGATCCATGTTCGAATCTGGCTTGTGTGCGGCAGTTTCTCTGTCGTGCATAAGCAGATTTTATTAATCCCCCTTCTTTTTTGAATCCCCTTTTTCACGGTTGTTTTTTTCTTCTTCTTCAGCCTTTTGACGTAAGTCACCGTTATAAAAGCCTTTTATTTAGAATTTTTGAGCCGCTGCTTGGTGTTTCGTTATTGTGATTGTTTAAATATTAACAATTCGAGCGCCTCTGTTAATATTTATTAACAGTCATATTCATTTTTGATCATTAATCTTTGTTTGCGTCGTTACTGTCCCGAACCGAATTATAAAATCGTGTCGTTTATAGCGGTACGTTATTTATTGCTTGTGTTCTGGATGCTAAAGAGTAAATTAAAGCGATGCTGTTCAGTATATTTGGCTGAATATGTAAGTTTTTACGTATTAGGTAGAAGGTTTTTCAGGGTGCTACCCATATGGTGGTACTCCCTACTAGGGATTGATTTCTTAGTGGTGCGAGAAGAACATTGATTGAAGTTTTTGTTGGTTGAACATGAGCTTTTATTCGAAGTACACATTAGGCGTTCACAAAAATAATAATGACGCCGGATCTTATCTGTAACATCCAAGGAGATTGTTAGATGGGCATTACTCGAAGAAATTTATTACGTGGTACGGCGGCAACGTTAGCAGTTGCTGGAACTGGTTTTTCTACTCAGCTACTAGCTGGTCAAAAAACAGTTAAAATTGGTCTGAATATCCCAATGACTGGCGATTATGCGCCATGGGGTCTGCCAGGTCTTTACGGTTGTGAAATCGTTGCTAACAATATCAATGCTGCTGGCGGCGTTGAAATTGGTGGTGAAACTTACATGATTGAGCCAGTTGGCTACGATCATGGCTACGACACTGAAAAAGCAATCATTGGCTACAAAACGCTTATTGGCGACGACGCGGCAATGATTATGATGCTAGGTGGTTCAACAGTAGGTGCTATTCTTGGTCGTGCACAGCGCGGTAAGAAAATGGTTACTACATTACTACCAAGTGATATTACTCCGGATACACCAAACTTGGTGGCTCCAAGTGAATCTCACCCTCTATATAACGCAACTGGCGTTGCATGGTTGGCTGAGCAATTCCCTGAAGCAAAAACTGCGGTTATCGTTACCACTAACGATATCGAATACGGTCAGCAATCAGCTGCTGTATACCAGGCTGCTTTTGAAGTTGCTGGCATTGAAGTTCTGGATACTAACTTCCACGGCTTTGACGTAACTGATTTCGCGCCAATTGTTCAAGGTCTGTTGTCTAACAAACCTGACGTTTTCTGTATGGCGACTGACGTATACACAACACCTCTTGTTGAAGCGCTGTATAACGCAAACTTCCAAGGTAAAATCATTTCTTGTACGTTGGATCTGTACGAAGAAGTTATTGCTAAAACAAGTAAAGAATATGTTGAAGGCATTATCTTCCAGTTCCCTGATTTTGATGATCCTGCTCTTGAAAGCGCACAAATTCAGTTCCCTGATCCAGCGGGTTTCTGGAATACGTTCCAGAAAGACTATCCTGGTCAATGGTCAGCTGTTGCATGGCAGTACCCTGCAATCCTGACTAACTGGGTAACTGCTGCGCAAGCTGCTGGTTCTATCGAACCAATGGACGTGCTAGCTGCAATGAAAGCTAATCCAAATCCTCCACATACTTTCGGTAAAGCGAAATGGTGGGGTTCTAAACTGTACGGTCAAGATAACTGTGTAGTTGGTGATTGGCCTGTTGTAACTATGCAAAACGGTCGAGCTCGTATTGTTGAGTTCAGAAGCGTTAGCGATTGGTTAGACAAGAATAACGATGTACTGAAACGTAAGATGCAAGACCTTGGTCTTCGTACCGTTTAAGTAGAAAGTTATACTGTTAGTCGTTAAAGGGGCGGTTCGAAACTGCCCCTTTTTCTATTTGATGAACAAAAAAAAGCAGGTGATCTTGTGGAGCTTTTTCTCCAATCTATTGTTAATAGTATTATTCAGGGTGGGTTTTTTGCCCTTTGGGCAGTAGGCCTTGTTCTTATTTTTGGGGTGATGGGTGTTGTGAACTTTGCCCATGGTGAGTTGGTAATGGTTGGTGCTTACACCGTCTGGTTGCTACATTCCCAAAATGATGTGCCATTTTTGTTGGCAGTACCTATCGCAATCATCATTGCAATGATGATTGGTTTGCTTATGGAGCGATTCCTCTTTCGACCGAATAGGACGGATCCATTAGCAGGTTTGATTTGTTCTATTGGTGTGCTCTTTATTCTGCAGGTTGTGGCTCACGAAGTTGGTGGTACCGGCCCTGCAAAGCAGGTTGCGCCTCCTTTTAGCGAAATTATTGTGATCGGCGATTTTCTTCGTATTCCAAGTCAGCGACTATTCAGTCTGGCTGTAGCCTTAAGTGCGCTGGGTGTGTTGTGGTACTTCTTGACACAATCCAAACTGGGTTGGGCATTACGTGCGGTAGCACTGGATCGCGAAGCGTCAGCTCTACAGGGTATTAATATCAATCGTATTTCAATGATCGCGATTGGCGTTGGTGCTGGCATGGCTGGCTTGGCTGGTGCTTTGATGGCTCCGTTGCAGAACCTCACGCCTCACATGGGTCACAACGTGATTATTACGGCCTTTATCGTAACGATTGTAGGCGGTGTTGGTAGCCTGTCAGGTGCTGTGGCGGCGGCGTTTATTTACGCGGCATTCCACACATTTGTAACAACCTACTTCAACGGTACGATTGCAACGATCCTTGGTCTGTTGATCATGGTGGTAGTGTTGATCATTAAACCGACCGGCATTATGGGCGTGAAGGTGAGCGAATAATATGTCTATTAAAAATCTCATAATTTGTATAGCGGTCATTGCTGGCATCGTCACTCTGACACCTTTTCTGAAATTTCAGTACCAGGATATAATGATCTTTTTGGTGATCAATGTACTGGTTGTCGTAAGTTATCGATTGGTGACGTTGACAGGTGAGTGGTCACTGATTCATATCGTTATGATGGGTGTTGGTGCTTATGCCAGTGCCATGCTATCGAAATTTGCAGGGTTTCCGTTTTGGGTATCCATGCCTCTTGCTGGTTTAACAGCGGCAGGTATTTCAGCGATATTGTGTTTCCCATTATTTCGGATGACTCAGTTTTATTTCCTGATTGGTTCTTTTGCCGCTGGTGAAGCGATTCGACTGTGCTGGATTTATTTTATCAATCCGTTCGGTGGCAGTAGTGGTATTAACAATATCCCTGTACCAATACTGGGCGATATCGATTTCTATGAGCCGATGCCATACCTTTATCTGTCTCTGGTTGTGGTAACGATAAGCCTTGTTATTTTGCATCGTATTGAAAAGTCACGTGTTGGTTTGACGCTGTTAGCAGTGCACTGGAAAGCACCATTGGCTGAGTCAGTGGGTGTAGACACTTGGAAATATCGTTCACTGGCGTTAATTGTTGGCTCCTTCTTTGTGGGTATTGCTGGCGCTTTGAAAGTGCACTATCTGGGTGTTGTAACACCGCACCAGTTTGGCATTGGCATTATGGTCTTCGTTCTGATCTGGGTGATTGTTGGCGGATACGCAACCTTTATTGGCCCGATTATTGGTGTGGTTGTGCTAACGGTATTTGATCAAGGACTTCGTGCCTCCGGTGTGGTTGATCCCGCTATACAGCCGGCTATTTATGGTGCCGTTCTGATTGCCTCGATTCTGTTTATGCCTGAAGGACTTGAAGGTCTGGGCAAGCGATTCCGTTCGATGGCTAAAAGCAACAACACATAACACAAAATTAATTAGCTCTCTGAGCGCTGATAGCGCTTCGGGGAGCATAAATAGAAATTTGGAGGAGACTGATGGCTTTACTTGAAGTCAAAAATGTCACAAAACAGTTTGGTGGCCTAACAGCCTTGAACGATGTCAGCTTTTCGGTTGAAAAGGGTGAAATTCGTGGCTTGATCGGACCAAACGGTGCCGGTAAAAGCACCATGTTTAAGAACATCGGTGGTTTTTATAAGCCAACCAAGGGCGAGATTATTTATGACGGCGTAAATATTGCCGGCACTCACCCATGCAAAGTGTCTGGAATGGGATTGGTACGTACATTCCAGGAAACAACGTTGTTTGATGAGCTTTCTGTGTTTGAAAATGCCTTGGTAGGTTGTCATATGACGGCTAAGACTAATTTATTTTCAGCAATTCTTGGGCTGGATGGTCAACAACAAATCGAAGCAAAAGAAAAAACCATGGGTGTGCTTGAGTTCATGGGTTTGGCTGATCGTAAAGATCAGTTAGCGTCGGAGCTGCCATTAGGTTCTCAGCGCGCATTGGCGATGGCTGTTGCATTGAATGCTGACCCTAAAGTGTTGCTGATGGATGAGCCTTTTGCAGGCATGAACCCTGAAGAAACTAACCACATGATGGATCTGACCCTGAAGCTGCAGGACAGAGGCATCACTATCGTGCTGGTTGAGCATGATATGAAAGCGGTTATGGGATTGTGCGGTTATCTGACAGTGTTATGTTTCGGTAGCTTACTTGCTGAAGGTACACCTGACGAAATACGTAACAACGACAAGGTGATTCAGGCGTATCTGGGTGGAGGGTCTTAATATGACTATGATGTTAACAATGAAAGACGTCGAAGTTAGCTATAAAAACATCAAGGCCGTTAAAAAGATTGATATTGAGGTGCCTGAAGGGGGCTTTGTTACCCTTATTGGCTCTAACGGTGCTGGTAAGAGTACTACCTTGCGCGTTATCTCTGGTCTTGTTCACCCAAGTAAAGGTGAAATTACTTATAAGGGGCAGCGCATTGATCAGCTGTCTGCGGATAAGATTCTAAGGCTGGGTATTGCCCATGTGCCAGAAGGTCGTCGTATCTTTAAAGATTTGACGGTTGAAGAGAATTTGCGTCTGGGTGCGTTTATACGCAACGATAAGGCCGAGATTGAAAAGGATCTGGAAGAAATCTTCGTTCGTTTCCCTCGTCTACTTGAGCGTCGTACACAGATGGCTCGCAGTATGAGTGGTGGTGAGCAGCAAATGGTTTCTATTGGTCGTGCATTGATGTCACGTCCAAAATTATTGATGCTGGATGAGCCTTCTCTTGGTTTAGCGCCAATTATCATTCAGGAAATCGCTAAGATTCTGATTGATATTAATAAGCAAGGCGTTGCTATTATTCTTGTTGAGCAAAACGCTGAGTTGGCGCTGGAATTGGCTAACCATGCGTATGTGCTTGAGACAGGTTTTGTTTCACTTGAAGGCGAAGCAAGCACCTTGATGGATAACGATCACGTACGTCAGGCTTACCTGGGTATATAATCGATTCGCAGTGGTTGGTTTATCGCTGAGCACTACATAGATAATTCGAACAATCACTCTATTTTGACTCACTGAATATGATGGGTCGGTACAAGGTGATTTAGTACAAAATTTGAAATGTTAAATCTTTGCCCTTTCAAGAGCTGTGGGTAACCGCAGCTCTTATTCTTTTCCCTCTTTTATTTATCTTTTCCTTGCCTGTTTTTGGCTACCTTCGCTTTGCCCTCTATGCTACTGTCCCTAGTCATAAAAAGAGTATTTAAGCTAAAATTATAGCTGCTTTAACCTCTTGTTTTTAGACGATAAGGAACGGTCAGTTGAGCGAAGAAATCTTAATAAATGTCTCCCCTATGGAAACCCGAGTTGGGATGCTGGAAAACGGCATGCTGCAGGAGATGTACATTGAGCGTGCCAGTAAAAGAGGGCTGGTAGGTAATATTTATAAGGGGAAAGTTGTTCGTGTTTTGCCTGGCATGCAGGCGGCATTCGTAGAGATGGGCCTGGAACGCTCTGCTTTTATCCATACTGCAGACATAGTTGTGCTTAATGATCAGGGGCTTGAAAAACGAGAAAAAAATACCGATGACATCTCTCAAATACTGCGAGAGGGTGAAACCATCATCACGCAAGTGGTCAAGGATCCCATAGGTACAAAGGGCGCACGTCTAACAACTCATCTGTCATTACCTTCACGTTATTTAGTGTATATGCCGCGTACTCAGCATACCGGTGTTTCGCAGCGCATTGAAGATGAAAGTGAGCGTGAACGCCTTAAAGCACTGGTTCATGAGTGCGCAGACGAAGAAGGAATGGATAGGAATACCGGTTTTATTGTTCGCACGGTCGCTGAAGGCGTTGGTAAAGAAGAAATAAAAGCTGATATTCGGTTTCTAAAGAAATTGTGGGAAGTGGTACAGGGCAATATTAAAACGGCAAAAGCTCCTTCGACGATTTATGAGGAACTGCCCTTATATCTGCGCTCCATGCGAGATTTGACGCGCCCTGATTTAGAAAAAATTCGTGTCGATTCACATGAAACGTACCAGCGTATTCTTACATTTCTGGGTACTTACGTGCCGGAATTTAAAGAGCGAGTGGAGCTTTATCAAGGCGAGCGGCCTATTTTCGATCTATATAATACCGAGGATGAAATACAAAAAGCGCTGAATCGTACGGTGCCCTTGAAGTCGGGTGGGCACCTGGTTTTTGATCAAACTGAGGCGATGACCACCATTGACGTAAATACCGGCGGTTTTGTCGGTCATCGAAATCTTGAAGAAACTATTTTCAAGACCAATCTCGAGGCCGCTCATGCGATTGGTCGCCAGCTTAGGTTGCGTAATTTGGGTGGCATTATCATTATTGATTTTATTGATATGCTGGAAACGGAACATCAGCGCCAGGTTATGCGAATGTTGGAAAAATACCTGGAAAAAGATCATGCTAAGACCAATATCATAGGTATGTCTGATCTTGGTTTGGTGGAAATGACACGTAAACGCACCCGTGAAAATCTACGACAAATTCTTTGTGAAACATGTCCCGAATGTCAGGGCATTGGTACTGTCAAAACTCCTGAAACGGTATGTTATGAAATCATTCGAGAAATTGTACGCCAAGCGCGTACATATAATTCCAATAGTTTTTTAGTGATTGCGTCACCGTCAGTGACTGAGAAATTAATGGAGGAGGAGTCGTCGAGTATTGCTGATCTTGAAGCTTTTATTAACAAGAGCATCAAAGTGCAGGCCGAACCAATGTACTCACAAGCTGAGTTCGATGTGGTATTTCGCTAGCTATGCGTTGTGCTATCCGGTGCGTTTCCCATTAATGCATCGATTTATTGGTTAGTGTCCGGAATGTCATGCCTGTTAATTCTCTGAGTGCCAGTATCGCCAGAAAAATCTGGATAGCCTTTGTGGTTGTTCTGATGTTGCTGGCTGTGTACGTAAGTATTGGACGTATGGTTATGCCGCGCTTGGTGGATTATCAACCACAAATCGAAGCGCAGTTGAGTGAGCAGTTTGGGCTGCAAATTACCGCGCAATCCCTGTTAGGTGAGTGGCAAGGTTTACAGCCAGCGGTTAATTTACAGGGTGTCACTATCCTTCCTTTGACATCTGCAGAGCAAGAAAACACCCCTTCAAAATCGTTATTAGACGTTCGACAGATAGTCATGAAACTGGATGTGATATCCAGCCTGCTGACGTTACAGCCCGTTTTTTCCTCACTGATGTTAGATGGCGTGAAGGTTGACCTACATCAGGATGAGCAAGGTAAGTGGTTTGTTCCTGGATTGCCGACGAGTGACGGAACAAGTGATCGTAACCCTCTTGATTGGCTGTTGCTTCAGAAGCAGTTGTTGCTTAGCCATATCCAACTGACGTTGCACCCGCGTAACCGCTCATTAAAGACCCTTAATATTGCAGAATGGGGCTTGCGCTGTGGGCAAAGCGTTTGTTCAAGCCAAGGGTCTGTTGAGTTGATGGGGCAGAATGACATGGCGCTTCAGTTCTCGCTGAATATTTACGAGCGACCACGAAGTCCTGATTTCAGAGTGCAAGGCTATTTGGCAAGCCCGCCGTTATCTTTGATGGAGTGGTTACCTTTGGTTGCTCCACATCATCCGTTATTTGATGATGTGGAGCTATTAACAGTCGGTGGCGAAGCCTGGTTTGAATGGGCTCACCAACAAATTGTTGATGTGCAGGGTACGCTAAACTTACCAAAAATCACCTTGCAGAGCGATAATGAAGCCTTGGCCTCAGTGGATTTTTTACACACTGATTTTGCCTGGCAATTAGGGGCTGCTGAAAAGGATGAGTTATGGTCGTTGTGGCTTAATGATTTAACTTTTAAGTGGGCAGGTAAAGTATTTGAGCCTTCTCAACGGCGTGTTTCTTTGCTTCAGCAAGGCGATGTTCGTACGGTTCGTTTGATTGCTGACCGCATCGAATTAGCACCACTTTCTAATACCTTGTTGGCACTTGATAGTCTTCCCGACAAGCTTAAGGGCGCGCTATCCAGCCTCGATCCTCGAGGCCAGTTAGTAAACGTACATCTTGATTATTTGTTGCCAGACACTGAAAAATCAAGCTCGGCGATTAGCTTTAAATTGCAGGCTAACCTTAATGAGGTGGCGGTTTCTGCTTGGCAAAACTCACCTGCAGCAAGTGGTGTTAGCGGTTATCTTGAGGCGGGGCCAACTGCTGGCCGTGTTGCGTTTGAATCAAGTGACTTCCAGCTCCATTTTCCACGAATTTATAAGCATGGTTGGAAATTTGATCAGGCTAGCGGAGAGGTAAGCTGGTCGCGTGAAAAAAATATCTTGTGGTTGCATGGAGAGAAACTGGCGCTGACCAGCGACATTGGAAAGCTCACTGGGCAGTTTGGCGCGATGATATCAAAGAGCGGTGTCGAACCACGCTTATCGTTATTAATGGGGCTTGAGGATTCACATTTGCCCGGTGCTCTGACCTTTGTTCCTGATCAAATTTTAGCCCCTAAAGCTGTCGAGTGGTTACAACAAGCTTTTGCCGGTGGCGAGGTTAAACGTACACGTTTGGTATTGGATCAGCGGCTCGAAAAAGGCGCGTCAAAAATTTCTAGCAGTTTGGCGTTGGATGTCGACGCTCAACAGGTGGACTTTTCTTTCCATACTGATTGGCCTCACCTAACAGAGGCAGAAGTCAGTGTACAAATTGTCGATAAATTGGTTTCTGTCTCTGCCAATAAGGCACATTTCTATGATTTGGAACTACAGAATATTAGAGCCGAGTATTTTCTTCAGCCAGGAGCCTCGAGACTTAAGGCAAGCGCTGATGTGCGGGGCGAGCTTAAACAAGCCTGGCAAACACTAACGGCGACACCGTTACAAAAAAACCTTTTTGAACTGGCGGATGATTTCAACTTTAGCGGCCAAATGAAGGGCAAGTTGGCGCTGGACTTGCCTTTTTCGTCACTCGATAAAAGCGACGTGCAATTGGATTTCTCTACCAAAAATGCGGGTTTGGATATTGCTCCTTTGAATGTCTCGGTTGCGGATATTGATGGAGACTTTAGTTATAGCAGTCAGAAAGGGTTAGTCGCCCCTCAGTTCAATGCAAACATGTTTGGTTTTTCAGCGCAGGCGACCATTTCATCACAACAGACGGAGAAGGGTTTGTCTTCCGAGCTGGCAATGAAAGGGCATGTGAAAGTTGAATCACTTTCACCCTGGGTGCCTAAAACCGTATTAAGTCGTCTTGAGGGCGAAGCTGATTACCAAGCGCGGTTAAGTTTTGGTCGAGGTGGGCAAAGTCAGTTGAAAGTTGATAGCAACCTAAAGGGTATTGCCGTGGCGTTGCCGGTGCCGTTCAAAAAAAAGGCAGAGCAGTCATCAGCATTTTCTTTTAATTCATTGTTAACTGCACAGCCCATTCATACTTTGCGTTATGCAGATCTGTTTGGTTATAGCCTGAAATTTAAAAATAAAGGTTATCACAGCGGCAACATAACAATAGGTTCTGCGCAGTCTCGCTATGAAACTGATGCTGGAATTTTGGTTAAAGGCAGTTTGCCAGAACTTGATTACTCTCAATGGACTCAGCTTGTCGATAGTGTGCAGGCAGGGGTTGTTAACACGGGCTCGACACCCACAAAAGATGCTTCTCTGATATCAAAAATAAAGAATGTTCAGCTTGATGTGACGAAATTCAAATTTTTGGATGAGAGTTATGACAAGGTCAAATTTACCGCGGATCAGTCTGACGGAGACTGGCAGGTTGTGTTTGATAACACGGTGGCGCGCGGCATGCTGAATTATTATCGAGCCTCACAAAAGCCTCTGGCTGTGGATTTTGATTATTTCTATGTGCCCGAAAGACAGGCTGGTGAAGCAGGCGGTGAGCAAGCGGCTAATGGTGAGTCGATAGATGCTTTGAGTAGCATTATTCCTCAACAGCTTCCAGAACTCGATTTACGTATAAAAAGCTTATTTTTGAGCTCGCAACCCTTTGGCCGCTGGGCCTTTAATATACGTCCTAATAACGATGGCGTAACTCTTGAAAATGTCGATTTCGAGTTACGGGGGCTGCAGGCTAAAGGCGTGGCGGATTGGAGCTATAATGAGGGGATACACAGCAGTGAGTTTCGCGGTGAAGCGACCATTGATAACGTTGCCGCGATGCTTGAGGCATGGCAGAAAACACCCGCCATTGAAGGTAAAAAAGTCCGGCTTCAAGGTCAGTTGAATTGGCCTGGTTCACCAGCAGACTTCTCATTTCTGACCATGCAGGGGCCATTAACTCTGAGGGCGAAACAAGGGCGAATCGTTGAATTACAGTCTCTGCCATTATTAGGCATTTTTAACTTTAATACTTTGTCTCGACGTTTGCGGTTGGATTTCTCTGATTTGGTAAAAAAAGGATTTAGCTTTGACAGTATTGAAGGGGCATTTCAGTTTGAACGTGGCAGTGTGCAGCTCAGCAGCCCTCTAGTTATTGACGGGCCATCGGCAAAATTTAAAGTGGAGGGGCAAACGGACTTGATCAATGAGCAGTTTGACCATGATGTCATTGTGGTGCTGCCCGTGACGGATAATATTCCTGTTATTGTGAGTTTGGCGGGATTCCCTCAAGTTGGTGTGCCTATGTATCTTTTTAACCGGGCCTTTGGAAGCGTCTTTGAGCGTTTCACGAGTGTCAATTACACGGTGAGTGGATCATGGGAGAAGCCGAAGGTGGCGTTGAGTAGCTTTTTTGATACGGCTAACCTGACGGAGAGCAAAAAAGCTCCCCCTAAGCGGCGCAACAAACGATGAGTAAAGGCATCGCTGTACTGCAAATGAGTAGCTCTGCTAATAGGGTGGAAAACTTGCAGTGTGTAGAGGCTTTGATTGCAACGGCGGTTGAGCAGGGAGCGAATGTATTAGTGTTGCCCGAAAACTTCGCATTGCTTGGTGTTGAAGGTGTTTATCTGGCAGGTCTTGATGAAACTCGAAATAGTCATGACAGCTTACGCCAATGGCTGGCGTCAATGGCTCGGCAATATAGTGTGTGGTTGGTGGCGGGCTCGATTCCGATGGCGAGTCGACCCGATGGTACGCAGCTTGATCGGCATGTGCGGGCAGCTTGCTTGGTGTTCAATGAGCATGGTGATGAAGTGGCTCGATATGACAAAATCCACCTGTTTGATGTGGATGTGGCCGATGAGTACGGCAGTTATCGTGAATCGGATACGGTCGAGCCAGGTGACCAGTTAGTGGTGGTGGATACACCCTGTGGCCGTTTGGGTTTAACGATTTGTTATGATCTGCGTTTTGCCGAGCAGTTTTATCAGTTACGTGAGAAGGGCGCTGAAATCATTACCGTGCCATCGGCTTTTACTGCGACAACGGGAGCCGCGCATTGGGAGATATTGCTGCGGGCACGAGCAATTGAAACCCAGTGTTATGTGGTAGCGCCAAATCAGACCGGGCAACATTCAGCAACGCGCCATTCTTATGGCCATAGTATGATTGTTGATCCTTGGGGTGAAGTGCTGGCCCGTTTGGAGGATGAGGCAGGCGTAGTAAGCGCTGAGGTGGATTTAAAACGCCTTGCCGCCGTACGTGAACGTATGCCCGTTCAGCAGCATCACCGCTTGATCTTCAAATGACCTTTGCGGTGTTGTGTTGCTAATCTGCTGCTTCGGAGATCTCTCGCAGGTAGCGGAATAGCTTGCGAGTATTACCCACGTTTTTTTGTTGAGATTGCTCCTTTTGCACATTACGAACTAGCTGTCGTAAATGTTGTGCATCAGCAGTGGGATACTGTACTAGGTAATCCGTCAGTGCCGTTTTTTCTGCCAACAGGCGATCACGCCAATTTTCAATGTGATGAAAGCGTTGTGTATGTTCAACGTGGCTGGCATCAAAGCTGTTGATGACCCGAGTGATTTCTGGAATGGCCTCAGAATCATCCTCGTCGTAAGTACGCATGATACGCCCAATGTATTGCATCTGACGACGGGTGGCTTCGCCTATTTTAAGTCGCTGATATTCACGGATGGCTCCATCTAAAGATTCTCCCATGGGCACTTGGTCAAGCTGCGCGCTATTGAGTTTTGTCAGGCGCAGGCCAATGGCTTGTAGCGCATCCATATCCCGTTTGACCTGGCTTTTGCTTTTCTCTTCCGGTAAATCTTCAAAATCGTCGTGTGATTTAGCCATAATAAAATTGTCGAACCTTAATGTGTTTGTGCGTGAATCAGGCGTAGAAAACCGTGGCTAAGCCAAGGAATGCGACATAACCAACAACATCCGTAACGGTGGTTAATACCACGCTGCCAGCAATGGCAGGGTCGATGTTCGCCTTGCGTAATAGCATTGGTAGGGAAACGCCAGCTAATGCCGCAAATAATAGGTTGATGATAACAGCCAGAGCAATTACCAGCCCCATTTTCGGATCATTAAACCACCAGGCTGCGATAGCGGCGACCACAAGCGATAGGATGATGCCATTTAACAGGGCTACCACCAGTTCGCGTCGCAACAGCCAGTTGGAGTTTTTGTCGGAAACGTGGCCCAGCGCGATACCACGAATTATCAGTGTTAATGTCTGGCTGCCGGCAATTCCGCCCATGCTGGCGACGATGGGCATCAGGATGGCCAAGGCAACGACCTTTTCTAAGGTGTCTTCAAAGAGACCTATCACATACGATGCGGTAAAGGCTGTTAGCAGATTGATGAATAACCACAGAGTACGGCGACGGGTAGATTTAAGGATCGGCGCGAAGGTATCTTCATCGTCATCTAAGCCAGCCATGCCCATGAACGAGTGTTCGGCGTCTTCGATGATGACATCAACCACGTCATCAATGGTAATGCGACCAAGCAATATGCCCTTGTCATCTATGACAGGAGCTGAAACCAAGTTGTGACGCTCAAATAGGTGCGCCACGTCCACATCTGAAGTGTTGGCATTGAGAGAGAAAAAATCGGTATCCATGATGTCCGATATTTTGGCGTGGGGATCACTGACTAACATTTGCGTGATAGGCAGCAGACCAATGACTTTCCCCGAGCGCTTGACGACCGGAAAGTGATCGGTCATTTCGGGTATGTCAGGGTGCATGCGGAAATAACGCAGTACCACATCCAAAGGGATGTCTGGGCGTACCGTAATGGTGTCGGTATTCATCAAACCGCCAGCCGTATCCTCAGGAAAGGATAGTACCGTCTCCAGACGCTTGCGGTTCTGGCTGTCCATCGAGCGCAGGACTTCCTGCACCTTTTGGTTTGGCAGTTGTTGCAGTAGATCGGCGGTATTATCGGTATCTAGGCCGGAGGTGGCATCCACCAGCTCCTGCGGGTCCATCTTACTGAGGATGTCGCTGCTGATTTCTTCGCTTAAGTGCTGAAGAACTTTACCGCCCTGGTCCTTGTTAATTAACTCCCACAGAATACGACGTTCTTTGGGTGGCGAGGATTCCAGCAGGTGAGCGACTTCCACTGCGGGCAGATCCACATTTAGAATTGCGCGCGCATCAGTGTAGGCTCCACTTTCAAGAGCCAGGTTTAATTGATGTAATTGCGTTTCAGTGCTTTTTTTATCGCTCTGCTGCATGCGGGATGACTGATTCCGAGAGAGTTAAAGACCCGCTAATTGTATAGGCCCGGGGTAGGGTGGCTCAACAGAAAGTGGCGGTGAAAGTCGTTTTTAGTGCTCGGGGTATTTAATGGCGTGTTATTCGCCTTCGCCAAACTTGTCATTAATGATTTCTACGATGGCATTTAGCGCTAAATCCTCGTCGCGGCCATCGACCTCAAGCTCCAGCGTGGTGCCTTTGCTGGCGGCTAACATCATCACTGACATAATGCTTTTTGCATCGACCATACGTTGGCCATTACCGAGCTGGATCTGGCTTGAAAATGCCGTGGCAGTATTGACGAGTTTGGCTGCCGCACGGGCATGCAAGCCAAGTTTGTTGATGATAGTTATCTCGCTTTTGATCATGCTGAAGTTTATTCCGTCAAGGTCATTCGCCCAGATCGCGATGGCGTATCTGAACGTTGGTGATTTTTTCCGAGAATTTTTTTGCCAATCGTTCACTGAGATACACGGAGCGGTGATGGCCGCCGGTACAACCAATTGCGATTGTCATATAACTACGGTTATTGGCTTCAAACTGGGGCAGCCATTTTTCTAGGTAGTTACATAGATCGGTAAACATTTCCTCGACAATTGGTTGTTCTTCGAGGAATTGAATGATTTGTGGATCACGACCATTGTATTTGCGTAATAACGGGTCCCAGTAGGGGTTTGGTAAGCAGCGCACGTCAAACATCAGGTCAGCATCGCCGGGCACGCCACGTTTGAAGCCGAAAGACTCAAAGAGCAGGGCCAGGGTGGTGTCGGTCTGCTGGGCGAGTTGTTTTTTGATGATATCGCGTAGTTGGTGCAGCGATAGGCTACTGGTGTCAATTTTCAGATCGGCCATCGAGCCAATGGGCGCTAGCAGCAGACTTTCCTTCCAAATGGCTTCTTCCAGCGAAATAGACTCATTGCTCAGTGGGTGCTTACGACGTGTGGCGCTGAAACGGGTGAGAATGGTTTGGTCATCGGAATCAAGATAGGCAATGGTGTAGTCGATACCCATTTTATCAATAGCGGCAATCGTTTCAGGGAAACGTTCGAGATTCACCGGTACGTTGCGGGCGTCAATGCTAATGGCAATCGCGTCACGCTGCATGCCTTCGCGTTGCATTTCTTCTATTAATGAAGGCAGTAGGCCGCAGGGCATATTGTCGATGCAGTAGTAGCCGAGGTCTTCCAAGACATGCAGTGCTGTACTTTTTCCTGAGCCGCTGCGGCCGCTGATAATGACAAGTTTCATAATGTATTTAATCGTTACGCGTTAGTTATTAAGAGACTTTTGCTCGATTGTTCTAAACGGGTTTGATGGCGGCCTGGAACAGTTCATCACGGCTACTTGCTGAGCGTAAACGATCTCTATAATCACTCTGACTAAAACTTTCAGCAACAGCTTGTAAGGCCTGTAAGTGCGCATCGGCGGCCTCTTCGGGCACCACTAACGCAAATAACAAGTCGACCGGTTGATTATCAATGGCATCAAAATCAATGGCGTCCTTAAGTTGTATTAATACACCGACGGTATCGCAGCAGTTATGCAGGCGACAATGGGGGATGCCTATACCATCGCCAATGCCTGTGCTGCCGAGGCGCTCTCGCTCCATCAGGCTGTCAAAAATCTCTTCTTCATCGAGAATTGGGTGCGTTTGGGTCAAGGTGCGTGCAATCAATTCAAGCACGCGTTTTTTACTGTCACCCGGTACCGCGACAAGGGTGCATTCGGGGGACAGCAAACGTTCAATATTCATAAGTGATAACTGTTATAGGTCAGTGGCCCTGGGCTCGGGCCAGGGATTTTTCTTTATGTTTGATAATCTGGCGATCCAGTTTATCGGTTAACAGATCAATCGCTGCGTACATGTCGTCATGTTCGGCGTTAGCGACGACATCCGCGCCCGCAATATGGATCGTGGCATCGGCTTTTTGGCGCTGTTTTTCGACATGCAGTATAACGTTAACAGTCGATATTTGGTCGAAATGACGTTCCAGTTTTTTAAGTTTAGTGTTGATGAACTCTCGAAGTGCAGAAGTTACGTCTACATGTTGGCCACTGATGGTTACTTGCATAGGTCGCTCCACTATTTTTCGATTAAACGAGACTTTTGTACGATTGCTCTTATGTCTTCTGGCTGTGTTAAAACGTACTCAATCGGTCATTTATAAGCATAAACTCCCGTCTTCGGTACGTTTTTGCCTTGCTATAAAACAAAATTCCGGCTCGTACAACGGTCTCTAAACATACCTTTTGACAGAATTCACAACTGGGAAAACTAAGCTGGAAAAGTTGTTCGTTTCATTATACCAAGCGTTTGCGCTCATTGGAGGGCGGTATGGATAATGACTCTCGGTATTTTGCTATGGTTCGTCGCGCTACGGTAATACCTTGATCTGCAAGAATGTTGGCTATTTTGCTATCACTCAAGGGTTTGATTGTGGTCTCCGCAGCGATGAGTTTTTTAATAATCGCACGAATAGCGGTTGAAGAACAGCCGCCGCCGTTTTGTGTATCGACCTGGCTGGAGAAAAAATATTTCAGTTCAAAAATACCACGCGGAGTGTGCATGAATTTTTGGGTGGTAACGCGTGAAATCGTTGATTCGTGCATCTCAACCGCTTCGGCAATTTCGTGAAGTACCAATGGTTTCATTGCTTCTTCGCCGTACTCAAGGAAGCCTTGCTGGATTTCAACAATCCGGGTGGCGACTTTTAACAGCGTTTCATTGCGACTTTGCAGACTTTTCAGAAACCAGCGAGCTTCCTGCAATTGGTTGCGTAAATAGGTGTTGTCGCTGCTGTTGTCGGCACGCTTCACCATTGATGCATAGGTTGAGTTGATGTTAACACGCGGCATGGAGTCGTTATTCAGCGCAACAGTCCATTGGCCATTGATTTTTCTTACCGTCACATCAGGAATGACGTATTCAGAGGTGTTGTTACTCAGCGCGTCGCCGGGGCGTGGGTTAAGGCTTTGAATTAACTCAATTACCAACTGTAAGTCGGTTTCCCTGAGCCGTGTGCGGCGCATGATGTAATTGAAATCTCGGCTAGCCAATTGAGGCAGGAATTGAGTGGCAACTTCTTTTGCTTTGCTTAATAACGGTGTGTCGTCAGCAAGTTGTTCGAGCTGCAGAAGCAGGCATTCGCTTAAATCTCTTGCGCAGACACCAATAGGGTCGAAGTGTTGTATGCGTCGCAAAACGGCTTCGACTTCATCCAGTTCGATTTCTGTATCGCCTGCTGGGTTGTCGTCCTGTAATGATTGGTTTAAGTGTTCGGCAATATTGTCCAATTCACCGTTTAAATAGCCGTTATCATCAACGCTGTCGATCAGGGTGATGGCAATAATGCGGTCATTATCCGACATGGGTGTTAGGTTGAGTTGCCAGAGCAGGTGATCCTGGATTGTGTCGGAACTGGATGTGTGGGATTCAAAATCAGGCAGATCGCCACTGGGAGCAGGTGTTGCTGGAGGTAGGCTTTGGTAAACGTCATCCCAACTGCTGTCGACGGGCAGTTCTTCGGGAATCTGCTGGCTCCATTCACCATCGGCGGCATCGGTGTAGTCATCACTGTTGCTAGTGTTAGTGGTGTCAGGGTCGACTGCTTGCTCGGCGGCGGAGTTGATTTGTTCCGGCTCTTTTTTATCAGCTTCGGGTGAGTTGTTGCTGTCTTCGATGTCTAGCATCGGATTGGATTCAACGGTTTCCTGGATTTCCTGTTGTAGATCAATCGTTGAAAGCTGCAGTAAGCGAATGGCCTGCTGCAACTGCGGCGTCATGGTAAGGTGCTGGCCAATTTTAAGCTGTAACGATGGTTTCATAAATTACAAACAGATTCTTTATACTGAGGCCGATGAATAATTGGCGAGGAAATCAATACTTATAAGCGTAGTGCAATTTTGGAAAAAAGAGGCATCATTTTGTACGGATTACGACATTTATCGCAACGCAATCTAACTTTATTTTAATGGCTTTAAGCGCTAGAGAAGAGCTTCCTGTCAAAGTCGAAATTGTTCGCCGAGATACACATCACGTACGCGCTGATTTGATAATACTGTTTCAGCATCACCCTCAGCAATGATGTGACCTTCGCTGACGATGAAGGCCTTCTCGCAGATGTCGAGCGTTTCACGGACGTTATGATCGGTGATGAGCACGCCTATATTACGATCTTTGAGGTGGGTGATGATTTGCTTGATATCGGATACGGAAATAGGATCAACACCAGCAAAGGGCTCATCCAGAAGAATGTAAGCCGGTTCCATTGCTAATGCGCGGGCAATTTCAACGCGTCGCCGTTCGCCGCCTGATAAGCTCATGCCCAAGCTGTCGCGAATATGAGTAATGTGGAATTCCTGCAGTAGTTTCTCAAGTTTCTCCTTGCGCTGGCTACGGTTTAATTCTTTGCGGGTCTCCAAAATGGCGAGAATATTATCGCTGACAGTCAGTTTACGGAAAATGGAGGATTCCTGTGGCAAGTAGCCGATGCCCTTACGCGCGCGACCATGCATGGGCAGTTTGGTGATGTCTTCATCGTTAATTAAAATCTGCCCTTTATCGGCTTTGATGAGGCCAATGATCATATAAAAGCAGGTGGTCTTGCCGGCACCATTTGGCCCCAGTAAACCCACTATCTGGCCAGGGGCAATAGAAATTGAAACATCCTCAACAACGTGGCGATCCTTGTAGCTTTTGGCAAGGTGTAAGGCTTTTAAATCACTCATTAGCTGGATTGTCTTTGGTTGCAGAATTGTTGGTTTTGTTGGGCTGTATGATCAGGTTAACACGTGGTGGTGTTGCACTTGAGTTGGGCTGTTGGTCGCCATACGCATTAACAACACGGCGCTTGATGTCGTAATCGATGCGCTCACCGGTAAATACGTTTTGTTCTTGCTCTAATTTGGCCTGTTTTTTTAACTCGATACGTTCTTCAGAAACAAAATATTCAATGGTGTTGCCAAAGGCATGCGTGATGGTTTTTTCGATTTCGGGCAGCTGTTGAAAATGGGCCGGAGCGCCGATGGCAACTAATTTGCTAATGCCTTGGTTGTCGCTGTGAATAGTGACTTGATCAGCGACGAGATTGATGGTGCCCTGAATGATTTTGACTTTGCCGCGATAAATCGAGAGGCCCGTTTTATCATCAACCTCAGCCGTATCAGAGGTGATATGAATGGGCTGATTCCTGTCATCGGGTAATGCGTTGCTGATTGATGGTGTAGCGACGCAAAAGAAGGCCGTTAACAGGCCGCAAACTTTAATTAACTTTAGCCGGATCATGAGTGACTCGCACGTTGGATAAGAATTTGATTCTGCTTTCTTCAAGGTAGGCCTTCATACCAGTCGCATTGATGAGAGTTGAGCTATTAATAATCACCACATCTTGGTCGGTATAAGCCAGATTTTTGGAAGCAATAAGCGTTAGTTTGCTGGTTTTGAGATTTAGTTTGTTAGGTGGAGTGTTGCGGTTGAGTTCGACATTATTCCAGAGGTTAATAATATTGTTTTTTTCGGTCATACGACCCTGCTTGGCGCTAATATCCCAGGCGGTGCCGTCTGCATGGAAAAATGAGATGTCAGGACTCTTGGCATTGGTGAAGTCACCGATAGGGAAGTGTTTGATTTCATCGGCTTTAAGGCTGTGATCTATTTCCCCCTCGGCATTGAATTGAGTTGTGACCGCGTTGATCATAAAAAAATCGGCTTCGTCATTACTTTGATACTGTTGACTAATGGCGTCATCAACTTGATTGTCCTGCCAGTGCGCCAGGCTTGCCAGTGCCAAAATGACAATGCTGAGCAAAGTAATGAATGTTAATCGTGACACCTATGTCGCTCCTGTTTTTCGCGATTAGTGCAGGTATTTATCCAGCGCGGGCACCAGGGTGTTTTGTGCGGCCATAATAAAATCACAGGCCTCACGCACAGCACCGTCACCACCCTTGGCCTGGGTACACCAAATGGCGTGCTCTTTAACCAGTGGGTAGGCGTTGGCAACAGCCATGCCTAAGCCGACACGACGGATAATAGGTAAGTCAGGCAGGTCGTCGCCGACATGGGCTATCTGTTCATAACTGACATCGATAACTTCTAACAGTTCGTTCAGGGCGTTTATTTTATCTTCTCGCCCTTGGTATAAATGCTCAATACCAAGTTCATTTGCACGTTGAACCAGTGCGGGAGATTGACGACCGCTGATCATGGCGATTTCGACGCCGCTGTTGCGAAGCATCTTGATACCGTGACCGTCGTGGCAATTGAATGCTTTGATCTCTTCACCGTTGCCAGAGATATAAAGGCGACCATCGGTCATCACGCCATCGACGTCGAGTACCAGTAACTTGATTTGTTTGGCTCTGTTGAGTGCCTTTTGAAGATCTTTGCTCATGGTGTCCTATGCTGTCTTTGTTTTACCGTGTCGGATAGTCAATGGTATTTTCGATTGCTTTCGAAAATAGATCAGATGACGCCTGCGCGCAACAGGTCATGCATATTTAATGCGCCGACAGGGTGGTTATTGTTATCGGTGACAACCAGGGCATTAATTTTGTCTTCTTCCATGATGGCTAATGCTTCTGCGGCTAGCACATTTGGGCGTATGGTCTTGCAATGAGAGGTCATTACATCGTTGACGATGGCGTTATGGATGTCGGTGCCATTATCCAGGGCTCGCCGTAAATCACCGTCGGTAAAAATACCCAGCAACTGATTATTGTCATCGACGATGGCGGTCATGCCCAGTTTCTTTTCGGTTATCACCAGTAGCGCTTCACGCAAAGGGGCGCCTGCAATTACAGAGGGTACTTGTTCACCGCTGTGCATGATGTCTTCTACTTTTAAGAGCAGCCGTCGGCCTAAAGCGCCGCCGGGGTGCGAAATAGCAAAATCTTCAGCGCTGAAGCCGCGTGCTTCGAGCATGGCAATGGCTAGAGCATCTCCCATGGCCAGTGCTGCAGTGGTGCTTGAAGTCGGGGCCAGGCCGTGTGGACAGGCTTCCTCTGCAACGCTGACATCAAGATGTGCATCGGCATTTTGCGCAAGAAGGGAAGAAGGTGCTCCGGTCATGCTGATGAGCGGAGCATGCATGCGCTTGATTAGCGGTAAAATGGTCAGTATTTCAGCGGTGGTGCCGGAGTTGGAAAGCGCTAGCACGACGTCTTTGCTAGTGATCATGCCCATATCGCCGTGACTGGCTTCACCGGGGTGGACAAAAAAAGCGGGGGTTCCGGTGCTGGCTAAGGTGGCGGCAATTTTGTTGCCTATGTGGCCAGATTTGCCCATGCCGGTAACAACAACTCGCCCCTGGCAATTCAGCATGAGCTGGCAGGCGGCACTGAAGCTATCATCAATTCGTGGAATTAAAGCTTCTACGCTGGCGGCTTCTAGCGCGATAGTGCGCTGGCCTGCTGCGATTAATGCAGATGAATTTATTTGTGTCATTACCAGCTACCAAAAGTCCACAGGGCTATAAATTGCGTCATTATAGCTGTTTTTATGATTGATGTTGCGGCTATCCGTTGTTGTTAAAGCGGTGAATAAGTACCGCTGTCAGGACTGTACAAAAAGTAGCGTCAGATACGCACCGTAAATGATAACGAATAAGCTACCTAGCGTCCTATTAATGTTGATTGTTCGGCCTCGCAAAATACCGAAATAACAAAATAGTATTAGGAGTGCGGTGAGCGATGCCATCACGCCATAATCACGCCACAGCACTTCAGCTGAAACAGAGTAAGGTGCAATGGCTGCGGGCAGCGACATCACAGCCAGAAGGTTGAAAATATTGGAGCCGATGACATTACCTAAGGCGATGTCATGGTGGCCTCTAAGAACGCTGGCAATGGATGCAGCTAGCTCTGGTAGGCTGGTACCGATAGCAATGATAGTGAGGCCGATAATGAGATCGCTAACGCCTAATAGCTGTGCAATATCGGTGGCAGCCCAAACCAGTGCCTTGGAGCTGATGATGAGTAATAATAACCCGACTAAAAACCAGAAAACGGCTAAGCCGGTTTTGAGGTGCGGCAACTCCTCTTCTTCTTCCTCGAGCTGTTTAACGTCGCTGCTTTCGGGGTGATATGTGGCGAACAAATAAAGGGTTAAACATAAACCGGTCAAGAGAAAGGCGGCATCTATTCGGTTTAAGTTGAGATCCAGTAATAGTAGCCCTGCGCCCAGAGTAACAAGTGCCAAAATGGGTAATTCTTTGCGCGCCAAAGCTGATTTAATGGGCAGAGGTGAAATAAGTGCAGTGATGCCTAGAACCAAGCCTATATTGGCAATATTTGAACCCACGGCATTACCAATTGCGATGCCGCTTGCGCCAGCTAATGCCGCGGTAACAGAAACGAGAATCTCGGGTGCCGAGGTGCCAAGTGATACCACCGTCAGACCGATGAGTAGTGGTGACATGCCGAAGTTTCGGGCCAAAGATGCCGCGCCGTCGACAAATTTGTCTGCGCTCCAGACAAGCAGCGCTATACTGAAAAGAATGGTGATAGAGGCAACTAGCAAGCTTTAAAATCCATGCAATGAAAATAGCTGGCTATTAAAGGGGGAATTGCGAGTTATTGCAAGACTCGTTGCTGCGAATAAGCAGTTGTCATGCTTTGTTCAGGCACAGTTAAGTACGAGAAGTTTTAAATGTTGAGTAACTGGAGAAGAATCGGTGTCAGTGGTATATTGCGGCCGCTGTAAATGCACGGTTTATTAGCAGGGTATTGAGTCAATTTTATAGCTATATAGGCAAATAGGCAGAAATATAATGAAGGATGGTAGTGCCAATATTATTGAAATTCGCGGGTTGTCATTTTCGCAGGGTGACAGAGTGATTTTTGATGGCATTGATATGGATATTCCCCGGGGTCAAATCACCGCTATTATGGGTCCCAGTGGTACGGGTAAAACAACATTAATGCGTCTTATTACCGGCCAAATCAAGCCTGACGCCGGCACTGTTTTTGTTAATGGTGAAAACATCTCCACATTACGACGTAATGATCTTTATAGGGTGCGCCGTAAGATGGGAATGTTGTTCCAGAGCGGTGCGTTATTTACCGATCGCAGCGTCTATGAAAATGTTGCCTTCCCGCTACGCGAGCATACAAACTTTACCGAAACCATGATTCGTGATGTGGTGTTAATGAAGTTGCATGCGGTTGGTTTGCGCGGAGCACGTGACATGTTACCCAGTGAGTTATCTGGGGGCATGACGCGACGTGCGGCGCTAGCGCGTACGATAGCCCTAGATCCCGAAATGGTGATTTATGATGAGCCCTTTGCCGGTCAGGACCCAATTGGTATGGGGGTGTTATTGCAGTTGATTAAGTTATTGAATACCGCGCTGGGTTTGACCAGTATCGTGGTGTCGCATGACATACATGAAACTGCCAGTATTGCGGATAACCTATTTGTATTGTCGCAGGGCAAGGTGATTGGTGCGGGTTCGCCCGAGCAGTTAATGAATACTTCGGAGCCCAGAGTGGCTCAGTTTATGAAAGGTGAGGCTGATGGGCCGGTACCTTTCCACTATCCTGCGCATGATTATCTTGATGATTTGTTGGGGGGAGACCTGTTGTGATTACCTGGTTACGAATTCTCGGTAAATCGGGGTTGGGTTGGCTGGCGGTTAATGGCCGTGCCGGTGTTTTTATTGTCAATACTCTGTGTGCTGTGCCGAATGTTCGTAAGGGCTTTCCATTACTGATAAAACAGCTGTATGCGGTGGGTGTATTATCGCTGCCTATTGTTGTTGTGTCTGGATTGTTTATTGGCATGGTGATGAGTTTGCAGGGTTATAGCATCCTAGTGGACTATGGCTCCGAACAGGCCGTAGGTCAGATGGTGTCGCTGAGTTTGGTGCGAGAGCTGGGGCCGGTCGTGACAGCGTTGCTCTTTGCTGGTCGTGCAGGATCCTCACTGACGGCGGAAATTGGTTTGATGAAAGCCACCGAGCAAATTACCAGTCTGGAAATGCTGGGCGTAGACCCTTTGCGTTATGTGATGGCGCCGCGTCTGCTGGCTGGCTTTATTGCGTTACCGATATTGACGATGATTTTTAATGTGGTTGGTATTTGGGGCGGCTCCTTGGTTGCTGTTGACTGGCTAGGCGTCTATGACGGTTCGTTTTGGGCCAATATGCAAGCGGCTACAGATTTTAAAATAGACGTGCTTAATGGCGTGATTAAAAGTGTTGCTTTTGCTTTTGTGGTGACCTGGATTGCTGTATTTCAGGGGCATGATTTGACGCCAACTTCTGAAGGTATTGGGCGCGCAACAACTAAAACCGTGGTCTATTCTTCGTTAGCTGTATTAGGGTTAGATTTTATTTTGACTGCTGTTATGTTTGGAGATTTTTAGTATGCACAGCAAAACATTGGAAGTAACTGTTGGCTTGTTCATGTTGGCGGGCTTTGCTGCACTGATTGTATTGGCGCTTAATGTCAGTGGTTTGACTTTTTCTGAATCAAAGAGCAGCTATACTGTTTATGCCTCCTTTGAAAATATAGGCGGTTTGACCGCGCGCTCGAAGGTTACTGTGGCGGGTGTTGCTGTTGGTCGAGTGGTGGATATTACCCTTGATAAGGACGAGTTCGCTGGTGTCGTCGAGATGGCAATTGAGTCTGATTATGATCAGTTTACGACGGACACCACGGCAGCGATTTTGACGGCAGGCTTGTTAGGCGAAAAATACATAGGTTTGATTTCGGGTGCCGATGATGAGTTTCTTGAAGACGGTGCGATGATTGCTGATACGCAGTCCGCCATTGTCTTGGAAGAGCTGATAGGACAATTCCTGTTTAACAATGTGAACGAGTAGCTGTTTTTCAAGTCTGTAAGCTGACATTAGCAAAGAACTTAAGAGAACGATAGATCATGAAGATGACTTATATAGTGAAAGGTGTGGCGGTTGCGTTGATCGCGTTTTTTGCCGTTATTGTGCAAGCTCAACCTCAGCAAGATGAGTTTCCTAATCAAGCTGCTTTTGATGTGGTGGAATCCACGACTGGGCAGCTGTTAGACCAGGTGACGGAGAAGCGTGAGCTTTATACCGCTGATAATGAGTTGTTCTTTGTTGATGTGGACGACCTGCTTTCTTCCATTATAGATTTTAAACGAATCGCGCGACGAGTGATGGCTAAGCATTATAAAAAGGCGGAGCCCGAGCAACGAGAAGCTTTTGAGCGTGTGTTTAAGCGCAGTCTTCTCAAGGTTTATGCCAAAGCATTACTCGACTATAACAATGAAAGAATTGTTATTCTGCCGCCGTCAGCCAAGAAGAAAGTAAATCTCAAGCGGCAGCGTGTTGATATTGAATTTTTTAGTGGGACAGGGAAAAAGTTTCCTATTAGCTACTCCATGTATCTCAACAAGGAAAAGCAATGGAAAATGGAGAATGTCGTTGTCAACGGCGTTAACATTGGTTTGACGTATCGCAATCAGTTTGCTCGATTGATGAATAAAAATAAAAATGATGTTGGCTTGGCCGTGGCAGGCTGGAGTTCAGATTTTGAATCTGCTGAGTAGGTTTTAAATAGATGGCGGCTCCCAGAATAATCCGAAAATCGGATCAACAGCTACAGGTTTCAGGCTGTATTGGTTTTGATAACGCGCTTGATTTGAAGCAGCAGGGTCAGCGCTTGATTAACAAGGCTTCAGATCATTGTCAGATTGATTTTTCAGAAGTTTCACGCGCAGGCAGTGCCGCATTAACGGTGCTGTTTAGCTGGATTCGCCATGCTGCTGATTTGAGTAAGACAATCGAGTTTACCAATTTGCCTGAAGACCTTTTAGGCGTAGCGAAGGTTAGCGGTGTCGATCATATACTGCCGCTGAAATAGCGCCGGGCCTATAAATACCAGGTTTGTTTTATTAGGTTGCTTAGTCGCCACTACTGCCGACCACCAAAAGACTCGATTAATCGTTGCACCATATAAGATTAAAGTCGCTATAAGTCGTCTTATTTGTTAAATTATCTGGTTTTTCAAGTGTGAATTTTGAATAGGTGTAAAGATGGAAACTGGTGACGTAAAAGCCCTGCTCGAAGGGCAACTTGATGATTGTGAAATTCAGGTTGAAGGTGGTGGTAGCAGTTTTCAAATTATCGCTATTGGCGCACTTTTTGAAGGCCTTAATGCGGTTAAAAAACAGCAGTGTGTTTACGCGGCTCTTAACGATAAGATTTCCGATGGCACGATTCATGCTGTGACCATTAAAACGTATACGCCAGCCGAGTGGGCTGCGCGTTAACGTCAGATTAATGAACGTAAAGCCAAGAGCACAAAATGGATAAACTCATTATTGAAGGTGGCGTCAGACTGGACGGCGAAATTCGCATGTCTGGTGCCAAGAACTCAGCATTACCGATTTTGGCTGCCAGCCTGTTGACGGACCAGCCGTTAACTATTGGCAATTTGCCGCATTTGCATGACATTACTACCATGATTGAGTTGTTAGGCGTCATGGGCGTTGAAGCTGTGATTGACGAAAAGCTTAACGTGGAAATTAATGCCGGTACGATTAAAAGTTACGATGCGCCCTATGACCTGGTGAAAACCATGCGCGCCTCTATTTTGGTGCTGGGGCCAATGTTGTCTCATTTTGGCGAAGCAAATGTTTCGTTGCCGGGTGGTTGTGCGATTGGTAGCCGCCCAGTGGATTTGCATATTCGTGGTTTGCAGGCAATGGGTGCGGATATTGTGGTTGAAGATGGTTACATCAAAGCTAAAACCGATGGGCGTCTTAAAGGTGCGCGGGTGTTCTTTGATACGGTATCAGTGACGGGCACGGAAAATATACTTATGGCGGCCACTCTGGCCGATGGCGAAACGCGGCTTGAAAATGCAGCACGTGAGCCTGAGGTAGTCGACTTAGCTAAATGCCTGATTACCATGGGCGCGAATATTACCGGCCATGGCACCGACACGATTATCGTGCAAGGTGTTGAAAAATTACACGGTGGTTATTATTCGGTACTGCCTGATCGTATTGAAACAGGTACCTATCTGGTAGCTGCAGCGGCAACACGTGGACGTGTGCGAGTTAAGGATACCTGTCCTGATGTGCTCGAAGCTGTACTGGTTAAATTACGTGAGACCGGTGCGGAAATCACTAGCGGTGACGATTGGATTGAGTTGGACATGAAAGGTCGAAAACCGAAGGCGGTTAGCGTGCATACAGCGCCTTACCCAGCTTTTCCAACGGACATGCAGGCTCAATTTCTGGCGTTGAATGCGGTAGCTGAAGGTACCGCTACAGTGACTGAAACAGTATTTGAAAATCGTTTTATGCATGTACATGAAATGATGCGCATGGGCGCTAAGGTCACTCTGGAAGGTAATACTGCGATTGTTACCGGAACAGAAGATCTTAAGGGTGCGCCGGTAATGGCAACAGACCTACGTGCTTCTGCAAGTTTGGTGATTGCCGGCTTGGTTGCTGAGGGCGATACCACTATTGAACGCATTTACCACATTGACCGTGGTTACGAATGTATTGAAGAAAAGCTGCAATTGCTCGGTGCTAAAATCCGCCGTGTTCCTGCTTAGCAAGAAATAGAATCGACAGATAATGATGAAACACAAGTTAACTATTGCGCTTTCCAAGGGCCGTATCCTCGATGATACGTTACCGCTGTTAAAAGCAGCTGGCATTGAGCCGTTGGAAGATGTCCGAACCAGCCGTAAGCTGATTTTCCCGACTAATCATGACAACGTGCAGGTGGTGGTTATTCGCGCTACTGATGTGCCTACTTATGTGTCGCATGGTGCGGCTGATATGGGTATTTCCGGTAAAGATGTACTGATGGAATATGGCGACGAAGATCTGTATGAGCCGCTCGATCTGCAAATCGCGACCTGTCGGCTAATGACTGCTGGAATGGTTGGCGTACCTGAGCCCAAAGGGCGCTTGAAGGTAGCTACCAAGTTTGTAAATATCGCCAAGCGTTATTATGCTGAGCGTGGCATACAGGTGGATATTATCAAACTGTACGGTGGCATGGAGTTGGCGCCAATTATGAATTTGGCCGATCGCATTGTTGATATCGTTGATACGGGCAATACCTTGAAAGCTAATGGTCTTGAGCCCAAAGAAATGATCGCGCCGATCAGTTCTCGTCTGGTTGTCGCTAAAGCATCGATGAAAATGAAGCATGCCACCATTCAGCCCTTGATCGAACGACTGGCAGCTGCTGTTGAGCAGCGTAACGCCTGATCATAGAAATAATTTAGAATCACTGAACCTAGACGACTGTTATGACAAGCTCTGAAATTACTCGATTGAACACCCAGCAGGCGGATTTTTATCAGCAGCTGGACAAGTTACTGGCCTGGGATGAAGTATCCGACAAGCAGGTCAATGATATTGTTGATGAAGTGCTGCATGCGGTAAAAACGCGTGGCGATGATGCGTTACTGGAATATACCCAACGTTTTGATCGGGTTAAAACGAGTGATCCTAAAGCGTTAAAGCTTGAACCGGCACGGTTGCAGGAGGCGTTACAGCGTATTACACCTGAGCAGTTGCAAGCGCTGGAAACAGCCGCTGAGCGCATTACCGGTTATCACCAGCGTCAAACACAAGCTTCCTGGCAGTATGAGGAGGCGGATGGCACCATCCTCGGGCAGAAAATCACGCCGATGCAGCGTGTTGGTGTTTACGTGCCGGGTGGTAAAGCCGCATATCCCTCAACAGTATTGATGAACGTGCTGCCAGCAAAAGTGGCCGGCGTTGACGAAGTCATCATGGTAGTGCCTACCCCGGATGGTGAAGTGAATGACCTGGTATTGGCTGCCGCAGCAATTGCCGGCGTTGATATGGTGTTTACAGTAGGTGGAGCGCAGGCTGTTGCTGCATTGGCCTACGGCACTGAGATGGTTCCCAAGGTGGATATCATTGTTGGTCCTGGCAACATCTATGTCGCCACGGCCAAAAAGAATGTTTACGGTATTGTCGGCATTGATATGATTGCCGGTCCTTCTGAAATTCTGGTGATTTGTGATGGTCAGACCGATCCTGACTGGATTGCCATGGACCTTTTCTCACAGGCCGAGCACGATGAAGATGCTCAATCGATTCTGATTTCTACCGATGCAGCGTTTCTTGATAAAGTTAGCGAAAGCATTGATCGTCTGTTGCCGACGATGCCTCGTGCGGAAATTATTGGCGCTTCGCTAAAGAACCGTGGTGTATTAATTCAGGTTGAGACGTTGTCTGAAGCCGCTGTGATTTCCAATCACATTGCGCCGGAGCACTTGGAGTTGTCGATCGAAGACCCACAGGCGCTGTTACCTGAAATCCGCCATGCCGGTGCCATATTTATGGGCCGTTATACCGCTGAAGCACTGGGCGATTACTGCGCTGGCCCGAACCACGTTTTGCCAACTTCGGGCACCGCACGTTTTTCTTCGCCACTGGGTGTGTATGATTTCCAGAAGCGCTCGTCACTGATTATGTGCTCGGCTGATGGTGCATCCGAATTAGGTAAAGTGGCCTCTGTTTTGGCCCACGGTGAAGGCCTGCAGGCTCACGCAAAATCTGCCGAATACCGAATTAAATCTTAAGCTTTAAAGCGGGTGGAGTTTCTTGCTTCACTCGCTCAAATAACTCTTTTCAAAGATACCCAATATTATGACTGCCACCGCCAATGACCCACTGGGTCAGCTGATTGAACAATGGATTAAACCTGAAATTCGTAGCATGACGGCTTATCATGTGGCCAATGCCGAGGGTATGATCAAGCTCGATGCAATGGAAAATCCCTATGACTGGGATGAATCCATTGTTGAAAGCTGGATTGAAACCCTGCGTAATGTGCATTTAAACCGCTATCCAGATCCAAGTGCTGATAAGGTCAAGCAGTGTTTGCGCGAGGTGATGCGAATTCCCGCCGGCCAGGATATTGTCTTGGGTAATGGTTCTGACGAATTGATTCAATTATTGGCGATGGCGGTGTCCGCGCCAGGTAAAACGCTGCTTACCGTCGAACCTGGCTTTGCCATGTACCGGCAGATAGCGCAAGTGACAGAGCTGAGCTTTCAATCAGTGGCATTGACCGCTGATTTTGATCTGGATATGCCTGAGTTGCTGGCTCAAATTGAGCAGCAGCAACCGGCGTTGATTTTTCTGGCGCAACCTAATAACCCTACAGGCAATCTGTTTGGCGAAGATAAAGTGCGACAGGTTATTGAAGCCGCGCCGGGTCTGGTGGTGATTGACGAAGCTTATACGCCCTTTACGGATGCGGATTATCTGCCCTTATTGGAAGAATATAACAATGTGCTGGTTATGCGTACTTTGTCGAAGGCCGGTTTGGCTGGCTTGAGACTTGGTTTGTTAGTTGGCCATCCGCGCTGGATTGCTGAGTTGGAAAAAATTCGGTTGCCTTATAACATTGGTGTACTGACTCAAGCCAGTGCCGAATTTGCCCTGCAACATTATGATGTGCTGCGCCAGCAGACGGCGATGATTCGTGAAGAGCGTACCATTTTGTATGCTGGCTTGACGGCGATTGATGGATTAACGGTCTGGAAAAGCGAAGCTAACTTTATTCTGTTTCGAACGCAGCCTGGTAAAGCGCGCGCTGTGTTTGATGCGTTACGTGAGCACCGTATCTTGATTCGTTGTCTTGATGGCGCTCATCCTCTGTTGGCGGATTGTCTGCGTGTGACAGTTGGGTCAGCCGCAGAAAATCAGGCCTTTTTGACGGAGCTTAACGACATACTGTAAGCCCGATTATGGCTGTTGTTGCTTCGTTTCGCGCTTGCTAACCGTGGCGAGAATGGCTTTTTCTTTACCGTCGCGGAGCACAATGATTTCAATGGATTTTCCAGGCTTGGTTTGCGTTATTTTAGCCATCGCCTGCAAATCACTGATAACGGCTTCGTCGCCCACCTGCATTAAAATATCGCCGGGTTTAATGCCTGCTTTGTCAGCAGGACCTTGCCGATAAACGCCCGCAACAACCAGTCCTTTTACTTCGTTTAGCCCCAGAGATTTTGCCAGATCGACGGTAAGCGACTGGGTTTCAATGCCTAACCAGCCACGCGTCACCTCACCGTATTGTACGATTTCTTCCAAAATTTTATTAGCCAAGACGGAAGGGATGGCAAAACCGATACCCTGTGAACCGCCGGATTTTGAGAAAATAGCGGTATTAATGCCGATTAAATTGCCATAGGCATTGACCAGTGCTCCACCGGAATTCCCTGGATTAATCGCAGCATCGGTTTGAATAAAGTCTTCGAAGGTCGTTAAGCCCAGCTGATTACGTCCTGTTGCGCTAACGATGCCCATAGTGACCGTTTGGCCAACCCCAAAGGGATTACCGATAGCCAGGACCACATCGCCTATATTGATAGTATCTGAAGAGGCTAGTGTGATGGTGGGTAGGTTCTCGATATCAATTTTTAATACTGCCAAATCCGTTTCTGGGTCGGTACCCACCACCCGAGCATAACTTTCACGGCCATCTTTAAGTGCAACGATGATCTCGTCGGAATTGGCAACAACGTGGTTATTGGTTAGTAAATAACCATCGCTGCTAATAATGACCCCTGAACCAAGACTGGATTGCATACGTTGGCGTTTGGGTTCGTCGCGTTTACCAAAAAATTGACGGAAAAAAGGATCGTTAAAAAGTGGGTGTGCACGCTGTTTAATGATTTTAGTGGTATAAATATTCACCACCGCAGGAGCTGCCTTTTTGACAGCATCGGAATATGAAACGGGGCCGCTTTGTTGGCTTATAGAGTGTCCTGATGAAGCTTGTTGTAGTTGCGATGGGAAAAAGTACAGTATGCCCGCAGCGATAATAATGCCAGTGATGGCTGGCAAAATGAGAAGGCGGAGCAACAGTTTCATAGAATTATCCGAATTGAATGTTACGACACTGAATAAACAGTGTGTTGGTGGTTTCGTTAAAGGTCGCGAATGATATTCACTCAGGGCCTAGTAGGAAAGTGCTATTATCGCACGGGTTGACGCTATGTAAATGATAGCTGTAGAAAATCAAAGGAAGAGACAATATGACCGCTACGTTATCTGACATCATTGGCTTGTGTGAGCAGTTGCTTGAGCCAAGACAGTTTAAGGATTATTGCCCTAATGGTTTGCAAGTTGAAGGGGCGTCACTGGTCACAAAAATTGTTAGTGGAGTGACGGCAAGTCAGGAGCTCATTGAGGCGGCGATTGCGCAGGGGGCGCAGCTTATACTGGTGCATCATGGCTATTTTTGGAAAGGTGAAAGTCCTCAAGTTGTGGGCATGAAGCGTAATCGTCTCAAGGCGTTGCTGGCAAATGATATTAGCTTACTTGCTTATCATTTGCCGCTTGATGCTCATTCAACGCTTGGTAATAACGCTCAACTGGCAGATTTATTAGGATTACAAATTGAGCAGGGCATGGAGCCTGGTAATGAGCGTAGTATTGGTTTGATTGGCCGTTTACCTGAACCAATGTCGGGTGATGAGTTTGCGGCTCATATTGAAACTAAATTAGGGCGTAAGCCGTTACATATCAAGGGTTCCGAGGGGCTGATTAGCCGTGTGGCTTGGTGCACAGGTGCTGCGCAGGGCATGATTGATACGGCAGCTGAGCTGCAGGCGGATGCATATTTGACCGGCGAGATTTCAGAGCCTACGGTGCATTCTGCACGTGAACTGGGGCTTCATTTTTATGCGGCAGGTCATCATGCGACGGAGCGTTATGGTGTGCAGGCGCTAGGCGAATATTTATCAGCCCAGCTAGGGGTGGAGCATGTGTTTGTTGATATTGATAACCCGGTTTAGTGAGTTGTCAAAAAAGTATCTGCTCGTGTGTTAAGAGTAAGTCACCCATTGCCTATAAAGCCTGAGCTAGTACAAGTAAAACGGACGGCTGTATGAATACAGTCGTCCGTTTTTGTTTGCACGCTCTTCACCTTGTTAGGCAAGCTTTGGTTCGGCGGGCTCTAGAGTTTCTTCGACGGTATGCTTGTCAGTCTTGATGCTAAAGGCCTCTGAAAGTGTACCTTCTGCATCAGCAGTATCTGGTTTTGGTGCGTAATCCTTCGGCATTTCCATGTCGACATCTGTTTGAAGAGAATCACTGGACTCTTCGATGCGATTGATCACGGATGCTAATGGTGGTTCGCCATTTTGGCCTAGTGACAGCGGTGTTTGAGCTGTGTCGGCTAATGATTGTGAGCCTTCAGACAGGTGCTGGTAAACCTTTACGTAGTTTTCGGTCAGTTCATTGACCAGCGTTGAGGTCTTACTGAAATGATCAGCAACAGAGCTTTTATATTCTACAAGCTCTTGTTCCAGTGTTTGTATTTCGTTTTTTAGTTTGTGGGTCTGACTTTCATCGGAATATTTTGACGAGTGAATAAAAATACCGATGCCTATACCAACAAATAAAGTGATTAAGGCGAAAAACCAAGGGCTAGTTAATAAATCCACAACAACTCCTAACAATGGGACAAACAATTAAGTCCATTATACACCCACTTTGGGCGGCTTAACCGTTCCGACTTTAAAGAGCCTCTTAGAGAGGCGTAACATCTTCTGCTTGTAAACCTTTTTGGCCTTCAATAACGCTGTACTCAACTTCCTGTCCGTCATTGAGCTTGCGATAGCCTTCGCCATTAATAGCGCGGTAATGAACAAAAACATCCTGTCCATCATGATGCTCAATAAAACCATATCCTTTAGCGTTGTTGAACCATTTTACGACACCTGTTTCACGTGCTGACATACTCTTGATCCCCTAGAGCTATACTTCGATTTTTTTATTTTTGTTGAATGGTTCTTCTGGCGCATATTTTTGCACCTAGTAAGAACCAAGTTCATTATATCCAGACAAACTGAATTGACAATAAAAACGTATCGACAGCTTTGTGATGACTTTTATGCCATGGCTTTCATCTGTGAAAGTTGCTCAAGCAATTTGCTATGCGCGACCTGTAAGTCAGCCTGACGTTTTTGTTCTTTTTCGACCACCACGGCAGGCGCTTTATCAACAAAATTGGCGTTGCTTAGCTTGTTAGTTACGCCGGTTAGTTCTTTGTTTAGCTTTTCTGCTTCCTTGTTGAGGCGAGTAATTTCCGCATCGACATCAATAAGCCCCTGCATGGGCACTAGTACTTCAAGATCGCCGACTAATTGAATGGCGCTTAGTGGTGCTTCATCACCTTCAGTTAAAAGCTCGATGGTGTCTAGTTTGGCGAGCTTGGCTAGGAACTGACGATTGTTTTCCAGGCGTGCTGCATCTTCGCGGGTGGCATTTTTCAGTAGTGCGTTGATTGGTTTTGCTGGCGAGATGTTCATTTCACCGCGAACATTACGTAGTGCCAGAATAATGCCTTGCAGCCATTCAATATCAGCTACCGCCTGGGTATCCGTTAGCGCGCTGTCAGCTTGGGGGTAGGCTTGCAACATCACTGTGTCGCCTTCTTTACCCGCCAGTGTTTTTACGCGCTGCCAGATCTCTTCAGTGATGAAGGGCATCATTGGATGCGCAATACGTAAAATTTCTTCTAGCACGCGGATTAAAGTACGACGAGTACCTTTTTTCTGTGATGCCGGTGCGTTGTCGTCCCATAATACCGGTTTGGATAACTCCAGATACCAATCACAATATTCATTTTTAACAAAGCTATAAAGCGCCTGGGAGGCGAGGTCAAAACGGTAGTTTTCGATACCCTCGGCAACCGCTTGTTTTACTTCTTGTAGGCGTGATGTTATCCAGCGGTCAGCCAGTAATAACTCATAATCGCTGGAGCCGTCTTGGCCGCAATCCTGTTCCTCTGTATTCATCAGCACGTAGCGCGCCGCGTTCCAGATTTTGTTGCAGAAGTTGCGATAGCCTTCGATACGGCCGACATCAAAATTAATGTCGCGGCCATTGGAGGCAAGTGAGTAATAGGTATAGCGCAGCGCGTCGGTGCCGTAGGACTCAATGCCTTCCGGGAACTCCTTGCGAGTCATTTTTTCAATTTTTTGCTGTAGTTGTGGCTGCATCATGCCAGCGGTACGTTTGGTGACCAGCGTTTCTAGATCAATGCCGTCAATCAGATCGATTGGGTCGAGTACGTTGCCTTTAGATTTTGACATCTTCTGGCCCTGGCTATCGCGCACCAGGCCATGTACATAAACGGTTTTGAAGGGTACATCGTCCATGAAATGCAGGGTCAGCATAATCATACGCGCGACCCAGAAGAAGATAATGTCAAAACCGGTCACTAGAACGTTCGACGGGTGGAAGGTTTTTAATTCTTCAGTCATTTCCGGCCAGCCTAATGTGCCAAAGGTCCATAGGCCTGAGGAGAACCAGGTATCGAGAACATCTTCGTCCTGTTTTAGCGCAACATCGTCAGCGATATTGTTTTCGGCGCGCACTTCTTCTTCAGAACGGCCCACGTAAACGTTGCCGTCGTTGTCATACCAGGCTGGAATACGGTGTCCCCACCACAGTTGACGTGAAATGCACCAGTCCTGAATGTCACGCATCCACGAGAAGTAGGTGTTTTCCCACTGTTTAGGAACGAAGTTAATGTCGCCATCTTCTACGGCTTTAATAGCTTTGTCGGCTAGCGGTTGAGTAGACACGTACCATTGGTTGGTCATGTAGGGCTCGATCACCACACCACTGCGGTCACCACGTGGAACCTTGAGTTTGTGATCGTCTACTTTTTCAAGCAAGCCTAACGCGTCTAAATCAGCAACGATTTGTTTGCGAGCAGCAAAACGTTCCACGCCACGGTATTGTTCTGGCACAGTGTTGTTCAGGTTGGCATCATCATCAAGGATGTTGATGATTTCCAGATTGTGGCGTTTGCCCACTTCGGCGTCATTAAAGTCATGAGCTGGGGTGATTTTTACGCAGCCAGTACCAAAATCTTGATCGACGTAATCATCAGCAATGATAGTGATTTCACGGTTTGCCAATGGCAGCGTAATGGTTTTACCGATCAGGTGTTTATAGCGCTCGTCATCCGGGTGAACGGCAACGGCTGAGTCACCGAGCATAGTTTCAGGACGAGTAGTGGCAACAATCAGGTGGCCGGAACCATCGGTCAGCGGGTATTTGAAATGCCACATAAAACCGTTTTCTTCTTCGGAAATAACTTCCAAGTCTGAAATGGCGGTGTGTAATTTAGGGTCCCAGTTAACCAGGCGTTTGCCACGGTAAATCAGACCTTGCTTGTGAAGTTTGATGAACACTTCTTGCACGGCTTTATAAAAACCGTCATCCATAGTGAAACGTTCGCGTGACCAGTCAGGAGATGCGCCGAGACGACGTAGTTGCTGAGTGATTTTCCCACCGGACTCTTCTTTCCATTCCCACACTTTGTCGATGAATTTATCGCGGCCCAGATCGTGGCGGGTAATGCCTTTGGCTTCAAGCTGGCGTTCAACCACCATTTGCGTGGCGATACCGGCGTGATCGGTGCCGACCTGCCAAAGGGTATTGCAGCCCTTCATGCGGTTATAACGCACCAGGCCATCCATGATGGCTTCCTGGAAACCGTGACCCATGTGCAGGCTGCCCGTGACGTTAGGCGGCGGAATCATAATGGAATAGGCTTCACCTTCACCGGAGGGTTTGAAATAACCCTGTGACTCCCAAGTCTGGTACCAGTTTGTTTCGATCTGTTGGGGTTGGTAGGTCTTTTCCAGAGTTGCTGGAATAGTCTCGGAAATGGAGCCGGAATCTGTAGTCACTGAAGTTTTCTCTGTGCAGGTCATGGAGAGAGCTTTCTACCCAGCAAAAACTATGGGAGGCTCAAAAGGTGAAAATTATACAGTGTGAGAGGCGTGGACGGTAGACGCTCGCGGTGGGTTATTTTGTTGGCTTGCGCAGGTCGTGTGTATTCAATGGGTAGCCACGTTCGCGATAAAAGCCAAAGTGCTTGCGAGTTGTTTCCAGTACGTCAGGTTGCTGGATCACAATTTCAATACAGCGTTCAAAACGGCTGAAAAAATCGGGAATGTCGTTGCTTAGATTGATCAATACGTCGTGGTGATCACCACAGCCTATGCCTGAGTTATCGCCATGCCCAATGGCAATAGGGGCTGGCGCTGTTGTATCTTCCAGTAAATGATGAGGGATAAAGCTCTCTGGCCGGAATGACCAAAGCAAGTCATCAATGGTTTTACTGGTCGTTTCGCTGTCAGTATGAATATAGAGACGATGATTTTGTTTGTAAGCTTTTTCCACTAACCGACAGATAAACAACAGGCGGGCCTGTTGTTCGCTGTCGGGTAGAATGTAAAAGTCGATGCGTGTCATCAGTATTTAATCTATGTTTTCTGCTTAAGCCTGTTCCGCTGCACGGTCCAGCAAATATTGGGTCAGTAGTGGAACAGGACGGCCAGTTGCGCCTTTGTTACTACCGGAGTTCCAGGCGGTACCGGCAATGTCCAAGTGTGCCCAGCGTTGATCTTCTGTGAAGCGAGCTAGGAAGCACGCCGCAGTGATACTGCCCGCTGCCCGCCCGCCGATGTTAGCGATGTCGGCGAAGTTACTTTTTAGCTGTTCCTGATACTGTTCGCCAATCGGCAGTTGCCATGCGGCATCGGCACTGCTTTCGCCTGCTTTAATAATTTGCTGAGCCAAACCGTTCTGGTTGCTGAACACGGCGCTGGTGTGATGTCCTAGGGCAATGATGCAGGCACCGGTCAGGGTAGCAATATCGATGATCGCTGCAGGGTTAAACATTTCAGCGTAGGTGAGGGCGTCGCATAGAACCAAACGGCCCTCTGCATCGGTGTTCAATACTTCAATGGTTTTGCCGGACAGGCTAGTGACGATGTCGCCCGGTTTAGTCGCTTCACCATTAGGCATGTTTTCTGCTGCTGCGATAATGCCGATCACGTTGATCGGTAACTTCATTTCTGCGGCGGCCAATAGTGTGCCAAACACACTGGCAGCGCCGCACATGTCGTATTTCATCTCGTCCATGCCTGCGCCAGGCTTGAGGCTGATGCCGCCAGTGTCAAAGGTGATGCCTTTGCCGACGAGTACTTGCGGGGCGTCGTCTTTATTACCGCCTTTGTAGTTCATCACAATCAGTTTGGCTGGCTCGACACTGCCCGCTGACACAGATAGCAGTGAGCCCATGCCCAGCTTTTCCATCTGCTTTTCTTCAAGGATGCTGGTGTTGACAGCTTTGTAGGCTTTATCGAATTGCAGTGCCTGTTCTGCCAAATAGGTGGGTGTACAGATATTACCCGGTAAATCGCCCAGTGTTCTGGCGAGCTGTTTGCCTTTGCCAATGGCGTGGCCCTGGGCAATTGCCTGTTCAATTTCGTTAGTATTTGAGCGATCAGCGACACCAAAGTGTAGGCGGGCCAATTTGGTTGGCTCGCTTGGTGTGCTTTTTAATTCAGTGAAGCGATAGTTGCTGTCTTCGGTGGTTTCGACGCAGTGGCGTATTTTCCAAGCCAGAGGGCGTTTTTCACAATTGATTTCATCGAGGTAAACCAGTGCATCTTTTGCACCGCAGCCTTTAATCACGCTAAGGCAGCTTTTTAGCAAGCGCGTGAATTTAACATGGCTGATACTGCGGTCTTTGCCGGCATGCACCAACAGTACGCGTTGTGCTTTGATATTTTCCAGATCATGTAACAGCAGAGTTTTGCCCGCTTGGCGGGGTAAGTCACCACGTTTCACCAGTTTGCTTATATAGCCATCGCAAGCGCTATCAAGTTGTTGAGCTGCAGAGGAAAGCTTGTTATTGCCGCTAATAGAAACGACGAGGCAGGCGGTGGTTTGTTTTTCCGGGCTGCCGGACTTGATTTTGTATTCCATGACTTCCTCTTGATAATAGACTCAGGCTAATGATAACTAACAAGCATACTGAAAAAAGCTGAGTGTACGTAAAAATTTAGCGATTACCAGTTATCAATCTGAAAAGAAGCGTTATAGAATGATGAACTAAATCTTATAAAAATAATCTTTTTATTACCTCCTCACTTCAGTAGCGGCGCAGCTTTGATCATATTCCGATATCTTGCCAAACAGGTCATCGCCACGATGTTGGCTATTACCGCTGTGTTGCTATTAGTCGTTATGAGCGGACGCTTTATCAAATATCTTGGTGAAGCCGCAACCGATGGTTTGGGCGCCGAGCTTATTGTTAACGTGATGGGTTATCGGATGCCCGGGTTTCTTGAGATTATCCTACCGCTGGGTTTCTTTCTCGGCATTTTAATGGCCTACGGGCGTTTGTATCTGGATAGCGAAATGACTGTGCTATCGGCCTGCGGTATGAGTATGCGGCGATTGGTTACTTACACGCTGATCCCCGCGAGCCTGGTCGCTATTGCTGTCGCTTATTTGAGTCTGGGTTTAAGCCCTTGGGGTGCACGCGAAGCGCAAGCGCTGTTTGACGCTCAGAAAAACGCAACTGAATTTGGCCTGTTAACACCGGGGCGTTTCCAGCGCTTGGGTAATACCGGACAAGTCGTTTATTCCGAAACAATGAGTGACGGTAAAACAGTTATGCACAATGTGTTTATTTCCCAGCGTGAAGCAGGCACTGACCAGTTAGTGTTGTTGATGGCTGAGACCGGAACGCAATATGTGGATGAACAAACAGGGAGCAATTTCTTGTTGTTGGAAAATGGCTCTCGATATGATGGTAAGCCTGGCGATGCGGATTATCGTGTCACGGATTATGAGCAGTACGCGGTCAGGTTACCCGCACCCGAAGTGGTTGCACGCAGTTTGAAAAGCGAAATGAAGCCGACGCGTGAATTAATGAAATCGACACATGTTCAGGATATTGCTCAGTTACAGTGGCGTATTTCCTTGCCGCTGTTGGTGCCCATTATTGCCTTGATTGCGGTGCCAATGAGCCGAGTTAATCCACGGCAAGGGCGCTACATGCGTTTATTACCGTCGATCATTCTTTATATGGGGTATGTGACACTACTATCTGCTGCAAGAACGGCGGTTGAAGATGAAAAAATTCCTGTTTGGTTAGGATTATGGTGGGTGCATGCAATGTTCCTGAGTATTGGCTTGGCGCTGTTGGCTAACTTGCATCACAAGTTGCCATGGGCACATAAGTAGGTTCAGGGAAACTTTATGGGACATCTCGATCGCTATATAGCCAAAACCGTCACGTTTTCTATTCTGCTGGTGATGGTGGCTTTGGTTGGCCTTGATATGGTCATTGCTGTTATTGATGAGCTTGATGAGTTGCAGGGCGAATACCAGACGCAGCAAGCCCTCACTTATATATTGATGACTGTACCTAAGCGTATTTATAACGTGATTGCGCTGGCCGTTCTGATTGGTAGTTTGCTGGGCCTTGGTACGTTAGCGAACAGCAGCGAATTGACGGTTATGCGGGCTGTGGGCATGTCGGTAGCTCGTATCAGCTGGGCAGCGATTAAACCTGCCATGTTATTTGTTGTTGCCGCGTTATTGATTGGTGAGTTTGTTGTTCCTCATTCGGAAAACTACGCGCAAAGTCAGCGGGCTTTGGCTGAAAGTAGCGGTGAAGCTGTCAGCTCTAAGTATGGCTATTGGCATCGTGAAGGCGATACCTATATGCACTTCAATGCGGTGTTGCCCGGTGGTGTTTTGTACGGTGTTACGCAATATGACTTTGTGGAACGCAAACTTCGTAAAAGCCTGTTTGCTAAACGAGCCATTTATCAAGGCGATCACTGGATATTACAAAATGTACAGAGTAGTGAGCTGACGGCGGCGCAGGTTAAAGTTGGTGATTCACTGACATTGCGCTGGGATACCGAGCTGACACCAGAAGTGTTGAAAGTGGTGGTTGTTGATCCAGCCGATCTATCGATTCTTGGTCTTCATACCTATACGAATTATTTAAAAGAGCAGGGCCTGGATGCTAAAAGATATCTGCTGGCCTTTTGGAAAAAGGTATTACAACCGCTGGCTATGATCGTTATGGTGCTGGTGGCGTTATCGTGTATTTTTGGCCCATTACGGTCGGTAACCATGGGCTATCGGGTCTTTTCTGGCATTATTTTGGGTGTGCTGTTCCGTTATACTGAGGATTTCCTCGGCCCAGCCAGTATCGTATTTGGTTTTGAACCGATGTTTGCCAGCCTTACGCCGATAGCTATTTTTGCCGTGGTTGCTGCGGTGTTGTTGAAGCGGGCAGCTTAATAGGCTGCTAAAGCGGCAGTGCCGTACGCTCGACTACTTTGCGCATCACAAAACTTGAGTGCACGCCCGTTACCCCTTCAATTCTCGTCAGTTTACCTAACAAAAATTGCTGAAAGGCATTCATGTCGGCGACGATCACTTTCAATACATAATCGGCACTTTGGCCGGTGATTAAATAACACTCCATTACCTCCTCAAAGCCTGATACTTCTTTTTCAAACGCTTCAAAGCGCTCAGGCGTATGACGATCCATACTGATGGATATGATGGCGATCATGTCGAGGCCGAGTTTTTTGGCATCCAGTATTGTCACGGTATTTAAAATATAACCGCTGTCCTGTAATGCTTTGACCCGGCGCGAGCAAGGACTTGCTGATAAGCCGACTTTTTCCGCCAGCTCTAAGTTGGATATAGCGCCATCATTTTGAAGCGCTAATAAAATACGTCGATCCAGTCGGTCTAATTGATGTAATGCCATGCTACGTGCCTTTATAAATCCTAATATAAATGATAATTGAATTTTAACACTCATATAATAAGATTTATTGGCTAATCATTGCTTAATTTGTATTATTTTGTGCAATGTTAGCAATCTTTCTCCCTCTTTGTTCTTTTATACTTTCGCTACTGGATTAACAGTCCTAATTTATTTCATTGTCAGCAAAGTTAATAAGAGAACCCTATGTTTAATCACCAAAAATACCAGCCATTTCCAGCTATTAAAAAGATAAATCGTCAGTGGCCAAACAACGCTATTGAAAAAGCACCTATGTGGTGTGCGGTTGATCTGCGCGATGGTAATCAGGCGTTAATTGAGCCGATGAGCGTGGCGCAAAAACAGACCATGTGGCAGCTGATGCTGGATATTGGTTTTAAGCATATTGAAGTTGGCTTCCCCAGCGCCTCGCAAACGGATTTTGATTTTGTGCGTTGGCTGATTGAGCAGAATCAAATACCTGAGGATGTGACGATTCAGGTGTTGGTGCAGGCACGAGATGCGTTGATTGAACGTACCTTTGAAGCTTTAGAGGGCTGTAAGCAAGCGATAGTGCATGTTTATAACTCGGTTTCGCCAGTACAACGCAATAAGGTATTCAAGTTGGATAAACAGGGTATTAAAAATATTGCGATTAAAGGTGCTGAGAAGGTAAAAACTGAAGCGCAAAAATACCCAAATACGCAATGGACCTTTCAATACAGTCCGGAAAGTTTTTCCAGCACCGAAGTCGATTTTTCAGTTGATGTTTGTAACGCTGTGATTGCTGTTTGGCAACCGAGCCCTGAGCATAAAATAATTTTGAATCTGCCTGCCACGATTGAATGTGCCGGTCCAAATGTTTTTGCTGATCAGGTGGAAAGCTTTTGTGACGCTATCGATAAACGTGACAGCGTGATCATCAGCATTCATACCCACAATGACCGAGGTTGCGCGGTAGCCGCTGCAGAGATGGCGATTCTGGCCGGCGCAGATAGAATCGAAGGCACCTTAATGGGTAATGGCGAGCGTACCGGTAATATGGATTTGATCACCATGGCGATGAACCTGTATAGCCAAGGTGTTGATCCTCAGCTGGATTTAGCTGACGCGGCGCGTATTACCCGCACGGTAACTGAATGCACGCAAATACCGACCCATGCGCGTCATCCTTGGGTAGGTGATCTGGTTTATACCGCTTTTAGTGGTTCACATCAGGATGCTATTAAAAAATGTCTGGATCAGCAGCAGCCAGGTCAGCCATGGGATGTGGCGTACTTGCCGATTGATCCACAGGATATCGGTCGCGATTATCAGTCAGTGATTCGCGTAAATAGTCAAAGCGGGAAGGGTGGAGTGGCTTATATTCTGGAGCATTCCTTCGGCATTAGTTTGCCGCGCTGGATGCAGGTTGAAGTCAGTCAAGTGGTGCAGAAGTACAGTGAAGATAAGCAGTGCGAAGTGGATGCGGAAACTATCTACGAGATTTTTGAACAGCATTTTATGATCTGTAACGGCCATTACCAATTAGGTAATTATCAAGTCAGTCGTGATATGCAGGCCAGTGCGGAGCAACAGGAAAAAATACAAGCCAGTGTCAGCGAGCAGGGTCAGCCGATAGAGCTTCATGGCAACGCGAGTGGGCCGATTGATGCTTTCTGCAGCGCGTTGGCTGAACAGTTAAGCGTCACTATTGAAGTGAGTCAGTACAGTCAGAGTGTGTTGATTGGTTCCGGTGTTGATCATAATGGCGCAGATGCCCTGGCCTGTGTGCAGGTTAATGTTGATGGTGAAAAATACATCAATGCAGCCATTGCGGGTGATAGTTTAGGCGCAACGTTACAAGCGATACTGAGCACGGTTAATCGTTATATGGCATCTCAAGTTCAAGCTGCTTAAGGTTATGCCGAGTATGAGGAGGATTTTTTTACTCGGCATAAGATGGCTGTTTTAAGGTGCCGCGAAAAGTAATCTCTTTATTTCGTTCGATAAACATTGAGTCGCCTTTGCGCCAAAAAACGAAGTTTTTATCTTTGTTTGTATAACGTTCGCCAGAAGCACTGGCGGAGCGTTTGAGGTGAAATGTTTTGAAATAAAAGCTGCTAATCTCAATCAAATCATCAGCCTTTAGTTGGACGATAATTTCTTCTCCGCTATCAATTTGATAGGTAGCAGGATCGCCGAAATAGGGAATATCAAGCAAGTTGAATTTGATAAAACCGGCGACGGCAATTAATACAAGGGCGGAAGCAATTGAAGCTAACGGTATTGTGAGTATGAGGGCTAGATTTTTCACTGGAACAGAGGCACTTTAGTCATTGACGATAAATTAATGACAACCGTTCCCTCGGTTTGTGCCAGCTGTTAGTCGCGAATGAGGTTAGGCTTAGCGTTTATTAAATAATTTATCGCGCTTGGGTGCCATGATTAGCTGAGTGTCAGAAAATCGATCCGGCCACGTCAGTTTTTCCTTGTCGATCAGCATCCAGATATAACCAAGGCCCAAAAATAGCAGTGAGGGCGTCGCGGCAATGAGCCTTAACAGGCATTGGCTAAATGTAATGGCTTGGCCATTACTACTGACAATGCGTATATCCCAGCATTTCATACCCAAAGTTTGGCCACCATGGCGCCAGAACTTGGCAAAAAATGCAAAAATCGTTAGCACCAGGGCGGACTGATGAATGGCTGTTTGGCCTAACTCCAGTAACGCAAAGGGTAAAGTGACGAGCATTAGCACCGCAATCACCTGTAGCGCATCGTAGCCAATAGCGGCGAAACGGCGGCCTAAACCCGGGCTTGGTAAATCCTGGTTAGCATCGGTTGAGTTGGGCAGGTCTGACGAGTGTGACTGATGTGATGGCATAAATTCGATATTCGACTGAAAACGACACAATTCTAGGCTAATTTCAGCGCTTTTAATACAGTGCTTTTGATTGCAAGTGGCGATGTGAACTGGAATTTATCTTGAGGTGTGTTTCGTGGGAGCCGAGGTGTTAGCTCAGAGATTCTTCAATGGCTAACAGTTTTTCACGTACTTCTGTTGAGCGCATATAGCTATTGGCACCAAAATAAAACTGCACTCCGTAACGAAATTTTCCGGCTTGTCTGCGAGCATTGTGGACAATAGCAACGATGTCATGAAGACAGTTAGGCGGGGTTTTAAAGTCAATCAGAATAGTTTCGTTAATATCAAAATGTGTGTCACAGGAGAAGGCTAGACCAAACTCATTGAAGTTTAACCATTCCACGGATTCTCTTTTGCTAAACGAATGCAGTATCCCTTTACGACGAATGCAAAGTTGCAGAATGCCCTCGTTATGACGCATATATTTGCGGCGATCGAGTTTGGTTTGCATATTTTTATCCGTTGTCATCTTTAACATGAATCAGCAACCGTTTTCGGATTGATGTCCATTCTAACTCCTATGGCTACAAGCAAGTAGACTTGATAAGTATAGACGAGATCCTTGAAAGTGATGTTTTTCAATAATCACCGCTATTGAAATGGTCAGAATTCACCTAGTGCTATAAGACAAGTTGCGCTGAAAAAAGTGCCACACAACCGATCATTTTTATCTCAACAGACGTAAAGCTTTGGCTAAGCTCAGACCGTAAGTCTTCTAAGCAATCCTGCTGATTCGAAAAAATACCTTTACGGTTATAAAAGTTCATGAGCTGTTGGGCGCAGCCATTTCGGGGGGCGTTGCCCTGCACAATGGTTGAGCCAAACAGCGTCGCGCCAGGATTCATAAGGGTTTGTAAGTGTTTAAAGACCACGGCTTTTGAGGTAATGGCACCCAGTAAGCAATGCAGTAAATAATTAATGGCAATGGAGTCGAATTTTTTTATGTCTGTCTCAATGGGCAGTAAAACGTTTTGCTGGTGGCTGTCTGGCTGATAACGAGCCACTCGGTGTGCTGCATAGGCAAGGCTGCTTTTGTTCATATCCATCAAGGCTAAACGTGGTTCCCCGCTAGGAAATTTACAGTGATCCAGAAAGTAGCCAGTACCAACACCAACATCCAAATGATTGCCTGTCACATGTCGATTGTAATGGCTGAGTAGTTGTTCTGTCGGGCAGCGCCATAAAAAACGGTTTGAAATGCCCAGGACAAAAAAATCATAGAGCGATAGCGTACTTTTACTGTAAACAGCTTGTCCTGCATTTGCCTGATGAGTGTGTGCTGATTGGTGCTTGTTTTTCATTAATGTCTTTTCTTGAATGGTTAAATGCTGATCAGGCTGAGAGTATAAATTCAGTATGGATGCTGTATTGGGAAAGTTTCGCTTCGGTATATTGTTTGATTTATTCGACTTTTGTTCAAGTTTGTTTGTCTGTGTTTGAATATTAACGATTTGCGAACCTACGGACCGCAATGACGCTTTTATTGGTTATTCATTTTCTGAATTTATATAAAGGTGTGCTGCAAATGGCCGATACAAAACAGCAATGAGTTAATTAATCCATTTTCAAAAATTCATCAAAACAACATTGAAGCGAAGCAATGAATATTGAAATAATCAATGCGCCATCGTCTAATATTACGCTGCCTCTGAATCAGTCTGTGCAGCAGGCGAACGGTGCCCAGTTTGCTTTGATGCTCAGTTTGTTATTCGAATCTAAGCTTGAGTCTACAGCGACAATGGCTTCACAGCCTTCATCGGCGGCTTTTATCGCTCAGCCGTTTCAGCAGCACCCTCCGGAGTTTAATCTAGAAACTTCCCAGACACGGGCGTTACAGAATCGTCAGCATTCTCATTTTCAACTAATGCACAGCTTATATGCTGAACGTTCGACTCGAGTTGATCAGGCATTGCAAGGGTTCGCAACAGATGGTTCCGTTGAAACCGATGCTGTGCTGCAAGAGATTGAGCAGCGGCGTGGTAATACGACAGTTAATCGAGAGGCTGAAAAGATCCGTTTTTCAAACCCATCTCAGGCCGCTTAGTACTTTCTACTGACAGCAGCCTTCGAATCTTTTTTGATAGCCAATTCTTGTAATGGAGAGTTACCCGTTACGGTTGATTTTTAAGGTAATACCAGCTCCAGTTTTGCACTCACTCGACCGGTTTGAGTCGCGCGGTCAATACTAACCTGTTTTACTAACACGCCATTTTTCTGCTGTAGTGTTGTGAGCCATTGCAACAGGCTGTTGAAGGATGCATTGTCGAGCCACACTCGCAGACCGCCTTCGCCAAAGGGTTCAAAACGTTTGAAGCTAAGGTTGTTGCTTTGTGCATGTTGGGTGGCCAGGCTAAGTAATGACTGCCCACTGGTATTAGTATTTGTTGTTGGTTGTGCCTGCAGTTTACGAGCCTCGCTTTCATTGGACTGCATCCAGGCGAGAATTTCAGCTCGTTGCTGATGTAGTTCGGCTGCGTCATTGGCGTAGCGATGTGCTGGAAGCATGACCGCATAGATAAGAATAACGGCCGCTACAAACAGTGTTAATAACAGCAGAGCTCTGCGGTCTTTGGCAGGCATTGCATCGAGGCGTTGTTTAATTTCGCTGATTTTAGATGTTGTCATAGTGTCGCAAATGCTCGGTATTCGAAGTTAATTATTCAAAGCTGCTTATTTAGTTTGGACGGTGTTGGCTCAGTTGTTAAAGACTTAGCCGCACACGTCCTTTAATCCATTGATGTTCTTCGTTGGCTGATAAAATGGCCGCCTCGATATTGTTGACTGCCAGAGCTTGTTTTAATTGTTCAAGCTGGTCGATTTTTTGCACGTGGATATCCAACATCAAGGTTTGATTTTGGTCGTTATAACGCAGTTGTTGAACCTGCGCCTGATTGTTGCCAGCAGTGTCTTTTAAGGCTTTGGCCATGTGTGAAAAAAGTGCGACAAAACCGTCGGTGTTGAGACCGCTACCCTGTTCATTGAGGTGGTTTTTCATCTGTACTTTTGCGTTAATGATCTTTTTGTCCTGTGGAAACAGATCCTTATAAAGAGAGGTTATTTGGTTATCCACCTGACCAGTCTGATAATTCAGATATAACCCAGTGCCGAGATCAAAAACCAGTTTTAAAGCAATGCACAATGCAACGGTGGCAGCAATGGCAAGCCAATTAGGCGCGTCTTTACGTTGACGTTCAGTGGTGACCTGATAGCTGGCGCTTTGCAGGTTTGGTACAGCATTGATTTTTTTGCTTTGTACGTCAGCCAATATGGAGCCGCAGCGATATTCAAAGCAATTACTGGATGTTGCAGTTGTGCTTGTTACTTCCTCAACATCTAACTGAGTGGCCAGGGCCTGTGCTGCAGCATGATTGGAATCACTGAGGTTCTCAGCCAGTATTAAGGTAGCACTTGATGGTAGCTGCTCAGTCAATGCGGCTAAATAACTGTCACCGACAAATGTCAGATTATCCTGCGATGCGGTGATGACGGGTTGATCTGCATAATGAAAGCTTGTGCGCTCATTCTCAATAATGATTTTCAATTCGTCATTGTTTAAATTGCCGAGCAGGTTGTCTGGCAGCATAGCGTCGGCAATGATGTGGTGACGTTTGAGAAGTTCTTGCCAGAACGCCATGCGAGTATGGTTGATGCCAAACACAGAGGTCATACTGCCCTGTAGATTGCCTGTGCTCAGGTGCATCTCTTCAATGGGTGTAGCGATGTGTTCTTCCACCAGAAAAGGCAATGTACGCTGGATATGACGTTTCTGGTTGGCGGGGATCTGCAGGCTGGTTTGTAATACTTCCTGGCCGGGTATCATCACATAAATATGCGGTGTTTGTTCGGCATGAAGCGTGTCATCAAGTGTCGCAAGGGCTGCCTTACTTGCACCTGCCGTGCGTGTGCCTTCGGCATTAAAGAGAACCCAATCAACGCGGGGATCGGTATCAAGAGTCGCATCAGCAAAAAAGCGAATGAAGAGGCTGGGTGTCATTCTGTTCTCCAGCTAGTGTTGTGTTGGTAAAACTTTGTCATGGCTAGTGTGCCTGAATATTTGTTTTTATTTAAATACGTTATGTGGACAGTTTAGTCGCTTAACCGGATTCAGCATCGGGCTCGCTTTGTGGCCACAAATATTGGCTACTGCGATCACGTGAAATGAGCTGTATCTTTCCATCAGAGGCATTGCGATGCACCAGTGTTTGTAGCTTGATGGTGCGATCAGCAAAGCGTGATTCGATATAAACAGCAAAGTACTCACTGTTAATCGAGGCCTGGCTGGCGTTTATTTCCAAACCGGCAAGGCTTTCGTGGGTTAAAAAGGCATCAATCTTATCAAAACCCTCGGGGCCTCGTGATGCCGCCAGATTCTCCGCCGCCTTCACACTGAAATCTTTGGCTAAGGTTGCCAATACGCGAGCCGGGGCAGTGTTGACGTTGATTTGTGTTGTGCCGGGCAACGCGGTTATAAAGGGCGCAAGTTTAGCCACAGTGGCGTGATCCCAGCCTTGTAACAGGGTGAGCTCTGATAAATGTACTAAGCGGGCGTTGGCGGTACGGTAAGGTCTATCCAGTGCTAGATAACCGTTGTCCTCACTATTTAATGCGATGGGTGTGGTGTCGGGATCGAGCCAGTCGATGAGCGTGTTTAATAAGCCAATATCGATAGATAACTGACTAAATAATTGGTGGAATTGTTTAAACACAACCTCATCGGGTTTACCTTCAGTATTGATCAGGTTGTTGACGTTTAGGCGCGCATGTAGATCTTGTACCTGAATGATCAAGACACCCTGGTCAAATTCGTATTGTGGTTTGAGTTTTGACCAGCTTTCATTGAGGTGATCGTAGTCGGTTTTTTCATTGTCTAGGTACAGTATTTGGCGTATCAGTTCTTCTCCACCCAGAGCGAATTGATAGGCCTGTGCCTGTGCGTGCTGATGAGTGGCGCGTTGAATGTGAAAATGCACTCGTGACACTAGTTCAGCCGCTATCACGGTGGCGATGGCAACAACGAGCATGATGGTGATCAGCGCAACGCCGCGCTGATGGCGGGGTGTTGAAATTGGCTGCCTGTTAATGGCCAAGTTGCACATCATAGATCATCATCGTCATAGTCGTCCGACTCGTAATCATCATAGTCGTCCGATTCGTAATCATTATAGTCGTCATCATCGGTATCATAGACGCCTGAGCTATCGTCTTCGTCGGCATCTTCACTATGATTGGGAGTGTCTTCGCTATTGGGGGATGCCGCTTCGCCCTGAACGCCTGCGTCAGCCCATGCGCCTATTTCACTGAGCTGGAATAACCGCTGAATTTGCCCCAGCACAGGGGTATGAATTTCAAATACCACGGCGGTAGGAAGTCCAAGGGTTTTTTTGCCGGACGCCAACGTGGCAGGCCACTCAGAGTGCCAGTTGCCCTCGGAGCCGAGAAAACGTATTTGCAGGTCATCAACATTTTTTAGTAGCACCTGAGTTCGAGGCTCGCTGTCCTGAGCACGATCCAGTACGTTCCAGTAATGGCGTAGCAAGTGCGTGCCGGTGTCGTTGCTGGCGCTGGCGCTGCGGTCATTGTTGCTGAGGCTGCCCAGTTCATAGGCGACACGCTGTAACTGGCTGCGGGGTAATTGCAGCGGGTTGCGCCATCCCTGACGAGTAAATTCAATCAAATAGTTCTGCTGGGGAGATAATACAGCGGCCAGTTTGTTTTCGTAATTATCCCGTACCGGGCGGTCAACCAGCTGTTCGAAATCCATGCTGATCAATTGCATGGCGCGTTCGGTTTTACGTAATGTGTCGGTGTGGCTCTCAACACGAGTTTGCGACAAAATGATCATGTCCAGCATGCGATAAGCACCGAGACCTATGACCGCAAAAATACTGATCGCGATTAATACTTCCAGCAGGGTGAATCCAGCGATTTTTGAGTGAGTTCGACGCATTAATACTCCCCAATATAGCTTAGCAGGTAGGATAGGCTGGCTTCCTGCCCTGAGCGGGAAACACTGACTTCAACGCGCCGTAATGAGGCTTCACCGGTATTGGACACATCTACTTTCACAGCCCATTCGCGGCCAAACTGGGTGCGATAGTCTTGTTGTTCGCCGAGGCTTGGCCATTCCGGTTTCAGGCGCAATTCGGTGATGGTATTTTCAGCAATCCACAGCGCATAGGCTTTTTCTTCCAGATAGACGGATTGTGAAACGCTTTGGCTGCTTTGAGTGAGCAGGGCAATGGAGGTAATCGCGAAGATGGCTAGCGCAATGAGCACCTCAAGTAGGGTGAATCCTTGCGTACGCTTGTGTTGTGCTGACGCTGTCATTTGGTGTTACTCATGCTGCGTCTGCAAGCTAATGTCATCCAATCCGTCACTGCTTAACAAAATACTGCTGGGGGTGGCGGTTGATTGGAAATGAATTTCGAAGGGTGTCATTTCACCGCTGGAGAGAATTAACAGTGTTGGTTTGAGCGGGTCGTCGGGGGTGTCTTTATCATCGCCAGAATCATCAACGCGTTGTATTTTCTCTAGTGAGACATTATTGCCCTCTGATGCCAGTGACAGCGTCATTGATTCTGGCAAACGATACGTTCTGAACGCGCTATTGTCATCGGCTTGCCAACGGCTTTTTGATTCGTCAAAGTTGACTATTTGGTAACTGTCCTGGTTTAGCTTTAAACCGTATTCGCTACCCTGTAACAGGGCTTCATCGCCAGCCATCTGAATAATAGTGAGTGTGCGTTGCGCTTCTGACCTGAGTTTTCGCAGTGGATCACCACCACTCGAGAGCACGGCAATGCTGGCGAGAAATCCGATGATGATAATGACCACCAGAATTTCTACCAGCGTAAAACCGCGTTGAATTCTAGTGGTGGGAAGACTTTTCATTATCGGTCAACAAACGCAGTAAGGGCGCGATTATTGTTCTGTGACCCAGGAAGTAATGTCCTGATCAAGACCTTCGCCACCTTCGCGGCCATCGGAACCTAAGGAGTAAAGATCAAACTTACCGTGCGCACCAGGGCTCAGGTACTGATATTCATTGCCCCAACCATCTTTAGGCACTTTTTTCAGATAACCGTCAGGGTTCCAATTTTTAGCTTCTGGTGATCCGCCTGGCTTGCTGACTAATGCTTGTAAGCCCTGGTCGGTGCTGGGGTAGTTGTAGTTATCCAGTCTGTACAAATCAAGCGCGTTGCTAACCGCTTGAATATCGGCTGTGGCCGCCGTAACACGTGCTTCATCGGGACGACCAAGGATGTTAGGAACAACCAGTGCAGCCAGAACACCAAGAATCACGATGACCACCATGATTTCAATCAGGGTGAAGCCTCGTGAGGAATATTTAGGGTGATGTGTAATGTTGTTCATAGCGACCTTATAAATGATTAACTGACAAGTTGATTAAGATTAAGAATCGGCAAGAGGATAGCTAATACTATTAATAGTACGCTCAAGCCCATTGCTAACAGCATAAAGGGTTCAAATAGCCCCAGCATTATACCGATAAAATTTTGTACTTCGCGTTCCTGGCTGGCAGCAACGCGTTGCAACATCTGGTCGAGCTCCCCGCTGGCTTCACCGCTGGCAATCATGTGGACCATCATTGGCGGAAAGTATTCGGCTTGTAATAACGCTTTATTTAATGACGTGCCTTCGGTGACTTTGCGGGTCGCTTCGTTGACCAGACGTTTTAGCCATTGGTTAGATAATACATCTTCGGAGATCTTCATGGCATCAACTAGCGGGACGCCACTGGCGGTTAGAATACTGAGAGTGCTGGCAAAACGTGCCGTATCCATGGTGGCCGCAAAACGACCAAACAAGGGGATTTTTAGAATACGCCGATGCCAACTCAGGCGTAACGCCGGTTGTTGTAATAAGTAACGGATACCGAAGGCCAGAGCGATCAATAGTATGACTACATAAAGCCCGAAATTGGCAATAAAATCACTCAGTGCCATCAAGCCAATAGTCAGTGCAGGCAATTGTTGGCCTGTGTCGATAAAGACTTCAACAACATCAGGCACCACATACACCATCAAACCGGTCACTATTAATACCGCCAATACAAACAGGATGACAGGATACAGCATGGCCATCATGACTTTTTGGCGTGACTCGTGACTGGCTTCAGTATAGTCGGCGAGGCGGTTAAGAATTTGATCTAAAAAGCCGGACTTTTCTCCCGCGGCAACCGTCGCGCGGTAAATAGCCGGGAAGGCGCGCGGGAAATCCGCTAATGAGCTAGCCAGCGAGTGACCTTCGAGAACCTTGCCACGTACCGCTAGAATCAAGCTGCGGACTTTAGGTTTTGATGTTTGCTGTGCAGCGGCTGAAAGGGCTTCCTCTAGAGGTAAAGATGCTTGAACTAGCGTGGCCAGCTGGCGGGTTAATAACGCCAAATCTTTAACACTAATATGTGGGGCTAATAAACCACCGAAGGATTTTTTTTGCTGTTGCTGTTTAGCGCTGCTTTGTTCAACAGAAAGCGGCGTTAAATCGCGGTCGCGTAATAGCTGACGCATTTGGCGCGCACTGTCAGCTTCGAGAACGCCTTTTTTCTTGCGGCCCTGTTCATCGATCGCTACATAATCAAATGCAGCCATGATGCAGCCTTGTTAACGCGTGGTTAGGAAACATAGTGTGCTTTAGCCTTCCTGCGTGACGCGTAATAGTTCTTCCAGACTGGTCAGTCCAGCGAGTACACGGGCGCGGCCATCGGCACGGATGCTTGGCCCCTGCTGGCGAGCATATTCAATTAGTTCGGATTCTGCGGCGCGGTTGTGAATCAAGGTGCGCATGGTGTCGTCGATAACAATCACTTCAAAAATACCTGCGCGGCCTCGATAACCTGTGTTGTTGCATTGGTCACAGCCACCTGGGCGGTAAATCGTAGTTGTTTCATCTGTGTGTAAATGCAGTTTTTCACGTTCAGCGATATCTGGTTCGTGCGCCTGTTTACAGGATGGGCAGAGAACCCGTACCAGACGTTGCGCCACCACACCCACTAAGCTGGATGACAGGAGGAAGGGTTCGACGCCCATGTCATGCAAACGAGTGACTGCACCAATGGCATTATTAGTGTGTAATGTTGATAACACTAAGTGGCCCGTTAAACTGGCTTGTACTGCAATCTCTGCGGTTTCCAGGTCTCGGATTTCGCCGATCATTACAACGTCGGGGTCCTGCCGCAAAATAGCGCGTAATCCACGCGCAAAGGTCATGTCAGCTTTAGTATTAACTTGAGTTTGGCCGATGCCTTCCAGGTTATATTCAATAGGGTCTTCGACGGTCAGAATATTACGTGTTTTGTCGTTCAAGCGGCTCAGACCCGCATACAGGGAGGTGGTTTTACCCGAGCCGGTAGGCCCTGTCACCAATAAAATACCATGTGGTTGTTGTAGCAGGCTATCAAGTGCCTGTGAGTCGCGATCAGCCATGCCAAGTGAGCTAAGGTTAAGGCGGCCAGCCTGTTTGTCTAATAAGCGTAATACCACCCGTTCGCCGTTACTGGCTGGGATAGTCGACACACGAATGTCCACCTCGCGGCCACCAACACGTAGAGAAATGCGGCCATCCTGCGGCACACGTTTTTCTGCAATATCGAGTTTTGCCATAACTTTGATACGTGATACCAACAGCGGTGCCAGAGCGCGTTTTGGTTTAACCATCTCACGCAGTACACCGTCAACACGGAAGCGAACGACCAGTTGTTTTTCAAAGGTTTCAATATGAATATCCGAGGCGTTAACCTTGATCGCTTCGGTTAGCAGTGCGTTGATTAAACGAATAATCGGCGCGTCTTCTTGCTGGTCAAGCAAATCTTCAGTTTCGGGTACTGAATCAGCCAGGCTGGCAAGATCCATGTCATCGCCGAGCCCCTCCACCATCTGAATAGCTTCATCGGAGTCGCTTTCATAGGCGAGGCTGAGTTTTGCCTTGAATTCAGCGTCTTCTACTCGTTCAAAGAAAACCGGGCAAGCGAGGAAACGTTGCACTTCAGCCATGACAACCAGTGCTGGTTGTGACTGGCACAAAACTTTGGTGGGCTCACTAACTTCAGGGTCAACTAACACACCGTGACGCTTGGAAAAATTAAAAGGCAGGTTGCGTGGCCTTTCCTGTTTTAGCTCTGGCGATTCGGGCACTACTGAAGCATCCGAGTCTGTTGTTATGTCGACACTTGCTTCACTCATATTATTTTTTAGGCGCCTTGATAGGTTGCTTGGCGGTTAAATCAGTGTTCAATTCAGGTAGCAGTGGTGAGTGTTTTGGAATGAAAATGCGATCGCGCTTGTTGCTATACTGCTGCTGTTTGTTACGAAGATCGTTATAACGCTCGCTGGTAGCTGAATTACTATCGGCGCGGTCAACGAGAATTAGCGGATGAATGAACACCATTAAATTATTCTTTTGAACCTGAGCCTGAGTGCTGCGGAACAGGCGGCCGAGCAGCGGTATTTTGCCCAGAAACGGTACACTGCGTTCGACGTTCGAGGTTTCGTCTGTTATTAGTCCACCTAACACTAGTACTTGATCGTTTTCCAGCAGTACGTTGGTTTTGATATTACGTTTGTTGGTCACGATATCGGCGGTGTTAGCTACTGGAGCGGCAATACTTTCAACGGTTTGTTCTATGGCCAACGTCATAGAATCGTTTTCATTGATACGTGGTTTTACTTTTAAGGTAATACCAATGTCCTGGCGCTGAATAGTCTGAAACGGGTCGCTGCCTGGCGTAGACGAGCTGGTTTGTGAGCCTGTAATAAAAGGCACGTTGGAGCCGACTAATATTTCAGCTTCTTCATTATCCAGAGTCACGATGGTCGGTGTGGAGAGAACATTTGCCTCTGAGTTGGTTTCTAGCGCTCTGACCAATGCGCGTAGATCTCCGCCACGGATATAGCCCAGTGTCAGACCACTGCCAAGTGTGGGCAGTACTGGATTTGTAAGGTTTGTGGGGAAGGAGTTAAAACCAGAAATAACACCGTCGCTAATGGATGTTGTCCAATTTACACCGATATCATTGAGAAGATTATCATTTACTTCGACAATGACTGCTTCAACCAGCACCTGTTGGCGACGTATATCCAATTTCTGGATGACACCTTTCATGGTGTTAAGTAGTGAGGGCGGTGCCGTGATGATCAACGCATTGTTAGACTCACTGGCCTGAATGCTAACTTCGCCGCTAGCAAAGGGTTGATCTTTTTCAGATTTTTGCAGTGTGCCGCTAACGCTCTCTAGAATAGGCACTAGATCGACGGCGTTGGCGTAATAGACGTAAATGACTTGCGTGTTGCCTTCGCCTGATAATGGCTGGTCAAGCTGTTCGATTAATTTACTGATTTGCTTGCGGCTTATGGGGTCGCCAGTGATCAAAATACTGTTGGAGCGCTCATCGGCTACAAAGGTTAGTGGGTTAGCATCACCGTCTTTACGGCCTTGACCTAATAGTTTGTTGATCACACCAAGGATGTCTTTGGCACTCGCAAATTTTAGCGGAATTACTTCAATATCAATGGTGCCAACACGGTCAATATCCCGCACAATTTTAACGATTTTTTCAATGTTGCCGGCACGATCAGCAACAATCAGTGCGTTGCTTTGCGGGTATGCACCTAAATGGGCAACTTGCGGCATTAAGGGTCTAAGTAATGAAACCAGAGGGCCAGCAGAAACGTTTTTTACTTTGATTAAACGGACCACCATTTCTTCACCCAGCGCAGTGCCGGTGCTGTAAGCCGTGCCAGATTGTTTAGCCAAAGCGTCAGGTAATATTTTAATGGACTTGTCGGTTTCGACAACGGCAAAACCATGCACCTGTAGTACTGACATAAACACGCTGTAGGCATCAGCTTCATCAATAGGCTCGCCGGCTAGTACGGAAACTTTGCCCTTTACATTGGGGTGCACAATGATGGTTTTATCGATGTGCTGTGAAGCCCATTGAATCAAATCCTGAATATCCGCATTTTCCAGTGACAGAGTCACCTCCTTCGCCATGCTGAAAGGCACTACTGACAGGCTTAGTAGTGCTACACAGAGAAGACGAGAGAGAAGGCGGACGTTAACGGTTAGATATTTGCGAACAGAAAAGTTAGTAACCATAGTTATTATTATCGCTATCTAGTTGTTTGAATTATTGTTATTTAGCTTGTGCGCGTATTCGATCTCTAATTTCACTAAGTGATCGTGAACTGCTACTTTTGTTCGTGTTTTTTGGTGCAGCCTGCTGAGGCGGCCCATAGCCTACTGGGGCGGTCCATAATGACCCGGTGGCGGCACATAGGCTGCCGGTGCAGCGTCGTTATTCTGTGACTGGCTGCGATTTTTGTTCGTGTTTTTTGGTGCAGCGTTGTTATTCTGTGACTGGCTGCGATGCACTTTGTTTCTGTCGGGGTCTATCAGCCCCTGGCTTCTAAAGAATAGCAGCTTTTCCAGACGTCCGGCTCGATTTAACACCACATAGCTTGGGTGAACCTCCTTTAGCGTAGCGCTGCCTGGCAATTCGGCATCAATAAAATACAGTTCTGCACGCTTGTTTTTATCGCTAGCAATGAGGGCGCTGGCTTGTTTGGGATCACTGTGGCTAAAAGCTCCTTTCAACGATAGTTTTAAATTTGTTTCAGGAATATCTTGATGATTGGCGACGACTTCGACTTCACTGCTTGTTGTGCCAAACATATTCATGGCTACTATTTCTCGGATAGATAAGCCTGTGCTTACTATATCTCCTGAAGCTGTGATGGCTTTTTGCGATTGATTCAGCGATGGCATTGACAGTCTTTGGTAAGTGATTCCAGCACAAGCTATACCAACTAATATAACCAAGCCCAAAAGCATGATGGGCTGTGTCGCAAAACCAAAAATTTTCATGGGGAGCTGATGCTGATTCACGTGCTGTTTACCTAACGTATTATTAAGAGTACGGGACAAGGGTAACGCTCATTGACTTTTTTAGTCCACATTATTTGTAGCTAAAGTGTTTCAAACTGTGACCTGTTCATATTTGATGCGTTCTGGTTAATTAGTTCGCATGAATGGTTAACATTTCGCCCCTTCTTCGCTGTTTTCGAAGGTTAGGAGTTGTCAGCTTATTATCGGCTGACCATTCATAAGATCTTAATAATGTAATTGTTGAAGGTGATCTTAAACACTATAAGTGTTGGAGATTTGTATCTCTATTGTTGGGTTTTTATATCATGGATTTGAAACGTACTCATTATTTGAGTGTCTTGATAAGTCGGCGTTATTGGAAGTGTGTCGGTTTTATTGAGATAAGAAATAAAAGCTTTGGCGGTTTAGGATCGATAGATGAAAAGTATTTTTTTTCGTATTTATATGGGTGCTTTGATTGCTGCATTGCTTGCCGGTTTGGCTGGTTATGTTTCAATGCAAGTGGTTAATAGTTATCGCTTAAGCGCCTATTTGAACAGCGTTGCGGGAGGCACGTTTACGTTAATAGCCGAAGGTGCCGCACGGCATACGGGTGATAAACGCACCGAGTGGTTACAGATCATTGAGCGTGTTACTGATCTGACGTTTGAACAGATTAACGCTATTCAAAATTTGAGCGCTGGCCAGCAAGGGCGATTAGAGAAATTTGGGCTTTTAATCATCCCGTTAATCGGTGAACAAGCTGCTGATATTTATGTGTCTTTACCTACTAGCGAACCGAAATATTTGATCGCTCGGGTGACGAATATCAATGAGAGGTTGGCTCGGACAACTGCACTGTTGGTGCTTAACGAATTAGGACGCTGGAAAAGTGCAGAAAGAGAGACGGTGTTTGCTGACCTTAAGCAAGTTTTTGGGTATCCGATAGCCAGAGTTAAAAAATCCAAGGCTGGTTTATCTGCTGCACAATTACGGCGTTTGAAACGCGGCGATGTGTTCGTTGATATCAGTGATACAACGTCTTCCCAGCCAGTTATTCGGGTTTTTGCTCCCTTTGGTAATAGCTCGGATGTTTTGACTCTTGGCCCTATCCCCCTGTTCGACTGGTACCCATTGAAGCTAATGTTAGTCATTGGCGTGAGTATTCTGCTGACCTTGTTGTTAGCTACTTATTTATTGATCACCCCATTGCAACGACGCCTGGATCGTATTGCAAGCGCGCTCAGTCGAATGGGTGAAACGGTCATAAAACCTGAAGTTCCTGAAGAGGGTAGTGATGCCTTGACCGATTTAGCTTGTCAAATTAATGCGTTGGCGACACGTGTGCAAAAATTATTGGCGTCCCAGCAAGAGCTTACGCGAGCAGTTTCTCATGAGCTGCGTACTCCCGTATCGCGTTTAACCTTTCGGCTGGCGTTGCTGAAAGATGAGAATGGAAAAGCCAGTCAGCTTGAGGGCATGGGGCGTGATTTACAGGACCTTAATACGCTGATTGACGAAATCTTGATTTATGCAACGCTGGAGCAGGGTGAGCCTCAGTTACAAATGGAACATTTTGATTTAGTGGGATTGCTTGACGGGGTCGAGCAGGAAGAGAATTTATCAAATAGTAGTGTTATTAAGGTGGGCAAAAATATTGATCAGGATACCGTTGTTTATGCGGATCGTTATTATCTTAAACGGGCGATTAAAAACCTGTTATCGAACGCCTTACGGTATGCAAAAACGGAAGTAAGCTTTGTATATGAAGTGAGTGGGGGCGAATATTACCTTATCGTCAGAGATGATGGTCCCGGAATTCCTGCGGAGCAGTGTGAACAGATACTGAAGCCTTTTACCAAGCTAGATAGTAGTCGTACTCATGCGTCGGGCAACTATGGTTTGGGGTTGTCTATCGTTGATCAAATTATGTGCTGGCATGAAGGGTGTGTGACAGTTAATAGAAATCGCTTTGGTGGTGCGGATTTCACCTTGAGGTGGCCTGTCGCTAATATTTAAAAGGCATTGTAAAACAATGAGTTAACATTCTACTGCGTTTTTATAACATTAGTGCCCCGTTGTTTGATGTGAAATGTAAATCAATCTAATTGATAGGGATTAAATGGAGCAGTGGGTGAATTTGTTCGGTTATACCTCCCTCTATGTTCTTAAAGTGAAGTCGTCGGAAAGAGTATGAAGAAATTTTTGCTATGTCTTGTTGCCTGTTATGCGCCTGTTAGCTGGGGGCAGGATGACGGTATGCTGGACGACTTGGGTGGCTGGAATGAGGTCATTGATGAGGCGGTTTTAAATGAGCAGCCGCAGCTCGATATATCCTTAGATAAAGTTGAACCTCTGGTAAAAACTAGTTTCCAAGAGAACTCGTCAGAGATACAACCCGCTATTTTCGGTGTTGGATTAGACGGTAGTGACGAACAGCAGCTGAATTTTTTGGATGGTAGTTCTTTGATGGATTATCCCGAAGAACAGCATGGGAATGTTGATAGACAAGAGGATGTCGATGATGATTGGTTTTATTATTTAGAGGGTGGTAATGCCTTTGAAACAGCTGAAGATTCTGATTTCGGTGTGAGTGAATTAGAGGGCTTTGAAAAAATTGAGGGGTTTGATGATCTGGTAGGAGTTGATGAAGTTGATGATTCTAGTGCCCAGGAATCACCTCCATTTGTTGAATAGGACGATTTGACTCCTTGTCCGTAAGAAACAGTACTTGGCGACGACAGCGCATTCTCCGCTACAACAATTTTACGGACTTATTGATTTCTTCTTTTTCAATAATGGACGTTAGACGTGTATCTCTCCCTACGATTATCAGCACTTTTCATTCTGTTTATTTTGCTCTTTTAAGTATTGCTAGTGATCGAGCCGTTTTGGAAAAACGGTGTGCGGGGCTAAGTCGGCAGTATCAACATGTTGATGAATCAGCTCTGCCGCTCATTGATGTAGGGCGCGGCCCCACACACATAACCGCTCAAACCATGACCTGCATGGCTATGGTAGGGAAAGAGCAGAAATCCAAATAAGGTGGCAGTTTTAATCTCTCATGAATAATGAATTTATTTTTTTGGTTGAAGATGATGTTGAACTTGCCGCGTTAACTGGCGAGTACTTAAGCGGTCATGGTTATCGCGTTGAGATTGAACATGATGGCAGTCGTGCAGCGGAGCGTATTCTTGTTGAAAATCCTGATTTGACTATTCTGGATGTCATGTTGCCAGGCATGGATGGGCTGGATGTTTGCCGTGCGGTACGGGAGCGCTATAAGGGCCCCATTCTTATATTAACGGCTCGTACTGACCAACTTGATCAGATAGTAGGGCTGGAACTCGGCGCTGACGATTATGTCTGTAAGCCTGTCGAGCCAAGGTTGTTGGCGGCGAGAGTGAAGGCATTGTTGAGACGTAATCAATCATTATCAGATGATATTGAACAGTCAGATAGACGCACTGAATTTAAGGAGTTTGATAGCCTGGTGATTGATAACAGTTCCCGCTCGGTCAAGCTTGATGGTATTGAGTTAGAGCTAGGTACTCTGGAGTATGATTTGCTGTGGTTGTTGGCGAAGAACCCTGGCAAAGTCCTTTCTCGAGCAGAGGTCTTTGAGGAGTTGCGGGGCATTGAATACGACGGTCAAAATCGTTTTGTAGATATTGCTATTTCGCAGTTACGTGCCAAGTTGGGTGAGAACCAAGACAAACCAGCAAGAATAAAAACTATTCGGTCCAAAGGATATCTGTTTGTCGGCTGACCTTAATTAGATCTGTAGGCTTGAGGGGCTATTAGCCGATATTCCTGCGCTTGAGTTAACCTGATATTTCAACCTATTAGTAAGGTTTGATCACTCGTTAATTCGTTACACGAAATGTGGCGTGGAATGACGGCGGAGCAAACTCGTGCTTCAGGTCAATGTGGTTTATATTTCCCATATCCAATAACACCACCTTAGGGCCTACATGCTTGAGGTAAGGTTTTTTCTCCAGTATTCGTACCGCTTGATCTATTGATAGGCGGCCCTGTAATACCGGCGAGTCGGTGACTGTGGCGATGATGCGTCCACGGCGTATGCCACGGAAAACACCGGGTGTCAGATACGTTGATAATATTTTGATATGTCCGTTTAGGTCCTTTTCTCGTAGCACGCTAATTGCGGCCTCGGCCATTAACGCGTTGCCGACGATATATTCAATATCGGGATGATTTTCAATAACTTCTTGTACCAGGGTGCGCTGTATTTCCTTTCCAGTATCGCCCCATTTGGTTACCGAAATTTCAATGGCGCTGGATGCAATGCCAGCTTTAAAGCCGCGGTCGCTGAACATTACCCAGCCAGAATCAGCAGGTCCTGGCAACCAGGCAATCTTGGTTTTTTTGCTGCTTGTAGGGTGCTGCTTAGCAAGATATTTACCTAGCATTTCCCCCATTCCTTCCCAGGAAACACCCGCTTTTGCGCTAATTCCCGCAGATGCAATGTCGTTGACAGTTGCCAGCACTGGCATTTTTTCAGCGATTGGCAGTACCGTTTCAGTGAGTCCGTAAAAGGATACTGGGCCGACGATTAACGCATCGGAAGAGTTTTTATTGCATGCTTGCATTTGCTCTATTTGGCGGGCTAGGTTGGGGTAACCTCCGGCATCGACAATTTGGATTTCAATGCCTAGACGCTTGGCCTCTTCGACCATGCCATAATTAACGTTGAGCCAATAGGAATCCTTTAGGTGTGGATAGGCAATACATAGCCGCCAGGGATGGCTTGCTTTTTCAATTGGCTGATAGTCGACTGCTTTGCCTGGGTTGTCATAATTGTAGGGTGGTTGCCAGCTTATAACTGGCCAGTTGTCTTCTGCATGAAGATTGAAGGCGATAAAAAGAAATAAGAGAGGCAGTAGTTTCATAAATTTAAATATGCTTATAGCGTGAATGGTTTCGGCCAACACGGCAGTTTAACGTGTTTATAATCATAAGATACTCCGTCAATGTGAATAGGGTATTAACAGGCGTTAGTGATAGAGGTTTTAGCGAGAATTTATATTGCATCTGATGGCGGGCTGGATTAAAAGTCGGCATGGTTTTAAAGTTTAAATGGTTGTCTACAAACCACGTAAGGTTTGTGAAACTGATTAACTCTATGGATTAGTATGGATTTTAAATTAGGTATTGGTAATAAGCTATTTCTGGGTTTCGCTAGCATGATTTTGCTATCGATCATGACGTCGGTGGTTATGTGGGATCGTTTTCAGGATATAGCCAATACGCAGCGCGGTGTTATTGAAGACGCTATTCCAGCCATGAATGAGGCGACGCGTTTGGCCGAGCTCAGCGCGGGCATTATTACCAGTGCGCCGGAATTGGTAAAGGTGAAAAATGAGCAGGAGCGCTCGGTTACTTTTGCCAATATTCGATCGCGCATTCGCCAAGTTGATAATGTGCTGTTGGGATTTGATCGTCATGGCTTTAGTTTGGAAGAGGTGACGCGCCTTAAGACTACCGTAAACCAAATTATTGAAAACGTTACCCAGCAAGATAATCTGGTGATGATTCGTCTACGACAACAATTGCGTAATGACTCACTCACAAGAAGTAGCATTAGCGCCGTCAAACAGTTGTCGATTATTGCTGAGTCATTGGTGGCTAATACGGGAGCGTCCACCACCGCCGTGTTATCGACAGTTTATGATTTGATTGAACCTGCCTCGGAACCTGAGAAGGTCTATGAGGTGCTTGATAGGCTTATTGAGGTTGAGTTTGACAATCTGGAGCGTATGTTTGAGTTGCGTCTTCGTTGTTCAATTCTGGCTGATCAGATACAGCAGATGAGCACCGAACATGATCCTGAGCTGATTCAGAAAATCGATAATGAAATACAAGCTTCCATCGCTATTTTGAGCCGTCGAATCGATGACATTAATGACCCAGGACGTTTTGAACAGGCGAGTGATTTAAAAGCGCAATTAGTTGCTGCTACTCAGCCACAGAGCCGCTATGGGTTTCTTTCTACACGTAATATTATTATTCATTCACTGTTCGAAAGTGACAGCTTGAGCACTGATAATCATGAGCAGCTGGAAGTGCTTAACAGCATTACCGCAAGCCTTGTTAGTCGTAGCCAACAGGTTATTAGTGAGGCGACGGAGGAAGCTCAGCAATCGGTCACGCGGGCGCGTTTGGCGTTGTTATTGTTTGGTGTGTTGACGCCTATATTATTGCTCACGATCTTTACTATTTATGTGCGCGGTATGGTTAAGCGTATTACTACGTTGGAGGCAGCCACCCACGATATTTCAGAGGGGGACTACACGGTTGGCATTGATACCAGTGGTTCAGATGAAATTACTGAAATGGCCTATGCCATTCAAATCTTCAAAGAAAACTCTATTGAGAAGGAGCGCCTGGATAAGGATCTTAAGCGCCATAAGCAAGATTTGGAGATAACCATTGAAGAGCGCACATTACAGCTGCAGAAAACTAACCACGACCTAGTTGATATTGCAGAAAAACACGAAGCTGCACGACTGCAAGCGGAGCAAGCGAGTCGCGCAAAAAGTACTTTCCTGGCAATGATGAGTCATGAAATCAGAACCCCCATGAATGGCATTCTCGGCACACTTCGGTTACTTAATAAAACCACGCTGACTGAAAAGCAGCACTATTTTACCAACGTTATTAATACGGCTAGTCGGTCTTTGCTGGGTATTCTTAATGATGTGTTGGATTTCTCTTCTATAGAGGCCGGCAAGGTTGATGTGAATTTTGCTGCCTGTGATATTGGTGGATTGGTGGATGAGGTGGCGACGCTAATGCGACCCGCTGCGCAAGAAAAGGGTATTTATCTGCGTTCTAATGTTATGCCTGGTATTAATAATTTCTTGAAAGCCGATGAAGGAAAACTGCGGCAAGTGCTGCTGAACCTGATTAATAATTCCATTAAATTTACCGAGCGTGGCGGGGTCGAGTTGCGGGTGAGTGAGCTATCTAGTAACTCAACCAGTTCGACATTACGTTTTGAAATTCGTGATACAGGCATTGGTATTGCCGAAGATATGATTGAGCTTGTTTTTGAGCCCTTCACTCAAGTTGATACCAAGTTATCAAAAAGCGGTAGTGGTATAGGTTTAGGGTTGGCCATCTGTCAGCGGTTGGTTGCGGCTATGGGAGGCTCTATTACGGCTAGCAGAGATCCCGATGGTGGAACCTGTATGAGTGTGGAGCAAAGCTTTGATTTTGCCAGTAGTGTAGACGAACCTGACTCGATGACGCTTGAGCATTTTCATATGCCTGGAATGTGCCGAAAACTCAAAGTATTGCTGGTTGAGGACGATGAAATTAACCGCATGGTCAGCCAGTCTTTTCTGGAAGAGTTTGGGCATCAGGTGCACTCAGTTACAGATGCTGAAACGGCTCTTGTTCTATTAAAGGAAGAGGCGTTCGATATAGTGTTGACGGATATTAGCTTGCCCGGCATGGATGGCATGGCATTAACCAGCGCTATCCGAAGCTTTGACGATGTCGAGAAAGCAGAAATCCCCATTGTGGCAATTTCAGCTCATGTGCTTGAGCAAGAGGTTGATTTTTATAAAAAGTCTGCGGTAACGGCATTTCTTGGTAAGCCCTATGAGCCGGAAATGCTTAATGATGTCATACAGAAAAGTGTGCGTAGTAAGAATATTGATCAGCCCGCCGTTTATGAGGCTGCAGATGTCAGCGACATTAATTGCCGAGACGTATTGCTACATGATGCAGAAGTTATTGGCTTTGATGTGGTTAATGAAATGGTCGGGCTGTTTATTAAAACCAGTCAGGAGAGCATCAGTGTCATTGAAAATAACTTTGAGGAACAACAATGGCAGGAGCTCTCAAAAGAAGCTCATAAATTGAAAGGAGCATCGAGCAGTATTGGTTTGAATGACCTATGGCGGATGATGGATGGTTTGGAAATAGCCGCTAAAGCGGAAGCCATCGATGACATTAATGTTTTGTATGGGAAGCTGGAAGCTGTTTATCAGGAGAATTGTGGAATATTGCGGTCAGTGTGGCAGGAATTAAAGCAGGTAGAGCCGAACGAGGATACGGAAGAGTAGTTGTCGCTGGTGTTTCTTTGTCAGAACAACAACCCTGATGTAAGTTGTTTCATGGTCGTTGTTTTGGTTGAATTGTAAAAAGGCTTAGTCTTCCGGTGAATCGCTGACCTCGCTGGCCAGCACGTAACCTTCACCGTAAATAGTCAGAAGCAGCTCGGGTGATTTCGGATCGGTCTCAATTTTTTCGCGTAGACGTTTCATCAAAACGTCGATAGTACGATTATCCGGTTGCCAGCTGCGATGTGTCACTAGAGCCATCAGTCGATCTCTCGACATGACCGTTTTTGGATGTTTGATGAGCGCCGCTAATAACTCAAATTCGCCACGTGTCAAATGGACCTTTTCTTCGGCGGGGGAAGTGATTTTCCGTTGCGTTAAATTGACCTGCCAGCCCGAGAAATACAAATTGCTTTTCTGTGGCAGAGTTGTCGATTGGATGCTGAGTCTGCGCAGTACACTTTTAACACGAGCCAGTAATTCACGTTCGTTAAACGGTTTGGTGACGTAGTCATCAGCACCAATTTCCAGTCCCAGTATACGATCGACATCTGTGTCGCGGCTGGTGACTAGGATAATTCCCAGTTCATAGGTCTTACGCAGTTGCATAGTAAGATCCAGACCATCGGCATCGGGCAAGCTGATATCCAGCAATAATAAGTCAATGTGATGGCGTGATAATAAACGCTGCATTTCTTCGCCGTTGCCCGCGGCACTAACTTCGTAGCCAGCAGCTTTGAAATAGCCCACCAGCTTGGTGCGGGTGACAGGTTCATCTTCGACGATAAGTAAATGGTAGGTGCGTTCTTGCATGTGGTTGATTCGCTGATTTTTAATCGTTGGGTTAAGTCTAGCGCGATAATAAATTTTCGCTATGTTACAGCAAGAATTGCTTTTTGGAAGTTGTTTGTCAGCTTGAGTATGACCAAGTAATGGTTACTGCTGCAACTGGCAGGCTAATTGAAGCTGGGTGGGTGAGTAAGGGGGGTTTGAGGTGCCCATTTGATCAATAAGGATGGCTTTAGTCAGCGTCGATAGCATAAATACAGTGATTGTGAAGTTAAATGTAGCTATGAGACTTAGTTTTCTTATTTCCTGTTATTTATTTAAAGTTGTTTTAAAACATAGTGTTATATGTATTTTGGTTGCCTTCGTTAAATTTTGTTAACAAGTTGTTACAAAGTAGAGCAGGCCATACATGCTTTAAAATAGGGTTGTTCACTTTTTGTTTGTAGTCTGTGTTCATGCCTAGCGAGGGTGATGAATATTTAATAATTCCAAGTTTCGCTCTTAGGCAGAGTCGGCATTCGGTGAAGTATAAAAATTAAAGCTGGATGGTGATTGGAATTATTAGGGGGAGATTTTTAGCCCTGTAACTTAAAACAAACGCTGAAAGAATTAGTGTTGTTTAAGATCAAATAATGAGAGGAAATCGTTATGATGAAGAAACTTGTTTTAACAACCGGGCTTGCTGTTTTTGCAGCAGCCTCAACCTCGGCATTTGCCGGTGGTGAGTGTGGCGGTCCTAGTACGGGTGATCAAAACCTGAATGAGCTAAGCCCATTCTATTACGATAGTGATGCTGTAGGTGACGCCGCAGCAACGACATCCGGCATCCCTCATCTGCCTGCCTACTACGGCCACATGGCGACTAATCAAACTAACCGTTTCTTTAATGTAAACGAGCAGACTGCTACCATGATCGGTGAAGGTAAGCACGGTCTGTGGCGTACGCAGGATAACGGTACGGTGCGTGAGTACCTGACCGCTGATGCAAAACTTGCTAGTGCTGGTCTGGTTGACGGCAGTGATCCACTTGACCCTGCTAACTTAGCCAGTATTCAGAATAACTATTCGTTCTCTGATGCGGACGATAGCTGGGCTGGTTATGTGGCTGATGGCAATCAAGTAAACGCCGATGGTAATCTAGCCTATGTTGATCTGCCTATCAGTCATGCTAAGTATGCGGGTAAATACAGTACTCACGTACCTATTGATCTACCTTCCTGGTACTGCACCATGTCAGGTCCAGAGTACAAAAATGCTGCGGCAGCGGTTCGTTTTGCCTTTGGTCAAGAGGGGGCTAATGTAGTCGGACCTCTCGGTAAACGTGCTGGCCTGGACATTAAAGAGAATTACACAAACGTGTTGCGTATGCAGCAATTCCCTGATGCAAGAATGTGGGTTAATACCAGTGGTGATACTGACATAATCGACTATCAGGCGATTAATACAGATGCCAAAAACTCGTTGCCATACGAGATCTATCTTATTGAGCGCCCTTTCTTTAATGAAGAATATCTGTTTGTTACTGTGGTATTTGCCGATAAAAGTAAGAACAGCAAAAACTTCAGCTATATTCGTCCCGACGGTGCTTATTATGACCACCTGATGGCGCGTAAAGCGGGTGGCGAAAAGATGAAGTTCCGTACTAAGCTCAGACATGCTCCTAAATTTAGGATTGCTAAAAAAGATGACGCGGGCAACTGGCGTACTGGAAGATATATGCAAGCTGCTACATCAATGAGTGGATACGGTGTTCATCACCCAGGTGATGAGCCTGTTTATGAAGGTGGTTGTCCAGCGATGGGCGGTGATTGGGGTGCGGCCTACTTCGGCGGTAGCTGGCCAACAGCTTACCAAGAAGTAACACCTTTGTGTGATGCGGTAATGATTGATATTAAGCTGTTTGCTAACCTGGCTGGTGGTACTTGGAATGATAGAGGCGCTTACTTAGCGAATGCTACTATTGAAGGCGCTCAAAATTCAGGTGACCTGGATTCCGATGGTAGTGCGCTGACCAGAGGTCAAAAGGAAGGCATGACAGGTAGAGATTATGGTAATTTCGCTCATCCTGCCGCTGATCCGTACCTGGCTGACACTGTAAACCCTGAGCGGTATACAGCTCGCGATTCGGTTACTCAAACGTATCAGTTTGCTAATGATGCGGTAACTTATGAGCCATCACTAGATCTGCTTCCGAGCCAAGTTGCTGTTCCTTAGTAATGGATAAGTGATAATAGGTGTTACCTAAGCAATCGCTCCTACTCGGATAAAGCGGTTGCTCTTGAAAACCCCGGTTGATAACTCAGCCGGGGTTTTTTTATGGTTATGGTTTTAATGGTGGATAGATATAGATGGAAGCGTAACGATTGAGAGGGCGCTTGAGTTGTAACAATAACAGGCAAAAAATCAGTGAGGGCGTTTTGTGTATTGGGCCAACGTTGATGTAGAGCAACAAAACCGTGTTGACGATTTGTTGTTACTTACGTTTGTCTGAGATGTTTTTTGAAAATAGCTTTGAGGTTGTAACTTGTTAACTTGAATAGTGGTACCGGTGGGCGGACTCGAACCGCCACTCCTCGCGGAAACGGATTTTGAATAAACATACTCTATAAAATATATTTTATTATCAGTTAGTTATAGGTGTTTATTTATTCTATATTTTGAATATACTTTGGTTCTCTTTCTCGCATCTAAAGAAATATCATGAATAACAAGAATAAATCTATTCAAGTTGGTGAAGGTATACGGCTTTACAGGCAGTCTCGTAGCAAATTCTGGTGGGTTTCTATTAGGATTGATGGTGAAGAAGTTCGACAGTCTACAAAGACTGAAAATCAGGATGATGCTTCTCGAATAGCCCTTGAGATGGGGATGGAAGCAAACGTCAAAGTTAAGTATGGAATTCCTCTTAAAGTAATGCCTAGTTTTTCTGATCTGGCTGAGGAAGTGATTCAAAAGCTTCAAAGTGCTCATTATGGTAAACAGAACGATAAGGCTGTAATTGCTGCACTAAAGAATTACCTGATTCCTAATTTAGGCCGTAAGCCTGTCAATAAAATTGATCGGCCTGCGATATATGATTTTTATCAATGGCGTGAGCAGAAAACAGGTAAAGAAATCTCGCCTACTCAGAGAAGCAATACAAATATGGCGCTGAAGCGAGTGCTCAATCATGCGTGTGATAAAGGCTACATAAAACAAGCAGATTTCCCTGAGCTTCCAACGCCATCAATTAGTAAGAAGCAGTCAAGAGATTATTTTTCGACGGATGAATTAAAGAATATTTTTTCGGGGGAGAACTTCGAATCTTTTATCGCTGCGTCTAGAAGCTATAAAACAAAGGCTTACCGCCGCATATTTCCATACTATATAGCATTTCTTTTTTTAACCGGTGTGAGGCCAGGAGAAGAGACTGTATGGCTTAAATATGGTGACTTACGGTTGGTTGAGCATAAGGAAATTATGCGTTGCGTAGCGCAAATAAGGAAAGGTAAGACAACGAGGTATTCTGATGGCCGTGAGATTCTCGTTGATAAGTTTGCTCGCGGTGCGATTGAATCAGTAATCAAATGTACGAAGCAGTATCACTTATATAGAGGGAAGTTGGAGCGGTTGATAAATAGACGGCCGGATGATTATATCTTCATGATTTCTTTTGATGACGGAACAGAAAAGATACCGCCATTTGAGAAAATCATGGGGCAGTATATGAAGTTTCTGGGTATGGGTGGGAAGGGGCATGTGCTGTATAGCTTTAGGCATAGCTATATTACTTATCAGTTGCTCCGAGATGTTTTGGCATACGATGTGGCCAAACAGTGTGGTACGTCAGAAGCTATGATTGAACAGCATTATGACCATGTGAAGCCGTTACAGCGTGCTGATAAATTAGAGTTTTCTAATATCGTTGATGGTATGACATTTGATCAGTGGTTGATGGGGGTTGATGAATAGCTGGCCGAATTTTCATGCTGTAGGCTTCACTTTACTTAGTGGTTAAATTTTGGATTGAAATAGAAAAGTCAGTTAATATGCATAGTGGTTCATAGGGAAATATGCTGACTAGGATTCCGGCTTATCCTAAAAGTTGACAAGGAGTAGTTACACTTGAATATTGATTACTAAAGAAAAATCCCACCTTAAAAATCAAAAAATAAGTGTTATATGCATAGCTTGCATATGACGTTTATCTCAACATTACTTCGATCGCTCGTCACTCTATGCATTATAAAAATGCAGGATTTTTTATGGAATTTTTTAAAATCAAAAATTATTCTTCAATACTTCTTTTAATGTTATTTAGTAGTTCATCACACGCGGTATCAATATATACCTCTACAGGTTATGACCTGTATTCAATTGATGGGGCAACTGGAGCTGGGAGTAATTTCAGTGACATTAATGGTATTGCATTAGCATCAAACGGTAATACTCTT